>JAQWLJ010000069.1 GCA_029247365.1 Acidimicrobiales bacterium | reverse complement strand
CCGAGTTGGCCGGCGAAGCAGCCATAACGGCACCCAGCAAGCCAACGACTAACGCAACCAAAGCGAGGCGATGCCGAAGCGGCCGAGCCGTGACTTGACTGTTATCAACGTTCATGTGAGCCACTTTCATCTGTGTTTCTTGCATAGTACTGAATCGCCCTGGGTTTGATGAAGGCTCTGCTTATTGGTTTCCAACCCCTGGAATTCCCCCGTTATGTGAGACATCTTGGCCTGGGAGAATGCTTCCGGGAAGGAGTCCACGATGGGCACACACAGGTATCCCGAAGAGTTCCGCCGCGAGGCGGTGCAGTTGTATCAACGGTCGGATCGGCCACGCGTCGAGGTCGCACGATCGCTGGGCATCAGCGACGGGTCGTTGGCTGCTTGGGCCGTCGAGTTCGACGCTCGTGAAGCGGGCGGTCTCGATGAGGACGAACGTTCCGAACTGATCCGGCTCCGAAAAGAACTCGTCGAGGTCAAAGAAGAACGAGAGATTCTTCGCAAAGCAGCCCAATATTTCGCGAAAGAGACGAACCGGTGACCCGCTGCTGGTTCGTTGACGACCATCGAGCGGACCACTGCGTGACAAAGCTTTGCGAGCTTGTCGAGCTGCCCAGGGCGACGTATTGCCGGTGGGCCAAACCGAACCTTTCGGATCGGTTCATCAACGATGCTCACCTTGCCAACGAGATCGTCAACATCCATCGGGCATCGAGATGCACCTATGGATCGCCGCGGGTGTGCGGGTCGGCGAGAAACGCGTCGCCCGGATCATGGCCGAGTGCGGCCTCGTCGGCGCGCACAGCCGCAAGAAATGGCGGCGCGGCGCCAGCACTGCACCCGCCGGTGATCTCATCGAGCGCGACTTCACCGCAACCGCGTCAGATCTGCGTTGGGTGGCCGACATCACCGAGTTCAAATGTCTCGATGGGAAACTGTTCCTGGCCGGCATCTTGGACCTGCACGACCGGGGCATGGCCGGCTGGTCGATGGGCGAACGCCAAACCACTGACCTTGTCGTCAACGCGCTGGTCATGGCGCTGGCCCGCCGCGAGCCCGACTCCGAACTCATTCACCACGCCGACCGCGGATCGCAATACACGTCGCTGGAGTTTTCGAACCGGCTCGCCGACTGGAACGTTCAGCCCTCATTCGGCGCGACCGGTGTGTGCTGGGACAACGCCGCGATGGAATCCACCTGGGCGACACTCAAACGCGAGATCCGCCACATCCACGGCGACTGGGAACACATCACCCGCTCCGAACTCCGCACGATCCTGTTCGACTACATCGAAACCTTCTACAACCGAGCCCGGCACCAAGCCCGCCTCGAGCACCGAACACCCGCCGAGACCTACGCTGCATCAGCAGCATGAACTAACAACCAACCCCGTCTCACAAAGCGGGGGAATTCCAATCCTGACGCGCTTGTTAGATCGCGCCGCACGGCGACAGGTATTCAGCACCCGCTCGCTGAGACTGTGCGGGAACCTATCGCTGCCGCCTTCTCCGAATAGATCGGTTTGGCGGCCGGCATGGCAAGACGAACTCGACCGAACCTAACCACCCGCCACTGGCGGATCTCTCAGTCGGCAAAGCGTTGATGTGAGACCAGCAGTAGGCGGGCCGATTTCTACTAGAGAAATCCCCGAATTCTACTAATCCCCCGTTGTGGGCGTTGAGGGACTCGAACCCCCGACCCCCTCCTTGTAAGGGAGGTGCTCTAGCCAGCTGAGCTAAACGCCCGAAAGGGGGCAGGTTATCCGCAGCCGCACCACACCGGTGTGCCGGTTTCGACGTTCGGCGCGATGATGGGGCCGTGATGCATCCCCTTGACCCCTGCACCGCCGATGAACTCACGAGCGCCGTTGCCGTTTTGCGTGCTGCTGACAAACTCAGCGATCGGGCATTCTTCTCCGCCGGGTGGGCAGCCGAGCCGAGTCGTTCCGATGTCGCTCGCCACGAGGCCGGAGAATCAGTCGATCGACTCATTCGGCTGATCGGACACGACCGCAACCAGGGACAAAGCTTTGAGGCCGATGTGGCGGTCGGCACTGCGACACTCGCCGCCTTCCGATGGGTCGAGGAGGGGCAGGCTCCGATTTCGATGGACGACGTCATGCAGGTCATTTTCGCGCTCGTCGAGCACCCGGATTGGCTTGCGGCGCTCGAAGCGAGGGGCATCACCGACCTCGACAAGGTGCATGTCGAACCGTGGCTGGCCGGCATCAACCCGCCCCAGATGCCGACCGGTCGGGTGATCCGGGCGATCGCCTTCCTTCATGAGCACCCCGAAGACAACTATTACGCCCGCCCCATCGAGGGTCTCACGGCGTACATGGACGCCGACAGCGGCGAGATCCTTGTAGAGGACCACGGTGCCGTCCCAACACCGATGGAGGCCGCCGATTACGCCGCCCAGTTCCAGGACGAGTTCCGTGACGACATCAAGCCGCTCGACATCGTCCAGCCGGACGGCCCAAGCTTCGAGGTTGACGGTCACCTGATCACCTGGCAGAAGTGGAGCATGCGGGTCTCGGTCAACGCCATCGAAGGCCTCGTGATCCACGATGTTCGCTACCGAGACGGCGACCGCGACCGGACGGTCTTTCACCGAATGGGCTTGTCTGACATGGTCGTTCCCTACGGCGATGCTTCCCCGCTCCACTTCTGGAAGCACGCCTTCGACGCGGGCGAGACGTCACTGGGACATCAGGCGAACTCGCTCACGCTTGGTTGCGACTGCCTCGGAGAAATCGCTTACCTCGACGCAGTGATGTTGCAAAACGACGGCGAGCCGCGAGTGCTCGAGAACGCCATCTGCACCCATGAGGAGGACTTCGGGATCCTCTGGAAGCACACCAACGTGTTCCAGCCCGAACTACCACCGGAGGTACGCCGCTCACGGCGGTTCGTCGTGAGCTGCGTCCACACCGTCGGCAATTATGAGTACGGCTTCTTCTGGTACTTCTACCAGGACGGCACAATCCAACTCGAGGTCAAGTTGACCGGCATCATCGGCGCATCGGCGCTACACGCTGGCACTGACCTCGAAACGTCGCCCCAAGTCGGACCAAACGTCACCTCGCCGATCCACCAGCACCTGTTCTGCGTTCGACTCGACCCAGCCCTCGATGGCGGGACCAACTCCGTCATCGAGACGAACGTCGAAGTCGACACGGAAGGCCCCCACGCCTACGGGGCAGGATTCCGAGCACTCGCCACCCCACTTCGCACCGAGCAACAGGCGAAGCGCGTCATCGACCCGGCCGCCAGCCGCACATGGAAGATCATCAACCCGAGCTCACTCAATGCCATGGGCCAGCCGGTCGGTTACAAGATCGTGCCCCCGTCTACCCCAACCCTCCTGCCGCCGGATGAGTCCCCCGCCGGACAGCGTGGTGGTTTCGCCCGCCACAACCTCTGGGTCACCCAGTACGACGAGGACCAGCACTACGCCGGCGCTGGGCCGTTCACCAACCTGCACCCCGGCCACGGCGTTGGGCTTCCCAGCTACACCGCCGACGACCGACCGATTGACGACACCGACATTGTCGTGTGGCACACCTTCGGCGTGACCCACGTGCCCCGGCCAGAAGACTGGCCGGTCATGCCGGTTGAGTACGTCGGGTTCACCATGATGCCGGCGGGCTTCTTCGACCAGAATCCCGCCCTTGACGTCCCACCGGCCAGCCACTGCAGTACCTGAGCAGCCACCGACCCGTCAGACGATCCACCCGTCCTTCAACGTGATGACCTCGTCGGCGAGGTCAAATGCGAGCTGCCGGTGCGAAACAGCGATGATCGTGCTGCGTCCCTGCGCTCGAAGGCTCGTCCAGAGTTGTAGCTCCGTTGCCACATCAAGCGCGCTCGATACGTCATCGATGAGCAGCAACTCGGGCTGGGTGAGCAGACTGCGAGCAGTGGCGACGCGCTGGGCTTGCCCACCCGACAGACGCAGCCCGCGAGCACCGACGCGGGTATCGATCCGGTCGGGCATCTCGGCAAGATCGTGTGAGAGCGTGGTGAGTTCCAGCACACCCTCGAAGTCGTACCCCTCTCGGCCGAGTCGAATATTGGATGCGATCGACTCGCTAAAGAGCCGCGGGATCTGCGGCAGATAAGCGGCCTGCGGCGGGACCATCCAGGCCGCAATGTCGTCCACGGCTTGGCCGTTCCACTCGATGCCACCCGCATCGAGCGACTCGAGGCCTGCGAGCACACGGAGCAGGGTCGACTTGCCCGAGCCGACCTCACCGGTGACCACAACGAACCCACCGCTGACAACGGAAAGGTCGATCTCTCGGACACCCCCGCCGGTATCGGGAAAGACCGATGTGACGCTGCGAAGGTCCAGACGCCGAAGTGCAACACGGTCGGGGTCAGGATCACGCCGACGCATCTCGTCGCTCAACTCGATCGTCACCTCCGTGGGCTCCACGAGGTCGGCGGGACGGTCGGGCGCCACCATCTCGCTCATGCGTTCATACGCCACCGTCGCCTGCTCTCGGGCTGTGATCAGACGGGCCGCGAACCGAGGTACCCGACCAAGTTGTACGGCATAGGCCACGAACAGGGCGATGTCGCCAACGCTCAACGTGCCGTCGCGCATAGGGCCGATGAGCACTAGCAGCGTGAGGCCAATCGTGACGTCGGCGGTCGACGACGCCATGCCATCGATCGCCTGCTGCAGCACCGTGTCGCGCACTGCGGTGCGACGACGCTCGGCCGTGTGGACCTCGAGTCGCCGAATCGCCGCTTCCTCTCGGCCTGCGAGACGAAACGCAAGCATCCCAGCGAACATCTCGCCGAGATACGAGTTTACCGTTGCCCCGGTTCGACGGTCGGCCGCTCGCGCCGCATAGAGCCGCGGTGTGAGGTATCGGGTGATGATCGTGACGACCGCCACCGGAACCAGTGCGATCAGCGCAGCACTGACGTCGATCGTGGCCATGATGACGAGCGCCCCGACCCCGTAGAGCATGATCCCGCCGCCATCGAGCCACGAGTCTGCCCAGATGACCGTGTCTCGGGTGTCATCGCGGAAGCGGGTGATCGCTTCGGACGGACTCAGCGGCAGGGTCGCCGCCTTCGGGCCTCCGCTTACCGTTTGCGCCTCAAGCATGTTGGTTCGAACCAATGTACTGACACCCACCCACCAACGGATGACGAACCAGACCGAGATGGCGAACAATATCCACGAGACCGACTCGGTGAGCCCAAGCAAAACGAGTAGACGGGTGACCGACTCCGACTGTTCGAGCTCATCGAACACGAGCTTCAAGAGCCAACCAGTCAGCAGAGGACTTAAGTAAAAACTCGTCCAGAAAATCCAGCACTTCGCCCAGATACGACCTCGAAACACTGCAGTGCGCCAGGCGAAGTAGTCAGGTCGGATACCGGGCTTCATCCGCCAGCTCCCGGATCGAGGAGCGCGGCGTCGACCTCGCTATTGGCGCCGGTCGCAAGCAGGCGGGCGTAGCGGCTGTGGGCGGTGTCTCGAAGCTCCTGCTGGGAGCCGTGTTCAGCGACCCGACCTGCGTCGAGGACGAGGATCTCGTCCATCCGTTCGACCGTCGACAGCCGATGGGCGATCACCACCGCAGTCCGTCCCCGCACCAGCCGGTCGATCGCCCGGGTGACCCGTTCCTCGGTGGCCGGGTCGACCCGAGACGAGGCCTCATCGAGCAGGATGAGGTCGGGTTCCCGCAGGAAAAGACGGGTGAGCGCGATGAGCTGCCCCTCCCCCGCCGACAAGCCACCGCCAGCCGAACCGAGGACCGTATCGAGGCCATTGGGCATCGATTCGACCCAATCGAGAAGCCCGAGTTCGGTCAGTGCGTCTCGCACCCGTTCGTCGGGGATCGTGTCATCGAACAAGACCAGGTTGTCGCGAATTGATGCTGCGAACAGATGGACATCCTGCGATACGACACCGGTGCGGGCCCGTAGGTGCGACAGCGGCACCGTCGATGTATCGACGCCACCCATTCGCACCTGACCGGCGGTTGGTTCGACCAGGCGAAGCAAAAGCCGGGCCATGGTGGTCTTGCCGCTTCCGGTTCGGCCGAGCACACCGAGCGTGGTCCCTGGGGCAAGCTCGAGCGACACGCGTTGCAGCACGGGTGTGCCGTCCTCCTCATCGGTGTAGGTAAACGAGACGTCGTCGAATGTCAGCGACAGCGCACCGGACGGAAACGATCCCGTGCCGGCGTCGGCGATCGCCGACCGTTCAGCCATGAGTTCGAGCGTTCGCGTCATGCCACCGGCCGCTCGTTGCACCCGTTCGGTCTCATCGGCGAGCTGGCCCAGCGGCTCGCGCAAGATCTGGGTGTACTGGAAAATGACGTAGGCGGTGCCAAGCGTGATCGAACCGCTCGTCAGGAGCGCCGCATCGGTCGCGAGGATCGCAATACCGCCGAAGGCGAAAACCGCGTTCGACACAACCCAGAAGATGACGGCCTGTTTCTCACGGAACAGCATCGCTCTCAGCAACCGCTTGCTTGCGACCTGGAAGGTAGCGACCGCATGGGAGCCACCGCCGTTGCCCCGCAGGTCGTCGGCGCCCGTGAGCCGTTCCTCGACCTCGCCCAGGAGCCGTCCCATTGCCGCCTGCTCGCTTGCCGCTTCGTCGACGGATTGGTTTCGCAGTGAATACATCACCCCAACGGCGACGAACAGGTAGACGGCGAACCCGACCCCGATCCGCCAGTCCTGCGTTGCGACCACTACGACGATGCCGACCAGCGTGACCGCGGCCGCGATCGCCTTGACTGCGAATTGGGCGATGAACTCACTCAGGGCCGTCACGTCGCCATCGACCCGGCTGACGAGTTCACCTGGGCTCGTGCGTCGATGAAACCCAAGGTCGAGCGAGAGCACGTGACGGGTCAGATCTGACCGGAGTTCGTTGGTGACGGTCCACGCGAGGTCGGCCGCGATCCAAGCGACGACAACGGCCATGAGTTGGCGGGTGACACCGATTGCGATGTAAACGCCAGCAAGGAAGAGGAGGCGTGTGGAGGTCGCCCCGTTGACGGCATCGTCAATGAACCGGCCGATGAGGAGCGGCCCGGCGAGCGGGAGCGCGCCAGCGACCGCCAGCACAGCGGCCATGCCGGCGAGTCGAGCACGATGCGGTACCACGAGCCCGATAAGGGCCCGCCACGCAGAGATCACCACAGCCACGACGCTACTTGCGCGCGGTGACGGCACCGCTGACTATCCCCCGTGGAGCGAGACGCGGATCGAGGATCCGCATCACGACGTCAGCAACCGTATTCACGGTGACGTAGACGAGTACGAGATACGACGTGAGGCCAAGCAGAACGGGGAGATCGCGTTGGATCGATGATTCGAACACCAACTGCCCCAGCCCGCCGATGCCAAAAATGATCTCGACCAGGATCGTGCCGGACAAAAGCGCACCAACCGACAGACCGACAACGTTGAGCAGACCGAGCGATGCTGGGCGCAAGGCATGGCGGTACAGCACATAGCGGGCGCTCAGGCCCTTGGCGTTGGCGGCGACGACGAATTCTTCGTTGAGCACCCGCAGCAGATCCGAGCGAACAACACGCCCGACAGTGCCGAGTTCGGCCATGGCCAGCGACAGCGCCGGCATGGCGAGGTGACGCAGGTGAGCGCCAATGTCGTCGGTCAGGCGCACCCACGTTGCGGCTGGAAGCCACCCGAGATCCACGGCGAAAACCCGGATCATCATCAGCGATGTGATGAACACCGGCACCGACTGGCAGAACCCCAGCACACCGTTCGCCACACCGCCGGGGGCTCTGCCGTCGAAGCGAGCAGAAACAACCCCTAATGGCAGTCCGATAAGCAACGCCAACAGCACGCCGACGACCATGAGTTCGAACGAGATCGGCACACGTGGCCAGATCAGGTCCCAGACTGGCTCACCATTGCGGGTCGAGTAGCCGAAATCACCCTGGAGTGCGTCGAGCACCCAGTGAAAGAATCTCACGACAACAGGATCATCGAGCCGGTACTCATCCACGACCTCGCGCTGCCATGGCACGTCGGTGTTGAACCCGCCTGGAAACAGCACCGCTCGAAACCCACCGGGGATAGAGATCTCAATCGCAAGGAAGACCAGGGCGTTCGCCGACAGCAACGCGCCGATCACCCGACCGCCGTAGCGAAACAGTTCGGCCGCCAACCGCCGCATCACACCGTCGCTACAAATCGGGAGGACAGATGAGACAGAATGGATGACCGGCGGGATCGGCCATGACCACCAGCGGGTTAGCAGCATCGTGGGCGCGGTCGTCGAGCACCGACGCGCCGAGCGTCACGGCCCGCTCAACCTGAAGGCGCTGCTGCGCTCGGGTCTGCACATGGAGGTCGAGATGGATCTGCTGGGGGATATCGCCGCCGGGCCACGTCGCCCGTGGCAGCGCCTCGACCTGCTGAACGGCGAGCTTGGGCGCGCCTGTCGAATCGTCGAGCACGATGAAGTTCGGGTCGTCGTCAGGGCCTTGGTTTGGTCGGTACCGCAAACCCAGGAACTGCTGCCAGAACGCCGCGAGGGCCCGTCCGTCCTCGGCGTCGAGGCACGGCGCGATGAACTCGGGTGGTGTGTCGTTCACGCCGTGATCGACTCGATCAGGGGCGATACTTCGAGTCCTAACATGCGCCGATAGGTGTTGTGGTAGTGGTGCAGAGCTGGTTCGTTTCGGCCGAAGACGACCTGGTCGAGCGCGGCACCGTTAGCGCTTGTCTGCTGGCTCGACGACATCACGTAGTCCTCGTCGCGGATGATCTCACTGAAGTTCGTGGCGATGTTCGCAGCCATCTCCGTTAGGTCGGCAACACCCATGTCCGCTGCGGCCTGATCGAGCTTGTCTCGATGAAGGTAGAAGTCGATCTTGCTGACATGGCGACCAGGATCGTTGCGATCCGGGATCACGCGCACGAGGAAGACACCGACCTCGAACGGCATAAGGATCACGTTGGGGAACAGCCAGTAGACGGGCAAGCCGGCCACGGTGATGTCCCACTCAGATTCGGGGAGCAGGCGCATCTCATCGATCGCTTTCTTGCAGAGGATCATCCGGTGCAGATGGCCGTCCTCGTCGTAGCACTGCACGTTGCCGTGGAAGTTGTTGGCCAGCGTGTTCGCGTGCAGCGAGGTGAAGTGATACGTCTCACCGAATGTGTCCATCGCTAGCTTCCAGTTGCAGGCGGTCTCGTACTCGTCGGAGGTGAGGCGCTCGAGTTCGTCGAACCCCCAGGTCGAGAACTCGTCGTTGAACCAATCGCCAAGCAACCAGTCGAGGTCGATCTCGCCACCGGGGTCGGGGTGAACGAACAGCAGCCCATGGCGCTCTTCGGCTGCCAGCTCGCGAAGTCCTAGGCATTCCTTGTCGACCTCGCCGAAGTGCTCAGGCTTCGGCAGGCCCACGAGCGCACCACCGGGGTCGTAGCTCCACGAATGAAATGGGCAGGTAAAGCGGCGCTTCGTGCCTCGCTCCTCCGACTCGACGATCGCACCGCGGTGGCGGCACGCGTTGACGAAGGCTCGAAAATTGCCGCTCTGGTCACGTGTTGCAAGGATCGGAATACCGAATTCGTCGTTGGTCAGGAACGATCCGTTCTCGGGAAGATCCCCGCTCATGCCGAGCAGTTGTGGAAGGCCCACGAACCACTCATCCCATTCCCGGTCGGCCTGTGCCGGGTCGGTATAGGTCGCTGTCTCGTTCAGGCGTAGCCCACCCGCATCGACGTTCGTTCCTGCGTCGAGATGGGCGAGCAGTGTCTTGACGAGTTCTACCTGGACGGCATGGCGCATCCCTCTAGCCTGCCGAACACCGGCAGCAGGCGCCAGTCGCTGGTACTGCTCTGTGACCGGGCAGCTGGGCCGCCTCAGCGCCAGAGAACACTCGGTCCGCCTTTGTTGACACGGCGGACGAGCACAAGCACATCCTCGGTTTCCTCTTCGATCTCGGGAGGCGCTGTGGGCTCAAACCAGCCGACGCCGTCGAGTTCTGGGGTCTGCACCCGGATCGCGTCGAGATCGATGTCGTCAACCAGTTCAGCACGAAAGATCGCGTCGATCCGGCGCACGGTCGAGTCGTAGACGATCCACGGATCGCCGGTCACAGCGATCGTGAGCCCGAGCTCCTCAGTAAACTCGCGGATGACCGCGGAAGCGGGATCCTCACCCCGGTCCACCAGACCGCCGGGCAGCGACCATCCCTTGCGGTAGACCGGGCTGACCATGAGCCAGCGGCCATCAGCGCGCTCGAGAATCGCTACCGCGCCCGCCGTCCACGTCGGCGCAGCTCGGCGAATGACGAATCGTCGGACCGGCTTCGGTAATTGGCCAAACCAGCGAAGGAGGGTGCGACGAATCATGACCCCGGCTCGCGCCGTCGAGAGGCAGCGAGCTGATCAAACGCCGGTCCGATCGCCGCGACGGGCGTGCGGCGGGCGGCGTGGTCGCCCACGACCAACGGTCGACCGAAGGCGTCTTCCACCCGCACCCCTACCTCCTGGCAAATCAGCATGCCGCCCAGATAGTCCCATGGGCCGAGCGCGTCGACGTCATAGTCAACAAACGCGTCGAATCGCCCATCAGCCACGGCGCAGAGGTCGAGCGCTGCGGCGCCGTAACACCGGAACTGCGCCCACCCCGGATTGGTCGTTGGAAGCCCGTTGATCGCCACCACCGAGTCCCCGAGCGGCACCGCCCCCCGGCTCGGCAACACGACACCGTCGATACGGGCACCACCGCCGGCGGTTGCATCCCAACGGACCCCACTTGCGTGATCGTGAACGACCGCGGCACGGGCCTCGCCGTTCTCAATCACGCAAATGCTCGTCGCGAACCACGGCAACGGCCGAGAGGCATTCGTTGAGCCGTCGAGCGGGTCGAGAACGGCGAGCAGTCCCTTGCCACCCCCCCCGGACTCCTCGCTCAGCACCCCAAGCCCTGACGCCCGGAGAACCCGCAGGGCAGCCGCATCGGCAGCCAAATCGCTTTCATACTGTCCGTCTCGTTGCCCCGACAGACCCCAGTCGTCGTGCTCGGCGAACACGTCGACAACGGCATCAACGGAGGTATGGAGCAAGGCGAGGAGGTCGTCGTCGATCACCGCGGCAGTAGACCACACCGGCGACACGGCGGGGAGGCAACCGGCGCGAATCATGGCAGGCTTATGGCGATGGCAGTGATCGACCTCCAGGGTTTTGTCGCCGACCTCAAGGACCATGTGGCCGAACACGGCTTCCACGTCCACGACGAGCGGCACTTCATCGAGACCTACACCAACCGGCAGACATGGGAGATCGACCTCCATCCCGACCGCTCCTGTGAAGGTCCGCTCGACATACACATGGCGCTTGAGGTCGACCCTCGCACACTCATTGCTTTTGAAGACGAGGTCATGCGGGTCGGCGAGGAAGGCGAGCCCGACGAGGCGATCACGATTCCCGTCACGATCTCGTTTGCACTGCCGCCGCTGCCTGCTGGGCCCGATCTCCTCGTCCTCGCTACCGACCTGGCCGGTATCGGGGGAACTGGGCTACCGCTCGAGGTCTCGGCAGTCGACAGCTTCGCGGCCGTGACCGACGCTCCCGAGCGCGCCGTGGCAATGGTCGCCCGAGTCGAGGCAAGTCTCGGGCGCATCCTGCTTGGACGTGAGATTCTCTGCGAGGAACTCGACCGCTGTCAGCAGGTCGCTGAGTTCCTCCTCGATCGAGCCCCCGTCTGGCTCGACGACACGCTCAGCTGATCAACTCGCAAGGTTCCGCAAGGCGTCGAGCGCCTCGTCGGCATGCGCCAACATGTTGGTTTCGCTGCGGATCGCCTTGATGACCACGCGGTCCTGACCAATCACAAACGTCGCCCGCTTGCCGGGTAGCGACCCCATACGCTTCGTGCCGAACGCTTTATGGACCTCACGGTCGGGGTCGCTCAGCAACGGGAAACCGAGATTGTTTTGCTCATCGAAATGCTTCTGCCGATCCACCGGATCGGCGCTGATCCCCACCCGTGCCGCATCGAGTTCGGCGAACTCTGACGCGAGGTCACGGAAGTGACAGCTTTCCATGATTCAACCAGGGGTCATGGCTTTTGGATAAAAGAACAGAACCACCGGACCCGACTCAACCAGGTCGCTGAGCAGCGCTGCTGACCCGTGCTGGTCAAGCAACTCGAAGTCGTCGACAATGTCACCTTCGTTCACGCGCACTCCTCGGCAGTTGCCGCACCCTACATTGCGGCACTGTCACCTTTACGGTCGTGGCCCAGCTGATGGATTCACTCCACTTCGCATATTGATGCTCGCTGCGCTGCCCCCGATCCAACAAGCAGACAAGCCACGGGACCTTCGCTGCCACCGTGCATCGTTACTCCTTGCCGAAGGTGTCCCGCTGCGAAGGTTGCCGGCCATGACGGAACCCAACGACCCATGCTGGTCATACCTCCCGTGCCCAGGAAAAGCGCTTGGCCTACCTGACACGCCAATTCATTGTTCGCGGTGGTGGGCCCGGTGGGAATCGAACCCACGACCGAGCGATTATGAGTC
>JAQWLJ010000058.1 GCA_029247365.1 Acidimicrobiales bacterium | reverse complement strand
GGCTGGCGGGCAGGTCGGGAACGGCGCGCTGCTCCTGACGATCGAGGAGGCGGAATGATCCGTATCGCGAACTGCTCGGGCTTCTATGGCGACCGCCTCTCAGCGGCCAAGGAGATGGTCGAGGGCGGACCGATCGATGCGCTCACCGGCGACTGGCTGGCCGAGCTGACGATGCTGATCCTGGCTCGCACCCAGGCTAAGAACCCGGGTTCGGGCTACGCCCGAACCTTCGTCACCCAGATGGAGCAGGTCATGGGGACCTGCCTAGACAACGGCATCAAGGTCGTGTCGAACGCTGGTGGTCTCGACCCCGACCACTGTGCCGAAGCGGTGGCTGACGTGGCCGACACGCTCGGCCTGAACCCAACGATCGCCTACGTCAACGGTGACAATCTGTTACCCCGGCTCGCAGAGCTGCGTGAGGCTGGCGTCGAGATCATTGACCACGAGACCGGCGAACCGGTTGCGGCGATCGATTACATCTCGGCCAATGCCTATCTCGGTGCCTGGGGCATCGTCGAAGCACTCAATATGGGCGCCGACATCGTCGTAACTGGCCGGACGACCGACGCCGCGATCGTGGCGGGACCTGCCGCGTGGCATCACGGCTGGGCCCGCAACGATTGGGATGCGATGGCGGGCGCTGTCGCGGCGGGACACGTGATTGAGTGCGGAACCCAGGCCACCGGCGGCAACTACTCGTTCTTCACCGAGATTCCTGGCATGGCGCGAACCGGCTTCCCTATCGCAGAGGTCGAGGCCGACGGCTCATCGGTCATCACCAAGCACCCCGGCACAGGTGGTGCGGTAACGATCGGCACCGTGACGTCACAGCTGCTTTACGAGATCGGTCCGCCCGGCTACCTGGGTCCCGACGTGACCAGCCGCTTCGACACGATGACCCTTCGTCAGCAGGGCCCGGACCAGGTCCGGATCAGCGGGACGAAGGGCGAACGGCCGCCCGACACGCTGAAGGTGTCGATGAATGCCTTGGGTGGATTCCGCACCGACATCACTGTGGCGCTCACCGGCCTCGACATCGAGGCGAAGGCCGAGCTCATCGACGCCGCCTTCTGGGGCGCGTCGTCCTTCAGCCCGGACGACTTCGAGAGCGTCAGTCGCTCCGTGGTCCGCACTGATCAGATCGACCCCGTGTCGAACGAAGCGGCCACCGCCCAGTGGCGACTCACGGTGAAGGACGCCGACGAGCGCAAGACGAAGTCGCTGGCGCGTGGGATGAACGAACTTGCGCTCGCCACCATCCCTGGGATGTACGGCTTGGGTAGTGGGGGAGCGGGCAAGCCGTTCGGGGTGCATACGTCTGGTCTCGTACCGGCCGACCTTGTGCCGCAGCATGTTGTCGTCCTCGGCGGTGAGCGCACCGTGGTTGAGTCGGTCGCCTCCGACGGTGGGGCTCCGGTCACTGCACCGGAGTTCGACATTCCAGCGCCGCCGACCGGTGAGACTCGCCGCGTTGCACTCGGCACCATCCTTGGCTCGCGCTCCGGCGACAAGGGAGGCAATGCCAACCTCGGGGTGTTCGCCCGATCAGTCGAGACGTACGCATGGATGGTGGATCACCTCTCAACGAACCGCGTGCGCAAGCTCCTGCCGGAGGCCGCCGAACTCGAGATCGAACGGTTCGAGATGCCCAACATCTGGTCGGTCAACTTCGTTATCCACGGGATTTTGCAGGGAGGTGTCGCGGCATCGACCCGCCAGGACGGCCAAGCGAAGTCACTTGGTGAGTGGTTCCGGTCCCGCCACACCGACATTCCCGTCTCGCTCCTGCCGGAGGATCTGTGACGACGTCGCTCCGTGACCGATTGCGCAACGTCTCGGCGCCGGACCCGGTTCTTAGTCGAGCGCGCGAAGCAGAACTCACCGGTCGGCAGCGCGAGATCCTCGACGAACTCGGGCGAATCTTCGACAAGGGTTTCGTCGATGTCACGATGGCCGAACTCGCAGCCCAGCTGAACTGTTCGCTGCGAACGCTGTACGGCCTCGCTGAGGGGCGCAATGCACTCGTGCTGATGGTGGTTGATCGCAACCTGCGAAAGGTGGGGAGGGTCGCCAACAGCGTCGTCGACGACGATATGACCGCGCTCGATGCCGTAAGGGCGTACCTCAGCGCTGCGACCGTCGCCGTGCAAGACATCACCCCCGAGTTCGCTGACGATATGGCCACGATCCCAGAAGGGGTCGCCATGAACGCAGCCCACTCCGAGTACCTGATCGATGTCACCCGTGCCCTGCTCGATGTGGCGGTAGAGCAGGGTGAGATCGCCTCGGTCGACACGGCAGCGGTTGCCCGCACGATCGCCGGACTTGGCCGTGAGTTCGCTCGCCCGGCGGTCTTGCCGACGCTCTCGTCGTCGCCGAAGGATGCCGCCGATGCCATGGTCGATGTCGTCCTCCGAGGCCTGACATCGTGAGCGTGCTAACGCCCCGTCTCGATCGAGAGTGCCTGGCGAAGGTGGAACGACTTGGAAACGAGACCCGCCATACGTTCACGGAACCGGGCCGAACTGTCGGGCAGAAGATCGGGCCAGGAGGCCGCATCGGCCCGGAACGCGTCGAATCCCTCGACATCGAGATCGCGGGCGAGACGATCGAGTTGCACGGACATCATCCAAAAAACGATGTCCTCCTCGGCGGTACCGATAACGGGGTCAGTGCCGAGGTACTTGCTGTAGGAGTCGATCATTTCGTCGAGACTGCGGCCTTCGCTGTGGTCGCCGAACGTAAGGCCCAGGGCCTGCACCAGCGACTCGATGTCGACGGTTCGCCAGTCGACGTCATCCCACGACGTGTCCGTCAGGGTAAGGCCGCCGAGATCAACACCTCGCAGTCCGTCTCGAGTGAGGTCCTGGTTTGCGAGGTCAATGGCCGCTTCATCGGATCCACAGCCGGTTATCAAAGCGACGACAACCGTCGCCTTCGCGAGCCATCGCATCATTGGATTACCTGTGGGCGCCGCACCGAGGAGAAGCTAGCCGTATGACCGACGCAGTCGTCCGCTCTGAGATCGTGGATGGAGTCTGCACCATCACCCTCGATGACCCCGAACGCAAGAACGCGCTCAGCGCCCAGCTCACCAGCGAACTGATGGATGCCCTCGATGCGGCCGAGGCTGACGATTTGGTCCGCGTTGTCGTGCTCACCAACACCGGCAACACGTTCTGCGCCGGAGCCAACCTCTCTGAACGCTCCGGCTACACCGACGCAGCTAAGCCGCTTCGTCGAGTCGACCCCGCCGACATGTTCGCCCGGTTCGGCCAGTCGTCGAAACCCTACGTTGGCAAGATCAACGGCCACGCCGTGGCGGGAGGAATGGGACTGGCCGCGGCAATGGACTACTCGGTCATGCTCGATACGGCGAAGATGGGATTCACCGAAGTTCGCATCGGTGTTGCTCCGGCAATGATCTCGGTCCTTTGCCTGCCGAAGATGCGGGCCGCTGATGCCCGTTCTGCGTTCCTGCGGGGCAACCGGTTCCTCGCCCCCGAGGGCGAGCGTATGGGGATCATCAATCGAGCGGTGGCGGCCGAGGAGATTGATGCTGCGGTCGACGAGGTCGTCGCTGACCTAGTGAAGGGCAGCCCGTCCGCGCTGGCCGCGACCAAGCAACTCCTCGCCACGGTCCCGAACCTCGCCACCGACGAGGGCTTCGCATGGACCGCCCCGCTGTCGGCCAGACTCTTCTCGGGCGACGATGCCAAGGAGGGCATGGCTGCCTTCCTCGAGAAGCGGCCCGCAGCCTGGGTCCCGGAGCACTTCCGATGAGTACACAGGAGCGCTGATGGACTTCGACTTCCCTCCTCACGACGATCCTCGTCGCCTCGCCGTCAGGCAATGGCGTGTTGCCAATCCGAGCCCTACCCAGGCTGAACTGCACGCGGCGGGCTATGTCGTGCCGCACTGGCCCGAGCCCTGGGGCCTGTCGGCTGACCCGATGCACCAGATCATCATCCAGGAAGAACTCCAAGGTCTTCCGGTTCGCGATCCCAAGGGCCGCAAGCACGGTGGTAACGCAATCGGCACCGGTTGGGCGGCGCCGACGATCCTGGCGGGTGGAACCGACGAACAGAAGACCAGATACCTCGATCGGATCTTTGCCCACGAAGACATCTGGTGTCAGTTGTTTTCCGAACCTGAGGCTGGCTCCGATCTGGCCAACCTTGCTACCCGGGCTGAGCGCGACGGTGACGAGTACGTCGTCAACGGTTCCAAGATCTGGTCTTCGGGGGCTCATGGTTCTGACATGGGGATCCTGATCGCCCGCACGAACCCAGAGGCTCCGAAGCACAAGGGCATTTCGTACTTCGCTGTTCCGATGGATACGCCGGGCCTGACGATGTCGCCAATCATCGACATGACCACTGCACACTCGTTCAACCAGGTGTTCTTCGACGACATGCGACTTCCCGTCGAGAGCCGCATTGGCGCGGAGGGCGATGGCTGGCGTCTTGCCAAGGTCACGCTCGCCAACGAGCGGGTCTCGCTCAGTTCGGCGGGATCGCTGTGGGGCGCCGGTCCATCGGCTGCCACGCTGCTCGAGCTCGTTCGCGAACGCGGCGGCACCGCTCACCCGGTTCTTCGCCAAAAGCTTGCCAAGCTCCACGCCAACGCCGAAGTGCTCCGGCTCAACCGCTTGCGCACGCTCTCGGCCAAGCTCAATGGCCGGACGCCAGGGACCGAGGCGTCGATCCAGAAGCTGATGGCCGACGAACACGGTCAGGAAGTGATGGAGCTTGCCAAGGAGGTCACCGGTACCGCCGGGATGCTCAACGGCTCCGGCCCCGCGGGCGACATCCCCTCGGGTATGCGACGCGGTGCCACCGAGATCAACTCGGCCGACGCCAAACAACGGCAGTTCCCTGACACCGATCCGGTGTGGCACTACGGGTATCTATTCGCCCCGGCCCTGACGCTGGGTGGTGGAACGTGGGCGATCCAGCGCAATATCGTCGCAGAGATGGCGCTCGGGCTGCCCCGAGAACCCGATGTCCAGCAGGGTATGACCTGGGCCGAGACCCAGCGACAGACGAGGTAACGGAGGGACGGACATGACCGACACCCAATTGACACGAGAAGAGTGGCTGGCGAAGACCCCGCGCCGAAGCCCCGAGTTCGAGCAGGCCCGCTTTGCGAAGGACACACCGAGGGCTCATCAACTCAGCATTGAGGAGATCAACCCGTACAACTCTCACCTCTTTCGCGAAGACCGGTGGCAGGAACACTTCGCCCGCCTGCGAGCTGAGGATCCGGTTCACTTCAATGAGCTGGGATCGGCCGGTCGCTACTGGTCGATCACGACATGGGACGATGTGCGCGAGATCGAAGGAGACTGGAAGAGATTCTCGTCGGCGAATGGGATCACCCTCTCCCCACCGATCGGGACACCGGTCCCCGAAGATGCGCTGCCCTTCACCTCGTTCATTACGATGGACCCGCCCGATCAGACCGATCAGCGAAAGACGGTCCGGGGCGTTTCGGCGCCGAGCAACCTCCGCACGATCGAGGACATGATCCGCAACCGCACGATCGAGCTCCTCGAGTCGTTGCCCGAGGGCGAGACATTCGACTGGGTCGACACCGTGTCGGTCGAGCTCACCACGCTCATGCTGGCGACCCTTTTCGACTTCCCCATGGAGGACCGTCGCAAGCTCACTCGTTGGTCAGACCTCGTCACCACTGTCCCGGACCCAGATTCCACCGACCCGTTCCTCACTCGCGAAGAGTCGCGGGCCGAGCTGATCGAATGCGTCGAGTACTTCGACGGCCTCTTCGAGGAGCGCCGCAAGAACCCCGGCTTTGACCTCGTCTCGATGCTCGCCCACGGCGAGCCCACCAAGGACATGAAGCCGATGGAGCACCTCGGCAACCTTGTCCTGTTGATCGTCGGGGGGAACGACACCACCCGCAACACCATGTCGGGCAGCATCTATGCGCTGAACAAATGGCCCGATCAGTTCGAGAAGCTGAAGGCGGACCCCAGCCTCATCTCGAACTTCGTTCCAGAGGTCATCCGCTGGCAGACGCCCCTGGCCTACATGCGGCGCACGGCCAACCACGATGTCGAGTTCCGCGGCAAACAGATCAAGAAGGACGATCAGGTCCTTCTCTGGTACATCTCGGCCAACCGCGATGAAGCCATGTTCGGTGACGACGCCGAAAAACTGGTGATCGATCGCCCGAATGCCGATCGCCATCTGTCCTTTGGCCATGGTGTGCACTTCTGTATGGGGGCCCGCATCGCCGAGCTGCAGCTGCGAATCCTGTGGGAGGAAATCCTCCCGAGGTTCGAGCGAATCGATGTTCAAGGAGACCCCGAGTGGACGCTGTCGTCGTTCGTCCACGGATACGCACACCTGCCGGTGCAGGTGACCCGAAAGAAGTGATTCTGCGCATGAGCGACATGACCGGTGTCGCGAACTCGCAGCGAGGAGGAGTACGCACGTGAAAACCCCAATGACAGAGATGTTTGGGATCGACGTCCCGATCTTCGCCTTCACCCACTGCCGCGATGTCGTGGCTGAGGTGTGCAAGGCCGGTGGGCTTGGTGTTTTGGGCGGTGTCGCTCACTCGCCCCAGCAACTCGAGATCGACCTCGAATGGATCAAGGACGAGATCGGCGATCGGCCGTTTGGCGTCGACCTGATCGTCCCGGCCAAATATGCAGGCAGCGATGAAGGCGGCCTGAATATGGGGCAAGTCCGCGATCTAATCCCGGCGGAGGCGAAGCAGTTCCTCGACGGCATCCTGGAGCGCTACGACGTCCCACCCCTTCCCACCGAGGAGAGTGAGGTGGGGCGTGCTATCGGCAGCGGTGGCGATGACCGCGCCGCGCCGATGTCGGCAGAGTCGCAGGACCCGAACCTCGACATCGCCCTTGCCCACGGCGCATCGCTGATCGTCAATGCGCTGGGACCGCCGCCCCAGCACATGATCGAGCGCTGCAAAGAGGTCGGCGCAAAGACTGGCGCGCTGGCGGGGAAGGCCCAGCACGCAGAGCGGCATGTCAACGCCGGAGTAGATTTCATCATCGCCCAGGGCTCCGAGGCCGGTGGCCACACGGGTGAGATCGGCACGATGGTCCTGATCCCGGAGATCGTCGATGCGGTCGGTGACACGCCGGTACTCGGCGCAGGCGGAATCGGGCGCGGTCGGCAGATGGCTGCAGCGATGGCTCTCGGCGCGGCCGGGGTGTGGTGCGGGTCGGTCTGGCTCACGACGGAAGAGGCGGAGACCCATCCGGTGGTAAAAGAGAAGTTCCTCTCAGCGACGTCGTCGGACACGATCCGCTCCCGGAGCCGCACCGGAAAGCACGCCCGCCAGCTCAAGTCGGCGTGGACGGAAGAGTGGGAGAACCCGGCAACGCCCATGCCGCTCGGCATGCCGATGCAGATGGTGCTGACCTCCGAGGCGATCCAACGAATCGACCGCGCTGCCTACAACGAGGGTTCGGGAGCCGAACAGCTGTCCAACTACTTCGTGGGGCAGATCGTCGGCAACATGAATGAGTCGAAGTCGACCGCACGAGTGGTATTCGAGATGCTTGAAGAGTTCATCGAGGCAACCCAGTACCTGGCTTCCCAGTTGGAGGCCTGAGGAACGATGGCGCGTGACCTCCAGCGATTTCGTCCCGACGCAGGGGTCGACGACGTCGTTGCGGCCGTGAGAGCCGATGGAGCATGCATCATCGAGAACCTGTTGCCGAGCGACCAGGTGGAGTCCCTTCGGGTGGAACTCGAGCCGGTCGTTGAGGCATCGGCGTACGGCACGGACCAGTTTGTTGGGCATCGCACCCGCCGTTCGGGCGCGTTGCTGGCCCAGTCGTTCCTGTCGCATGGGGTCGCTATGCATCCGCTGGTGCTTGCAGCGGTGCGTACATTCCTCGCTCCCTGGACCAACAAGGTGCAGCTCATGCTCACCCAGACGATCGCGATCGGCCCGGAGGAACCAGCCCAGCCGTTGCACCGCGACCGGCTTGCGTGGGGTGGTTATCTGCCACGCACGGTCGAACCGCAGCTCAACACGATCTGGGCGGTGAACGACTTCACGGTCGAGAACGGCGCCACCAGGATCGTGCCCGGCAGCCACGAGTGGGACGACGATCGTCACGCGAGCGCCCACGAGATCGTGCAGGCCGTGATGCCGGCCGGCTCTGTCGTCGTCTACTCAGGCAGCGTCATTCACGGAGGCGGTGAGAACCGATCCGATGGGGTCCGCATCGGGCTCAACATGGACTACTGCCTCGACTGGCTCCGGCAGGAGGAGAACCAGTATCTGAGTTATCCGCCCGCAGTTGCGGGCGCTTTCCCAGCGGAGTTGGCGGCGCTCATCGGCTACGCGGGTGGCGGTCTTGCGCTGGGTTACTGGTCCGATCTTGACGATGTCGACAACCGAGGTCTCAAGCAGGCTGAAGCTGCAGTGGGCAACGGCAAGGGTCCAAGCTCACTCGTCGAGAAGATCGAAGCTCAGCACTGAGACCGAGCTTTCACGATGCCTTGGGGTACGGTCACCGGCCGTGACGACGCTGTTCGGACGCCACATCTTGCTGCGCCCGCTTGAGGCTTCGGACTTCCCCAAATGGCAGGAGGTCCGGCGCCGGAACGCGGAATGGCTCACCAAGTGGGAGCCGCAGCGCTTACCCGGTCAGCCCGACGTCGTAGAGGATGCCCAAGCGTTCTCGGCGCGCTGCTCGGCCCGCCAGCGGGAGCGGCAGTTTGGCACTGGGTACGGATTCGGCGTGTTCGTCAGCGGCGCGTTTGCGGGTGAGATCAACCTCAACTCGATCCAGCGAGGCCCGTTCCAGAATGCTTACGCCGGCTACTGGGTCGACGAGGCGCATGCCGGTCAGGGCTACATCCCTGAGGCATTTGTGGTGGTTGCCCGGTTCGCGTTCGAGGAACTCCATCTCCACCGGATACAGGCGGCCGTCGTACCGCGCAACGGTGCCAGCCGTCGCGTTGCAGAGAAGCTCGGCCTTCGCGATGAGGGCACGGCCCGCAAGTACCTCGAGATCAACGGTGTCTGGGAAGACCACATCCGTTTCGCGATCACGAGCGAAGACTGGGCCGAGCGAGGCGAGGCTCTGATCGAGAAGTGGATCGGCTTCTAGTCGTCTGGCGCGGTCGTCAGGCCCTCGTTGTTTGGCGGCCGATTGCGGCTGAGAAAGGCACCGGCATCGGCAAGGATCAGCTGGCCTGTGATCGCTCGGGCGAGTTCGCTCGTCAGGAATACCGCAAGGCGGGCTAGCTCGTCGTGCTCAACGGAAGCTCGCAGCGGCGTGGATTGCGCGATTTCAGCAAAGCGTTCCTCGGTGAAGGCCGCTGCGACCATCTCGGTACGCGTGGTACCCGGTGCCATCGCCAGCACTCGGATGCCGGCGGGCCCGAGCTCGACCGCCATTGACGACACCAGGTGGTTCAGCCCCGCCTTTGCCGCTGCGTAGACCGACGTGAACGGTGCAGGACGAGTGGTCTCGCCCGAAGACACGAACAGGATGATCCCCCCACCGGCCTCGGTCATCGCTTCGGCCTCGGCTCGACCGCATAGTGCGGCCAACACGAGGTTCTGGTCGATGATGTCGCGGTAGTCCTCGCCGCGACCGGAGACGAACGGCTTCGGCGAGCGACCAGGGGGATACATGCCCACGTTGTTGACCGCGATGTCGAGGCGACCGTGCTGCTCGACGATCCCGGCGACCAGAGCATCGATCGCATGGTCGTCTCGAAGATTGGCAACGTGGGACTGAGCCAAGCCGCCCGCAGCGGTGATTTCTGCAACGACGCTGTCAGCCTTTTCCCCGCGAATGTCATTGACGACCACATGGGCGCCAGCCGTCGCCAGCCAGCGCGCGATCTCGCGTCCGATTCCGGCTCCAGAACCCGTGACGAGGGCAACCTTGCCGCGGTGGTCGATCTCGATTGGCATGTCAGCGAGGCTCGGTGAGCGCAGCGATCACGTCCTCGACGACCTCGTCAGCCCATTCGCGCGCCGTCTCGGGATCGACCCCGCCGATCGGGTGACGGGTCTCAACGATGCGCAGATCGGGTCGACTCAGGCTCGTGGCAACCTGTTCGGTGAGCCGTCGGAACTGTTCGGTTGTGACGACGACCGTCGGCACGCCCATCGCTTCGAGCTTCACGGAGTCGTGGACACTCCACGACGTGCAGCTGCCTCAATCAGCGGTGCCGGTGAGGACAATCTCGACCTCTTTGGCGATCCCCTCCAACACCTGGTCCTCGCAGGGAATGGCCGCGTTCTTGGCGGCTCGGCGAACCACCTCGGTGCCCACCCGTGCTGCCAGGCGATCGGCGATATGGCTCAGCACGACGTCGGCGTTGGGCTTGCGATTGTCGAGCAGTCCAATCTTTTTGCCGGCGAGTACCGGGAACGAGGCGGCGCCGTTAGCTGGCATCTCACCGAGGTTGCCCTCGGGCGTGTGGATCTGCATGGGTTCAGTGTCGCGCACGTTGGACCTGTAGCTTCCACTCGATGGAGGACGTCGATCCCGCATGGCTGGAACCGACGTGGTTCCTCGACGCCGAATCGGTCGAGATCGAGGCGTACGCCTCGGCTGCGGTCGGCGCCGCAACCGACCCCACCGAGATGGCGATCAAGCTGTTCTACGCCGTTCGCGATGGGCTTCGGTACGACCCGTACGGAACCGACCGATCGCCCGAGAGCTACAAGGCAAGCGCTATCGCTCAAGCCGACACGGCCTGGTGTGTGCCGAAGTCGGTCTTGCTCACCGCTGCGGCCCGCAACTGCGGTATCCCAGCCCGGCTCGGGTTCGCCGATGTCAAGAACCATCTCACGTCCGAGAAGCTTCAGGCATCGATGGGTACCAAGGTCTTCGCCTGGCATGGCTACAGCCAACTCCTCCTCGACGGCCGGTGGTTCAAGCTCAGTACGGCGTTCAATATCGAGCTGTGTCAGAAGTTCGGCACGAGAGCCCTCGAGTTCGATGGAACCGATGATGCGCTCATGCATCCGTTCGACGAGTCTGGCAACCGCCACATGGAGTACGTGAAACAACGCGGGACCTTCGACGACCTCCCGCTTAACGCGATCTTTGCGAGCTTCGCCGAGATTTACCCGAGTATGAGCTTTGAGGGCGCAGGCACCGCAGCAGCGGGTGACGAAGCGTTCAGCCCCGCCGATAGTTCATAGCGGTCCGCTGGAGCCGTGAACACGGTTGCGGGGTCGCACGGTTGTCGGCCAGCGGCAGATCTTCGCTGTCGCTGCGTCGAGAGACGGTGGGTCTACAACGAGGGGTTTGCGGCGGTTGCGATCGATTTCTTCGGGTCGTAGAACGGCTTGTCGACAACTGCGGCGCTTTTCGGACCGAGGTTGGTCTCGACGGTGAGCTTCGAGCCGATATCGGCGTGCTCGGTGCTGATCATGGCGAGCGCAATGTTCTGCTCGAGGCGGGGCGACCACACCGCTGACGTGACCTTCCCGATCTGCTCACCAGCCACGGTGATCGGCCAGAACGTGGTGTTGGGCCCGGTCAGCGGGTCCATCTCGATCACGATCCCGACCTGGCGCCTTTGGACGCCCTCGTCGCGAATGCGGCGCAGTGCGTCCTTGCCGATGAACTCGACATCGCTGTCGACTGCAACCAAACGGTCAAGGCTGAGTTCGAACGGGTTGGTGTCGATGGTGGCATCGGCGTGGTAGCTCAGCATGCCGCCTTCGATGCGACGGATCGAGGAGGTGTGGCCCGGCTTGAGACCCATCGGCGTGCCGACCGTCATGATCTTCTCCCAGAGCTCGTCACCCCGGGTTCCGTCGCGCAGGTAGATCTCGTAGCCGAGCTCGCTCGACCAGCCGGTTCGACTCACGACCAGCGGGATACCGTCGAGCTCGGTTTCTTGCAGCCAGTAGTACTTGAGCTCGCCGATCCAGTCGCCAAATAGCGCGGTCATAATCTCACCGGACCTCGGGCCCTGGAGCTGCAACGGGGAGACGTCAGGCTCTCGGATCGTCACATCCATGCCGGCGTGGGTCGCGACGCCCTGTGCCCAAAGGAGGATGTCGCTGTCGGCGAGCGAGATCCAGAAGTGGTCCTCGGCCAGACGGAGCAGTACTGGGTCGTTGAGCAGGCCACCGTTGGCGTTGGTGATGAGGATGTACTTGCACTGACCAACCTGCATCGTCGACAGGTCACGGCAGGTGAGGAGCTGGGTGAAGTGTGCGGCATCGGGGCCGCTGATCTCGACCTGGCGTTCGACGGCGACATCGCAGAGAATCGCCTCGTGGACGAGGTTCCAAAAATTCTGCTCGGGGTCGCCGAAATCTCGGGGGATGTACATGTGGTTGTAGACCGAGAAGCCCGTTGCGCCCCACCGCACAGTCGCGTCGAAATAGGGCGACTTGCGGATCTGGGTTCCAAAGCCGAAGTCGGTGTTGTCGCTCATGGCGGAAGCGTATTGGCTGAGGGCTAACTTTTCATTCTCAGGATTCACTTCTCGACGGGCACGGTCACGCTCCGAGTCATGCCCCAGCTTGGGATAAGCGAGCTGTGTTTCCCGGCGCCGCCGACCACCACGATCTTGATGTTCGCAACCGACTCGGTCATCGGGACGAGGTCATCGTCGGTGAGCCGTTGCATCCATGGCGCCCAGGCCCGTAGCACGAACGCGCGCTTCAGCTCCTTGACCGGCAATCGAGCCTGGTTGAACAAGTACGCCGCCACATGGTCGCGAGTCCATCTGTCGCCAGCACAGGCGGCCGCATGCTCGGGGCACAGTGCTACGAAGTACTCACCCTGGCTGATCGGTGCGTTGTTCTGCCCGGTGGAGGTCATCGCCGACGCCACCTTGTCGAGGATGCGAGCCGGTTCCTTGGACTCCATGTCGTGAATGTTGTGGGGCCCCTCACCACAGTGGATCGTGACTGCGGAGGGCGCGTCGATCCCGACACTGCGGGCGTACCCACCCCACGGCGAGTCGTTGAGGTTCTCGGCGATGCAGTAGCTGTACTTTGCGGGTCCGCCTTGCGTCGATGCGTCGCCGGGGCCGGGTCGGGCGCCTGCGATGTGCAGCAAGATCAGCCGGAGCGCTCGACCAACCGTGGCGTTGGCCCGGTTTCCGGGTCCGAATGCGCCGAGCCCAGCGTTGAACCCTCCGTCCACCACCGCCTGACCGTGGACGATCAGCAGCGGTGCAACTGAGTGGGTGGTGGCGTTGACGCCGCGCAGGTTGAGGTCGGGGTGGGCGAGGGCCCGAACCGCCGACACGAGGACGGGCAGGTGTTCGGGGCGACACCCGGCGAGCGCGGCGTTGATCGCGATCGTGCGGCGGGTCGCTTCGCCCAAACGCGGTGGTAGCACGGCGATGACCTCGTCGGGGTCGACGTTGCCAAGCGGGGCGAGCATGGCGTTGACTCGCTCGGGGGTCGGCGCTTCGAGTGGGAGGCCATCACCCCACCCGTTCCGTTCGTACACATCGAGCACGGTTTCACCCGCTTCGACATCGACTTCGAGCATCTCCGCGTCCATCGCCTCGCAGTCTGGCTCGCCTTCGACGTGGGTGCCAGAATCGCCGACATGACCGAGTCGCGTCGCCCCAACGTCCTGTTCATCATTACGGACCAGCAGCGCGCCGACCACACGGGCTTCATGGGCAACGAGGTGGTGCGAACACCGAACCTTGACTCGCTCGCCGCTCGAGGAACGGTCTTCGAATCGGCGTGGGTCAGCAACCCGGTCTGCATGCCAAACCGCTGCACGATCATGACCGGACGGATGCCGAGCAACCACGGGGTGATCTTCAACGACCGCTCACTCGAACTCAGCGCCAACACCCACGTGCGAACCTTCCGGGCCGCGGGCTACCGCACTGCGTTGCTCGGCAAGTCCCACCTCCAGCACGGCATGAGCCGGAACTCGATGATGCCGACGAGCGAGGTCGGCTCGATTATCGCGCCGTATCCAATGGGCTGGGATCAGTATGAGAATGACGAGCGATACTGGGATGGCGTGCCGGAGGCACCCGCCGACTTCTATGGCTTTGAGCGAGTCGAACTGTCGATCGATCACGGCGCTCGCGTTTCCGGCCACCACTACCAGTGGGCGGTCGAACGGGGAGCCAACCCCGAGCATCTCCGGGTGCCGCAGACCAGCGACAATCCCCGGCGACGGGGCGGTGAGGTCTGGTGGCAGATCTACGACCCGCCATACGACGAAGAGCACCACTCGACCTCGTTCGTCGCCGACCGGACGATCGACTTCATTGAGGAGGCGTCTGCAGAGGGCTCACCGTGGGTTGCATGGGCATCGTTCCCCGATCCTCATCACCCGTTTACCCCGCCGGGCCAGTGGTTCGACCGTCACGACCCCGCCGACATTGAGCTGCCCGCCACGTTCGACGATGCGATGGAGGGAGCTCCCGAGTATCTGAGGGCCTTCCAGAGCCGATCGGTGCACAAGATGCGCAACTGGGTGGCAATGACGGGCGCGACGAGCGCGGAGGTCACCAAGAACGCGATCGCAGCGAACTACGGATCAATTGAGATGATCGACGACCGGGTTGGTCAAATTCTCACCACGATCGAGCACCTCGGCCAGACCGACGACACGATCGTGGTCTTCACCTCCGACCACGGCGACATGATGGGCGACCACGGTCTGCTCCTCAAGGGTTTCATGCACTACCGCGGCACCTTGCAGGTGCCGATGGTGATCGTCGACCCTCGCCGTGAGGCGGGCCGGAGCTCCTCGCTCGCCAGCAGCATCGACCTTGGCCCCACCCTGCTCGAGCTCGCTGCGCTGCCCGGCTACCACGGGATCCAGGGTCACAGTCTCGTGCCGGTCCTCGACGACAACGGGGCAACGGTACGAGACAACGTGCTCATCGAAGATGATGTCGATGTTCCGCGCGGGCACGCGCCGTTCGCAACGTCGATCCGCACCCTGATCACGCCGACGCACCGGTACACCCGCTACAACACCGGCGAGGACGGGCTCTACGAACTCCATACCGAAGACGACGAGCGGACGAACGTGTCAGCGACCGAGCCGACGCTTCGGGCCGAGCACGTGGAGGCGCTGACGGACGCGCTAATCGCCCACACCGAGACGTCACGTCACGCCCCGCTCGTCGGGGCCGAAAGGAACTGACATGACCACACTGCACCCGCACGGCGTCAACCACCTAGCCCTGTCGACCGCCGACATGAGGGGCCAGCTTTCCTTTTGGTGTGACGTACTGGGCCTGCCGTTGAAGGCCCTCTATTGGATGCACGGCGTTGCGAACACCTTCCATGGGTTCATAGAACTTGCTGGCGACAGCTACGTCGCCTTCGTGCAGCACCCAGAAAACACTGCCGAGGTCGAGTTCGGTGTTAGCCATGCCGATGGCGCAGGTGGTGGTGTCCGGGGCGGCACGATGCAGCACGTCGCGTTCCACATCGGTTCGCTCGACGAACTGCTGGCGATGCGTGACCGCATCCGCTCCAAGGGGGTGCAGGTGTTCGGCCCGTTGGATCACGGCTTCTGCCAGTCGATCTACTTCGAAGGACCCGAAGGCCTCAACCTTGAGATCGCCTGCGGTGAGGCGATCGATGGGCGGGCATGGATCGATCCGGAGGTCGTTGGGCTCTGCGGTATCGATGCCGATGAGCTTGAGGCGATGAAGCACCCTGCGCCGTACCGCCGCCCCGACGACCCGGTGCCTCAGCCCGCCAACCCCTTCCCCGGCAACGCGCGCGCCGAGAAGGGTGGACCACGCTATGCCCAGGTGATGGCGCTGTCCGATGCGTTCGTGTGGGACCAGCTCAGCGTTACCGACCCGCCAATTCAGATCGACGAGACGTAGGGACAATCGACCGCATCGCGCCCCTGCCCCGAACGGTCTTCTTCAACGATGTGATCTCGGCGCAACTCGTTCAGATACTTGCCTTCGCGACGAGTGCCGGGAGCAGCTATCGGCACTGCCAGGCGCCGAAGGCAGTCACGAATGACGACTTTGCCACCTGAGTCTTCGCGAATGGCGGCAGGGGAGCGGGTACGCATCGCCAGAGGCTGCCGCTGTGGCTAGGCGAGGACTGTGATGATGCCCTTCGCGGGGTCGATCTCGACTCGGTCACCCGTCCGGATGTGCTCGAGACAGTCCTCGACCCCGACGACGGCCGGTAACCCGAGCTCACGGGAGAGCACCGCGGCGTGCGACATCGGCCCACCATGGACCGTCACGAGCCCACCGGCGATCCCGAGCACCAGGTTGAACGCGGGTGACGTTGCCCGGGTGATGAGCACGTCGCCTGGCTGCATCGCGGCGATGGCATCCTCGGCCGTCTCTGCGACCCGAGCGACGCCGATGTAGGGCTTGGTTCCGATTCCGGAACCGGTCAGCGGCGGGGCACTCTCGTCCTTCTCGCCGAAGAGTGTGGCCATGACGGTCGTGACCATGTCCATCGCCTGCGCCATCGCAGGCGGAAGGAGGTGAAGGGGAGGCTGCTCAGGGTCGTCACCGAGGAAGGGAGGGGGATCGAGAACCCGCTGCGCGGCCCGGGCTGCGGCTCGCTCGGCGAGCTCGTCTGCGTCAGGACCCCGACCGGCGATGAGGAGGGGGGTGATCTCTTCGGCATCGAGTTCGAAGACATGCGAACCATGGGTAGCCGAACCCTGATCGGCAAGACGCCAGCCGACCTCGACGAGGGCTAGGCGCATGAGGCCGCCGGGCCACTCGATCGTCATCGGTCCATTGTCGTCGCGCATGTCCATTGCCTCGCGAGCGTCGGTGAGCATCCGGCTGAACTCCTCACCATCGGCAGGGTCGATCGTGGCCAACAGTTGCGCTGCGGCCGTGGCGGCGTTCGTGCCCGGGGTCGGGTCGGTAGCCGTCATGATCGCAGCGAAGGCGACATCAGGTCGCTCGCCGAGCGTCGCAGAGTCCAGGTCGTAGCCGCTGAATAGGACGGAGCCGTGCCTGTCGAGGTAGGTGTCGAGTAGCGCCGCAGCGCGAGGTGATGCCGCACGCACATCGTTGAGGTCGCGTGGCGTGGTGCCGGCTGACTCAACCTCGGCTCGGATCGCAACGAGGGCGCGGCGGGGCTCGGTGGTCGATGGGGAGGCCCCAGCCAGTGCCTGCAAAGCCGCTTCCGCTTCGATGCCGTGGTCACGACAGAAGACGACGTAGTGCCCAAGCGGGCCCAAATCGTCCATGTGGAGGCGGTGATGAAGCACCGAGGATTCGCACGCGTAGGTGAACAGCTTGTCGGTGTGAGCGCCAAGCTCTTCGTCGGTGAGCGACGACAGGTCGATGGCCTGGAACGCACGGTTCCGGGCCTCGGTTGCTGGCCGGATTGTGGTGGTCCAGTTGGCGAGGACCTGACGGAACTGGGGGTTCGCCAGGCGATTGGCGGCACGCTTCTCGCGTCGCCGCATCTCGGGATGGACGCGACCAGCCAGCTTGATGACCCAGTCGGGTGGCGCCTTCGTTGATGGCTTGTCGGCGCCGAGAAGGGGACGGATCCGCGAGTAGGCGAAGCCGTTGACGTTCCGGACGTCGATTCCGTCGGCTGGAACGCCGCTCTCAGCGAAGCCGGTGCGGTACGCCGTTTCGAGGCCGCAGCGGCCGACCTGGAAGCCGATCGGCGTCATGGCGCAGTCCCAGTGTGAGCGATCGAGCTGCCAGGATCCCGGGCCCGGTGCTTCCCACGACGCCGCCACGGTCAGTTCTTACTCGAGATATTTTGCTGCAGTCGCGCCACCAGCTCGCGAAATGGCGGCTGGCCCATTGACCACAGCTGAGGGTGCACCTCGAAGTCGACTGCTTCCATCGACTCTGAGACTGTGTCGAGGCTGAGGATGGTGGCCTTTGCGCGAGCGTTGAGTTCCTTGTCTTGCCCCGCCGCGATCGTAGCCAATGCCACCGCGTCGTCGATCAGATTGACGTCATCGGTGACCTGCCAGGCCAGGCCCGCCTGCACTGCCTGTTCGGCGTTCAGCATCTGGTTGAACATCACCATCGCCATGGTGGTGGAACGGCCGGTGATCTGGCGAAGCCGCCACGTGTGGCCACCGCCAGGATGAATGCCGATCTGCAGAAACCGAGATTCGAAGCGTGCTCGCTCCCGGGCCGCGACAATCACGTCGCATGCCAGCACCATGTTCATGCCGGCCCCGACCGCAGCACCGTTGACCGCACCGACTGTTGGCAGCGGGCTGTGGGCGATCCGCAGGAAGCCCTCGTAGATAGCGTTCATCTCCTCGGCGTTGCTGCCGGCGGTGAGCTCGTCGAGGTCAGCGCCCGCGCAAAACCCCTTTCCGACGCCGGTGAGCACCATCGCTCCGATGTCATCGTTGTTCTCCCAGTCGTCGAGTACCGGCACGATCTCGTTGTTCATGGCCAGCGAGATGGCGTTGCGGCGGTCGGGATCGTTCAGCGCGAGGATGCCGACTCGGTCGCGCACCTCGGTCGTGATGAGACTCATGGCATGAGTGTGGCATCTGGCATCGGATGCAGGCGAGGCGACTGCCCCTCGGTACGGTGGGACAATGGCGCGCCCGCTCGACACCGACACCGTTGTCGCGTTCAAACGCGATGGCGCGGTGTGCCTCCGCGGCGTTTTCAGCGAGTGGATCGACACCCTGGCCGAAGGGGTGGAGCGCAACGAGATCGAGCCCAGTTCCGCCTTCGCTGAGAATGTCCCGACGGGGGAGCGAGGCCGTTTCTGGGACGACTACTGCAACTGGAACCGGATTCCGGCGTTCGAACGTTTCGCCTTCGAGTCGGCTGCTGCGGAGCTTGCTGCCGGGCTGATGCAGGCCGAGACCGTGCAGTTGTTTCACGATCACGTCCTGGTCAAGGAGCCCGCCACGCCGACCCTGACCCCGTGGCATTCCGATCGGCCCTACTACTTCGTTGACGGTACGCAGACGATCAGCTTCTGGATCCCGCTCGATCCGGTATCGACCGACACGACCTTACGGCTCATCGCCGGCTCGCATCGCTGGGAGCGAGACGTACTGCCTGTGAAGTGGCTCGCCGGCGACGACTTCTACCCGAACGCTGACGATTACCTACCGGTCCCCGATCCCGATGCTGACCCCGACCAGTTTGAGGTGCTCGAGTGGGCGCTCGAGCCGGGGGACGCGGTTGCGTTTGACTTCGGGGTATGCCACGGCTCGCGAGGTAACCCCGGCGGCGCGCGTCGACGGGCGTTTTCGTTGCGGCTCTTCGGCGACGACGCCCGCTATGTGTCTCGGCCTGGTCCGACGTCCCCACCCTTTCCTGAACATGGCATGAGCGACGGCGATCGACTTCGCCCTGACTGGTTCCCCTACCTCATCGGCGGCCCGTGAGCAGCCCCTTTCGCGAGGCCCTTGAGGTCTTTCGCATCCGGAACTACCGGCTGTTCTGGTTCGGTGGTCTGATTTCCAACATCGGTCGCTGGTTCCAAACGGTTGCGGTCCCGATCGTCGTGTTTGACCTCACAGGCAGCGCCGCGTGGGTCGGGCTTGCCGGGTTCGCCCAGATCATGCCGATGGCGCTGATGGGGCCGTGGGGTGGCGCGATTGCCGATCGCTACCAGCGGCGCAAGGTGCTGCTGGCAACCCAATTGCTGCAAGCGTTGCCGGCGGTCGGGATGGCGGCGCTGTGGTTTAGCGGCGTGCGGTCGGCGGCGGCTTTCATTGCCATGTCGGTCTTTGTTGGTGTGAGTGCTGGGCTCAACCTGCCGGCCTGGCAGGCCATCGTCGCCGACCTCGTGCCCCGCGAGCAGATGTTGTCAGGAATCACGCTCAACTCGGCGCAGTTCAACGCCTCGCGTATGGTCGGTCCGGCGCTGGGAGGAGCGGCGGTGGCATGGTGGGGGCCTGGTGTGGCCTTCCTCGTGAACGCGTTCTCGTATGGGGCCGTTCTCACCGGGCTCGCGCTGATGCGCTTCGAGACCCGACCGGCGCTTCTGGCCGCTCCCATGCGCCCAGTTCGCGACTTCATCGCCGCCGCCCGCTACGCGTTCGCCCAACGGGGAATCCGGACTGCGTTGTTGGCTGTGACCATGATCGGATTCTTCGGAATGTCGATGCAGATGTTGTCGGTCACGGTGGCCACGGACGTCTTCGATCAGGGCGAGCGGGGGTTCGGCTACCTCCTGTCGTTCGTCGGGCTTGGCGCCGTGCTCTCATCGCCGTTTATCGCTGGTGCGGCGACGCGTTACAAGCGGTCGCAGATTCAGTCCTTCGCGTTCCTGCTGTACGCAGCGGGCACGCTCGTCATCGCGTTCTCACCAGTGTTCGCCGTCACTCTCGTTGGCGGGTTCATGATGGGTTCGGCCCATCTCACGTCGGCGAGCACACTCAATACAGCGATCCAGCTCCAGGTCGACGAGGCGGTACGAGCCAAGGTGCTGGCTGTTTACATCACGATGATGACCGCCACGAACCCACTCGGACAGCTGCTCCTTGGGCGACTTATCGACGCCACAGACCCGCGTTTCGCGTATGCGGTGGCCGGTGGGATGTTCATCACGATCGGCATACTGCTGACGATTGGCGGCCGGTTGACCGGCCTCGACGGCGAGTTCGGCGAGTACGAGCCGTCGGCCGCCGCGGAGGTACACCCGTCAACGCCGGCGCCCCCAAAAAGTTACCGCGCCTGATCAGAGCCTGAGCTCGGTTCCCTGGCTTGGGGTCACCAACCGTCGCCGAGGCCAGTCTCGTCGCCATCGTCAAGGAAACGGCGGCCGATCTCACAGTGGTGGAGTGCGACGCACCATCGGCAGGCGGGGCCGGGAGCGGTCCGGGGCTCTCGTGCGCGCTTCCGGGTGTCGAGGATCCGTTCGATCCCGTCAATCACCCGGGCGACCGTCGAATACAGGAGGTCTTCGGTTACCGCCTCGGGCAGGAACCGGCCCTGATCGAGGTAGTACGTGGCCAGCAGCCGCGGAGGAGTGCCGAGCCTGACGGCCTCGATCAACGCGTAGAAACGGAGATCGTCGAGGTGCTGCGGCGAGAAGCCTCCAGTCTTGAGGTCGATGAGCACCTTTCCGGCCAGGTCACCTTCGGCCTGACCGAGCGCCAGATCGACCTTGCCGCTAAGCACGACCCGGTCGTGCAACTCAAGGCGAAGGCGGCTCTCGGTGACCGGTCGCCAGTTGGTCTTGAGTGGTGGCCAGCATTCGACGAACTTGACCACCCGATCGTTTGCTTCGGCTCGGAGTTCGGCCCGCTCGACCTCGGTACTGCCCTGGAGCCATTCGCCCAGGCCGTCGATTCCTTCGGACAGGCGGGCGATCGATTCGTCAACGAGAACCAGCGGTTCGGGTTCGCGTCGCCAGTGGATCGACAGCTCGATCGCCTTGTGTGCAATCGTGCCTCGAGCGAGCGGCACCGACCATTCGAATTGCTCGTCGTCTTCGGCCAGGAAACGCTTCTCGCAGCCCATGATCCGGCCGAGGAGATGCTTTGACACGAACATCGTGTCGTCGTCGGGCAGGTCGGGAAGCATCGGCTCGATAGCGTCGTTGAGCTCGCGGCGAAGCTGGTGGCGCAGTGCCGCGTCGAAGCGGGGTCGCTCCTCGCGGGTTGCGCCAAGCTGGGTGAGCACCTCCTCCTGAGCTGGGTTGAGGGGCAGCGACTGATCCACGGTGTGAGGTTGGCACATGGCAGAGGCAGGAGGGGGATGCCGGTGTCTCAGCGAACGCTCTGTCACACCCCCTTGGCAGAGTGGAGACCGGTGGAAGCGACGAGTCTTCGTTTTGCTGCTGCGGCCCGCTCCCTCGGGCAAGCGGCGAGGTTTCGCTCCCTCGTGGTGCCCGGGTTTCGGTCGCCACCTGGTCGTGCGGGTGTGCATCGAACGATCCGGTGGCGTGGTGGCGTGCCGAGCGTTGCGGTTGCGCTCAAGGGGCGTCCATGGTCGGCGGTGGTGGCCGACATGATCGAGGGTGTGGTGGTGGCGAACGGGTTGTCGGGGGTGAAAGCCGATCGGGCTCGTGCGGTGCTGTGGCTCGCAGTCGACGACTCGGGTGAGCTTGTGGCGGCGTAGTCGTTGGGTCCCGTCGGGGCCACGGGCGCGTCGGCCCGGTACTGTGCTGGCGGGCCCGGGTGGCGGAATTGGCAGACGCAGGGGGCTTAAACCCCCCAGATCCCGTAGGGATCGTGTGGGTTCGAATCCCACCCCGGGCACCGGTTCTTCAGCGAAGGCCTTTTTGCACTTTCACGCAGTGTGGTTTTCTGTCAATATCAAACCTGACGGTGCGTCAGGCGTCTGGGGCGCCAAAACCAGGGGGAGAATCCAATGAAGACCTTTGTCCGAGTAGCGCTCGTTTTCGCTGCGCTGATTGCAATGGCGGCACCTGCCGCCGCCCAGTCGATCACAGCAGACCCGCTGTCGGTCCCCGAGGCCGGCAGCTACGACTTCACCGTCAGTGGTTCGGGCTTCACGGATGCTGGCTTCCTGCTTCCCTGCCCGGGAGCGAACGGCGACCCGGCGGCCATCGCCGAGGACTCGTGTGACCTCGCCAACCTTGCGCCGTACGACGCCGGCGATTGGTCACTCAGCGTGACCTACGACGTTCCGGCCGAGGGACTTGTTCTCGTTGCTGGCAACGCGGCACAGACCGAGAGCAGCGCGACTGTCATCACGATCGGCGATGCCGGTGAACTGCCCAGCACGGGTGCCAACACCAACGCGTACCTGATCACGGGCTTTGTGCTCGCTGTCGGCGCAGCGGCCTTCGTGGCTGGCGGCCGCCGACTGCAGCAGGCGTGACGACCGAAGGCCCGGCCCGGCGAGTACGCGCGGGCCGGGCCTTCGTCGCGCTTGGGGTCGGTTGCGGCCTCGCCGCAATAGCTGTCGCAGGCTATGCGGCGTGGGAGCTGTGGGGCACTAGCACCTATGAGGCAAGCGCGCAGACGGAGTTGCGCGCGGCCTACGAGGCTGCCGTCGTGCCCGAGTCGACCACGACCGTCACGTCCGTTGCCGAGGACGCTGGGCCGACCATTACCGAGGCGGTGGCCGAAGACACCGAGGTCGAACTGCTTCCGGGTGGCGTGGAGGCTCTGCTGATGTCAGCCCGCTTTCCCGACCACGGCGATGCGCTCGCCTTCCTCGAGATCCCGGCCATCGATCTCACCAAATTCGTGATGCGGAACGTGTCGGTCGACGCCCTTCGAAGCGGCCCCGGCCACTACGAGGGAACCGTCCGTCCTGGCTTCGCAGGCAACTCCGCTCTGGCCGGTCATCGGACCACGTATGGCGCACCGTTCGGGCGCGTCGACGAGCTGGAGCCAGGGGATCAGATTGTGGTGTCAAGCAAGGACGGCCGCTTCACCTATGCCGTGATGGATCCGATGGTTGCATTCGCTGGTTACGAAGACGAGATCGAGGAGTTGGGTCCGGGTTTTGTGGTCGTCGACCCCGATGACACGTGGATCGTCGGGGACTTTGGCGACAGCCGCCTCACCCTGACGTCGTGTCACCCCGAACTCTCGTCCCGTGAGCGCATCGTTGTTGCGGCGCAACTGGTGAGCGACGGCCTCGAACTCCCGAACTTCTTCACGATGGTCGATCCCGACCTGCTCGAAGAGCTTGTTTCAGAGGACTTGTCGGTGCTCAACGGGCTGACGGCCAGCGACGACGCCTAGCGTCGCAGTGGTCGCGGCCTCGAGCCGATGCCAGCCTGCCCGGTGACCACGCCAGTGAGCGCGCTCAACACGACGGCGATCGCGGCGATCTGAATCGCCGTGATTGGTTCGTCGAACGCAAACCACGCTACGGAGCTCGACACGACCGGCACGAGCAGCGTAAATGTCGAGCCGAGCCACAGCGGGATCTGTTGGAGTGACCAGTTCATCGCAGCGTGGCCGAGGATTCCAGCCCCGAATGCCATCAAGAGGATCCAGAACCAGTTGCTCACTGATGGCCAGGCCATCGACTGTCCGAACAGCAAGGCGAGTGGCGCGTTGATGATTGCCACCCAGATGGCCGCGCCGACGGTGTACTCGTTTGAGGTGATGACGCCTTTGGCCTGTCGGGCGAAGATGAAGTAAGCCGACCATGCGAACAGGGCTCCGACGGCAAGTGCGTCGCCTCGTACGTCGCTCGGGGCGTCGCTCGCTGCTCCCGTCACGACGACGACCACTCCAAGGATTGCCACGAGGCCGAGTACGACGTCGCGGCGACGAATGACCTCGCCGAAGAAGCGGTTGGCCGTGACCGCAACGACGATGGGTTGGAGCGCACCGATAACGGTCGCGTTCGCAACGGTGGTGAGCTTGATTGCGGAGAAGAAGAACGCGACGTCGGCGCCGAGCGCGATTCCGCCGGCCATCGACGCTCGCATCACGCGGCGATTTACCGGCGTCCGGCGCGCGGCCATGATGAGCGCGACGACCAGGCCGTAGGATCCGAAGCGGTACGCCGCAATGGCGAGGCCACCCATGTCGACGTGCTTGGCGATCACGCTCGAGGCGCCCCACGCAGACACCGCGAGCAGCGCGCCAGCGATCCCAAGGCCGCGAACATCGTCGTTCGTGTTCGTCGCCGGGTCGACCATCGGCGCACGCTATCGGTCGATGGCTACAGTCC
>JAQWLJ010000049.1 GCA_029247365.1 Acidimicrobiales bacterium | reverse complement strand
TCGATCGTCAGGTCGCTCACCCTCCGAGCCTGTCACAGGAGCCTGGGCAAGACCGACACCGGCGGCAACGCCGGGACGTCCACCTGTCATTTGCACTGACGCGCACGCCGACGTCGTGGACAGCGACAACAGGTCGATATGCCACCGGAGCACGTTCGTTTGACACTCGGTGACTCGTCGGACCCTGCGTGACGCGTCTTACACCGCGCGCCTCGTCGATTCTGCGCACCATGGCAACCAGAAAAAGGGACGAGGCCCCAAGTAGCCTCGTCCGCTTGCGCAAACTCAACTCCTTGGGGCCTCGAGTCGACCCGTTCACCTGACACCCTTGCTCGACAGCGTGGGTGATTTTCTGGAAGGCCACCCCGTACGAGGGTTTCCTCCTGACCAGCCCCGGTGAGAACGTCTCGCACCCGGTCTGACCTCAACCAGCCAGCAGCACCCGGCGGTGCCGAGCGGCCCTCTCCAGTCCCACACCCGTCGGCGTGCTCCCTGATCTGGCCACCCTGACCCCTCACCATGGGAGAGCTCTCCGGACCGCTCCCACACTCCGCAGCGTGGTCCTGGTTACCCGGCGAGATCACCGTAGTGCGATTCGACGTTCCTCCGCCCAACCCCCGCCCTCGTCAGGCAGTGGTGGTTGGAAGCCCGCCGCATCGGCGGCGTCTCCGGCCGATCTGCCTCCTCCCGAAGGATTCAGCCTGATCGAATCGGTGTCTCTGCTTCCAGCCCCTCCACCGAGGACCTCGGTCCACCTTCCGGAGCTTTCGCTCCTTCTGGCTTCTCAACGTCCCAGCGTCGGTTCGTCCGCTTCGACAAGGGCAGCATGTGACATCACGCGTCGGAGGGCAAGAGGGATCGTCGAAATCCCCAGGTTTCGGTCACATTCCCACCGATAATCCCCAACATCTGCCAGCTTTTCCCCAACCTCATCCACCGTTTGGCTGCTTTCGAGCTCTGAATCGCTCGCATGAGAGCCAAATGGCAGTAACGAAAATGCCCGGTAGTGCGCGCCCCGACTACGAACGTCGACCCGTTCTCCTCCTGCTCGTGGTGCGGGAGGTACGTCCGGGTCGTAGTACGCGACGTACGTCGCTTCGCGCTGCCTGCCAGCGCTGAAATCGCCACGGACTTGGCACACGGACCGAAGCGTGCAAAAAAGCCGCATCGTGGTTGTTCACCGGGGTAGCCAACCCTTTGCCGTTCCCATCTCGGCCCCGCTACGGCAGATCAGTGCGGCCAGAGTCCTCGCTCGCGAAACACGGTCCGCAGGACGCTCGGTTCATCGGTCATGATGCCGTCGACGCCGAGATCGAGGAGCTGGTGCATCGCTGCAGAGTCGTCGATCGTCCACACGTGGACGTGGATCCCTTGGCGCTGAGCGTTGCGGACGAACTCCGAGTTCACGACCGTGAGGCGGCCGGCCCGCGGGGGGACCTGAAGGACGTCAACACCACCGAGCATGCGCAGCGGCGCCCCCGAGCGAAGCTGGATCGCCGCGCCGACCCCGCCCCCAGTACAGAGTCGTTCACCAACCAGTTTCTTTACGGCCAGCGTCCGTCGGCGGCTGAATGCCGTGACACAGACCCGGTCGAGGGCATCCATCCGGGTGAGGGTTTCGGCTAGGGGCGTAACGGATGCCCACGCCTTCGGGTCGATGTTCACGTGAGCGTCAGGGAACGACTCGAGCATCTCGTCGAGTCGCATGATGGGATCGGTTCCACCGACCCTCGCTTGAGAAACCTCCGACCAGGTCAGATCGGCAATCGCGCCGGCGGCGTCGGTCACTCGCTCAAGGCGGTCGTCGTGGAAGGCCGCAAGCACACCATCAGCGGTCGCGTGAACGTCGGTTTCGAGGTAGCGGAAGCCGAGGTCCATCGCGTGGCGAAATGCCCGCTCGGTATTTTCCGGGTGCACGCGGGCACCACCCCGATGAGCGAAGCCGACGGGACCGTCGGTAGCGAGGTACGGGTGGGGCACCCAGTGACCCTAGCGAAGGCCCAGGCCCTGCCTTGGGTACCGTGAACCAATGGACCTGCCCCAGCGGTTACGGCACTTTGTTGCCGACCCCGACGACGTACCGCTCGAAGAGGCGCTGCTGACTATCGCCCAGTGTCGTCCGGGTGACTCAGCCGATATCGAGACCTTCCGGGCCAAGCTTGACGAACTAGCCCGGACCGTGCCCCAGGCGAACGCTGCCGCTGTCTGTGCCAGCCTTTTCGGTGCGGCCGCCTTCCGCGGTGACGCCGCCGACTATCAGGACCCACGAAACTCCCTGCTCGACGTGGTCCTCGAGCGACGACTCGGCATACCGATCACCCTGTCTGTCGTCGTGATCGCAGTCGCGCGGCGCGTCGGTGTCGCGATCGAAGCGATTGGGGCACCGGGGCACTTTCTCGTCCACGATCCCTCCACGCTCGAGTACCGAGACCCCTTCAACGGCGGCCAAGTCGTCGAACCGGAGGCGCTACGCCGGGCAATGACCCAACTCACACCGGGTGGCGAGCAAATCCTCGCGCCCGCCGGGCCCGTCGCAATCGTCAACCGCGTGCTGAACAACCTCCAGCACTCCTACGCCTTGCGCGACGCGCGACAGCTCGAGTGGGTTTTGGACCTCCGCCTCGCACTGCCCGAAGCCCTGTATGGGGATCCCCGAGTGCTGGCCACTCTCTGTGAGCGGCGCGGCCGATTTGGCGACGCCGCAACAATCCTCGGGCCACTCGGCGAGCGGTTAGATGATGATGGGCTCCGAAATCGCGCCACGGCACTGCTAGCTCGTCTTAACTGAACCCGGCCGATCCAGCCTGTGGATAGGCTCGGATCCATGAACCGTCGCACCAAGATCGTCGCCACCATTGGCCCTGCCAGTGATGACGAGTCCACGCTGCGAGCCATGATTCGGGCGGGCATGGACGTAGCCCGCCTCGGCCTCGCCCACAACACGATCGATGAGGGCCTCGAGCGCTTCCGACGCATCCGCTGCGTAAGCGAGGATGAAGGACGTCGGGTCGGCATTATCGTCGACCTACCCGGCCCGAAGGTTCGCGCCGGCACCTTCGGCGAGACAGGAGTCGAGGTTCCGACCGGCAGTTCGGTCGAGCTTCGCGTTGGCGAGGACGGCTCCACGACAGACGTCATAGAGGTCGACTACGAATACCTCCTGCGCGACATCCAGGTCGGCGACCGCCTCACCATCGGCGATGGCGGTGCCATCCTCGAAGTCACCGACAAGCAACTGGACAAGATGTTGGCCAACGTCGTGCACGGCAGCACGCTTCGAGGCCGCCCCGGGGTCCACGTTCCGAGCGACCGGCTCCAGATCCCTACTCCGACGCCCGATGACTTTGTTGCGCTCGATGCCTTCGTTGACGCCGGCGTCGACATGGTGGCGGTCAGCTTCGTGCGGTCTGCGCACGACATGCGTCGCGTCGGCACCGAACCGCACCCCCGTGGGCCACTGTTGATCGCGAAGATCGAAACTCGAGCAGCGGTCGAGAACCTTCCTGGCATCATTGAGGCGTCTGGTGCGGTCATGGTTGCCCGTGGTGACCTCGGCAACGAGTGCAGCCTCGAAGAGCTTCCACACCTCCAAAAAAGCATCATTCAGCAGTGCATCGCTGGTGGCCGTCCGGTGATCACCGCCACCCAGATGCTCGAGTCGATGGTCACCAGCCCGGCTCCCACTCGTGCCGAGGCCTCTGATGTCGCCAACGCCGTCTTCGATGGTTCCTCGGCGGTGATGTTGTCCGGCGAGACCGCGGTCGGTGCGGACCCCGTGAACGTCGTGCGCACTATGAGCCGTATTGCCCGCCGCGCCGACGAGGAGATGGACTACGAAGCATGGGCGAGCAAACTCGCTGCGATGAGAATGACCGAGGAAGGCGCCGAGCCCGCATCCGTTACCGACGCGATGACTATGGCTGCGTGGCGCGCCACCGATGAACTCGGTATCGAAAGCGTGATCTGCATCTCCGGCTCGGGCTTCACCGTTCGTTCGATGGCCCGGTTCCGGCCTGAGGCGAACATTCTCGGCTTCTCCACAAACGAGGCCACGGTGCAGCAACTCACCCTCAGCTGGGGCACAACGCCGATGCTGATGTCGGCGGGTGGCAGCAACGAGGAGATGGTCGGCGAGGCGCTCATGCTGGCCAAGGGTGCCGGCTTGGTCCGAGCGAACGAGCTCGTTGGCGTGTTGGCCGGCAACGACTCTCGGGCACAGGCCACGAACGTCCTGCGGATCGAACGCGTTCCCTAGTCCGACGTACAGCGGTCCGGTCGGCGATTCTCTGGGATCTCCACATCTTGGCCATAGAGCGTGCACTCACACGTATCTACGCAGTCCTGCAGGTCTTCGCGCTGGATCCACAGGGAAAGCCCAAGTCCGGCGAGCAGCACGAAAAGCAGGAATTTGGTGATCGCCTTGCGAACCAACTTTGCAACGAGCCACATCGCGACGAGGTTGATCGCGAGGGCACCCAGGATGACCCATTGCAGGCGATCGGCAGTGAGCCAGTCAGGAAACACGAACGGAGCGTAGTGGCGAGGTCGTTAGGCTCGGCGTCATGAGCGATCGTCCTGTCAATCTTACGACCTCCGGACCTCCCGAGACCGTCCTCGACCCCGAGCCGGCTGACGCGCTCGTGGCCCTTGGGGCAGCACGCAGTGCCAGTGATCCCGTTAGTGCGATCGGAGCTGTGTGCGCGCGCTGGCCACGCTTCCTCGCTGCCTGGGCGAGTCTCGGTGACACAGTCGACGAGCCGGCGCTGAAGTACGCCGCCTACCGCACTGGCTACCACCGGGGACTCGACCGGCTCCGGGCGAACGGGTGGCGGGGGAGTGGGTACGTTCGCTGGCAGCACGAAACCAATCAGGGTTTCCTGCGTGCGCTTGCCGGCCTGCAGTCCGTCGCCGCGCAGATTGGCGAAGATGACGAGGATGCGCGCTGTGCGATCTTCCTGCGCCAGCTCGATCCGGAGTGGCCTCCTTCGTGATTCTGGCAGGGGCCGTTCTGGCAGGCGGAGCGAGCCGTCGGATGGGACGCCCCAAGGCCTTCGTCGAGATCGACAGTCGGCCGATGGTCGTCCGTGTTGCGGCCGCACTCACCGAGGCCGGGGCCGAGCCGGTCGTTGTGATCGGGGGAGATTCCGGCCGCATCGAATCGCTCCTACTTCGCTCGGAACCCGATCGCTTCCCGGGTGAAGGACCACTCGGGGGGATCGTCACCGCACTTCAGGTCTGCAGCGGAGCTGAGGCCGTCGCCGTCGTGTCATGCGACCTCATCGCTCCGTCGAGCACCGAGATCCGAACGCTTGTGTCCGAACTCGGAAGCGATGATGTCGTTGTCCCCGTGGTCAACGACCAGCCGCAGTGGATTCACGCGGTGTGGTCACAGCGCGCGAGAGCAGCCCTTGAGGCGTCCTTTACCGAGGGCATTCGTGCGCCTCGCAACGCCGTCGACAGTCTTGCCGTGCGTCGGATCGACGTTGTCGGCTGGCGAGCGACCTCATACGCCGACGCCGACACGCCCGCCGACCTACCCGACAAGCTCGGGACATGACGCATCAGCAAAGCCACTCACGACGCTCGCTACCCTGACCCGATGCGCGACCACCGATTCATTGCGACCGACGTCGAACTTGCGTCGGTGCTCGATCAGCTCGCAGACCAACCCCGCTACGCGCTCGACACCGAGTTTCACCGCGAACGCACCTACTGGCCCAAGGTGGCCCTCATCCAGATCGCGTGGCCCGGTGAGCTCGTTCTTATCGATCCTCTCGAGGTCGACCTCTCGTCGATGCGCTCGCTGATGGAGCAAGACACACTCGCAGTACTCCACGCCGCGTCGCAGGACCTCGAGGTGCTTGAGTTAGCGTGTGGTGCCGTACCAGAGCACCTTTTCGACACGCAAATAGCGGCTGGCTTCTTGGGCATGTCGACACCGTCTCTTGCATCACTGCACGAACGAGAGCTCGGGGTCCAGCTGCCAAAGTCCAACCGGCTCACCGACTGGCTGGAGCGGCCGCTGAAAGACGCACAGCTCGACTATGCAGCCGCTGATGTAGCGAGGCTTCTGGAGATCCACGATTCACTTACGGGGCAGCTCGAGCACCTCGGTCGGGTCGAATGGGTCGCCAAAGAGTGCGAGATCATGCGTACACGCGATCGAGGGCCTCGCGAACCACTCGAGGCGTGGCGCAAGATCAAGGAGGCGCGCCACCTCAAGGGGAGTGCGTTGAGCATCGCCCGCGCGGTTGCTGCATGGCGGGAGCGGCGGGCCGCGGAGATCGACCAGCCCGTGCGATTCGTTATGTCTGATATCGCCATCGTTTCGGTCTCCCAAGCTGCGCCAACATCGGTTGAGCAGCTTGAGAAGGTCCGTGGGGTGGACAAGGGCGCGGCTCGGGGTTCTTTGGGGGAGAAGATCCTGGCCGCAGTTGCCGAGGGAGCCGAGGCGAACTGGCGGCCGCCGAGGCCCGAGAAGCGCCAGGACGACAACCGCGATCTCCGCCCGGCGGTGGCGCTCGTAGCGGCGTGGGTGAACCAGGTGGCCCGCGATCAGCAAATGGACCCGACCCTGCTGGCCACCCGGGCCGATATCGAAGCCCTCGTGCGAGGCGATGACGATGCCCGACTCGCTACTGGGTGGCGGGCCCAAATAGCCGGTGAGCCGATTACCCGCCTGATCTCTGGCGACGCGGCGTTGGCCTTCGACAAGAGCGCAGTCGTGCTCGAAGAGCGCAGTCACCGTCCCGTCACCTGAGGTTGCGCTGAGAGGCCTGCGGATGCGTGTGCCGAACCATAATCATGCGCTAGAGTGGAGGGTCTTGAAGTCCGCGATCGGGAGAAACAACGGTGAAGAAAGGTCGACACCGGCGTTATGAGGAAGCGCGTGAGCTGAAGCGCTCGCACGACGGCGATTTCGAGTCGCTGCTCGAGGGTTTCTCTGACGATGACGCACGCGACGTCAAGCCCGAGCACGCTGCATGGGCCGAGGAATTCGAAGCAGCAGACGAGGACTAAGGATCTTCTTTCCCAGAGGCTTACGCCCCGGTTTCGTCAAGAATCTCGTCCAGTTTCACGATGTCGTCCGCGTCGACGACGCCGACGAATGTTCCATCGCCATCACAAACGGCGAGGATGTCGGTACCTGTTGCCTCCATGGCCGCGATCGCATCACGCAACGTCCACGACGGCCGCGCACTCGGCAGGTCGGTGGCCATCACCTCGCTGACCGTGGTGCGCTCCCAGTCCTCGCGATCGAGGCCGCTGATATCGTCGAGGCGAGCCAACCCAAGGTAGGTCCCTCCATCGACGACCGGTACGACTTTCTCGCGCCGGGCGAGGACATGGAAATATACGAACTCGCTGACGGTTGCATCCGGGGGCACGGTCAGTCCATCGGTACTGAGAATCGAGGAGAGCGGCAATGTGAACCGCCGCTCGAGATGCCCGAGCCGATGCTCGCGCTGATAATCCGCGACCGACGATGGACCAGCCACGATCTGGCTCACGGCGGCGGCCACGAGAGCAGGCACCACAAACGAGCCCACGCCACCGGTCGACTCGGCGACAAACATCACCGCCGCAATCGGGGCCCGGTAGCCGGCCCCCAGAAAGGCCGCCAGGCCCAAGATCGGGTAGAGGGTCGTCTCGTCCTCGCCCAGCGCGGAGCCAACGAATTCACCCATCACGACACCGAGTGTGGCGAGCGGGATGAACAGACCGCCGACCCCACCGGCCAGAAGTGTTGCGCATGTTGCCGCAATCCGGAACAGGAACAGCAGCGCAATCAGCTGCAGTGTTCGGTCTGAAACCACCCATGACATGGCATCGGTACCCGGTCCGAGCGTGAGCGGGGCACCGAAGGCCTCGTCGGAGATGACGGCAAGCAACGCGAGCGAGGTACCGCCGATGATGAGGCGTTGGCCGATCGGCAACTCCTTGCCAAGCCCTTTGGCACGACGGACCAACCAGGCGAACCCACGACCGCCGAACCCGGCGCCGATGCCCAACAACAGGGCTCCCAGCAAATCGACCGCCTGCACGCTCAGGAATGATGCCGAGTCCTCTTCGAGGAGCGGAATCACGGGCTCGGTGCCGACGAGAGCGACAAACGTGGCGTAGCTAGATGCCGCAGCAAGCAAGGACGGCAACAGCGCCTGCGGTGTGACGTCATCGCGGTACGGCGCCTCCATCGCAAACATCACACCTGTCGCAGGGGCCTTGAAGACAGCCGCCACGCCGGCAGCGGCGCCCGCTGTCAGCAGGAGTCGGGCCTCATCGCGCTGCAGCCACGACCCGAGTCGAGAGTGCACGCCGAGGCCCATCGCCGAGCCGGCGTAAATTGACGGACCCTCCAACCCAACCGCGCCCCCAAGACCGATGGTTGCTACGCCCGCCATGAGCTTGCCGGGAACCTCGCGAAGCGGGATGGATGGGTTTCGGTCATGGAACGCGCGCACGTACTCATCCGACGTCGAACCAGATGTCCCAAAGGCCAGCCAGCGCAGGATCATGAACGCCAGCACTGCCCCGGCAAGCGGGGCTGCCGCCTGGGTAGCGAGGTCCTGTTCAAGGAGCCAGTGGTAAACGACCTCCACGGTCACCGCATCGAAAATCGCAACGATGATGGCGACGAGGACGCCGGTCAGGACCGATGCCGCCAAGATGCGAACGTCGGTGCCCTGAACCAGCGGCGTTGTGGACCGTTTCACGTCGCCTTCCTACTTCACCGGCGGCGCCGCGTCAGGTACCTTCGGAGGATTCACGTGACGAATCCACCGCAGTCGGTAGGGAACACCAACGTGACCATTGTCCTTCTCCCCGCAACACTGATACCGGGTGTGACGTGACGTCGATCCGCCCACTGAGTCAGGACCCGGTCGCCCTCAGCGCGACATGTCGCTGCTCGAGATGTCGCGCCCCGCCAAGAACAGCAAGGTCATCGCCCGGCGAGCTCCTCGTGTCGTTCTGCGCCGGCTGTGTCGAGGCCGCCGTCATCGTGCCGGAACGGCGCGTCGCGAAGGAGGTCTGGCGGACTCGACCCAACTGCCGCAACGAGCCTGCGCTGACCGGAGAACGGGGGATCATCGCCCCTGCTATGCCTGCGTCGCGCCTTGCGAAGGGCTCCATTCGACTCGTTCGACCTGTTCGAGGAGCAACGACCAGAGCTACCGGGCGACGGCCCGATCCTCTTCCTCTTTCCGGCGCACTTGCGGGTGCGGAAGGAAGACCGGTCGGGCGGTGCCAGCGGCCGCCTCTTGACGGGCGGTGATGACGTCAACGAACCGTTGATAGGGCTCCTCGCCGACCAGCTCGACAATCTCCTCGCGGGACGTCTTCCAGACCGGCCGGTCCTCGCCGAACGCCAGCGGATCATCAGTGCACCACCACGCGAACTCCAGTCCGCCCTCGCCCCAATCACGGCGCTTCCACTCGCGAAGAATGAAGGTGGTGTGACCGTTGTCGTCGGTGTGCTCGTCGAACCGGATCGGCACTTGCCAACACACATCGGGCTTCCAGTCAAGTGGCCGCTCACCACGCCGAACGGCCGCTTGGTGCAACGCACATCCGGCCCCGTGCTCGAAGCCGGGCCGGTTGAGAAAAATACAGGCGTCGTCAACGGTGTGTGTCATCCATTCGCCATCATCGTTTTTGTAGATTGGACCGCCCATTTCGTCGGCGTGCTCGGCGAGCTCCCACTCGCCTGGCTCCAGGCGTGCGATCTGGGCCCGAATTGAGGCGCGGTCTTCCTTGTCGACGAAATGGGCGCCGTAGGTGCAACAACCGTGCTCGTATTCGGGAGCACGCTCGGTGAACACACCTGGGCAGCCCCTCCCGTAGATGCAGCCATGGTTCGACGTCAGGAACGTGACATCGAACTGCCAGGTGTCGCCGTCCTCATCGTCGAAGGTGACCCACTCGTGCAGGTCGGCCGGGATCTTGCTCATGCTGATGGACGGTACAAGGCGGTCAGTACGGTGCATGTCATGGCAGGTGAATTCGATGAGATCCGGAGCCGACTCGAGTCAATCTCTGAGGAGTTGGCTGATCTCGCGATCACTCGGCTGCGCGAATCGATTGACGCTGGTGGTACCGAATACCCGGTCGATGAGAAGCGCCTTACTCGGGCCCGCCGGGCCGTCGAGAAGGCGGTCCACCTTCTTGACGAACCCGATGACAGCGACTTCTAACCCCGGCCACTAGTCGGCCGCCACCTCGTTCAGGCGATCGATCAGCATCCGAAGCATCGACCATTTGTGCTTGTCGAACTCGAACCTGATTCGGGCCAGGTCAATATGGTCATCGTCGCGAACCTCGGCCCTCGTGGCTTCGATCCGGTCAATGCCCCCGGCAACGATCATCGGCGCGAACTCCTCGTTCAGGGACGCAAGTTCGTCGTCGTCGACCCTGCGAGTGAGGCGAAAGACGAGCTGATCGCCAACGAAGCGCATGGAGTGATAGCTGCGGTAGAACGCACAAACCTCCTCGACCGCTTCCTCCACCGTGTGGGCGACTTTCACCAGGCGCATGTCGTCAGCGGCGATCAACCCGGCCTCGCCGAGTTCGGAAGTGACGAAGTCGTACCAGTGGTCCCAGTACGAACTGCCGGGCGGATCGAGCAGGACGACCGGGGCAGGTGGTGTTTTGCCGGTCTGGATGAGCGTGAGCAACTCGAAGCTCTCGTCCATCGTGCCGAAGCCTCCCGGGAGCAACACGTAGGCATGGGACTCCCTCATGAACATGACTTTGCGGGTAAAGAAGTACCTGAAGTTAATGAGCTTGGGGTCACCGACAATCACGTCGTTGGCGGCCGACTCGAACGGCAGCATGATGTTGACGCCAAACGATTTCTCCGCACCGGCCCCCTCGTGGCCAGCCTCCATGATCCCGGGCCCGGCTCCGGTGATGACCATCCAATCCTGAGCGGCGATCTGCGCTGCGAACTCCTTTGCGCACTCGTACGCCGGCTCGCCTGACCGGATTCGGGCGCTTCCGAAGATGGAGCACTTGTGGACGTGGTTGTAAGGGGCGAAGACGTCGAAGCTGTAGCGCAGCTCCTTCATGGCAGCCGTCACGAGCTTGAGGCCGGCGCGGTCAGCGTTCTCCCGGCTCAGCCGCATCGCGGTCACAACCATCTCGAAGACAAGTTCGCGGTCAGCTGGGTTGGCTCGCTCGGCGAGTACGGCGATCTCCCTGTCGAGTTCGTCGTCGCCGGTTCGGTAGCGGGAGGGAAAGTCGGTCACGCTGCGAACGGTAGCCGCAGTGCGTCGCCTAGCTCCTTGAGGACCACGAGATCGAGGCTTGATCTGTTGTTGTCACCCATCCACACCTTCAGACCCGCAAGACCAGGGGACGAAGGGGCCGCGGCGATTTCAGTCGCCGGCAACCGGGATCTGGATGCGGGGACGGCGACTCGGCTTGAGCGGCAGCGCGGCGGGGTCAGGGCGCCCATAGAGCGTGGTGCGTTGCACGAGCGTGCGACCAAGTGGCTCTACGACCCGACGGAAGTCCTCAACTGTCACCTCGGTGCCGTGATCAGCGCCAGCGGCTCGGGAGATGTTCTCGTCCATCAGCGTGCCGCCGAGGTCGTTCGCTCCGGCCTGGAGCAGTTGGCTGATGGAGTTAAAGCCGAGTTTGACCCACGAGCCCTGAATGTTGTCGATCCGGCCCCGGTAGGCGATACGGGCAACAGCATGCATGAGCACAACTTCGCGGAAGGTTGGACCGCGACGGGCCTTCCTCTGCAAGTAGATCGGACTCGCCATGTGCACGAATGGCAGACCGACGAACTCGGTGAAGCCTCCGGTCTCCTCTTGCAGCGCACGCGTACGCAGAATGTGGTGAGCCCAGTGCTCGGGGCGCTCAATCGAACCGAACATGATCGTGACGTTGGAGCCGAGACCGACTGCATGGGCCGTTCGGTGTGCCTCGAGCCATTCGTCGCTGTTGATCTTGTCAGGACAGAGCGTAGCTCTGACATCGTCATGGAGGATCTCGGCTGCCGTACCCGGCAGGCTTGCCTGGCCGGCATCCTTGAGGCGCGTGAGGTAGTCGAAGAGCGACTCCTCATTGCGCTTGGCGCCTTCGGCAACCTCCAGCGCAGTGAAGCCGTGAATATGCATGCCGGGCACCGCCTCATGCACCGCCCGGGCAACGTCGATGTAGTAATCCCCGTCGAAGTCGGGATGAATGCCACCCTGCAAGCACACCTCGGTTGCGCCGGCCTCCGCCGCCCCGACCACCCGCTCGGCAATGTCGTCGAGGGAGAGCAGATAGGGCGTACCGCGAAGGTTCAGTGAGAGCGGTCCCTTTGAGAAGCCGCAAAAGCGACACTTGAACGTGCAGACGTTCGTGTAATTGATGTTCCGATTCGCGACCCAGGTGACGGTGTCGCCGGCGATTTCGCGCCGCAGTGTGTCGGCCACCTGCGCAACGGCAGCGACCTCGCGGCCTCGGGCCCGGAACAGGGTGACAATCTCATCGAAGCCGACGTCCTCGCCCGCCCGGACACCGTCGAGCACCTCGGCCACGGGACCGATAGCGAAGGCCTCACCGGGTATCAGTCGCTTGGGGTCACCTCCGGCGCCCACGTACCACTGTGAGCTGATGGTTCCGGTGAGCTCAAATTCAGCACCGTCGTCGACCTTGGCCCGTTCCATCGTTCGTTCGGGCCAAACCGAACCAGGGTCGTCGCGGGCGAAGCCGTCCGAGTCGGACCGGTCAGCCACCGGGAAGTGGAGCCGCTCGTCGAGCCAGCGCTGTGGAGTGCAGGCATAGCGGGCATGAATCGTGAGGCGGGGCGCCAGCGTGTGCCCCGCTGCCTCGGTAACCTCGCGCAGCCGGTCGAGCTCGGGCCACGGTCGTTCGGGATTCACGTGGTCAGCGGTAACGGGGGAGACGCCGCCCCAGTCCGAGACACCAGCCTCGAGGAGATCGCCAAAATCGTCCGACAGGTTCGGCGGCGCCTGCACGTGCACGTCTGTGGGAAGAATAAGGCGAGCGAGAGCAATCGCGTCGAGGTACGCGTCGCGTTGGCACGGCTCAGCCCTGTGCATCGCGGTGCCCTCCTTGGGAAGGAAATTCTGGACGATGACTTCCTGCACGTGGCCGTGGCGTTCGTGGCTCGCAGCGATCGCCTCGAGCGCGTCGATCCGATCGTCCCGCTCCTCACCGATACCTACGAGGATGCCAGTGGTGTAGGGGATCTGCAGCTCGCCTGCCCACTCCAGCGTGGCGAGACGCCGAGCGGGGATCTTGTCGGGGGCTCCCCGATGACACTCGAGGTCGTTGCGTAACGACTCGATCATCATTCCCTGGCTCGGTGCCACTTCGCGCAGCATCGCGAGTTGCCCACGGTCCATTGCTCCGGTGTTGGCATGGGGGAGAAGTCCGGTCTCGTCGAGGACAAGCTGGGCCATCGCAGCCACGTAGTGGACGGTCGAGTCGTAGCCGTGGCGGTTGAGCCAGTCGCGCGCGACCGGATACCGCGCCTCGGGATTCTCACCGAGGGTGAAGAGCGCCTCGTGGCACCCAGAGCTCGCACCGGCTGCGGCGAGTTCGAGGACCTGCTCCGGCGTGAGGTAGGGCGCATCGAGGCGGGCTGGCGGTTGGGCGAATGTGCAGTACCCGCACTTGTCCTGGCAGAGCATTGTGAGTGGGATGAAAACCTTGGGTGAAAAGGTCACGACCGACCCAAAGGCGGCGTTGCGGCGCTCTCGGGCGGCAGCCAGCAGTTCGGGACCGGCGAGGTGGGCGATATCAGCCATGTGCAGCCTTCGCCGTGTTCAGGGCACGCCCAGGCCCGGGACGTGAGTCGATCTGGGTTGGGGGCACGGGCACGTTGCAGGTGGTGCACCAGCACTGGAGCTCAAGGCGGGTATCGCAGTCGTCGTGGACCAGTTCGGTGGGCGACTGGCCCCCGCTACACCACTCATCACCCCAGCGCATCATCGCTACCAGTGTCGGGCTGAGGGCGCGGCCCTTGGCGGTGAGCCGGTACTCGTGGCGCAGCGGGCGCTGCTGATACGGCGTCCTCTCAACGATCTCGGCATCGACAAGGAGGCTGAGGCGGTCGGTGAGCAGGTTTTTTGCGATCCCGAGATCTTCGTGGATACGCGAGAATCGCCGTACGCCGCGAAAAAGGTCCCGGACGATAAGGAGCGTCCAACGATCGCCGATCAGATCGAGCGTGCGTTGGATGGAGCAGTCCGTAGAAGGAGTCGCGAGCACGGGCGGCACCTTAGGGAAGTTGGTTTCGATATGCAACTAACCTCGTTGCTGGCAGACCGGGGGACAGCTAGGTGTGTGAGAACACGTGGGTGGCGTACCAGCCACCACGACCATTCCGAAAGCCGATACCGACGCTGGAGTGGCCGTCGTTCGTCATGTTGTCGAAGTGGGAGCCATTTGTCATCCAGAGGTTGTGGAGTCGCTCGGTCACTTCCTTGGGCGTGGAACCGGTGGCAGAGAGCGTCATGGCGACGTTCTCGCCGTAAGGACCCGTGCTGTGGCGTATGAAGTTCCCGTCATTGATCTCGCGACCCCAGTCGCTAGTAGAGGCGTCCATCACAGGGTTGCACTTCAATTTCTGGCGACCCATCGCCGCTCGCAACTAATTGAGCAGATGGAGCGACTCAGATTCTGCGACTGCCAGCTGCGCTGGGAGACCGGAGACACAGCCGTCATCAGCGTCGATGTCGACCACGGGTCTGCCTTGGTAGCGGTGCAGAACCGTCACGATCTGGCCACGGGTCACCAAGGCATCCGGGGAGAAGTCGGTCTCGCTTGTCCCGGTCGTGATGCCGTTGGCGAACAACCACGCCACTGGCCCCTGTTGCCAGTTTTTGATCACGTCAACGAAGGGACGATCCGGAGCGCCAGTCGGTTCCCCGTCAAGGCGGTGAAGCAGCGCAGCAAACTCACCGCGTGTGAGGGTCGCGTCGGGCGAGTACGTCGTGTCGGTGATGCCCGTGGTGATGCCTTAGGCGAATAACCACGACACCGGTGCTTGAAAGGATTCAGTTCTGACGCCGCCGAATGGGTGCGGCGTAGCCTCCAGCCCACCCCCGCCCATACCCCACAAGAACTCGGCGGTCTCGCCCCGAGTCCCCGGACTCGACGGGAAAGGCACGACGCAGTCGGCGTCGCGGTGATCCGTTCATCAAGCATTCACTGGACCGGGGCAGCGAAATACGGAGGCTCGTTGACCACAGCGACATCATGCGCTGGCACCATGACCGCGATGGAGACTGCCATGGCAGTACATATTCCCATAGGCACGGAGACACCTCCCCGACGCGCAGCGCCGCATAGTTTCTCGCCAACACCCGACCGCTCGATCCGTTAGCAACGTTCTCTGGGGGTTAGAGCCCTCGGCTTGCGTCGAAGAGCCACGAGCGAACACGGCCGAGCGGTGCGACTGACCAAGCGTTACTCACCGATGGGTTGATCATCCGCCTTGTCGAGTTTGCCCGCCGCCGCAAGCGCACCGGCGAGCACGGCAGCTCGTTCGTACACAAGGGAAAACCAATGCTCGGCGGCGGTCTCCTGACCGGTGAGCGGTACCCGCCCAAGTGAGCGCACGACCACCTTCACATCGGGAACGGGTTCGATGGCAGCGATCGGTTCCGGTAACAGCTCGGGGTCGCCCCAAAACTCGACCGGATCGATCTTGGGTTCACTCTTCTTTCGAGGCCGCGGTCCACCTTGCTGTTCGCCCTGCTTCGGGGCGCTGTTCTGTGACTTCCCTCGGCTGCGATTGCGACGGCGACTCTGACTCTGACTCATGGCGCTACCTTTTCATTCGCATCGTCGAGCGCTGGCTCGGAGTCGAGCAGCAGTGATGCGTCGATACCGAGCGCCTGCTGCAGTTGGGCAGCACCCAGATCGCCGATCGAACTCGATTTCGGAAGCGTGATATCGGCGATCTGACGCTTGCCAGCCACGACCTCTTCAACCCGCTCGTCGATCGTGCCGGGGCAGACCAAGCGGTGACAAATCACCGTGTTCTTCTGGCCGATACGCCACACTCGGTCGCGGGCTTGATCCTCAACCGCAGGGTTCCACCATCGGTCGTACAACACGACGTGGTTGGCCGCAGTCAGATTTAGTCCGGTGCCGCCCGCCTTGAGCGAAAGGACCATGGCGCCGGCGCCGTCGCTCGACTGGAAGCGTTCGACAAGCGCATCGCGAGCTGTGCGCCCAAGGCCGCCGTGGTAACAGGCGATCTCGTGGCCTGTCCGCTCGCTCAGATAGGCGGCGAGGGTTTCGCCCCAGGAGGCAAAGTGAGTGAAGATCAGGACCTTTTCGTTTGCTGCGAAAACGGTCTCGGTGATCTCGTTGAGTCTCGTCAGCTTGCCTGACCGGCCTTCGAGCCCAAGATCGTCGGACTGGTAGTTCACCGGGTGGTTGCAGATCTGCTTGAGGGCCGTGATCGCCGCAAGGACTGCACCCTTGCGCTCCGGCGTGCCAGGCTCCTGCTCGGTGGTCTGAGCGACAAGCGTGTCGATGACCGCCTGGTACAAACCAATTTGTTCCGGTGTCATCGCACAGTGATCGAGCTCATCGATGCGGTCAGGCAGCTCCGCGGCAATGGCTGGCTCAGCCTTCGTCCGGCGGTAGACGAGGATGCCGTTAAGCGCTCGCAGAGCCGCTTCGCCATCACCACCGTCCTTGCCCTTGGTTGTGGGCGTGAGCTGGGCAATGAACGGTGCTCGCGGGCCGAGCAGTCCAGGGTTGGTCCAATCCATGATGGCCCAGAGATCGCCCAGCCCATTCTCAATCGGAGTACCGGTAAGAGCGACACGGGTTCGGGCATTCAGTCGGCGCAGCTGACGGCTGGTGTCAGCCGCTGGGTTCTTAATCGCCTGCGCCTCGTCGATAACGACCTTGCCGAACTCAAACTCGGCGAACTGGTCCATGTCGCGTACGGCTGTGCCGTAGGTGGTGATCACCACATCGGCCTGGCGCACTGCGGCGCCAAGCTCGGGCCCTCTCTTGCGGCTCCCGCCGTGGTGGACGAGCACCTTGATGTCGGGCACGAATTTGCGGGCCTCCGACGCCCAGTTGCCAATGACTGCGGGGGGCGCGATCACAAGCGCGGTGCCGTGTTCTCGCCGGAGGGCGATGCTCGCCAGTGTCGTTGGCGTTTTGCCGAGACCCATGTCGAGCGCCAGGCAGCCACCCAAACCGGCATCATCGAGGAAATGGAGCCAGGCCAGTGCGTCGGCCTGGTACGACCTGAGTTCGCCCGCAAAGCCGTCGGGGGTCGTCGTCGGATTCTCGGGGAGTGCCTCGACACTACGGAGGAGATCGGCCGCCCAACCAGCACCAACAATGTTGACCCCGCCGGCGAGTGGTGTGCCCTCAAGCCCAAGCGCGTGGCGGAGCATGTCGGCGCCGGAAAGCTTCGTCGTGTCGGCGCGCTCGGCAAGCGCGGCTGCCGCCTCTGCGAGATCGACCTTGTCGAGCTCGACCCATTGGCCACGGGACTTGACGAGGGGGCGCGCCTCGCGGGCGAGTTGGGCGATCTCGGCGGACGTCAGTTCGATATCGTCGAACACCGCCGACCAGCGAACATCAGCCAACTGCTGGGCACCGACTACAGACTCGTCAGCCTCAGACGTGAGCCGGAGCGAGGCCACGGCCTTCTGACGCTTGAGCGCCGGAACCCGAACCTCGAACCCACAGGCTCGTAACGTGTCACCTGATGTCGTCATCAGATTCCAGGCCTCGTCCTGGGAAAGGATCACCTCGCCGCGTCGTCGACCACCCAGTCGAAGTAGCTCTGGAAAGAGCCGCTCCAGCCGGGCCAGCTGAGCCGCTGTGCTCTTCGCCCTCGACTTGGAGCTAGTAGCCAGCGCCACCTCAACGGGTTCGAGGTCCTCGTCGTCGCTGCGGGCGAGTACCCGAACATGCCATGCGTTGCTGTCGTCGGGCGGATCAAGGTGAACAACCAATTTGCGTTCGGCCGCCCCGAGTACTGGTTGGGCCCAGTGGCCAAGCCGGCGGACGAGATCACCACCAAACTTGGTCGGCGCTTGGAACGTCGTGCCGTCGAGATGACACAAGGTCGCCTCGCCCACATCGGCCTTGGTGACGACCTGCGGCGGGGGAGCGGGTGTCTCGATCTGGCCGGCGCCAACCGTGACGATGGCGTCCGTGAGGTCCCCCAGGGCGGCGAGCACGAACTTGGTCTTGTCCTGTTCTCGTGCACCCGCCATAGCTGCACCCGGAATCGAAGCGGCGAGCTGCTCCAGTCGCTCGTTGTCAACCAGTGCCGGCAGCCAGCGAAGCCGGAAGAGGCCCTCATCAGCGCCACGGTCCTGGTCCTTGCGCCGGCGCTTGGACTGCACCAACTGGGGGACGACGCGGCCCTGGGCCACGATCTCAACCGCAATGGCTGCCGCCTGGCCCATCCATGTCGCGCTCGCACCGACTGCGGCATCACCCTTAGTGTCAGCCAAGGCGACGAGCCAGCCGAGCGCTGAGGCCACCGGGGCCGACACCGTCGACACGCGACCGGTACCCGGCACCTTCATGGTCGCCTGTTCGTCCCAGGTGACGGCTCCGCCATCGTGAGCCTTGATTCGCTCCAGAAGTTGATCGTGATGCTCGCCCCGCACACCGTGGCCCGCCGCCCAGGCCACGATCCGCCCATCGGTTCGAGAAAGATGCAACTGCATCGTGCCCACGTACACCTCGGACTCTGCGTCGGCCTCGGGGCGCTTTGGTCCCGGAGCGAGGGGTGCGAGTTCGTCCTCCCGAGGCGGGCCGGTGAGGACCGTGAGCTGGGTGTCGATCTTGAAGCACTCTTCGTCGAGGTCGGTGAGCACCACGGCTCGCCCTGAGCCCTTCACCGTGCGACGCGCACTAGCGAGCGCTTCTTCAGCACGATCCAACAGCCGCCAGAGGCTGCCGATCCAGGCATCGCGGTGGGTTTCGAGTAGTTGAGTCTCGGCGTCGGTCGCCCGTCCGTCGAGATGGGCCTGTGCCAGGTCATCTAGTAACGACGGAGACAAGACGGCCCGGTCAGGAGTGATGGTGACGATTGCTCCTCAGAACAGCGACGACAGGCGTCGCAGCGCATCCGTTCGATAGAGGGGAACGCACCTTCGTCAGCCGAAGCGACGCCTGATACGCCGGGCGGTCTCGGTACCGAGTCGCCCGTAGGTGCTCTATGCCTCGTTCGGCCGATACACCAATAAAGATAAGGCTAGGGCTGAACGCCCGTTTGCCAACCTCCCAGCCGCTCAGCGAAATTGGGCCGCCTTCTCACCGAGAACGCCCAGCAGTTCGTCGAAGCTTTTCTCGAAGGCTGACACGCCCTCGTCCTCGAGTTTCTGGGTGACCTCGTCCATATGGATACCAAGGGCCGCCAGGCCCGCGATCGTGGCACGGGCGCCATTGACATCGACATCGATGGTGCGCGCCACCGTGCCCCGATCCTCGAACGCCTCCAGGGTGTTGTCGGGCAACGTGTTGACGGTGTCGGGTCCGATCAACTCATCGACGTACAGCGTGTCGGGATACGCAGGGTTCTTCGTGGACGTTGAGGCCCACAGCGGTCGCTGGACGCGGGCGCCCCGCCCGACGAGTGCTTCCCAGCGTGGACCGGCGAACGTCTGCTGGAAGAGGTGATAGGCGAGCTTGCCGTTGGCGATCGCTGCCTTCCCAAGGAGCGCACGTGCCTCGGGCCTATCAATCTCGTCGAGCCGACGATCGACCTCAACATCAACCCGACTGATGAAGAACGACGCCACACTGCTGATGTCGCTGAGGTCACCCTCAGCAGCTTCGAGACCAGAGATGTAGGCCTCCATAACCTCGGCATAGCGATCGAGACTGAAGATCAGGGTGACGTTGATCGACCGCTTCTCAGCGACCATCTGGCGAATCGGAGCGAGGCCCTCAGCCGTGGCCGGAATCTTGATGTAGAGGTTTGGGGCGTTGAGACGAGTGTCAAGGTCGCGGGCGGCGGACTCGGTGCCGGCAGCGTCTCGGGCGAGCCCCGGATCAACCTCCACCGAGACATACCCATCGAGCCCGTCCGAGCCGTCGTAGACGGGACGGAGGATGCCGAGCGCGGCACTGATATCGCTCGTGACGAGTTCCCAGTAGCTGGCTTCGAGATCAAGCCCAGACACGATCGACTCTCGGAACTGATCGTCATACTCGGCACTGCCCTGAATCGCCTTCTGGAAGATCGAAGGATTCGAGGTGAGTCCGCGAACACCGCGGTCGACCCAGCCGGCAAGTTCACCGCTGGTGAGCCACCCCCGCCGAATGTTATCGAGCCAGGGCGACTGGCCCTCCGAGGCGAACAGATCATGAAGCCGGGTCATTGGGTCACTCCTGGTTGGGGGAGAGTTGGGTCAGCCGCCGAGCAGGCTCTTCGCCCGAGCGACCACATTGTCGATGTTGAGCCCAAGTTCGCGCATGACGGTGTCACCAGGGGCGGATGCTCCGAATCGGTCGATCGACACCACATCGTCAACCCAGCGATGCCATCCCTGCGAGATTCCAGCCTCGACGGCAAGGGAGGGAATCTTTGGCCGCAGCACAGCGTCTTGATGTTCGGTGTCTGCCCCCTCAAAAAGCTCCCAGGACGGAAACGACACCACTCGCGCCGCAATGCCCTCGCCGCCGAGCGCATCGGCAGCCTCGACACACAGCGAGACCTCGCTACCCGTACCCACAAGGGTCATTGCGGCATCCTCGACTTCGCGCAGGACGTACGCCCCTGATCCAACATCGCCGCTCGCAGTACCCTCAAGCACCGGCAGATTCTGGCGAGACAAAATCAGCGCTGTTGGCCCACCGGACTCGACTGCGATCTGCCACGCGGCAATGGTCTCGTTCGCGTCAGCCGGGCGGATCACCCGAAGGCCGGGAATCGCTCGCAGCGATGCCACCTGCTCGACCGGCTGATGGGTCGGCCCGTCTTCGCCGACACCCACCGAGTCATGGGTCCACACAAAAATGGTTTTTGCTTCCGACAGTGCGGCGAGTCGCACCGCGCCGCGCATGTAGTCGGCGAAGACGAGGAAGGTTCCCACGACCGGGATTGCGCCACCGTGCAACGCCATACCGTTCGCGATGGCGCCCATCGCGTGCTCGCGAACACCAAAATAAATCTGGCGGCCACCGGGATCGGCAGCGGAGAACACCCCATGGTCCTTGATGACGGTGCCGGTGTTGCCGGTGAGGTCAGCGCCGCCGCCAGTGAGACCCGGTACGACCTCGACCAGCGTCTGCAGCGCAGCGTTGGATGCCTTCCGGGTAGCGACTGAGTCGCCGACACCGAAATTTGGCAGCCCCTCGTCCCAGCCGGGAAGGCCGGTGTTGTTGAGTTGGGCCTGGAGACCGGCTCGGTCACCGGCAAATCCGGTGATACGTGCTTCGGACGCCTCGCGTTCGAGCTGACCCCGCCTCCCGACTTCGTTGTAGGCGGTCAGAAGGTCATCGTCGACCTGGAAGGTGGCATCGGACATGCCCATGACCGCCTTCGTGGCCGCAATCTCGTCGTCGACGATCGCATAGCCGTGGGCGTGGGCTGTGCCGGCGTGCTCGGTGGCCGGGAAACCGATCACCGTCTGCAGCACGATGAGTGAGGGTTGGTCGGTGACGGCCATCGCTCGACGCACGGCGGCCTCTAGCGCGTCGCAGTCGTCGCCGATCGGACCGACCGCTTCTACGTGCCAGCCGTACGCACGGAACCGGCCGGCGGCGTCATCGCTCAGCGACAGGTCGGTGTCACCATCGATCGTGATCTGGTTGTCGTCGTAGCAGAGGACCAGCTTGCCGAGACCAAGGTGGCCTGCGAGCGATGCAGCTTCGTGGCTGATGCCCTCGGCGAGGTCGCCATCACCGCACAGGCCAAAGACGTGGTGGTCAACGATGTCAGCGCCATAGCGGGTCCGAAGCTGGGCCTCGGCGATCGCCATACCAACCATGTTGGCGACGCCCTGACCGAGGGGACCGGTCGTGACCTCGACGCCGGCCGTGTGCCCGACCTCGGGATGCCCGGGGGTAGCAGAACCCCACTGGCGGAAGTCTTTGAGGTCGTCAAGAGTTAAGCCGAATCCGGCGAGGTGGAGGAGCGCGTACTGCAGGATGGAGGCATGGCCGCCCGACAAGACGAACCGATCGCGATCCACCCAGCCGGGCCGCAGTGCATCGTACCGCATCACGCGACTGAACAAGACGTGAGCCAGCGGGGCGAGTGACATGGCCGTGCCCTGGTGACCGCTCCGCGCAGCGTGCGGTGCATCCATCGCAAGGCCGCGGATCGTGTTGATCGCCCGGGCGTCGAAGTCGTCCACGAAGGTCCTCCCACCTGTCTGCGGGGCTGCCCCGCACACCCGTCGCTGACCCTACCCGCACCGACGGGCGCGCGGTCGCACACCTTCCAGTCCGATGGCGCGGCAGGTGCAACTGCAATCAGCCGTAGAGAAAGAGCATCGAGACGGTGAAACCGTGCACGTGGTTCTGGCCGCGGACCGGACCAAACTCGCTGGCGCAGAACATCCCGGCCACTGCGTTGCGTTCCGCGACCTCTGCGACGGCTACCGCATCGTGATCGGACTCGCCGAAGAGGCGGTGGCCGCGATCGTTGCAGGCGAAAACCAGCGCGGCGTCGGCATCGACCGAACGGAGCGACTCCTGGAGGTCGGTGCGGGCACTATCGGCGTCGCGGACCTGGAATTGCAACGTAGTGCCGACGGGCGCCTGGGCGCCGATACGAAGTGCCCCCTCAGCATGATCAGCGCCGATGACCCCCCTCACGAGAAAGTCACCGCGCCCGAACGACTCGGTGTTCTCGTCGACGGCAAGTCCCACATGCAAGCCATTCGAGATCAGGGCCCGTTCGTCGTCGTTGGCACCGTCATAGAGTTCCTGGAGGCGCTCAAGGGCCGGGCGTGAGCCGAGGCCCCGAATGAGATTGGCGTCGGCATCGGTGACGGTGAGAGGTGCTCCCACAGGGCGGCACCCCTGCGACACCACGGTGAACTCGCCGAGGCCCTGCGGCAGAAGGATCCCGATCGCACCGTCGGTGTGGAACGAACCGTTGACAAACAACCGGTTACTTCCGGCTCCGCCGGGGGCCGAGGCGACCCCACCCACGCAAGCGAGTTCGGGGTACTGCTCGTTGCTCGCATGCAGGAATGCGTCAGCGGGAAAGGAATACGGTTCGCTGAGTAAGATGAGGGTGCGCCTCCCGATTGCGGCGTCGTCGGGCATTCCAACCACCGCAGTGCCCTCCTGCGTGCGGATCGTCTCCAATCGTACGGCTTCCGCAGCACCAACGTGGCCCGCCCAAAGTGAAACGGCCGGCCCCTCCTCGACCTCAAGATCGCCGCCGATCGCCGCGGCCACCGTGGTGGCAATGATCGTTCGCGGCGAGAGAAGTCGGTGAACCGCAGAGGCGATGTCGTCGAACCGATCGCCGGGGTGGCCGCTGACGAACAGGACGGCGATATCGGGCTCGACGCCGATGCGCTCGACAACAGCACCAACCACCTCACCAACCGCCGCGGCAGCGTCAGGATGCTCCGAAATCGCCGCGCCAAAGGCGCTCATGGAACGGGTCAGTCCGCCTCGGGCGGGAGAATCGTGTACGGCACCGTGATGTGGGGATCATTGTTGATGCGGCACTTCGCTTCGACCGAGCCGTACTCCGTGAAGTCCATCTCAGCTCGCACCAGTCGGTAAGTGAACTTGCCCGGCTCGACGTCGAATGGTTGGACGCTGCGGGCGATCTGTTCATCGCCGCGGTGATAGGTCACCTCGAGCACTCCCTGGCCCGAACCGTCCTCAGGGCATCGAATGATCACCACAAGATGCGGTGCCCAGGTGAAGGGGAGGGGAGCGGGTGCGGCAGCGCTGAATTGGATGCCTGTCAGGTCGATCCGGGTAGATGGACCATCGACCTGGCGAAGGTCGATCTCGTCGATGAACAGCGCAGCGATGATCTCCATACCGCCGAACGTTAGCGAGGCGGCCATCGCTCGCCACTAGGGTGCATCATTGTGAGCGGCCCTGCGACGAGAAACGCCATCATTGAGGCTGCTGAGCACCTCTTCGCCGAGCGGGGCTTCGAGGGCACGTCGCTTAATCTCATCGCCGGCGAGGTTGGTATCCGGCGCCAAAGCCTTCTTCATCACTTTCCGACGAAGGAAGCGATGTATCGCGAAGTCTTTGAGCAGGCCCTGGCCGAGTGGTACGAGCGAGTCGAGGCAGCGGTCACCAACCCGGTCGCCACCGGCTGGGAACAGCTCGATCATGTGCTCACCGCTGGATTTGAGTTTTTTCGGGCCAACCCGGATTTCGTTCGTCTTGTCCGCCGAGAGGCGCTCGCCGACGATGAACTCGGTCACGTCGAGCTCGGCGTGGCCCTGCAACCACTCTTCGCCCGGGCCGCCGAGTACTTCCAACGCGAAATGGACGAGGGTCGATTTCGGCGCCACGACCCCGAACAACTGCTCCTGACCGGCTATGGGGCACTGCTGTCCTACTTCAGCGACGCACCGCTGATCGCAGGGCTGCTCGATCGCGACCCACTTTCGGATCAGGCGCTCGACGAGCTTCTAAACCACATCCGGGCATTGTTCCGATCTGCCCTCGAGCCACCGACCCGACGAGTCGGCAGCACCGGTTGATGTCGCGACGCGTGCTCAGCTCCTGTTCCGCCTAGCCTTCCCTCCGATGCGGCGCCTTCTGCTCCCTGTTCTGCTGTTGATCATCGTCATCGCGTCGTCGATCCAGATGAACAACGCGAACGAGTCGGCCGATCCCGGCTTCGCCACAGCTGTCTCAGACGGTCCCGCGCTTGAGACGCCAATGTTCAGCGCACGACGGGCGCCGGCGTGGCTGCGCTCGCCGACGTCGGACTCGCTGCTCAGCAATGCGATCGGCACTGTGCTCACCACCAGCGAACCACCTGCACTCGCATGTGTTCTCGTGACCCGCGGCGACGAACAGCTCGCATCGTCGTCCACCCAGACGGCGATTCGGGCTAACGAACTGCATCGACTCATCACCGCCACGCTGATCGACAGCGCCGGTAGTGGCCAGGGGTTCCGAACGGAGATTGCGTATTCGACCACCGCCGAGATCGTCCCCGTCGACGAGGAACTCGGGACCTTTGAACTCGTGGGCGATATCTGGATCATCGGCAGCGGCGATCCGGGTCTTGGGAGCTGGGAATACATCTCCCGTTTCCGCGATGGCCGCCCGTACACGAGCTGGGACACCCTGACGAGCGATGCCATTGATGCACTGCGCGAGCTGAACATCGTGTCGATCGACGGCCGAATCGTCGGCGACGAGACCAAGTACTCACCGAACGAGCGCGACTACTTCAACGACGAACTGACGATCGGCGACGAAACCGTTGATATCTGGAACGGGCCCGACGACGGATCCGTCGGTCCGATGTCGGCCCTGCTCCTGAACGATGGGTTCGATGCTTGGCCCGATGACTTTGATCAGGCCCAGAACACACGCTCGCGCAATCCTGCCATCTCGGCGGCAGACACGTTCGACGACCTCCTCGAAGCGGCCGGATTCGTGGTACGCAAAAGCCCCACCGACGGTGAGGCCCCACCCCTCGCCGAACGTAAGACCATTGCCACCATCGACTCACCATCGCTCATCGAGATCATCGAGCGCAGCCTGATCGATGCGACCACCGCGGAGATGCTTCTGAAGGAGTACGGCATCCGCCTCGGTGGCGGCCCAGAGCGCGCCGGCATCATCCTCGGCCTTGTGCGCAGCGGCTTTGACCTCAGTGGCCTGCCCTTCGACATCCTCAGCGAGGCGACGATTTACGCCGATGGCTCCGGCCGTTCGGCGCTCAACCGAACAAGTTGCGAGATGATCCACACCACGATCGTTGACCCAGGCGGGGTCGGCGCTGCGATCTTGCGGCAGCCGACCTCATCGAATGTGGCCAACTGCGCCCGGGCCGGCAAGGGCGAGCTGCGGCTTCTCGCGACCGCCGATGGAGCAAGCACTGGCATGGCCGGGACCTATATCGCCGAAAGTGGTGAGCGACTGACGTTCGTCATGCTCGCAGAGGATCCCGACCGACTGAGCGTGCCGGAGGGCGCCGAAGAGGGAACCGAGCCCATCGGCCCCTACGAGTTCTGCAACCCCCTGCAGGTTGCTCTGCTCGATGCGATCACTGGTCACCCCTACGGACCAGCGCTGGACGAACTTTCACCGTTCGCTCCAACGGGCGGCTGACATGCCGGCGGGCTACGACCTGGCGATGTTCCCGCTGGAATCGCCGATCCTTCCCGGTCAGCCCATCCCACTTCACCTCTTCGAGCCCCGCTATCGGCAACTCGCCCACGATCTTGCGCAGGTCGACGAACCGGAGTTCGGTATCGTCGGCATCGCTCGTGGTCGCGAGATCGGCGGTGAGGACGTGCGAACCGACGTCGGTGTTGTTGCGCGGGTTGTCCAAAGCGAGGAGCAGGCTGATGGCCGCTGGGCGCTCCTCGCAACCGGCACGCGGCGTATTCGGGTTGAGCGATGGCTCGACGAAGACCCGTACCCCCAAGCGATCGTGTCTGACTGGCCTGACCCGCTCGACGGGGCGCTCGACGCACCCCTGGCCACCCTCAGAGCTGCGGTCGACGCGCTCGTCGCCATGGTCGCTACTCATCGATCCGACCTCGACATTGCGGTTCCGACACTCTCCGATGATCCTGGCCAGGCGATCTGGCAGCTCATCAGTTTCGCTGGACTGGGCCCACTCGACCAGCAGCAGCTGCTGGCCACACCCGACGCCGCGACGCGCGCCACCAGCGCCGCCGGACTTATCGATGACCGTCGACAGACGCTCGACGCTCTCGGCTGGAATTGACCGGTACCATGATCGACGCATGGCCGAGAAAAACGGGATCGCCGACCAGTTCGATCTGATCAAAACCTATGCCCGCCAACAGACCCTCGACCCGCTCAAGGGCGCAGGCCGCTGGGTCAGCATGGGCTTACTGGGCAGCGTGCTTCTCACCATCGGAGGCGTGTCGATGACGATCGGCCTGCTTCGGTTGCTTCAGGAAGAGACAAGCTCCAACTTCACCGGAAACCTGTCGTGGCTGCCGTACCTGATCACCATGGCTGTGCTCATCATCGCGATGACCCTGCTCGGCCTCCGCATCCGGAAGAAGACCCTCTGATGTCCGACGAGACGCCAACCCCCATCACCCGTGACGACATCGAGCAAGGTTTCTCCGAGATTGTTGGCGAAATCCAGGGCCAGGTCGACGACGCCAAGCCAAAGGTACTCACGGGCGCCATCGGCATTGGTCTTCTCTTCGTGATCGTTGCCTACCTAGCCGGTAAGCGGGTGGGTACCACCAAATCGACGGTGGTCGAGATCCGGCGGATCTGATGGCCCGCAGCTTCGGCCCGACGCACGTCAAGCGGGCGATCCGTCACAACAGTCTGCACCGAGGCCTTTTTGGAGGGAGCCGGTTCTGGCTGACGATGTTTGGTCTCGGCCAACTCGTCCGATGGTCCGGGAAGGTCACCAAGCGGGGCGAGATGCCGATCAGGTTCAGTGAACGGCTTGGGCCCGACGAGGCCTATATGATCCACCACGTCGCGAGACCGAAACGGCGGGACCGCAGCTCGTGAAAGTGCTGCTCCGCAACCCGCCCCGTGAGCTGGACGTCGAGGGCCCAACCGACGTGTCGCTGTTGTTACGTCGCCTGGATCTCAGCCGCGAAGCCCATCTTGTGATTGAGGACGGCACCCTTGTGCCCAACGGCAAAATGCTTGGACAGGACGCCGTCGTCGAGGTCCGCTCCTTTATGTCCGGAGCTTCACGGTGAAGTGTCGAGTCTGCCGAGGACCGGCGGTCAACGACGTTCGCCGCCACAACGCGAACTTCTGCCCCAAACATTTCCTCAAGCTGTGTCGCTATCAGACGGCAAAAGCGGTCAAGCAGTTCTCCATGCTCGACTCGGGCGACCGAGTGCTCGTGGCGGTGAACGGCGGCAAGGACAGCATTGCTGTCTGGGACATCCTTATCATCCTCGGCTACGACGCCGAGGGTTTCTACGTCGGCCTCGGCGACTACAGCGACACCAGCGAGTCCTATGCACCAGCCTTCGCCGCAACGCGGGGTCTGAGGTTGCACACCGAAGATCTTCGCCGCGACCACGGGTTCGACATGCCGAATGTTAGTCGGGCTGCCAAACGTGCGCAGTGCTCGGCCTGCGGGCTCAGCAAGCGCCACCTTTTCGACGAGGCAGCTCGGCGCGGCGGCTACGACGCGATCGTTACCGGCCATAACCTCCATGACGAGGCCGCAGTTCTCATGGGCAACGTGCTCACTTGTACACCGACTACCTCGCCCGCCAGATGCCACTACTCCCTGCCCGCTCGGGTTGCCCGAAAAAGACGAAGCCGCTTGTGCGCCTGACCGAACGCAAGACCGCGGCCTATTGCCTGCTGAGCGACATCGACTACCTGGTCGACGAATACCCGATGGCGGTCGGGAACAAGCATCTCACCTGCAAGTCTGCGATCAACGATATCGAGCGCTACTCGCCCGGCATCACGCACGACTTCTTCTTCCGCTTTCTCGACCAGGCCGCGGAACGGTTCCGACCCACTGACGGGGGAGGCGACGCCGAGCCCGACGTAAACCTGCGCAGACGTTGCGGGGCACCCACGAACAATGAGGGCTGCTCGTTCTGCGCGCTGGTAGGGCGTGCGACTGAAGCAGTCCCCATCGAGATGGGCAGCTCGCGCGGACAAAAGACGGTGGTGTCATGAACCGCAGCGGCGATCTCCGCGCAGGAGAACCAGTCCTTCTCATCGACCGCAAGCGCCGTCGCTACCTCATCGACCTTGTCGAAGGGGGCGAGTTCCACTCGCACTCAGGCGTGCTCCCACACGACGAACTCATCGGGAATGCCGAGGGTGAAACCTACCGCTCGAGCCGCGGCATGGTCTTCATCGCCATCCGCCCAACAATCACCGATTACGTGCTGAAAATGCCCCGCGGGGCGCAAGTTGTGTACCCCAAGGACATCGGCCCAATACTTATCCAAGCCGACATTTTCCCCGGCGCTCGCGTTCTCGAATCGGGGCTGGGATCTGGAGCGTTGTCGACCGGCATGCTGCGGGCCGGCGCGCAAATCACGGGCTACGAACTGCGAGACGACTTCGAGGCCACCGCCCGCGAGAACGTCGGCCGCTTCCTTGGCCCCGAGGGGCTCGCCAATTACGCAACCCAGGTTCGCGACGTCTACGAGGGGATCGAGGAGCGGGACCTCGACCGCATCGTGCTCGACCTGCCCGAACCCTGGCAGGTCGTACCTCACGCCGAGCAGGCCCTTCGCCGGGGCGGCATCTTGCTGGCCTACAGCCCCAGCATCATCCAAGTGTCCCAACTCCACGAAGCCTTCGAGGAGAGCCGCTTCGGCATGGCTGAAACAATCGAAGTCATGCACCGTGGTTGGCACGTTCAGGGCGCTGCAGTCCGCCCTGATCACCGGATGGTCGGCCACACCGGGTTCCTTACGAACGCCCGACTCCTTGCTGAATGAACCGATATGGAACCGTCGCGCTCATCGCCATAGCGTTGACCGCTGCGGCCTGCAGCACCGGTAGTAGTAGCGACCCGAGCATTACGCCCCGACCTCCGCTCGAGGACCCGCCCGACCCGGGTCCCGCGCCACGGGAGCACGGCCTGTCAAGTACGGAAGTCGTTCGGCTCGCCGAGTCGACGGTTCGTGTCTTTGGGATCGCATGTGGACGCACGACGGAGGGAAGTGGCTTCGCGGTGTCGAGTGAGGTCGTCGTCACAAACGCGCACGTCGTTTTCGGTGTCGACGAGCCGATGATCGAGATCGGGTCGGGTGAGCGCCTCGACGCGTCTGTCGTAGCGTTCGACGCAGTCAACGACCTCGCCCTGTTACGGGTCTCTGGTGCCCAGTTCGAACCGCTCGTCCTGGGCGATGCGCCCGACGGGACCGTGGGCGCACTGTTCGGGTGGGAGCAGGGTCCTGAACTTCAGGTCACGCCGTTCCGGATCGACCGTCCGGTCACGGTTCGCATCGAGGCCATCGGTAGCCAAGACCGGATCGGGAGGCCTTCCTACCTTCTCGCGGCCGACATCGAGGCCGGTGACAGCGGGGCAGCACTTGTCGATGAGACCGGCACGGTGGTTGGCATTGCCTACATGTCGACCACGCGTGACGCTAGCGTCGGCTATGCCGTTCGCACCGACCCGCTTGCGGAGCTGATCGAGCAAGGCTTCAGCGACAACGCAGTGGTGCCTGAGTGTGGCGTCACGACACAAAGTGGTAAAAGTGCTGAGGATGAATCGTGACACGAACGCAATCCACGGCATTCGCTAGGAGGTCGGCCCGCAGGGCGTCGTGAGCCGGATTGCCGGGCTCGAGGTAGCGGTCGCACGTCCTTGCTACGAGCTCGCCAGCATCATCGTCGATCCTGGCGTCACCCTCGATTCGGACCCAGTACACCGGCTCGGCCACCTCGGCGCTAACCAGCGCCGAGACACGAGGGTCAGCCACAAGGCTCGCGACCTTCGGCCGATCGGGGCGAGAGAAGAACTCGATGGTCGAGCCGTTCCATTCGAACCATACCGGCACGGCGTGGGGGTAGGGATCGCCGTGACGACTGATCGTCGCGAGCCGAGGATGTTGGAGAAAAGCGCGCGCGGCGTCGGGAAGCTCATCGATTCGCATGACGCCACCGTAGACGCCCATCCGCGCCGGACGGGGCACAGCCCTCGCCCGCTCTACAGATGGAAATCAGGCGCCCCGGTGGGTCAGACCTCGATGAAGATGCACTCGCCGGGGCACTCCTCGGCGGACTCAATCGTGGCCTCTTCCTGGCCTGCGGGCACGACCGCAAGACCCTCTGGACCACCCGGGTCCGAGAAGATCTTGTCGCCTTCCTTGACATAGGCCAAGCCGTCGTCAAGGAGGGTGAAAACGTCGGGAGCGATCTCTTCACACAGACCGTCACCCGTGCAGAGATCCTGATCGATCCAAACCTTCATGTGCGTTTCAACCTCACACTTCGATGCTCGCCCTAGTCACGGGCCAACTGGTGGCCCCTACTCTACAGGGGGAGAGGAGACGGTCGCGACACTGGCGATGTGTGATCTGTCACCCACGTCGTCAGGACACGGCCTAATTACTCACTTGCGCTCGAATGTGCTGAAGGAAAGGGTGTCACGCAGTCTAGGGTGGCGCCGCAACGGACGAACGGAGGGTTCCGTGGACGACCAGAGCGCAGAGGTGGAGATCAACCGCTTGCGGATAGTGGCCGCTGGCTTGGAAGATGAAGTCACCGCCCTGCGCCGACGGATCCAGGACTCTCCAAAGCGCGTTCGAACCCTCGAAGAACGGCTGATGGAGACCAAGGGCCAACTCGCGAAGGCGGTTTCCCAGAACGAGAAGCTGACCTACACCCTTCGCGAGGCCCGGGAACACATCGCGACCCTGCGCGACGAGGTCGACAAACTCTCCCAGCCACCATCGGGCTATGGGACCGTGATGGAGCTCAACGACGATGGGACCGTCGACGTTCACGCCGGCGGCCGCAAGATGCGGGTTGCCGTCCAACCAGATTTGCGCGGTGAACTCGAGCGCGGCCAAGAGGTCGTGCTCAACGAGTCGTTCAACATCGTGATGGCACGCGGACCTGAGCGCACCGGCGAGATCGCGACTATCAAGGATCTGTTGGGCGACGGAAAGCGAGCCATGATCGTCGGCCGTGCCGACGAGAACCGCGTGGTCGAACTGGGCGACGGTGTGCGCAGCACAACCCTGCGCTCCGGTGACACCGTCCTCGTCGAGCCTCGCGCTGGCATCATCCTCGAGCGCCTGCCCCGACCCGAAGTCGAGGACCTCGTCCTCGAGGAAGTCCCCGACGTCTCGTACGACGATGTAGGCGGACTCGACGACCAAATCGAGCAGATCACCGACGCCGTCGAGTTGCCGTTCGTCCACCAAGCACTGTTCGCCGAGTACGACTTGCCAGCCCCCAAGGGCATCTTGTTGTACGGCCCGCCTGGCTGTGGCAAAACCCTGATCGCCAAGGCTGTTGCCAACAGCCTTGCCAAGAAAGTCGCCGAGGTTTCCGGTGACATCGAAGCCCGGAGCTTCTTCCTGAACATCAAGGGTCCCGAGCTGCTCAATAAGTACGTCGGCGAAACGGAACGCCAAATCCGCCTCGTGTTCCAACGGGCACGCGAGAAGAGCGAAGAGGGCTGGCCGGTCATCGTCTTCTTCGATGAGATGGAGTCGCTGTTCCGAACGCGGGGGAGCGGTATCAGTTCCGACATCGAGTCCACAATCGTCCCGCAGCTCCTCGCCGAGATCGATGGCGTCGAGACGCTCCGCAATGTAATTGTGATCGGGGCCTCCAATCGAGAGGACCTCATCGACCCCGCCATCCTTCGCCCCGGTCGGCTCGATGTGAAGATCAAGATCGAACGCCCCGGCGAGGAAGCGGCGGCATCGATCTTCGGCCGCTACCTCACCACCGACGTCCCGATTGACCCCGAGATGGTCGAGACGATTGGCGGGGGCGACCCCGACAAAGCCGTGATGGTGATGATCGAGGAGACCGTCCGTGAGATGTACCGCGACGATGAGGCCAACCGCTTCCTCGAAGTCACGTACCAGAACGGCGACAAGGAGCTGATGTATTTCAAGGACTTTAACTCCGGTGCCATGATCGAGAACATCGTCCGCCGGGCGAAGAAGCTCGCAATCAAGCGAGAGATCGCCACTGGCAGGCGGGGGATACGTACCGAAGATCTCCTCTCCTCGATTCGCCAGGAGTTCAAGGAGCACGAAGACCTGCCCAACACGACCAACCCCGACGACTGGGCGAAGATCTCGGGCAAGAAGGGTGAGCGCATTGTCTACGTGCGCACGCTCATCAGCAGCGACGAGGACGCCGGCGGCGGTAAATCGATCGACTCTGTCACTACCGGCCAGTATCTGTAGCACCCATGTCATCGAGCGCCAACCTCTACCGAGAGGCGGCCGCAAACGTCGACGCCGCCGCTGACGACCTTGGGCTCGAACCGACGGTCCGGGACATTCTGTCGAGTCCTCAACACGAGCTGATCGTCAACTTCCCGGTCCAACGCGACTCTGGGGAGTACGTGATGTTTCAGGGCTACCGCATCCAGCACAACAATGTGCTCGGGCCCTTCAAGGGTGGTATGCGATTCCACCCGGCAGTCGATCTTGACGAGGTGCGGGCGCTCGCTACCTGGATGACCTTCAAGAGCGCCTTGGTGCGACTTCCATTCGGTGGCGCCAAGGGGGGCGTCGCTATCGATCCAGCGAAGCACAGCCGGTCCGAGATGGAACGCGTCGTCCGTCGCTTCACCCACAGCCTCGGCGAGAACATCGGCCCCGGGTACGACATCCCGGCCCCCGATGTTGGCACCAACGCCCAAACCATGGCCTGGATGATGGACACCTACCTCAACAGTCGCGGCCCAGCAGAGCGCCAGGGGGCGCGCGGTGTGGTGACCGGCAAACCGATCGAGATCGGCGGCAGCCTCGGGCGAGCCGAAGCTACCGGCAAGGGAGCGGCGTACGCCCTGCGTCACCTGTACGGCGAGTACGACCGCTCCCTCGGAGATCAAACGGTTGCAATCCAGGGTTTCGGCAACGTGGGTTCGCACGGCGCAGTCGCCCTTGAAGAACTGGGCATGAAGGTGGTTGCGGTCAGCGATGCAACCGGCACTGTCCACGCCGATCGTGGCCTCAACATTGACGCCCTCATCGCTCACGCCAACTCGGCCAGCGGCGTAGCTGGGTTCTCGGATGCAGAAACGCTCACGACCGACGAGTTCTTTGCGCTCGATGTGGACGTCCTGATGCCCGCCGCACTCGAGGCGCAGATCACCGCCGACAACGTCGACTCGATCCAAGCCCGCGTCGTTCTCGAGGCCGCCAACGGACCGGTCACGGCGGCGGCCGCGGAGAAACTGCACGCAGGAGGTGTCGACGTTGTTCCCGACATTCTCGCAAACGCCGGCGGCGTGATCGTCAGCTACTACGAGTGGGTCCAGAACAAAACGCAGCACCATTGGAGCGCCGGCGATGTCGACAGCCAGTTGCGCAACACCATCTGGGACGCGTGTGACCGCGTCGCGGCCCGCCGAAACGGTGCCGGAAGCACCCGTCGCCACGCGGCCTATCTCGAGGCGTGCGACCTGCTGCAATCGGTCTACGAGCTGCGTGGCATCTTTCCGTAAGGGGGAGGGCTGCCCCCGAACGGTTTCCGTCCGCGGAATCAGTGTGTAACGTCGTCGCTCACCCCAAGTGGGAAAAAACTGGAGGAATAGTAACTATGCGCAAGGACTTCTTGTTACGGCTTCTCGCCGTAATCCTAGGGTTCACCCTTATCGCCGCCGCATGTGGCGATGACGATGGAGACAGTGGTGATGCTGCCGCTGACGCTGCTGACGACAGCAGCGACGACACTGTCGAGGCGACGCAGGGCGATAGCGACCTGCTCGACGAGATCCAGGACCGTGGAGAGCTCAACTGTGGCGTCTCGACTGTCTCGATCGGCTTCGCCGTTCAGGATTCCAACGGCATCTACCAGGGCTTCGATTCTGACTTCTGCCGTGCAACAGCGGTTGCCATCCTTGGCGACGCTGATGCACTCAACATCGTCGGCCTTACCGCCGCCGAGCGTTTCACCGCCGTTCAGACGGGTCAGGTTGACCTGTTGCACCGCAACACTACATGGACGCAGAGCCGCGACTCTGACGTCGGCATGGACTTTGGTCCCACCACTTACTTTGATGGTCAGCAGCTGATGGCGCGTGCCGGTGACGGCTTCTCAAACACCAGCGGCGTTGCCGACATTGATGGCGCTGTGGTCTGCACCAACGCCGGCACCACGACCGAGAAGAACATCGCCGAGGCCGCCGATCTGCTGGGCATCTCCATCACGCTCAACACGTTCGAGGACTTCGACATTGTCACCCAGAACTTTATCGACGGTGCCTGCGACATCATCACGACCGACGGCTCCGGCCTCGTTGGCCGCAAGGCTGAGCAGCAACCTGCTGGTGAAGAGTGGGTCATCTTCCCGGGTGCTCCGATCTCCAAGGAGCCGCTCGGCCCGACCTACGGTCAGAACCAGTCCCGCTTCGCTGACGTCGTCAACTGGACCGTTTACGCCATGCTCATCGCTGACGAGTACGGCGTGAACCAGGCCAACGTCGACGACTTCCTCGGCGCTGAGGGCGAGCTCGGCCGTCTCCTCGGTGTCGGTGACGACGAGGTGCAGTCCGCCATGGGCATCGCCCCTGACGCCTTCTACCAGGTTATCAAGCAGGTCGGTTCCTACAGCGATCTGTGGGAGCGTCACCTCGCTCCGCTCGGCCTGACCCTCGATGGCACGGTCAACGATCTGCACACCAACGGTGGTCTCATGTACCCGCCGCCGGCGCGCTGATCCGCTAAAAACTAGAAGTATCTGAGCGTGCGTCCCGGGTCGGGCTTCGGCCTGGCCCGGGGGGCGCCTCACGCTGTCTGACCGCGGCGCCGAGCGGTCGTGGCTTGCGCGATGCCACTGCATCTGAAACTCGCACACCCAACAAGGTGCCTTTGGGGAAAGGGGCTTCTCGGTGACCGACACGCAAACGTCGCTTCACAGAGCCGCGACAGAGAAACCGCCGTTCTACCGCGACGCGACCGTCGTCAAATGGCTGGTGCAGATCACCACCCTTGCAGTGACGCTGTTCGCCATTGCCTTCCTCGTGCGCGAGGCCGGTGACAGTCTCCAAGCCAAGTCGATCCAGACCGGCTTCGGCTTTCTTGAAGTCGACCCGGCCATCTCGCTGGGCGAGGGAATCGACACCGACCCGGCGACAGGCGGCCGTGCCCTCTGGGTCGGCATGGTCAACACCATCCGGATGGCAGCAGCAGGCATCTTCCTCGCCACCATCCTCGGCACGCTCATCGGCATCGGTCGACTGTCGAGTAACTGGCTGGTCGCCAAGTTGGCCAGCGGCTTCATCGAGTACATGCGGAATATCCCGCTGCTCGTGCACATCATTCTTTTCTTCGTCACCATCGCCGTGGTCTTCCCAGATTTCGGGGAGAACGTCGACCCGATAACTGGCGAGGTGTCACAAGGGCCCTGGAACGGGGTCTTTCACGTCTCGAACAAGGGGTTCTCGGTACCGAGAGTTCACATCGACAACGGCTTCTATCAGTGGTTGATCATCGTGGCGATCGGGTCGGTCCTCGGCCGCTGGGTCTCGAAGCGACGGCAAGCGCTGCAGGACCGCACTGGACAGGAAACGTACCCGGTCCTTAGTGCCCTTGGTGTTATCGCTGTATTTGCGGCCGTTGGCTGGTTTATTCATCCGATCTTCGGCTTCGTCGGCGACGCGATCTTCGCTCCGATCCGAGACCTCATCGATGGGACGCCCCAAGGCCCCGTGCAGATCCTTCTCAGCGTGGCCGCTGGCGTGGTTGCTGCACTCTGGATCAGACGGTTCCTTGCGGCGCGCCGCACCCCCGGTGGGGCCGCGAAGCTCACCGATGACGACTGGTTCCGGGTCATCTTTGCTGGCATTGCGGCAACGATCGCGTGTGTCGTCATCCTGGTGCTGTGGCCCGGCCTCTCCAGTTGGCTCATCAACTCAAGCCGAGACTTCTTCGACGTACTCGCCAACAAGTTCGGAGACGGCCGGGGCAGCGTTGGCGACGACCCACCGTTCAGCGTGAGCATGCCCGACATCGAAAAGCGGGGGAACTTCGCCAACATGGGCCCCTCGGGCCTCAACCTCACGCAGGGCTTCGCCGCCGTCTTCTTCGGCGTCGTGCTCTACACAGCGGCGTTCATCGCCGAGATCGTCCGCGGCGGCATCCTTGCAGTTCCGAAGGGTCAGACCGAGGCGGCTGAGGCCATCGGGCTGCGGCGCTCGACCATGTTGCGTCGGGTCATCCTCCCGCAGGCGTTCCGGGTGAGTCTCCCGCCGCTGGGCAACCAGTACCTCAACCTCACGAAAAACACATCACTTGCTATCGCAGTGGGCTACACCGACGTCGTCCAGGTAGGTCAAACCATCTTTAACCAGACGGGGCGAAGTCTCGAGGTGTTCATCATCTGGATGCTCTTCTACCTGGCCTGCTCGCTGACAATCAGCGTGGTCGTCAACTTCTTCAACGTCCGACTCAAGATCGTGGAGCGCTGAGATGAGCAGCGAACTCGAACATCTCGATGGGGGCACCGCCGAACTCATCGCCAACGCCGATGACCGCGAGGCCGAAGAGGCGGCGAGCCGCCCCGACGAGCCAAGCCTCCCGCCCCTTGAGTGGCTGAGGGCCAATCTCTTTTCATCAGTCCTGAACACGATCCTCACGATCGTGTTTGGTCTCGCTGGGGTGTTGGCGTTCCAACGCCTACTCAACTGGGCGTTCAGCCACGAACGCGAGTGGGACGCCGTGCGCGTCAACATGCGCGCACTCTTCACCTTCACCTATCCGAGCAGTCAGTACGGGCGAATCTGGATCACGCTCGGTATCGCACTCACGCTCGCCGGGCTCTCGCTGGGACTGAGCCGCATGGTCGGCCAGGGTTTCTCACTGAAGCGGATTAGTACCTGGTTCATGGCGTGGGGCGGTGCGGTGATCGCCGGCATCCTGCTCGTTCAGCCCCACGCCAAGCGCAGCGCCAACGGTGAGGTTCTGCTCGATGCCGACTTCGAGCCCGTGCGGGAGTCGTTCGGCACCGCAATGGCTGACCGCGGCTGGTGGTGGCTCATCGGCGTGCTGCTGCTCGTCGTCGGCGTGACGATGTGGGTCGGTCTCGGCGACCTCAAGCGACGGACAACGTTCATCGGCGCGATCCCGTTCACGCTCGGTGTTCTCGCCGTGCTGGTGTCGACGCTGTGGTGGTTCCATTGGGGTAACTACGGCGAGCAGGGCGACATCATCGAACCAGGGCGAACGGTCAAGGACAGCGCCAAGCTCCCGTGGACCGCCATGTGGGTCGTGCTGACCGCCGCCTACATCGTCGGACGACAGATCGCTGTCACCGACCGGGCCGGATCGGTCCGAGTTCTGGTCAACTTCTCCTGGCTCCTCACCCCGTTCGTCACCTTCTGGGTCATCTTGCGCGATCCCGCTATCGACTACGCCCACGTCTGGTCGACCGACCTGCCAATGGCGGTGGCCTTCATCATCGGCGGCGGCGCAGTGCTCTTCCTTCTCACGAAGCCGGGCCTGGGCGAGGTCGGCAGAATCATCAGTATCGGCCTGTTTGGTGTCGCAATCTTCAACTGGGTTGCTGCGTTCTTCGGGATCTACCCGATGCTTCAGAAGGCCCGAATTAGCTTCTTGCTGCTCGCACTCATAGCGCTCGCTGCCCACAACTTCGCCGGCGAACGCAAGCAGCGCTTGCGTTTCGTGCTCGCGTGGGCCGGGGTGATGGCGATTCTCCATTACCTAGTCACCATGATCAACGCTCCGTCGACGGTCGATGCACCTGACGAGTTCGTTGGCGGCTTCCTCGTCACCGTCTACATCGCAGCGTTCACGATGATCTTCTCGTTCCCGCTGGGCATCCTCCTGGCCTTGGGACGCACCTCGACGCTGCCGATCTTTCGAGTGCTCTCGACCATCTACATCGAGACTGTGCGTGGCGTGCCGTTCATCACCATCCTGTTCTTCTTCTCGACGTTCTTGAACATCTTCCTGCCCGACGGCATGGAGATTGAACAGCTCGCCGCAGCCGGACTCGGCTTCGCGCTGTTCTCGGCGGCCTACCTTGCAGAGAACATCCGGGGTGGCCTCCAGGCGGTGCGTCGCGGCCAGTATGAGGCATCCGACGCACTCGGACTCACGACCGTCCAACGCACCGGCTTCATCGTGTTACCGCAGGCGCTTCGGGTCTCGATCCCGCCGCTGGTGGGCGCAACCATTTCCACATTCAAGGAAACATCACTTCTCGCCATCATCGGCATCATTGACTTCCTGCGGGTTGCGAACTCCGTCGTCCCTGGGCAGACCGTGTTTCTCGGTGTTCGGATGGAGGGCCTGCTCTTCGTCTGCATGATCTACTGGGTTGGCGCCTACAGCATGTCCAAGTTCAGCCAGCGCCTTGAGCGCCATCTCGGCGTTGGAGAGCACTGATGCAGGCCGCCGATTCAAACCAATCCGCCCAGCACTACACGAGGTATTCATCATGAGCTTCAGCGATGCAACCGCAGCCGTGAGCGACGAACTCGCTGCCCGCGACGACATCATCGTCTGTGACGGAATCGACAAGTGGTACGGCGACTTCCAGGCGCTCAAGGGCGTGTCGGCCAACATCAAGGAGCAGGAAGTTGTCGTCGTGCTCGGTCCCTCGGGATCGGGGAAGTCCACCTGGATTCGCTGCATCAACCGACTTGAGCAGCATCAGAGTGGGCGCATCATTGTTGACGGTGTCGAACTGACCAACGACACCCGCAATATCGAGAAGATCCGCTCCGAAGTCGGCATGGTGTTCCAGCAGTTCAACCTGTTCCCCCACCTGTCGGTGGTGGACAACATCAGCCTGGCTCCGATCTGGGTGCGAAAGCGACCGCGGGCAGAGGCCGAGCGACAGGCCCGCGAGCTCCTTGAGCGCGTCGGCATCCCTGAGCAGGCGGAGAAGTTCCCCGGCCAACTGTCCGGCGGTCAGCAGCAACGTGTCGCCATCGCCCGGGCTCTGGCGATGGAGCCTCGGATCATGCTCTTCGACGAGCCGACGTCCGCGCTCGACCCTGAGATGATCAAGGAAGTGCTCGACGTCATGAAGGAACTCGCGCTCGGCGGCATGACCATGATGGTGGTGACCCACGAGATGGGATTTGCGCGTGAGGTCGCCGACCGAATCATCTTCATGGAGTCAGGCGAGATCGTGGAGGCGGGAACCCCCGAGCACTTCTTTACGAACCCGCAGGAAGACCGCACCAAGCTCTTCCTGTCCCAGATTCTCTGAGGTGCTGAAGCTTCGCTGCGTCACCGGGGCAGGATGAGGGCATGACAGCTCGTCTGACCGCCGCCGAACTCCAGATCGATCTAGGCGCCGTCCAAATGAATTGGCAGCGTTTCGGCCACCTCGCACCCGGCTGCGTCGTTGCGGCCATGGTAAAGGCCGACGCGTACGGCCTAGGGGCGCTCAAGATCAGCACCGCACTCGCCGAGGTTGGCTGCCGGGAGTTCTTCGTGGCGGAACCAGGGGAGGGGATCGAGCTCCGGTCAGTACTGCCTGACGCCGAGATTTTCGTGTTGTCGGGCGTCTCAGCGGGCACCGAGGAAGTCTTCGACGAGCATCGTCTCGTCCCCGTGTTGATCTCGCTCGAACAGGTCCGGCGATGGGCGACCCACGCCCGCAACGACGGCAAGTCACGCAGGGCAACGCTTCACTTCGACACCGGTATCAACCGCACCGGCCTCGACAGTGACGAGACCATGACGCTCCTCGCCGACCCGTCAATGCTCGAACGTCTCGCACTCGTGCACGTCATGAGCCACCTCGCGTGCGCCGACGAGCCCGATCACGTTCTCAACACACACCAGCGGCAGCGGTTTCTCCAGATCCGACAGCATCTTGCCGCCGGCCGAGCATCATTGGTGAACTCGCCTGGCGTAGGCCTCGGGGCCAGCTACCACTTTGACCACGTCCGACCCGGAGTCGGACTTTACGGCGTGGACCCCACGCCAGACGATCGCCTCGGAGTGTCGCCGGTCATCCACCTCACCGCCCCGGTGTTGCAGATCCGCACGGCCGGCGCAGGAGAGGCGGTGGGCTACGGTGCAACCCACCGCCTTGCCGTAGAGCGTCGGCTGGCCACGCTGCCAGTCGGCTATGGCGACGGCTATCACCGTGCCGCCTCCAACGTCGGCCACGTCGCCTTCGACGGACACCGGGCGCCCATCGTCGGGCGGGTCTCTATGGATCTGCTCACCGTCGACATCACCGATGTGCCATCCGACGTTCGCATCGAGTGCGGCACGACAGCGGAGCTCATCGGCGAAACGGTCACGATCGCCGACGCCGCGAGGGCGGCAGGGACGATCGCGTACGAGGTCCTCACGAATCTCGGCGGGCGGTACACCCGGACCTACACCCGCTGAGTAGGGTCGCGGCGATGTCCATTCCGAAGACCCTGGGGATCGAGACCGAGTACGGGATTGTCCACCGCGGCACCGACGAACCCAATCCGATCACCGCCTCATCACTGCTGATCAACGCGTTCCTGGCGGCAGAGGGTTACCGGCCCGATACCCGCTCCGATGTCGTTGCGTGGGACTTCATCGACGAGCACCCCGACGTGGACGCTCGGGGGTTCAGCCCCATGGGCGCAATGGCGCCGGAAGTCGAAACCCACCTCGTCAATGCAGTGCTTCGCAACGGCGCCCGGTACTACGTCGACCACGCCCACCCCGAGATGTCCACGCCGGAGTGCGCCGACCCTCTCAGTGTCGTGCGCTACGACCGGGCTGGCGAGCTCATCGTCCAGCGCTCGATGGCGGCCGCCAACGAGCTTCTCCCCCCTGGACAGGAACTCGTGCTCTACAAGAACAACTCCGACGGAAAGGGCAACTCCTACGGCACGCACGAGAATTACCTCGTAAGCCGTGACACGCCTTTTGGTGAGATCGTGCGCCACTGCACGGCGCACTTCATCACCCGTCAGATCTTCACCGGCGCCGGTAAGGTCGGCGCCGAGCTCCCTGGCCAGCGGACTGACGAAGTTCATTATCAACTGACCCAACGCGCCGACTTTTTCGAAGAGGAGGTCGGGCTCGAGACAACCCTCAAACGGCCGATCATCAACACTCGCGACGAACCCCACGCCGATGCCCGCAAGTACCGGCGGCTCCACGTGATCGTCGGCGATGCCAACCCGTCGCAGGTCGCCACGTTCCTCAAGATCGGGACGACGGCGCTCATCCTCTCGCTGGTTGAGGACGGTGCGATCCCAACTGAGTTCATCTTCAAAGCCCCGGTTGCATCACTGCGTCACGTCAGCCACGACCTCAGCTTGCGCGAGGCGCTTCCCCTAGCCGACGGCACAACCATCACCGCGCTCGAGGTCCAGTGGGAGCTCTTTGACCTCGTGCGCAAGCATGTCGACGACCGTGGGCTCGAGGCGCTGGGAGGGGAGTGGGTGGACGAGGTCTTGCGTCGCTGGGAATTTGTGCTTGCCGGCCTCGAGCACGACCCGATGGACCTCGCTGATCAACTCGACTGGGTTGCGAAGTACAGGCTCCTCGAGGGATACCGGGAGCGCCACGGGCTCTCGTGGTCTGACGCAAAGGTTCGGGCGATGGATATTCAGTACACCGACATGCGGCCCGAGCGCGGCCTTGCCTGGCGGGTCGGTCTCGAACAGCTCGTGAGCGACGACGAAGCAGCTGCATCGATCAGTGTCCCCCCGAGCGATACCCGCGCCTACTTCCGCGGCCGCTGTGTCCGAGACTTCCCCGAGGCTGTTGTGGCAGCAAACTGGGACTCGATCGTGTTCGACGTCGGCGGTGACGCACTTCGACGCGTGCCCATGGTGGAGCCGATGCGCGGGACTGAGGCCCACGTGGGTACCTTGTTCGATGAGAGCGACACCGCAGCCGAGCTGCTGCGTCGTCTGGGCAACTGACCGAGGGAACGGAGAGCACCATGGCCGAACGTGAACAGATCCAGAAGCCCACGCCTGAGCGCGAGTCCGAGACCGAGGAAGCGCCAGCCGCGTCCGAACGGGGGGCCGAACTCAAGGCCGAACTCGACGATCTGCTCGACGAGATCGACGAGGTGCTCGAGACCAATGCCGAAGACTTCGTGAAGAGCTACATCCAGAAGGGCGGCCAGTAGCCCGTGAACCTGCCGCTGTTCCGCGTCCAGGACGATCCTGGGCCTGACTTCAGTCAACTGCTGCAACGAAGCGGGTTCGCTTCTACCCACAGTGCCGGCGCCGTCGCGCCCGAGGAGTATCGCCACGGCACCACCTGCGTTGCCATCCGCTATGCAGAGGGCGTCCTCATGGCTGGCGACCGCCGGGCCACGTCCGGCAACCTCATCAGCCAGCGCACAATGGAGAAAGTCTTCCCAGCTGATCGCCATAGTGGCGTCGCGATTGCCGGCGCAGCTGGACCCGCAATCGAGATGGTCAAGCTCTTCCAGCTCCAGCTCGAGCACTACGAGAAAGTCGAGGGCACGGCGCTCAGCCTCGACGGGAAGGCCAATCAACTCAGCCAGATGGTCCGCAGTAATCTCCCAATGGCGATGCAGGGCATGGCGGTAGTGCCTTTGTTCGCCGGCTTCGACCTGACCCGCGGAGAGGGTCGTCTCTACGACTTCGACATCACCGGAGGTCGCTACGAGGAGGCCGACCATGCCAGCACCGGGAGTGGCAGCCTGCACGCCGGCACGGTGATCAAGCTCGGCTACACCGACGACATGACAGCCGATCAGGTGATCGATCTTGCGCTCGAGGGACTTTTCGAAGCCGCTGACGAAGACTCTGCCACCGGTGGACCCGACCTGATCCGGGGAATCTACCCAGTGGTCGCTGCCATCACTGCCGCTGGCTACGAGCGAATCGGCAACGACGACCTCGCTGCCCGCACGCAAGCCCTGATCGAACGCCGCCGAGGGAGCCGATCGCGATGAACATGCCGTTCTATGTCGCCCCCGAGCAGGTGATGAAGGACCGGGCCGACTATGCCCGAAAGGGAATTGCCCGCGGGCGGAGCCTCGTCGCATTCCGTTTCGATCACGGCATTGCGATCTGTGCGGAAAACACATCATCGACGCTGCGCAAGGTGAGCGAGATCTACGACCGCATCGCGTTCGCCGGTGTAGGCAAGTACAACGAGTTCGACCAGCTCCGCATCGCGGGTGTCCGCCACGCCGACATGAAGGGCTACGCCTTTAGTCGAGAGGATGTCGACGCCAGGAGCCTTGCCAACCAGTACGCACAGAGCCTGGGCCAGATCTTCACTCACGAAATGAAACCGATGGAGGTTGAGATCCTGGTGGCCGAAATCGGACGCGCACCCGACGGATCCGACGACCAGCTCTTTCACATCCTCTACGACGGCACGGTCGTCGACGAGGACATGTCAGTCGTGCTCGGTGGCGAGACCGACACGATCGGTGACCGCCTCGGAACCTTCGATGCCGCGCCCTCGCTGAGCGAAGGACTACAACGAGCCGTCGGCGCGCTCGCAGGGCCGGATCGCACCCTCGAACCGGCATCTCTGGAGGTTGCGATCCTCGAGCGGGGAGAACAACGGCGCACATTCCAGCGCCTCACCGATCCCCAGATCGCACAACTCATCGCCGGCTGAGCCATCGCGTGACTCGGTCGCGGCTTGGCGACTGGGCCCGAGTCGAGATGCGGGCCGATCCGCCTCAGACTGCCTGACCCGGTTAGTTTGGCAACGTGCAGCGCCGCATCTTCGGAATCGAGAACGAATACGGAGTCACCTGCACGCTGGGTGGCCAGCGACGGCTCAGCCCAGACGAGGTCGCGCGCTACCTGTTCCGCCGAGTCGTGTCGTGGGGGCGCAGCAGCAACGTGTTCCTCGGCAATGGCGCTCGCTTATACCTCGACGTCGGTAGCCATCCCGAGTACGCCACCCCGGAGTGCGACAGCATCCGTGAACTCGTCGTACATGACAAGGCGGGGGAGCGCATCCTCGAGCAGTTGCTCAACAGCGCTGAACAGCGACTCGGCGACGAAGGTGTACACGGGGACGTGTACCTCTTCAAGAACAACACTGATTCGGCCGGGAACAGCTACGGCTGCCATGAGAACTACTGCACGACGCGCCGAGATGACTTCTCGTCGTATGCAGAGGTCTTGATTCCGTTTCTGGTCAGCCGGCAAATCTACGCTGGTGCTGGCAAGGTCTTACAGACGGCGCGCGGGGCGATGTACTGCGTCAGCCAGCGCGCTGAACACATCTGGGAGGGCGTGTCGTCGGCCACGACGAGGAGCCGCCCCATCATCAACACGCGCGACGAGCCCCACGCTGATGCCGAGCGCTACCGCCGCCTGCACGTGATCGTCGGTGACTCCAATATGAGCGAGTACACCAACTTCCTGAAGGTCGGCGCGTGCTCGCTGATGCTGCGGATGCTTGAGGAACCGCAGGTCGTCTTGCGGGACATGACGCTCGAGAACCCAATTCGAGCGATTCGCGAGATCAGCCATGACATGACGTGCCGCCGCCGAGTGCGCCTCGCCAACGGGCGGGAAGTGTCGGCGCTGGACATCCAGTCCGAGTACCTCAACCGGGCGATCCGCTTCGCCGAGCACCACGAACTCAACGCCGAGGAGAAGATGGCGCTCGACATGTGGGAGCACTGCCTCAGCGCAATCGAAGACGACCCACTGACGCTCGACAAAGAACTCGACTGGGTCATCAAGTACAAGCTGATCGAGGCATACCGCGAGCGCCATGACCTCGCGTTGAGCGATGCCCGGGTGGCGCTGATCGACCTGCAGTACCACGACGTGAACCAAAAGCGCGGGCTCTTCTATCGCCTGCAGCGCAGGGACATGGTCGAGCGGATCGTCACCGACGCTGAGATCTCCGATGCGGTCGAGACGCCACCCCAGACCACTAGAGCTCGCCTACGGGGCGAGTTCATCAAGCGAGCCAAGGAACAGAAACGCGACTACACCGTCGACTGGGTGCATTTGAAGCTCAACGACCAGGCCCAACGTACCGTGCTGTGTAAGGACCCCTTCAAAGCTCATGACGAGCGAGTCGAGAAGCTGATCGCTTCGCTGTGACCACCGGCTGATGGACAAACTCGAGCGCCTCCTCAACCTCACCGCAGCACTCCTGCATGCCGACCGGCCGCTGACGGCGGACGACCTCCGCGAACGAGTTGGCGGCTACCCCGACGCCAAGCCGAGCTTTCGGCGCACGTTCGAACGAGATAAAGACGACCTCCGCAGCATGGGTATGCCGCTGCGGGTTGAGGCGGTCCCCGGGTCCAATCCACCGATCGACGGCTATCGGCTAAACCGCGACGAGTACGCCGGGGCCGAGCTGCACTTCGAACCTGACGAGCTGGCAGCGCTCCACCTCGCAACAAACCTCGTCCAAGTTGACGGCGACGACACCGCCCTCGTTCGGCTCGGCGCAGCCGGTGGTTCGCCTCCGGAGGAACAGCTCGGCCATGTGCCGTTCTCGGCCACGCTCGCCACGCTGATAGGCGCCGCGGCTGACCGTCGAGCCGTCACCTTCACCTACAGGGGAGCCGAGCGAACCGTCGAGCCGTGGCGGCTGTCGTTCTCGCGTGGACACTGGTACCTCGACGGTTGGGATCGAACGCGCAGCGCTGAGCGGCTCTACCGGGTGGATCGGCTCGAAAGCGACGTGAGCCTTGCCGGCGAAGCGCTCGAACCGATCGGGTCAGTCGCTGACCCGCTCGACCTCCGCGGTTGGGAACTCGGCGACGGGCCAGCGATCGAGGCCACCGTTCGGATCGACCCGGACCAGGCTGCCTACGCTCGCCACATCCTTGGCGATGTTGCGCTCGCTGAGGATGGATCGGTCACCGCCAGCCTTCAGGTGCGCAACATCGACGCCTTCCGAAGCTTCGCACTGTCGTTCCTGGAGCACGCAGAAGTCATCGGACCGCCCGAGCTCCGGGTCGACTTCGTGTCATGGCTGGAGGCCCAGGCATGAGCGGCAAGCTGAACGCCCGCGACCGACTCGCTCGACTTCTCTCGGTGATTCCCTGGGTAGCCCAACAGCCCGATGGCGCTCTCATCGACGACATCGTCGATCGATACGCCTACCCCCGAGCTCAACTTCTCGACGACCTTCAAGACATCGTGTTCTTCGTCGGCGTGCATCCGTTCACCCCCGACTCCCTTATCGAAGTTGAGCTCAGTGAAGACCGGGTGCACATCCGCTACGCCGAATGGTTCTCCCGCCCGTTGCGCCTCTCGGTCGAGGACGGCGCGCGGCTCCTGACCGCCGGCCGCTCGGTCCTTCCACTCACCGAGAACGATAAGCCCGATGAAAATGCTGCGTCACCGCTGCTGCGAGCGCTCACCAAGCTCGGCACGGCCCTCGGCGAGGGGGCATCAGAGGCAGTCCATGTGCGGCTTGGAAACGCACCCGCCGACACGCTCGGCCAGCTGCGTGAGGCAATCGGCGATCGCCGACAGATTGAGCTCGAGTACTACGCCTATGGACGCGATGAACTCACGAAACGTCGGGTTGATCCGGCACGGCTCTTCTCAGACCAGGGCAATTGGTACCTGGGCGGTTGGTGCCATCGCGCCGCAGGGGAACGCGTGTTTCGGGTCGACCGCGTCCGATCAGTGACGATAACGAGCGAACCGGTCGAGCACGCGGGACCGGTCGTCGACACGTCGTTCTCGCCATCGGGCGACGACCCTCGGGTGGTGCTCCGACTCGAGCGCGAGGCGCGCTGGGTCATCGAGCAGTATCCCGTCGAGTTCGTCGACGACGTAGGCGACCACCTCATGGTCACGATGGCGGTCACTGCGGCTCCGTGGCTTGAACGTCTGCTCCTTCGGCTTGGATCGGCGGTAGAGGTCGTGTCGATCGATTCTCCCCTCGATCGTGATCTTTGCCGTCGAGCGGCCACCAGGATTTTGCGCCGGTATCGCTGAATCTCGCATGCCGCTTGCCTCTATCCGCCGACCGATAAGGTCCTTCTGTGACTGATGCTGACTCGCGCCCCCCGGCCGTCGACTCCTCAGCCAGCGTCGATACCAGTCGCGCAGAGGACAGGTTCCTGGAGTCCCGTGGCTCTGGCGAAGACGGTTCGTATCGGCGAGGCGACACACCCGCAACGAGCACCAGGCCGCCGTCGCGTCGGCGTGTCAACTCCTCGCTACGGTCGCTCATCGAGTGGGTCGCGGTTGCGGTCGGCGCACTGGCAGTAGCGCTCCTGATCAAGGCGTTCCTGTTCCAGGCGTTCTTCATCCCGTCGGCTTCGATGCACGACACCCTCGCCGTCGACGACCGGGTCCTCGTGAACAAGCTCAGCTATGTGCTCGGCGAGGTCGATCGCGGCGACATCATCGTCTTCGATCGTCCCCAGCAGGCCGGGGGACCGATCGATGACTTCATCAAGCGGGTGGTTGCGCTGCCTGGCGAGACGATTAGCTTCGTTGACGGTGACGTCTTCATCGACGGCCAGCGACTCCGAGAGCCTTATGTCGACGGCGCAGCCACGAACCATCGGCGGATCTCGATCGACGCCGAAGGCTGTCTCAACCAGCCCGCCCCCGATACATGCACCGTTGCCGAGGGATACTTTTTCATGATGGGCGACAACCGCCCGAATTCGACCGACAGCCGCGACTTCGGTCCGATCCCCAAGGACTCGATCGTCGGCCGGGCGTTCTTGAAGGTGTGGCCCCTCGGCGATATCGGCTTCCTCTAGCCACTTCAGTCAGTGAAACGTCGCCTCTACGGCGACGAGTCGATCGACGTAATCGCCATACACCGCATCGATTCCCTGATCTATAAGACGGGCGATCTGTCGTTCGTGTTGCGCATCCCACCCGAAGCACAAGACGTCGAAGCGATGAAAGAGTGTGGTGAGACCACCGGTCCACTCACCGTGGCGCAGATTGACGGCATCAATCCTCGCTGCTGCGAGCTCAGCCGCCCGCTTCTCTGTGCTTATCGGCAACTTTTCGATTGACGTTGAGTTGACTAGGTGGACGTCGGGGACGCGATCGCGCCAGTCGACGAGAAGTTCTAGGTCGTAGTGGCAGATCCACAGTCGATCGACCGCATCGTGGTGTCGGGCGACGGCGACCAGGGCGTCGAAAGCACCCGGATCCTTCAGATCGACGCTGAGCGGGAGCTCGGTGCCAACAGCCGCGTAGTACTCGCCGAGGGTCGGGATGTGTCCCTTGAGGTCGGCTCGATCGACCTCAGCAATCCAACGGCGCGGAAAGAACCGGTCATGGCCATCGTGGTCAAGGACGACTTCTCCGTCCCTGGTGATCCAGGCATCGCTCTCTATGCCGGTGGCACCAAGCCGCTTTGCCAACCGGAATGCCTCGATCGTGTTCTCGGGCGCGTTGGCTTTGGCGCCCCGATGAGCGAACAGCACCGGGGGTGACCACATCGCGTCGATTCGGGTCGTCATCGCCGACATCGTGGCACTTCGCTTCCGCTCGGACACAGCTGGCCGTTGAACCGACCCGAACAAGACGAACGGGTCACGAAATTGGATCATATTGATGCTCAAGTGCCAGGCACATCGCGCCGATGAAACAACTACACGAGCAGAAGTCAACAAGGGGCGTTTCACACCATGGTTAACATTCGAGCAAGTTGCGAAACATGCGGAAACATCGAATTGCCGACGACTGACGTCCGGGTCTGGGTATGCAACAACGACAATCGCGGCGAATACAGCTTCCGGTGCCCCTACTGCGCCACGACGGTCGTCAAGGGCGCAGAGCCCCGGTCCATCAATTTGCTCGTCGCAAGCGATGTGCAGAGGGGCACATTTACCCTCCCGGCTGAGATGAGCGAGACCAAGAACGGTCGACGGATCAGCCATCACGATCTTGTCGAATTCCAGGCCAAACTCCACGACACAGCGGCGTGGGACGAAGCTCTCGACGCCCTTCTCAACGGCTAAACAGCTACGGTCGGGAGCCATGACCTGGCTGAGCCTGACCCCTGCGCTGGCAATCGTGGCCTCGCTGCTCGTGTTGACTGCAGGCCTCCGACGGGTCGAGGTTGAACTTGTTGCGCTTCGCTCGTCGCTTCGCCGCTCCCAGGCGGCCGCTGTCGCCCTCGATGACTTCGGCCGCACCGCCGAGCGAGTAGCCGAGCGGGCCGACGGCCTTCGCTCACGTGCACACCACCGAGTTGGGTTCCGGCCGCGGTGGTGGACCTTGCACCGTGCCATTGGTCGGTAGAGTTTCCGCCGATGGGAAACCTCGGCTCGGGTGAGCTCCTCGTCATCTTCTTTGTGGCATTGATTGTCCTCGGGCCGAACAAGCTGCCTGAGGCCGCTCGCCAGGTCGGACGAGCGGTCAACGAGATCCGACGGATCTCCGGCGGGTTCCAGCGAGAGATGCGGGAGGCCATGATGGAACCGCTCGCGTCCGTCGACGAGTTCAAGCGGGCGGCTACCGAGCCGTTCGGCCCGACCACGACAGGGAGCGGTCCGGTGAAACCAGCTCAGAACTCCGCACGAGAGAAGGCGTCCGACGCTGCTCGCGAGGCCCCTACATCGCACGGCGATGACGGCCACTCAGGCGCCGGTGAGTCCGATGCCTGAGGCCGAGATTCGAGCGGAAGAAGTCCAGATGACGATGATGGAGCACCTGGCAGAACTCCGACGACGCCTGATCATCAGCTTCGTGTCGATCGGCGTCGGTGCCATCGTGGCCTGGGTGCTTTACCCCCAGATCATCGAGTTCCTCCTCGAGCCGTACTGCGACACGCTCCAAACGGGCGAGCAATGCCAGCTGTACGTCCGCAACCCGCTCGAACCCTTCAGTGTCCGGCTCACGATTGCCGGGTACGGCGGGATCATCTTCGCAATGCCAATGATTCTTTGGCAGGTCTGGTGCTTCGTCGCCCCCGGGCTGCACTCCAACGAAAAGCGCTACGCAGTTCCGTTCATTGTCGGTGCGCTCCTGCTGTTCTTCCTTGGAGCCGGTCTCGCGTACTGGAGTATTCCGCGGGCGCTCGAGTTCCTTGGCCAGGTCGGCGGTGATGACTTCACCGAGCTCTTTGCCCCAGGGGACTATCTCGGCTTCGTGATCAAGATGATCGTGGCTTTCGGTGTCGCATTCGAGTTCCCGGTCCTGTTGATCTTTCTTCAGATTCTCGGGATCCTTCAGTACCAGACCCTCACGAAGGCCCGGCAGTATGCGATCGTCGGCATCGTGGTGGTGGTCGCGGTCATCACTCCCTCCGGTGACCCGTTCACCTTGATGATCTTGTCGGTGCCGATGTATCTCTTTTACGAGACGTCGATCGCATTCGGCTGGATCCGCGAGCGGCGATCGCGGAAGAAGGCCAGCGCAGCGGCGTGACCGATCCAAGCCGTACGTTCGAGCTCGACCAGTTCCAGCTCGATGCGATCGAGCACCTCGACGCGGGCCGGTCGGTTTTGGTCGCTGCGCCCACGGGGAGCGGCAAGACCGTGATCGCTGAGCACGCAATCGACAGGGCGTTGTCTGAACGCAAGCGGACGTTCTACACCGCGCCGATCAAGGCGCTATCGAATCAGAAGTACCGTGACCTCGCCGAGCGGATTGGATCATCGCGGGTCGGGCTACTCACTGGCGACAACGCGATCAACCCCGAAGCCGACGTCGTCGTCATGACGACCGAAGTCCTCCGCAACATGCTTTACGAGGGGCGACCCCTTCACGACCTCGCGTTCGTCGTGCTTGACGAGGTCCACTATCTCGAGGACTCATTTCGCGGCCCGGTGTGGGAAGAAGTAATTCTCCATCTACCCATCCACGTTCGCCTGGTGGCGCTTTCGGCGACCGTATCGAACACCGACGAACTGGTCGGCTGGATCGAGTCAATCCGCGGTGAGACGGGTTGTGTGGTCGAACGAAAGCGTCCGGTCGCGCTCACGCACCTGCACATGGTTGGCGACAAGCGCGGCCATGGCCTGCACGTCATTCCGACGCTGATCGACGGTGAGCCCAACAGCGAAGGCCACCGGTTCGACCCTGATCTTCGCCGCAGCCGCCAGGACCGGCGGGGGAGGGGATCGGGGCAGAAGAAGCCATGGGCAATCCCGACCCGTTTGGAAGCGCTCAATCACCTCGAGGATGGCGATCTGTTGCCAGTGATCTGGTTCGTTTTCAGCCGCAAAGGTTGTGACGAGGCTGCGGTCGCGCTCGAGCGAGCCGGCGCCCGCTATACCAGTCGAGACGAAGGCAACCGCATCCGGGCCATCGCCGAAGACCGACTCGCTGGACTACCCGCTGCCGATCTTGCCGTGCTGGATACGACCGCATGGCTCAACCGGCTCGAGCGGGGGATCGCCAGTCATCACGCCGGGCTCGTGCCTGCGTTCAAGGAAGCGGTTGAGCTTGCGTTCGCCGAGGGCCTCGTGCGGGTGGTGTTCGCCACCGAGACGCTTGCGTTGGGTGTGAATCTGCCCGCTCGCAGTGTCGTCATCGACAAGCTGACGAAATTTACCGGCGATGGCCACGACCTTCTCACCCCAGCTCAGTTCACCCAGCTCACCGGACGAGCGGGTCGCCGCGGCATCGACGATGAGGGTCACGCCATCGTGCCGTGGTCACCGTTCACCCGATTCGACCAGATCGCAGTGCTCGCTGGCAGCACGAGCTTCCGGCTCCGGTCCGCGTTCCGGCCGACCTACAACATGGCCGTCAACCTGCTGCAGCGTCGCGACCCCGAGGATGCTCGAGCACTCCTGGCCCGCTCCTTCGCGCAATACCAGACCGATGCCAGCGTCGTGCGGCTCGAAGCCCGGCTTGTGCGTGAGCGCGACCTTGTCGCGTCCCTCGAAGCCGAAGTGGGCAAACTCGAACCCGAGAAAAGCCGAGCAGACTCCTCCGACGTCATCGCTGAGGCGGTCAGCCAACTGCGCCCCGGCGACGTCCTCGTCGACGACCGAGGCGACCGCTACGCCGTGCTCGGCGTCAGCTGGCGCAAGGGTGGTCGGGCTCGGATTCGACTCGTGAGCGACGGGGCCCGAGAGGCCCGCTGGGAACTCAACGACCTCGTGGTCGCCCCCGACACTATTGGCCGGATCGAACTGCCGTTCCCCATGGCGCCGGAACGCATCGACTACCGCCAAGATGTGGCGACACGGATTCGCCGCAACACACCGGCGCAGCCCACCACACGCCACACACGCCGTCGTGATGATCCCCGGGCCCGTCTCAGGCGCGCTCTCCAGGAAGTCCATGCCCTCGAGAAGCGAGCCCGCCGCGACAACGCGTCGATCGCTCGCCAGTTCGATGCCACCTGCGAGGTTCTACGCGACCTCAGCTACCTCGATGGTTGGGTGGTGAGCGACAACGGTCGAGTGCTTGCATCGATCTACCACGAAGCCGACCTACTGGTGGCCCAAGCGATCACAGGGGGACTTTTCGACGGCCTTGAGCCAGCACCACTGGCATCGCTTGCCTCGTGCTTCACCTACGAACACCGCAGTCCCACTCCACCACCCGACCCCTGGTTCCCGTCACGCGATGTCTTGGCTCGCTGGCGCAGACTCGAGCGCATCGCTGACGACCTCGGCCAAGCCGAGCGCCGAGCCGGAATTGCCGAAACCCGTCGGCCCGACGCCGGGTTCGCGCCGGTAGCGCATTCGTGGGCAGCCGGCGAAGTGCTCGGTGTGCTCCTCGATAGCGAGCCCGACATGACGGCTGGCGACTTCGTTCGCAACGTCAAAGTACTGATCGACCTCTTGCGTCAGATCGCCGCAGTGGCTCCAACAGCAGCCACCCAGGCCTCGGCTCGACAAGCCGCCGACGCAATCCATCGCGGCGTTGTTGCGTTGTCGGGGTCGGTAAACGTCGCATGAGCGTCGAGCGGGCTACGGACTGGGGAGAGCGAGCGCGACCGCCCGAGGGCCTCCGGGTGTTCGACGATCCGCTCGAGGCGCTTGACTTCATCGCCGCAGGTCGACGAGCCGGCGGTGAGCTGCCGCCTCTCGGGCTCACGCGAGGCGACCTCGTCCGGACCCTTGGCGGTCCGACTTCGTCAGACATACGGCGTGCTAGCGAGGCTCTCCACGTCAAGGTTGATCTCGGCGCGGTACTTACCGACGGCGCACTGTATTGGTTCCTCTCGCACCTCATCGCCCGACGCTCGTGGCTCCGAGGCCGCATCGTCGTCGTGGCGAATGCAGCCTTTCTCGGGGAATGGAACGTTGCCCCACGAGCACACCCCGGCGATGGCCGTCTGGATAGCATCGAGGTGACCGACATGACGTTGACAGACCGGGTCAAGGCCCGACAGCGCCTGGCGACCGGCACCCACGTGCCGCATCCCGATATCACCGAACGCCGCCCCAAGGCTGCGCAGTTCGAGTTCGAGCGACCAACGAAGGTCCGCCTGGACGGCCGACTGGTCGGGTCGTTCCAACGCCTCAGCGTGCGGGTCGAACCCGACGCCGTCGATCTCTGGATCTGATCATCACCCAGCGGTCGCCGGTTACGCTCACGTGCATGCAAGCCACCGAGGCCAATGCCAGCGTCGCACCATTGTCGCTACCTTCGACGCGAGGGATCTGCCTCGCGCGATCCGCGGTGCGTTCGTCTCGACCTCGTAAAGTCAGCGACCGATGACGGTCTACATCGCTGAAGACTTCACCGCCGACGAGGCCGACATCCTCCGCCGGTATTTCACGAACCTCGATCAGCCAGTCTTTGCACTCGTGAACCTCCCAGAGGTCGTCAAAGGTGCCCTGTTTGCGAGGTACTCCCGCACCGCTTTAAGCCTTCGGCGCCTGTTCCTGAAGGAGTTCGTCGGCGAGCTTGACATCGAGGGTGACCAGTCGATCGACGCGACCATCGGCTTACGCCGAGCCGAAGAACTGTACGACAAGGTTTTCTTCGAATACGGCGACGACTCAGTTGCCCAACTCGGCGGTGTGCACCTTGCCTGTGAGCAGGCGTCCAACGTGCTGACAAAGGTGCTGGAGTGGGGGCGACTCATGTCCTATCTCGAGCAATCCACCCGCTACATCGCCTACGACCAGAGGCTTGGCGGGCGGTACCGCTATTACCGGGACCCCGACATCTTGTCCAACACCCTCGGCACCCGCTACATCGCCGATATGGATCGCATGTTCGATTCCTACTCGGGACTCATCCCGCAGATGCAGGAGTTCTTTCGTGAGGCCCAGCCCAAGGAGGCTGGCGATAGCGACTTCGCGTACCGCACGGCCATCAAGGCCCGTGCACTCGACTCAATCCGCGGCATGCTTCCGGCCTCGTCACTCTCCAACGTCGGCATTTACGGCACCGGGCAGGCGTATGAGTCCCTCCTCCTGCGCATGCGCTCCCATCCGTTGCCCGAGGCCCGCGCCTACGCCGACATGATGCTCACCGAGCTGCGGAAGGTCGTTCCGTCGTTTCTCAAGCGAGTCGATCTTCCCGAGCGAGGCGCACGCACCAGCGCCTATATGGCCGATGCCCGCGACTCGATGGAAGCGCTTGCCGACCAGTTCTTCGGCGACGACTCTGGGGGCTCCGTTGCCGACGACATGGTCGAGCTCGTCGACTTCGATCCCGACGGCGAGATCAAGATGGTCGCTGCGATGCTGTACCCGCACACATCGCTTTCCGAAGCCTCCATCGAGGCCCGGGTCCGCCGTATGACCGTGGAGGAGCGGGTCGATGTCATCACGGCGTACGTAGGTGCCCGCGTCAACCGCCGCCACCGTCCCGGTCGAGCATTCGAGCGGACCGACTATCGATTTGACGTCCTGAGCGACTATGGCGCCTTCCGCGACCTGCAGCGCCACCGGATGCTCACCATCGACTGGCAGCCACTGTCGCCTCGTCACGGCTACGTCCGCCCCCCTGCGGTCGATGCCGCCGGCCTCGCCTCAGAGTTTGACGCCGTCATGAATCGGTCGGCTGAGCTTCATGACGCGCTGCTCGAAGACCACCCCGATCAGGCCTCCTATGCCGTTTCGTTGGCGTATCGGGTCCGCTACTCAATGCAGTTCAACGCCCGAGAGGCGATGCACATGCTCGAGCTTCGTACCGGGCCTCAGGGGCACGAGGCCTACCGCCGGGTCTGTCAGCGCATGCATTCCGCAATCCGCGATGTTGCTGGCCACACGGCGGTCGCCGAGGCGATGACCTTCGTCGATTACACGGCCGAACCCACGCTTGGACGCCTGGATGCCGAGCTCGCTGCGGAGGCGAAACGGAAGGGTCTGAGCTCGATCTGAGCTGACGAGGACGGACGCCCCTTGCCATGGATGCTTCGGGTCCCACAACACTGACGAGCGAGTCCAGTGCAGCAACCGCTGCGACCGCCGACATACCCAGTGCGCCACCTCCGGTACCTCATCAATCGAGCTCCTGGTTGCCCTGAGGCCGAGATCTGGGGAGCGGTCATCTTGACGCCGTTCCTCGCTGGTGATCCGCCGTATTCGGCCCAAGATAAGCAAAGATGCGGCGTGCGGGCCCGCTGGCCCCGGCTGCATTCAACGCAGTTTCGGTCGCTGGGCGTTGCGCTCCGGCCGAAAATGTCTATGCTCCGCCGAATCCCCCCGAACCAGGTACCCATGGCTAAAGACGAAACCACCGAAGACGACAACCTCGCCGAGGACGAACTCGCAGACGACGAGCTCGCAGACGACGAGCTCGCTGAAGACGAGCTCGACGACGAAGAAGACCTTGAAGGCGACGCCCTCAACGGAGAGTTCAGCGACGACGAGGACGACGACAATGCAAAAGAAGAAGAAGACGACGACGTCGCTACGCCCGCTCGCCCGTCCGATGACGATGACGACGAGGACGACGACGACGTCGAAGCCGATCTCGACGCCATCTTGAAAGACCGTATCGCCGCTGGCGATGACGAAGAAGAAGATGAAGAGGACGGCACGGCGCCAGCAAAGAAGCCGACCCCAGCTCCCGGGGACGCCGAGCACGTGCAGGCAAAGCAAGAGAACGAATTCTCCTGTCCGAACTGCTTCCTGCTTGTCAACAGCGCCGCAGTGCGTGATGGCGAATGCCCGCATTGCGGTGGGCCAGTCTGAGTCTGCTCATGACCGAGTCCGACGATGAGCTGGGTGAACGGCTTCTGAATCTCTTGGTCTACGCGCCGCTCGGGCTTGCGCTCGAGGCAAAAGAGATGGTTCCCAAGCTCGCCGAGCGGGGGAGAGGCCAAGTCGCACTTACCCGGCTCGCCGGAACTGTCGCCGCCCAGCGGGGACAGGCCGAAGCGAGCAAGCTGATCGACGAGATCAGCGGCGCCCTAGCCATGTTCCTCGGCGGCGACCCGCCTTCGGCAGCAGCGAAGCCACGAGACATCTCCGATGCCGAAGATCTTCCCATCGTCGGCTATGCCGATCTGACAGCAGTCGAGATCGTACGCCTGCTCGCTGAACTCGACGACGATGGACTTGATGTAATCGAGGCATTCGAGCTGGCAAACCGAAACCGAACCACGGTGCTGAGCCGTATCCGCCAGCGGCGCAGCTGACATGGAGCTCGGCGCCCGTCTTGCCGCCGACTCGGACCTCGACATCGTGGTCGCGCTGGCCCGTAGCGGTATCGAGGAACTTCGCCCACTGCGTGGCGGCTCACTCTGGGCCGAGATCGATGCCCGAACCGAACCTCTCGATGCCGTCATCACTACCGAGCTCGCCTCGACCGAACACGTCGTGTTGGTAGGGACGATTGACCGCACGGTGGTCGGCTACGGCGCCGCCCATGAGCTGAGCCTTCATAGCGGCGCCGCCGTCGCTCGCATCACTGATCTGTATGTGATGCCCGATGCTCGAGGTGTTGGCGTGGGGGAACAGCTCTTACTCGGTATCGAGGACTGGGCTCGGGAGAAGGGCCATGCCGGGCTCGACTCCCTCGCACTCCCCGGCGACCGCAACACCAAGAACTTTTTCGAATCGTTCGGGCTGGTGGCACGGGCAATCGAGGTCCACCGCTCCATCGATCCGTGAATAGCGAAATCGCGGTTGCGGTAGGTGGCGTCGCCATTGTCAATGACGCGATTCTCCTGATCAAGCGAGGAACCGAGCCATCGACCGGTCTCTGGTCTGTTCCTGGCGGTCGGGTCGAGACAGGAGAAACGCTCGCCGAGGCGATCGTTCGGGAAATGGCCGAGGAAGCCGGCCTCACCATCGTCGCCGGACCCCTGATCGCCCTCGTAGAGCGGATTAGCTCGGACCGCCATCTCCTGATCGCCAACTATCACGTCGACATCATCGGACCGACAACGCCGACAGCAGGTGACGATGCAGCCGGCGCCGCGTGGGTCCCGCTCACACAGCTCGGAGCGCTCGACCTGGTTCCCGGCCTGCTCGACTATCTGCGGGACAACGGGATCGTCAGATGATCAGCGACCCTTCCATTCGGATGCGCGTTTCTCGATGAACGCACGGGGGCCCTCGGTGTAGTCCTCACTGGATGACAGGGCCGCCATCGCCGCGGACGCGGCACTCATCCCCTCGGCGTCACTCTGCTCGGGCGCTTCAAGGATGAGCCGGCGACTAGCCTGCACCGCCAGGGGAGCATTGGACAGAACCCGATCGGCCAACGTCATGGCCGTCTCCACAGCAGTGCCCGGTTCGCAAAGCTCGTTGATCATGCCGAAGTGATACGCCCGCTCAGCGCTGATGGTGTCGCCGGTGATGGCCAACTCCATGGCGATGGCAGGGGGTAACACGCGGGGGAGACGGACGAGACCTCCGGCCGCAGCGACCAGTGACCGCTTTACCTCGGGAATCCCAAACACCGACCCCGTAGACGCAACGCGCAAGTCACAAGCCAGCGCGATCTCGGTTCCACCGGCCACCGCGTGACCGTCGACCGCCACGATCAGCGGTTTCATGCGCTCGCGCAGCACGATGCCCCCGAAGCCGCCCCGCTTGGTCCAAAGGCGACCTGCGTTACCCGCGGCGATCTGCTTCAGGTCAGCGCCAGCACAGAAGGCGGGGCCGGTGTGGGAAACAATCCCGACCCAGAGCTCATCGTCACCTTCAAGCCGGTCGATCGCAGACTCCATCGCCTCTGCCATGACCGCGTTGATGGCGTTACGCGCTTCAGGACGATCAAGGGTGATTACCGCTACCCGGCCTCGGACCTCGAAGTGGATCACTCCTCTTCGTCGGTTACTGCGGTCTCAGGAGCTGCAGCGGTCATCGGCGGCTCTGGGACTGGCGCCGGCTCTGGGGCTGGCGTTTCGTCGACCGGGCCACTTGGTGGCGGCGGCGGGGGGGTCGGGCGACCACGGCCTCGGGACTTCGGCGCCGGAGCCTCGATTCCAAACAGGGCGGCGAGCTGGGGCACACGGCCGGCGAGTTTCTTCATTGACTTCATCAGCTCGTCGCTCGGCGATGCGGGAATGCCCTGGGCGGTGACTTGTGAGCGGACCGGGGAGAAGGCCACCGCATCCACAACAGTGGCCCAGCGATCAGACGTCACCTCACTAGTGAGCGACTCTGCCGCCGCACTAGCCAGGCGCTCGGCCATGTCGACCGGCAGAGGCGCACCAGCCTTCGGTGGGCGTGAGCTGAGGCGTAAAGCACGGACCGTTCGGCCTTCGGCGATGTTCTGGGCGAGTTCGTCCCGCCAGGCCTGATGATCGGCCTCGGTACGAGCGTTCAAGCCCGCACGAAGATGCTCAGCGAGTTCGCGAGTCTCCCCGTCACGGGCCGCGCCGTCGGCTGCGGCGACCACGCTGCGAATGTCGCGCAGATCGACTGTCTCAATCCCGGCCACTGCAGCTTCAGCCCGATCACGCCATTCGGCGGCCTTCAGGGTCGGCGCGAGCTTTTCGGCGAGCGCGACAAGCGGGTTCCGCTTGATCTTTGGCATGCCCTCAGCCGCAGCCAACTCGTTCATCTGGTCGATGGCCTGACGAACGCCGGGCACACCGCCTCGCAGGACTTCCTCGGCCAGTTGGTGTTGCGCCTTGGGCAGTGCGTTAAGTGATGCCTGGCGATGGCTTCGCGCCGGACGAAGACGTGGCGCCTTGGGACGGGCTGGTGGCTTCGGGCGCTCGCGACGCGAGCGATCGGGCGTACCCCGATCGTCACCATCACGCCCACGGCCTCTACCACGACCACGCCCGTCGCTGTCGCCACCACGACCCCGGCCCTTCGACGCGAGTACCTGGGTGACCAGCGGCTCGTCTCGGCCACTGCCAAGAAGTTCAAGCCGTTCCGCTTCCTTGCGGGGCCCCTTGGGGGCGAAGACGGTGGTGATCGTCAGACCCTCAAGGTCCGCTTCAGCCTCGACCTTCACGACATCGCCCACCAGTGAGCCACTCGGAAGCAGCGAGCCCTCGACCACGCCCTTGGGCATCTTTGCGCCAGCGGCGCGCCACGTCCACCGCCCGTCGCCGCGGTCAGAGGTGAGTTCGATGTCAAGCCGTCGTGCCACGGGGAAAACAGTATCGGCCAAGGGGCCGGGCGGCGACGTCGCGTCGGGTGAAGATCAATCGGCGGTGAGATCGCCTGGGTCGACGTTTCCCCCACAGACGATCACCGCCACCCGTTCGCCAGCAGCAGGCTCGTACGCCCCGGCACGAACCGCGCCCAACGCGACGGCCGCGGCCGGCTCGACAGCAACCTGCATCTCGTCCCACATCGCCTGTTGGGCACTCATCACATCGACATCGTCAACGAGCACGCTGTCGACAGCCCCGGCGAGTATCGCCCACGGCAAGAACCCGATCTGTTTGGCGCCCAGGGCGTCGGCGGCAACGCCGGCCGGGGAGACACCGACACGATCACCAGCTTGTTGGGCCGCATGGAGCGCGTTGCAAGCGGGTGTCTCCACTGCGACGATGCGAACGTGGGGGAGCGCAAGCCGTATTCCGGCGACAAGTCCACCACCGCCGACTGCGACGACGACCGTGTCGACCTCAGGTACCTGCTCACCCAGTTCGACACCCAGCGTGGCTTGGCCAGCCACGGTGAGCGAAGCGTCATAGGGATGGATGTTGAGGGCGCCAGATTCGGCCGCGCGGGCGTCGCAGGCCACCTGCGCATCGTCGTAGAGGGAACCGCTGACGTGCACCGTGGCACCTTGGGCCCGGACCCGGTCGACCTTCGCTCGGGCCGACACACCCGGGACGAAGATTTCCGCAGGGACGCCAAGCACCCGGGCAGTCCGGGCCACAGCAATGCCATGATTGCCACCAGAGGCAGCAATAAGGCCCGAGGTGGGGATAGCAGATGCCAGAGCGTTGTTGAGACTCCCGCGGGCCTTGAACGAACCGGCGTACTGGAGTGACTCGAGCTTCAACGTGACCGCCACATCGATGCCGAGATCACCCGGAGCCGTCTCGAGGACCGGCGTGCGGCGGATCAGTGGCCGGCATCGCTCCACGGCGGCCGCAATCTCGGCCTCGGTCGGGATCGTTGTGACGGTCATCCCTGTGGTTTAGTCGTCCGATAGCGATTCGGCGCAATAGCGCAGGCGTTATCCTCGCTCATTACCGCCGGAAATGTTCGTTATGTAAAGTTGCCTGCACAGGAGTACTGGCGCCGTATCGTCGTATCTGTGCCGGCACCACTTCCCCCACCCAGCGACAAGCGGCTGGCTGTCCGGGTGACGAAGGACGCTCTCAGCCACGTGCGACGCGGACACCCATGGCTGTTCGACGCGTCGATCGTGTCGACCTCTCACGATGGTGCTCCTGGTGATCTTGCCGTTGTCTTCGATGACAAGCGGAATTTCGCCGCCATAGGTCTCTGGGACCCCGACTCTCCGATCCGGATCCGCGTCCTGCATCATGGCGCCGCGCGCCCGATCGACGAGAGCTTCTGGCGGGAGCGGCTACGTGCCGCCGCTGAGGTCCGGCGACCACTTCTCGACGATGAGGGTGTGACAGGGATCCGACTGGTCCACGGCGAGAACGACGGCCTCCCAGGCCTTGTGATCGACCGCTACGCAGACGTGATCGTGCTCAAGATCTACAGTGCCGCCTGGTTCGCCCACCTGCGGGCCGTGCTCGACGCGATCGAGGAATGCTGGCAGCCGGCGAGTGTGGTGCTCCGACTTGCCCGAGCGGTTGAAACTGCTAGCCCCGAGGGTTACTGGGACGGCGTGATACTCGCAGGCGGCTCACCCCAGACGCCCGTTCCGTTTCTGGAGAGCGGGGCGACAATGACTGCTGACCCCATCGGCGGCCAAAAGACCGGCTACTTCCTCGATCAGCGAGCCAATCGCCTGCGGGTTGCGTCGCATGCGGGTGGGGCCCGCGTGCTCGATGTCTTCTGCTGCCACGGCGGATTCAGTGTGCAGGCGGCGCTTGGCGGAGCTCGACACGTGCATTCGATCGACCTCTCCCCCCATGCCACCAAGGCGGCGAGGCGTCATGTCGCCGCAAATGCGCCGGTCGATCACAAGACCTCGACCGGCGACGCATTCGAAGTCATGGCCGATCTTGCGGTGCGCGGCCAGCGGTACGACATCGTCGTCGTCGACCCGCCGTCGTTCGCATCGCGGCGCGACGCAGTTCCTGGCGCGCTACGCGCATACTCGCGTCTCACGCACCTTGCCCTCGATCTCGTGGAGGCCGGAGGCTTACTGATGCAATCCAGCTGCTCGAGCCGGATCGATCGCGACCGCTTCGACGCCACGATCAAGGCAGCCGCCGACCGGGCAGGACGTCGACTCGATGTCGTTGCTCGACCCGATCACGACGTCGACCACCCGATTGGCTTTACCGAAGGTGCCTACCTCAAGGCGTTGTTCGCGCAAGTCGACGCCTGACAAGCGGCCAGGAACGGTGAAGCCCGGGCACTACCGTTGTCGCCATGACCGAGGCCCCGCGCATCGAACTCACCGTGCGCTTCTGGGCGACCTCCTCACCCCGTTTCGAGGAGTACCTCGAGGCGCTTGTGCAGCTACTCCCCCGCCACCAAGGCAATCTGGTGCGCCGCGTCGAGCCGCTCGACAGGCGACCCGGTGAACCCGACGTGGTGCTGGTGATGAGCTTCCCCAATGCGGTCGCCATCGACAGCTTCCTTCGCGACCCCGCCCGCAGCGACATCGAGGATCTGGCCGAGGAGGCGGTCGTCCGCTCTCTCATCTCCGACGGCCGAACTCGGACCGAGCCCCACGAGCCCGCCACCCTCCATGAACTGCGTCGCAATGATGGATGACCGAACCCCAGCCAAGGTCAGGGACTCGCCGATCCACGGAAAGGGCTGCTTCGCCACCCGCCCGATCGCGGCGACGGAGTTCATCGGCGAGTACACCGGTCGAGCCACAGCCGCCGACGGGACCTACGTGCTGTGGGTGGAAGGCGACGATGGAGAGTTTCATGGCATCGACGGAGACGGGCCCTTGCGATGGCTTAACCACAGTACGGACCCAAATGTCGAATTCGACGGTCCCCAGCTCTTCGCACTCCGTGACATTGGCGTCGGCGAGGAACTCACGTTTCACTACGGCGAAGAGTGGGACCACATCGACTAGGGGTCCATCCAGTGGGCCACAGGCCCTGCCCCGCCCAGACCCGTCCATCTCGAGGCAGCGAGCCGGCCGGAGACGAAGCGCTTGGCGCGCGCGACGGCCTCCAACGGCTCGTCGCCGAGTGCAATCCGAGCTGCGGTCGCCGCAGCGAAGGTGCAACCGGAGCCGCGCACGTGCGGCGTGTCGATCCATGGCGCTTCGACAAGGCTGACCGCGCCATCCGCAGTGACCGCCACGTCGACCGCGAGAGCGCCAGGCGCAGCCCCACCCGTCGCGATCACGAGACCTGCGCCAAGGCGCGTTAGCGGCTCGGCTGCAGCCTTCACGTCCTCCGGCGAGACCACATCCGTGCCGGTCAACACGGCAACTTCTCCGAGGTTTGGTGTGAGCACTGCGGCGAGTGGAAAGAGGCGATCGCGCATCGCAGCCTCGATGTCGCTGCCCACGAAGCGTTTGCCTCGCCCATCGATGAGCACCGGGTCGACGACGGGGGCGGGAAGCTGCCCTGTTGCGACGCGGTCGGCGACCAGGGTCACCGCCTCTGGCGACCCGAGGAGCCCGATCTTGACTGCCGCGATCGGCAGACTTGCGACGATGCCGTCGAGTTGCGCCTCGAGGAGTTCGAGCGAGGTCGGTTCGACACGATCGACCGAGCCAAATCGCTGCGCCGTCACGGCGGTGACGGCGACCGCTCCGTGCACCCCCAGCGCGGCGAACGTGGTGAGGTCGGCTGCGAGTCCGGCCCCGCCTAGCGGATCGTGTGCGGAGATAGTTAACGCGACGGAGGGGTTAGCAGCCATGGCTTCGATGCTCGCACACGCGAAGATAGCGTGATGACCACTCGTGGGAGCCTCCTAGTCGCCAGCCCGGCGATGACCGATACCGACTTTGCCTTCACGGTCATCTTCGTGCTCGAGCACAATGACGAGGGCGCCCTCGGCGTGGTGTTGACGCAGCCCTCTGAGCTTCCCGTCGCTGAACTCTTCGACCAATGGGCTCCTCACAGCGCCGCTCCGGCCGTCGTGCATCATGGCGGGCCGGTCTCGCCGTCGTCGGTTATCTCACTCGGGGTCGCAAGTGGTGCAGCATCGCCGGCAGCGTTCAACCCAATCAGCGGCGGTATCGGCACGATCGACCTCGATGCCGAACCGTCCGATATCTCGGGTCTCCATGGCATCCGGGCTTTCGGCGGCTACGCAGGTTGGTCGTCGGGTCAGCTCGAGGCGGAACTGCACGACGAGGCGTGGCTGGTCTGCATTGCCCACGACCGCGACATCCTGCACCCAGATCCCGCTCAACTTTGGTGGGAGGTCGTGGGGCGGCAGGCAGGCCCGACCAGCCTGCTGCAGCACTACCCCGAGGAGCCCTGGATGAACTAACCGTCGAAGGTCCAGCGAGTCGTAATCTCCTCCTCGATCATCGCAGCGACCCATGACGCCCCTCGTCGCGACAGGTGAACGCCGTCGCTGATGCGGGCCTCGATGGTGTCGCCACCAGGCCCAGCAAGTCGTTGGGTGAACCCTGCGTCACCGCCGAACAGGTGCCAGATATCGATGACGATCACGTCCCTGCGCGTGGCGAGCACCTCCATAGCGAGCTGGTTGATCTGCTGAATCCCGGCGTCGAGACGTCCATCACGCATGGGTGGCTGGGTGACCCAAAGAACAACTGCACCTTCGGCGGTGAGCACATCGAGGCTGATGGCGAGGCGCATCCGCCACTCGATCTCCCACGTGGTAGTCCCTTCCACAAGGCGGGTGCCGTCAACATCAGCCATGTCCTGATGGTCGTTGGCACCGAGGAACAGGACCACGGCCTCTGGCGCTGATTCCGAAACGACCTGAATCCAGCGGCTGGGCCAGTCGAAGTAGTCGGGGCGAGCCAGACTCGTCGAGATACGGGCGTCGGTCTCGACCGCAAGCGGCACGTCGGCTTCGGTGGTGAGTGCCTGTCCCAGGTACGTCGCTTGGCTGTCGCCGGCCACGTACACCCGTAACGGGCTGGCCTCGGTCACCAACCGACCGACGGGAACCGTGGTGGTGCTCGTGGTGGTGGAAGTCCTGGGCGTCTCATCGGCGGCCGGCAGAGCCGCCGTTGTGGTTGACACCGTAACGGTCGTGGTGGTGCGAACCAGTGCGACATCGTCGGGGCTGTGGTCGCTCCTGGTCGACCGCAGGTCGCCCACGAGGTCATAGGGGCGATTAAGCGAGAGGAAATTGGCGACCCGGTCGACCGTTTCGGCCGCGCCAAGGGCCTGGTCGCGGCTCTCACCGAAGTCCATTCGCGACGCGATCTCGACAAGCTTGCCCGACGTCAGCAACATGGCGAGCAGCAGGCAGCCAATAACGGCCGCAATCATCGACCCGACGGGCACGGTCCGCTCGGCAAGGTCGGCTTCGCGGGCCGCGCGGAAGTCGTCGTCGGTCCAGGTCCGCACCGTAGATGGCGCCGTCGTGGCTCGTTCGAGGGGGTCGGTGTGCTCCATGTCAGAATTGGAAGTAGATGAATTCGCTGACCCCTT
>JAQWLJ010000010.1 GCA_029247365.1 Acidimicrobiales bacterium | reverse complement strand
TCGAGATCGCAGGGCCCGGCTTCGTCAACTTCCGGCTTGCCGACACCTGGCTCTACGACGTTCTGATCGATGTGCTCGACCGCGGTATCGGCGGCTACGCCCGGCCTGATCTCGGTAACGGCGTGCATGTGAACGTCGAGTTCGTCAGCGCCAACCCCAACAAACCGTTGCATGCCGGGCACGGCCGGGGCGCCTGCTATGGCGACTCGATCGCCCGGCTCAAGGAGCGCTGCGGCTTTCGGGTCACGCGTGAGACCTACATCAATGACCGCGGCGTCCAGATGAACAACTACGCGAACTCGTTGGCTGCGTCGAAGGAGGGCGAGCCGATCCCCGAAGACGGCTATCGGGGCGAGTACATCCACGAATGGGCGGCCGAGATGCCTGTCGACGCCGACCCGCTCGAGTGGGGCCTCGAGCGTGGGATGGCAAGCCATGCAGCCACGCTTGAGGCGCTCGATATCCACCATGAGGTCTGGTTCAGCGAGCGCTCCCTTGTCCCCAGCGGCGCAATCGATGCGGCGATGGACGATCTACGGGCGCACGAGGCGGTTTTCAAAGAAGAAGGCGCCGTGTGGCTGCGCTCGACCGACTTCGGCGACGACAAGGACCGGGTCCTCGTCAAAAGCGATGGCGACCTCACCTATCTCACGCCCGATATCGCGTATCACCGCAACAAGTTCGAGCGCTCCGACGTGTTGTTCAACGTCTGGGGCGCCGACCACCACGGCTACGTCGCGCGCATGAAGGCAGCGATCCAGCTCCTCGGCCACGATCCCGACGAGCTCGAGATCGCCATCACCCAGATGGTCGACTTCGTGAAGGACGGCGAGCCGATGAAGATGTCGGGTCGGTCGGGCAACCAGATTGACCTCGACGACATCATCGCCGAGGTCGGTCCCGACGCAGCCCGGTTCACCTACCTCATGCAATCTGTCGATTCCCGCCAGACATTCGATCTCGATGAGGTTGCGAAGCAGGGCATGGAGAACCCGGTCTTTTATGTCCAGTACGCCCATGCTCGGATCTGCTCGATCTTCGCCAAGGCCGCGGAGGCTGGTGTTGATCGGGTGCCGATCGCGGCGGTCGATGTGCCGCTGCTCGTGCACGAACGTGAACTCGCGGTTCTGCGCAGCCTTCAGGAGCTGCCCGACATCGTGTGGGTCGCCTGCAGCGACAACGCGCCGCACCGCGTTGCGGCGTGGTCACGTGAGCAGGCCGCCGCGCTACACGGCTTCTACCACGACTGCTACGTGATGGGCGATGGCGTGTCGCCGGCGCTCACCCAGGCTCGTCTTGCGCTGGTGGGCGCGTCGCAAGTCGGTCTTCGGATCGCGCTCGGCCTGTTGGGCGTTTCGGCTCCGGAAGCGATGTAGACCGTGCGGCCACTGCCCACCCGTTTGCTCCCCGATTCCGCCGAGGTTGTTGATGGCGTTCTCCACATTGGTGGGTGCAGCGTGCTTGATCTTGCCGTCGAGTTCGGCACCCCTGCGTTCATCTATGACGAGCAACACCTTCGGGACCGTTGTCGCGAAGCGGTCGATGCGTTTGGGCCCGGAGTCGCCTACGCAACGAAGGCGTTCTTGTGTGGAGCCATGGCGCGGCTCGCCTACGAGGAGGGAATGCACCTCGATGTGGCCACTGGGGGAGAGCTCCACGTCGCGCTCTCCGCCGGGGTACCGGCCGACAAACTCGTGCTCCATGGCAACAACAAGTCGCTCACCGAGCTGCGCATGGGAGTCGAGGCCGGGGTGCATCGCATCGTGGTTGACAGCTTCGATGAACTCGATCGGCTCGATCAGCTTCATGCTGAGACCGGCATCGTGCCGAAAGTCCTCCTGCGGCTGACGCCGGGGATCAAGGCTGAGACCCATGATTACGTCTCAACGGGCCAGGACGACTCCAAGTTCGGGTTTGGCGTGGCGTCGGGCTCGGCCGAGGCTGCGATCGAGCAGGCTCGGTCGGCGTCGTCGGTCGAGCTCCTGGGAATTCATGCCCACATCGGGAGCCAGGTGTTCGCGGTTGGCTCACTCGGCAAGGCCGCCAGTGTCATTGGCGAGATTGCGACCGGCCACGAGTTCGAGGAGATCTCGGTCGGTGGTGGGCTCGGCGTGCCCTACGTCGATGATGAGCGAGCTCCGACCATCGCCGAGTGGGGCGAGGTTGTTCGTGCCGCATGTGCGGAGGCCGGCGTCACCGCCCACATCACGGCCGAACCGGGCCGTTCCATCGCTGCGGCTGCGGCGATCACCCTCTACACGGTGGGCACGATCAAGGACCTCCCCGGTATCCGCACGTATGTTGCGGTCGACGGTGGCATGAGCGACAACCCGCGCCCGGTCCTTTACGGCTCGGGCTACGAAACGTTCCTGCCTCGAGACGTCGGTGCCGATCGGCCCAAGGCCGTGACAGTCGTCGGAAAGCACTGTGAGTCGGGTGACATCCTGGTGCGCGAGGGGCTCGTGCCGGCCGACCTTGTCGTCGGCGACATCCTCGCGACGCCGGTTACCGGTGCGTACGGTCATTCCATGGGCTCGAACTACAACATGGTGCTGCGGCCACCCGTCGTGTTCGTCGGCAACGGTGAGGCTCGCGCCGTCGTTCGGCGCCAGACCTACGGCGATCTGACCCGGCTCGACGTCTGACATGACCGCCGTCTCGCTCGATCAACGGGGCGGCCGAGTCGATGTCGTCAGCTCCGACGTGCAGACGGTGCTGGCCGGGCTGGTTGCGGGGTGGGTGGTGACCGCATCGTGACCGTGGCACCGACGGGGCTGCTCGCCTTTGTCGCAGGCTGGGATCTTGCGCGCGGAGCAGTCGATTGCATCGAGCCGCTCGATGTTGGGCGTCATCTTGGTGTGCTCCGACAGCACCGGCTGGTTGGCGTGGCCCAGGCCGCGGCCGATGCCGGTGCGATCGAGGTCGACGACCACTGCGCCCTGACCGAAGCCCACGTAACGGCGATGACGGAGACGCTGCGGCTCGAAGACCTCATGCTCGCAGCCGTCGATGCCCTGGCCGAAGCGGGGATCGATGTGCTCACACTCAAGGGGTCGGCCCTTTCCCACCTGCTCGCCTCCGACCCGTCCGAACGCACATTCAGCCGCATCGATCTCCTTGTGCCGGGCGAGGCACTTCTGGCGGCAGCGTCGGCGCTCAGGCCGCTCGGCGCGATCAGGACCCGGGCCGGTGTGTCCGCCGTGTTCGAGCGCCGCTTTGCACAGTCGGTGTCCTTACGGTGGCAAACCGCTACCGAACTCGATGTGCACCGCACGCTCGCGTCGGGCCCCTACGGCCTCACCATCGACTCAGCTGATCTCTTCGGGCATCCGACCACGTTCGATCTTGGCGGTCGGGCCGTCTCGACCCTGTCGCTCGAGATGCACGCGTTGCATGCAGCGATCCATGTGGCACTGGGTGATGTCGAGCCTCGGCTCGGCGACGTGCGCGACCTCGCCCTTTTGCTGCGGCACGACCTCGACCTTGATCTCATCATGCGCACCGTCGAGGGGTGGCGCTGCGCCCATCCGCTGGCCGTCGGGCTTCGGGCGGCCGCAGGGATCGGCGCCGCCGACCACGCGTTGCTCGACTGGGCCGAGGCCCACCGAGCCAGTGGACGCGATCGAGCGCTGTTTGCGAGCTATCGAAAGACCGAGGCGCATGTCTACACGCAGGCGTGGGCCTCGTTGCGGGTGCTCGGATGGCACGACCGGGTGGCCTACGTGCGCTCGCTCACCGCCGGTCGAAGAGATTGATCTCGTAGGCCAAACGCGCACGGCCACATGGCAAGCACGAAATGCGAGCTGGCGGTGAAAGCGGATTGTCCACCGGCCGCCGGCCGCTACGCTCCTCGCCGTGAACCAACTCACGATTGGCCTTCTCGGATGCGGCAACGTCGGCGGTGCCTTCGCTGATCTGCTCGAACAGCGAAGGGATACCATCGCGACCCGCACGGGGATCGAGCTCCGGGTCGGTGCAATCGCCGTCCGTTCCGTCGTCAAGCACCGCGACCACGTATCGAACCCCGACATCCTCACGACAGACACGCGTGCGGTCGTCGCAGACCCCAACGTCGACGTCGTCGTTGAGTTGATTGGCGGTATCGAGCCGGCCCGCGAGCTGATCATGCTCGCCCTTCAGGCAGGGAAGCCGGTCGTTACCGGCAACAAGGAACTTCTCGCCAACCATGGTGCTGAGTTGTATGCGACCGCGGCGGCCAACGGGGTCGACCTGTTGTTCGAGGCCGCGGTGGCGGGCGGCATCCCTCTGATCCGGCCGCTGCGCGAGTCGCTCGTTGGTGAGGACGTGGTTCGTGTCATGGGCATCGTCAACGGCACGACCAACTACATCCTCACCCAGATGGCCCAGCATGGGGCCGCCTACACCGATGCGCTCACCGATGCCCAGCAGTTGGGCTACGCCGAGGCCGATCCGACCGCCGACGTCGAGGGCTTCGACGCTGGCGCCAAGGCCGCAATCATCGCGTCGATCGCGTTCGGGGCGAGTGTCGTCGCCGGCGACGTGTACCACGAGGGCATCTCGTCGATCACCCCGACCGATATCGAGATGGCCAAGCGACTGGACTATGTCATCAAGGCGGTGGCCGTGATCGAGGGCGACACCACCGGTGAGACACCCGAGGTGGCCGTGCGCGTCCACCCGGCGATGATCCCGGCCGACCATCCGCTCGCGAATGTGAACGACAGTTTCAACGCCGTGTTCGTCGAAGGGGCTGCAGTCGGCGATCTGATGTTCTACGGGCGCGGCGCAGGCGGCGATCCGACCGCTTCGGCAGTTCTTGGAGACGTCATCGATGCCGCAGTGAACAAGGTGGCCGGCACGTCGGCCAAGATCGGCGAACTTGTCCGGGCCCGTATCCGACCCATAGACGACCTCGCCTGCGCGTACTATCTATCGATCGAGGTCGCCGACCGTCCGGGCGTGCTCGCCCAGGTCGCCACCGTGTTCGGCGATCACTCTGTGTCGATCCGGTCGATGGAGCAGCGTGGCCTCGGCGACGATGCGGAGTTGATCTTCATCACCCACGTCTGTCGCGAAGCTGATGTGCGAGCCACGCTCGATGCCCTTCGAAGCCTCGACTCGGTGAACCGCATCGTCTCGACGATCCGCGTCGTCGGCGGCGGCTGACCCCAAGCTGGTGCGCTACCACAGCTCTCGGGGCCAGGCTCCTGCCATCGACTTCAGCGATGCCTTGTTGGGTGGTCTCGCCCCCGACGGTGGCCTCTACTTGCCGGAGTCCTGGCCCGTCCTTGCTAACGCGGCCCCCGGTTCCTACGCCGAGCTAGCAGCGGCGGTGATGGCGCCCTTCGTTGCGCCGGTAATCGACCAGGCCGACTTCACGGCGATGGTTGCCGACGCGTATTCGATGTTCTCGCACCCCGACGTGTGCCCGTTGGTCGAACTCGAGTCCGGCCATCACCTGCTCGAGCTGTTCCATGGCCCGACGCTCGCCTTCAAAGACATCGCCCTGCAGCTCGTCGGCCGACTGTTTGACCATGAGCTCGATCGACGCAACGAGCGCGTCACGATCGTCGGCGCCACCTCCGGCGATACCGGGTCGGCCGCCATGGAGGCGGTTCGTGACAGCGATCGGGTCGACATCGTCATTCTCTTTCCGGCGGGCCGCACGAGCGAGGTCCAGCGGCGGCAGATGACCACGCTTGGCTCGCCCAACGTGCACGCGGCAGCGGTCGATGGCACGTTTGACGACTGCCAAGATCTCGTGAAGGCGATGTTTGCCGACGAGGACTTTCGCGCTCGTTCGCGCCTGTCGGCGGTGAACTCCATCAACTGGGCTCGTGTGATGGCGCAGATCGTGTACTACGTCTGGGCTGCTCAGCAGCTTGGTCGGCGCGACACCCCCACCACCTTCTGTGTGCCCACTGGCAACTTTGGCAACGTCTTTGCTGGTCACGTCGCCCGCAACATGGGTCTCCCCGTCGAACGGCTCATCGTCGCGTCGAACACCAACGACATCTTGACCCGCCTTATCGAATCGGCCGAGATGGTCGCCGAAGACGTCGTCCCCACCCTTTCGCCGAGCATGGACATTCAGATCTCATCGAACCTTGAACGGCTGCTGTTCGAACTGCTTGACGGCAACGGGCCGGCCACGGCCGAACTCATTGCCGGCTTCCGTGAGCATGGCCGTGTCGCCCTAACACCTGCGCAGCACGAACGCCTTGTCGCCGAGTTCGTCGGTGAACGGCTGAGCGACACGGAGACGCTTGAGGTGATGGCCGACGTCCATGCAACCTCCGGAATGGTCATCGATCCTCACACCGCGGTTGGTATCGGGGCAGCTCGACGGCTCCGCCGACCTGACGAGATCGTGGTCACTCTGTCGACCGCTCATCCGGCGAAGTTCCCGACCGCGGTCGAGCAGGCGACCGGGATTCGGCCCGAATTACCCGCCCATCTTGCTGATCTCTTCGACCGAGACGAGGTCGTGACGCCGCTTCCGAACGATCTGGCTGCGGTGGAAGATTTTGTGGATTCGGTGCGTCGGGCCTGAGGGCCGGTACCATCATGGTCGTCGATCAAACAGCCCGTCGGATCCGACGAGCGGGGGCCGTAACTGCGGCCGGTCGACAACCCCCACACATGCGAACCGGGTAGGGAACTCGGGTCGCCCAGCCTCTGACCTGAGGAGACCGCCGTGGAAGCCCCGGAGATGCGTCGTTCGACGCTGCAGCGTAAAGACCGCGATGAGCTAACGCAGATCGCCGAAGCGCTCGGCAAGAAGCCGGGTTCGCGCGCCCGCAAGGGCGAGATCATCGATCTCATCCTGGACCTGGCCGCCGGCGGTGACGGCTCGTCAGTTGGCGCCGATGACACAGCCGACGATGCCGCCGACAACGAGTCGGAGGCTGCCGAGGTTGAGGCGACGACCGACACCGCCGCCAGTCACGACGACGCGCCTTCCTCGAAGGGCAAGAAGGACAACGACGCGGCGTCCGCGGATGGCGGCGACACCAACGCAGGGTCCGCCGGCGGTGGCGACAATGCCGACGGCGATCGAACCGAGCCCGGCAACCGCCGTCGACGGCGCCGAGGCCGCGACCGCGACAACCGTGGCGACGGCAACGAACAGTGGGACGGCGAGCCGGTCCCGGTGCAGGGTTACCTCGATCTTCGCAGCGAGGGCTACGGCTTCCTGCGGGTGAACGACTACCTCCCGAGCCGCGACGACGCCTACGTGCCGGTGAAGCTCGTCCGCCAGCACAACCTCCGCAAGGGTGACGTGATCGCCGGTCCGTCTCGGCCGGCGAACCGCAACGAGAAGAACCCGGCCCTGATGTCGGTCGAGTCCGTCAATGGCAGTGATCCCGACGAGGCCACAAAGCGCCTGAACTTCGACGATCTCACACCGGTGCATCCCACCGATCGCCTGACGATCGAGGTTGCTGACGAGCCCGACAACCTCACTGCCCGCATCGTCGACCTCGTCGCCCCGATCGGCAAGGGCCAGCGCGGGCTTATCGTGGCACCGCCCCGTGCCGGCAAGACGAACGTGATGAAGCAGATCATCCGTTCGGTCGAGGCCAACAACCCCGAGGTCACCCTCATCGTCGCAATGATTGACGAGCGCCCCGAAGAGGTCACCGACATGAAGCGGTGGCTCACGAGCGACACGGCCGAAGTGGTCGCCTCGACCTTCGACAAGCCGACCGACGAGCACATCGCCATCGCCGAACTCACCATCGAGCGAGCCAAGCGCCTCGTCGAGGAAGGCAAGGATGTCTGCGTGGTGCTCGACGGGATGACCCGCCTCTCGCGGGCCTACAACCTGGAGACGTCGCAATCGGGCAAGACCCTGCCCGGGGGTGTCGATGCTGCCGCGTTCTTCGGCCCGAAGAAGCTGCTTGGCGCAGCGCGCAAGCTTGAGGAGGGTGGCTCGCTTACCATCATCGCTACTGCAGTGATCGACTCGGGTTCTCGGACCGACGAGGTCATCTTCGAGGAATTGGTGGGGACCGCAAACATGGAGTTGCGGCTTGATCGCAGCCTCGCTGAGCGTCGGATCTATCCGGCGATCGACGTCGAGATGTCGTCGACCCGCCACGATGATCTGCTCTTCACCGAACCCCAACTCAGTCAGGTTGCTGCGTTGCGCCGTGTACTTGGCGAACTCAACGATCAAAAGGGTCCGGCTGCCGGCCTGCGCATGTTGCTCGAACGGTTGGACGGCACGAAGTCCAATGATGAATTCCTCGTCGAGGTCGCCAAGTCGGCCTCTGGCTCCTAGCCTTGGAGATCGCTATGAAGTCCGACATCCACCCCCAGTACCGCCCCGTCGTGTTCCAGGACATGTCTGCGGGCACGTCCTTCATCACTCGGTCGACCATCTCCACCAGTGAGACCGTGATGTGGGAAGACGGCAACGAGTATCCACTCGCCAAGGTGGAGATCTCGAGCGAGAGCCACCCCTTCTTCACTGGGCAGATGAAGATCGTCGATACCGCTGGTCGTGTCGAGCGCTTCGAGAAGCGCTACGGCCGTCGCAAGAATGCTGCTCCCGCCGAGGGCGAGGGCGACGAGAGCTGAGCCTCTCGTGAGCCTCGATCCCGCCCGCCGGGCGGGGCTCGAGCGGGCCCGTGCGCTCGCGATAGCACGAGACCATTTTCACCTCGGTACCGAGGGAGCGTCTGTCGACGTGGCGCCGTTCGGGGTTGCCGTGCGGGTCGGTGCTGGTGGCACCGTGACCGCTGTCATCGTGTCGTCGGTCGACGATCTGTCGGTTCTCGGGGGAGCGCTCGTGTGGCTCGACCGCAATCCGGCTGCGGTGGCGCACCTGGTCGTTGAACACCACACCGGGATCCATGCCCGCCGGGCCGCCGTGTTGGCGCCCGATCTGCAACTCCACGGCCTCGCCGGTTCTGCCGTGCACAGTGCGGTCGTTGCGCCGATCGCCGAACCTCGCCGTGCGCCCGACGACATCACGCCGCTCGTGGCGATGATCGAACGCAGTGGGGCCCAGGCCGTCACCGAGGATGGCATTGTCCGAGCCGAGGTCGCCGGGCTCGAGGTCGGGCGCGTTGTCGTTGGACCGAAGGGTTCGTCGCTCGAGGTTGGTGTCGGGCGCTTCGACCGCGAGGCCGGCGCCCTGCTCCACGCCGATCGCCCGGTCGAACCGACGCTGGTTTCGACCATCGATCAGATCCGCAAACATCGCACCGCCGGCGCGGTGGCTCATGCGGTCAACCGCATTGGCCGCGAACGATGGCTGCGCGAACTTGTCCGAGTCGATCCGTTTCTCGCCGGTGTCACCGACCCCGAACTCGTCGAGCCGGTCCCACCTCGAACGAGCCTGCTCGAGGCGTCCGCAGCGGCGCTCCTCGGCGTCGATAGCGGTCGGCGGGTACTCGTCGTGTTCTCGGTCGGCGTCGAGCTCGGCCTGGTGCCGGCCGCGGCCGATCTCGTGGCCGCCCACCGCCCCGACGAGGTGCGTTTCGTGCTCCCAGCCCGAGATCGGCTTCCGTACCTCGAGCGACTCGCGGAGCGCCTTGGTGTACCTGTTTCGTTCGCTGACATCGAGGTCCCCTGGGTCGACTGATCCCGATCGGGATCCGGACTCGGCCGCGATGCGGCGAATACCGGTCGGGGAGTTGTCAGGGCGGGGTCGGTGAGTTAGCTTGTGCATCAATTCACGAGCGCCCTAACGGGGGGTCGCCGTGTGTTTCTCGAGGACCTTCGGATGGACGCTTCCGCGCAGCGCGATCTCCACGACGCCCTTTGGCGGTCGCATGGTGGGTTCGACCTGGTGCTCGCGCCGGTCATCTTCGCCCTGCTGGGGCTCTGGATCGACTCTGCCACCGGCACCAGGCCGCTGTTCACGCTCAGCCTGCTTGCCGCCGGCGCCGTCGGCGCAGCACTGAAGGTGTACTACGACTGGCGTCGCGGCATGGACGAAGCCGCCGCCCGCACCACCGAACTGCGCGCCGAAGCCGCCGAGCTTCGGGCAAAGGCGGCGCAACCACTGGATGTGAGCGCGGCCCACAACGTCGCCGACGAGGTCACCTCATGACCTCCGCAGCGACCAACAACGCGCTCACCATGTCGATGGAGGGCCCGTCGCCCGCAATGCAAGTCGGGAAAGACCTCGCCCGACGTGGTGTCATCATCACGCCCGCCATGGTCGTCCTCGGCGCCCTCGGATGGGGTGCCGGCGGAGCGTGGTCGGTCGCATACGGCCTCTCCATCGTGATCGCCAACTTCTTGCTTGCGTCCTGGTCACTTGCCTGGGCCGCTCGCATCTCGCTCGCTCTCATGGCGGGCATGGCGATGTTTGGCTTCCTTCTTCGGCTTGGCCTGATCACCGTTGCCGTCTTGGTCGTCCGCAACGCCTCGTGGGTTGAGCTCGTGCCGCTCGGCCTTACTCTCATCGTCACCCATCTCGGATTGCTCTTCTGGGAGATGCGTTTCGTGTCCGCTTCGCTAGCCTTTCCCGGGCTCAAGCCGAAGCCGGGTAAAGACGCCTCTCACGTGAGCAGCCCAACGATCTCCGAAACCAAGGAGCACCAGTGAACCTTCTGGGAGCTGTGAAATTCCCGCCGATCGAGAATGTGATCGAGTGGCCGGCCTGGCTGTTCGAGGACTCGACGTACTTTGCGTTCAACAAGATCGCGTTCATTCACTTCCTCGGTCTCATGATTCCGGTGGCGATCTTCGTCCTCGGTGCGCGGGGTAGTGGTCTCGTCCCCCGCGGGTTCCGAACTGTCTCCGAAGGCATCGTGAACTTCGTCGACACGCAGATCGCCATCCCGGGCATCGGTCAGGATCGCAAGCCGTACCTGCCGCTCCTTGTGTCGTTCTTCCTCTTCATCTTCATCGGGAACATCACGGAGGTCATCCCCTTCTTCCAGATGCCTGCCAACGCTCGAATGGCCGGCCCGCTGGTCCTGGCGATCATCGCCTGGGGCATGTTCATCGCAGTCGGTGTTCGCCAAAACGGCCTCGCCTACTTCAAGGAAGTGCTGTTCCCGCCGGGTGTGCCGAAGGCGCTTTATGTCCTCGTGACCCCGATCGAACTGCTCTCGACCTTCTTCGTGCGTCCGTTCAGCCATGCGGTGCGGCTCTTTGCCAACATGCTCGCCGGCCACATCCTGCTGATCACGTTCGGTGTGTTGTGCATCTCCGTCTGGTCGGCCTCGGGGCTGATCCTCATCCAGCTCGGCACATTCCCCGGCCTGGTCGCCTTCACCGCCTTCGAGGTCGGCGTTTCGCTGATTCAGGCATTCGTCTTCACCATTCTTGCTGCCGTGTACATCGGCGGCGCCCTCCACCCTGCTCACTGAGCCGGGTAGAACCACAGTCCCAACAAGATCCCGTCGGCCCCGGTCGGCAGACACCCAAAAACAGGAGCACATCCAACAATGAGCGTTCTCGCCCAGATTGCGCAGGAAGCCTCGGACCTTCAGAACATCGAGGCTGCAGGCGGTGCCGGTATGGCCTACGGCCTTGCGGCCATCGGCCCGGGTATTGGCATCGGTTATCTGGTCGGCCAGGCCGTCCAGGCCATGGCCCGTCAGCCAGAGTCGGCTGGCCAGGTCCAGACCACGATGTTCCTCGGTATCGCGTTCACCGAGGCACTCGCCCTTATCGGCTTCGTTGTCTTCATTCTTCTGAAGTTCGTCTGATCCCAGCCGCCTCGCGGCATCCACCGGGTCGAGACCATCGGCCCGGCGCACTGTTCGTCGAACCTCCGGGTTCGTCACCCGTACCACCTGAGGTGAATCCGTGATCAATCTCTGGGCTCTGGCCGCAGAAGCCGAAGAAGCAGGCGATCCGCCGAATCCCGTCATCCCGACGGAGAACGAGATCGTTTGGGCCGCCATCTTCTTCATCCTTCTGTGGGCGCTTATGAAGTACGTCCTGCTGCCCCCGATCATGAAGGCCATGGAGAACCGGTCTTCCACGATCCAATCGGGTAAGGACGCAGCTGATGCCGCCACGGCGGCACTCGGTTCGGCTCGCCGCAGCCACGAGGCAACGCTGGCGGAGGCTCGCGCCGACGCCAGCACGATCCTCGCCGGTGCCCGAGCAGCCGCCGACGAACGTCGAGCGGTGCTTCAGGCCGAAGCCGACACAGAGATTGCCGAGATGCGCCGCAGTGCACAGGCCGAGATTGACCAGGCTCGCGCCGATGCGCTCACCGGCATGCGAGGCGACGTTTCGTCGCTGGCTGTCGGTGCAGCCGAGATCGTGCTTGGCCGCAGCGTCGACGCCGGCAGTCAGCAATCCGTCATCGACCAGGCCCTCGCGGCCGACTGAAGGAGTCGACTATGACCGGAATCTTTGCCGCCGAAGGACCCAACGGGAACTGGATCCCCGGTGACCCGAACGAGTTCTACTGGGGATCCGTCGCCTTCCTGATCATCGTGGCCGTCTTCGTTATGAAGGGCCTCCCGGTAATCAAGGCTGCGATGAAGGCCCAAACCACCAAGGTCGAAGGTGAGCTTGCCTCGGCCGAACAGGCCAAGGCCGATGCCGAAGCCGAACTTGACGCGCTGACCTCATCACTCGGTGATGCCGGTGCTGAAGCTGAAGCGATCGTCGCCGATGCCCGTAAGCAGGCCACTCGTCTCGAGGCAGACCTGATCGCTCGGGCCGAAACTGACGTGGCCGAGGCCAAGGAGCGGGCTCGCATCGAGGTCGCTGCCCAGCGCGATCAGGCGCTCGCTGATCTTCGAGCAGCCGTCGCCGCCCAGGCACAGGCTGCCGCTGACGCCGTCGTGCGCAACAGCCTCGACGACGACACCCAGACATCGCTCATCGACGATTACATCTCCGCCGTGAGCGCGAGCTGAGAGGGGAACGAATCATGAGCGACACCATCGACGCCTATGCCGCCGCACTCCTCGCCGTTGTGCGTGCCGAGGGCAACTCCGGTGCCGACGACGAGATCCTGCGCTTCGCCCAGGCGGTGGAGGGCAACGACGAACTGCGAAACACGCTGTCCGACGCCAGCATCCCGGCCGCCAGCCGCCAGCAGATCGTGGAGGACCTCCTCGGTGGCAAAGCCTCCGACGTGACCACCGCTGCGGTCTCGCTCGTGGTGGGTGCCGGTCGTGGCGCCGACCTGCCGGCGATCGCCCGAGCCCTCGTGGCCAAGCTGGCGGCCGCGGAAGGTCGTGAGGTCGCTGAGGTCCGCTCGGCTGTGGCCCTCACCGATGATCAGACCCAGCGCCTCGCCGCCTCGCTCAAGCAGGCGACCGGCAAGGACGTCGACGTCCGTGTGACCGTTGACCCCAGTGTCCTTGGGGGAATCGTGACCACGATCGGCGACACCGTCATCGACGGCAGCGTGCGCAGCCGCCTCGCCCAGGTCAAGAGCCACATCGGCTGACGCCGGCTCTGACAGCAACGACAGCAACGAACAAGAACTTCCAGCAGAGAGATACAGGAAATGGCTGATCTGCAGATCAACACCGATGAGATCACCGCAGCACTGAAGGCGAACCTCGAAGGGTTCACGCCTTCAGTCGAGCAGACGACCGTGGGCCGCGTGCTCGCGGTCGGTGACGGCATCGCCCGCGTCTCGGGACTCCCGAACGCTGCCGTGAACGAGATGCTCCGGTTCGAGAACGGCCTGATTGGCCTCGCATTGAACCTCGACGAGGATTCGATCGGTGCCGTTGTGCTCGGCGATGTCGAGGGCATCGAGGAAGGCCAGACGGTCGAGGCGACAGGCGAGATCCTTTCGGTCCCGGTCGGCGATGGCCTCCTCGGCCGTGTTGTCAACCCGCTCGGTGAGCCCATCGATGGTAAGGGTGCGCTCACCAACGTGCAGCCCCGTCGTATGGAGATTCAGGCTCCGGGCATCCTCGGTCGCAAGCCGGTGCATGAACCGATGCAGACCGGCGTCAAGTCGATCGACTCCCTGATCCCGGTTGGTCGTGGCCAGCGCGAGCTGATCATCGGCGACCGCAAGACCGGCAAAACCACCATTGCGCTCGACACGATCCTGAATCAAAAGGGTCTGGGCGTGAAGTGCATCTATGTCGCGATTGGTCAGAAGGCCTCGACCGTGGCCCAAAACGTCGCCACCCTCGAAGAGCTCGGCGCCATGGAGTACACCACTGTCGTGGTCGCCCCGGCCTCCGATCCTGCGCCGTTCAAGTTCCTCGCTCCCTATGGCGGCTGTGCGATGGGCCAGCACTGGATGGAAAACGGTGAGCACGCGCTCATCATTTACGACGACCTTTCGAAGCAGGCTGAGGCGTACCGTCAGGTGTCGCTGCTGCTCCGTCGTCCTCCGGGGCGCGAGGCCTTCCCCGGCGACGTCTTCTACTTGCACTCGCGTCTGCTTGAGCGGGCCGCGAAGCTCTCCGATGAGCTCGGCGCCGGTTCGCTCACCGCTCTCCCCATCATCGAGACGAAGGCCGGCGACGTGTCCGCCTTCATCCCGACCAACGTGATCTCGATCACCGACGGTCAGATCTTCCTGCAGGACGACCTCTTCAAGTCGGGTATTCGCCCGGCTGTGGATGTGGGCATCTCGGTGTCCCGTGTGGGTTCGGCTGCGCAGGTCAAAGCCATGAAGACGGCGACCGGCACGTTGAAGGGCGATCTGCAACAGTTCCGTGAGCTCGAGGCCTTTGCTGCGTTCGGTTCCGACCTCGACGCTGTGTCCGCTGCTCAGCTCGACCGGGGCTATCGCCTTACCGAGCTCCTCAAGCAGGGTGTGAACACGCCGTTCCCGGTCGAGGACATGACCGTCTCGATCTTCGCTGGTACCCGCGGTCACCTCGACAGCCTGCCGATCGAAGATGTCGCTCGCTTTGAGGCCGAACTTCTCGAGTGGTTCCGCACCCGTGAGGGCGCAGCGATGGAGTCCATCAAGAACGACGGCGTGATCCCCGACGAAGACGCGTTCGAGCAGGCGATCACCGACTTCGCTGCCCAGTTCCAGACGTCCGACGGTTCGGGCCCCGAGCCCGACGCCGAGGGGCAGGGCGAAGCTCACATGGAGCTGGTCGATTCTGAGACCACCCTGCCCGAAGAAGACATCACCCGCGACGAGGACTGAGGTAACTCATGCCGGGAGGCAAGGAACGCGAGCTCCGACGTCGGATCTCAAGCGTTCAGTCCACCAAAAAGATCACCCGAGCGATGGAGCTCATTGCCGCGACCCGTGTGGTCAAGGCGATGCAGCGGGCTGATGCCGCGCGCCCCTACTCGCGCCAGATCACTTCGGTCATCGAAAATCTGGCCGCTGGTGGCGCCGAAGTCGATCACCCCCTCCTGCGCGAGGCCGACGAGGTCAAGACCGTCGGTTTCATCGTGATGGCCGGCGACCGTGGTTTGGCTGGCGCCTACAACACCAACCCAATTCGCGCCGCTGAGCGCCAGCTGCAGGCCCACCGCACCGAAGGCAAGGACTACTCGCTCTTTTGCGTTGGCAAGAAGGCGGCCGCGTATTACAACTTCCGCAACTACCGGGTCGATCACGCCTACCAGGGTTTCACCGACAATCCGACCTACGAAGACGCTCGCCGCATCGCTGACGACGTCGCCGACGCTTTCATCTCCGGCGAGATCGACGAAGTCGAGCTGATCTACACCGAGTTCATCTCGATGGGCACCCAGCGTGTCTCTGTTCGCCGCTTCCTTCCCTTGGAAGGAACGTCGGTCATGGCCGAGGCCGGTAGCGGCGACGCCGGCGCATCAGCCAGCTTCGAGTTTGAGCCGTCGCCTGAGGGCGTCCTGGCCTCGCTGCTGCCCCGCTACGTCGAAGCCCGCTTGTTTGGCGCCCTGCTTGACTGCGCTGCCTCCGAGCACGCCAACCGTCAGCGGGCCATGAAGTCGGCCACCGACAATGCCGAAGAGCTCATCACCAAGCTCAGCCGTGAGATGAACGCTGCCCGCCAGGCTGCGATTACCACAGAGATCATGGAGATCGTTGGTGGTGCCGAGGCCCTCAGCGGTGGCGGCGATGAGCCGGATATGGTCGACCTGCTCGGCATGAATGCTCCCACTGGTATCGCCAGCGATGTAGCCCAGGCCGCTAGGGCCACGGCCACTGAGGTTGCGCCATTCGGTGCCGACTCGGCGCTGCCGCTCGAGGGCGGCACTGCGCCGTCCCCCGAGTTCATCATCAAGGGCAACGCCGACTCGATGCTGTACCACCGCCCTGACTCGTCCGCCTACGAGCGCACGATCGCCGAGGTCTGGTTCAACTCGACCGAGGCCGCTGAAGCCGCTGGTTTCCGCCTGGCTGGATCCCATCCCACGAACGACTGAGCCCAGGCTCAGACCCAACATCCACACCACCCCACCTCATTTCGAGGAGTACACACCAAATGACTGCAACTGAGAACGATCTCAAAAACGGCCGCATTGTCGGTATCGCTGGCCCTGTGGTCGACGTTGAGTTCCCCGCTGGGGCGCTCCCCGAGATCAACACCCAGCTCGAGTTCGACATCACCGTCGACGGCGAGACCATGAACGTCCCGGCTGAGGTCGCTCAGCAAATTGGCGGCAACCGCGTTCGCGCCATTGCGATGAAGCCGACCGACGGCCTCGTTCGTGGCGCCCCAGTGGTGAACACTGGTCACGGCGTGCAAGCACCCGTTGGCGACGGCACCCTCGGCCACATCTGGAACGTAATGGGCGACTGCCTCGACGTTCCCGAACACCGCACCGACGACCGGTGGGACATCCACAGAGCGGCTCCGTCGTTCGACACGCTCGAGCCCTCGGCGAAGATGTTCGAGACGGGCGTGAAGGTGATCGACCTTCTCACCCCCTACAAGGAGGGTGGCAAGATCGGCCTGTTCGGTGGTGCCGGTGTGGGCAAGACTGTTCTGATCACCGAGATGATCACCCGTGTGGCCTCCAACCACGGTGGTGTGTCCGTGTTTGCCGGTGTGGGCGAGCGCACCCGTGAGGGCACCGACCTCTTCATCGAGATGGGCGAGACCGTCATGGGCGACGGTGAGACCACCGTGCTCGACAAGGCCGCCTTGGTCTTCGGCCAGATGGACGAGCCCCCTGGGGTTCGCCTCCGCGTGGCGCTGTCCGGCGTGACCATGGCCGAGTACTTCCGCGACGTCCAGAACCAGGACGTGCTGTTGTTCATCGACAACATCTTCCGGTTCGTGCAGGCCGGCTCCGAGGTGTCGACCCTTCTCGGTCGTATGCCCTCAGCCGTGGGCTACCAGCCCACCCTTGCCGACGAGATGGGCGAGCTGCAGGAGCGCATCACCTCGACCCGGGGCAAGTCGATCACCTCGCTGCAGGCTGTGTACGTGCCTGCCGACGACTACACCGACCCGGCGCCGTTCACGTCGTTCACCCACTTCGACGGCACCACCGAACTCAACCGTGACATCGCCGCCCTCGGGATCTACCCGGCGGTCGACCCGCTGTCGTCGAGTTCCACCATCCTCGACCCGCTGGTCGTGGGTGAACGTCACTACAACACCGCCCGTGGTGTGCAGGAAGTCCTTCAGCGCTACAAGGAACTCCAGGACATTATTGCGATTCTTGGCCTCGACGAGCTGTCTGAAGAAGACCGCATCACCGTCGACCGTGCTCGCAAGGTGCAGCGCTTCTTGTCGCAGCCGATGTTCGTTGCCAAGGCGTTCACCGGTCAGGACGGCATCTTCACCCCAGTCGAGGACACCATCGACTCCTTCGAGGCGCTCCTCAACGGCGACCTCGATCACCTGCCCGAGCAGGCGTTCTACATGGTCGGCGGTGCCGAAGACGCCGAGCGTAAGGCCGCCGAGCTTCAGGCTGGCGCCTGAGCCCCCTGATCTGAGGCAAACATGCTGACCGTCGAAGTCGTCTCTCCCGAAGCGGTGTCCTACACCGGCGAAGCAAAGATGGTCGTTGCGCGCACCGTCGAGGGCGGCGACATCGCCTTCCAGTCGGGACACATTCCCTTCATTGGGATCTTGCAGGTCTGGTCGGTCGACATCATCAAGGAAGACGATTCCCGCGACACGTTCGCCGTACACCGGGGCTTCGTCCAGATCAGCGACGAGCGCGTGTCGATCCTGTCCGACGTCTCCGAATCGGCCGGCGACATCGACGTCGCTCGGGCCCAGGCCGCGCTTGGGCGAGCCCAGGATGCGCTGAAGACCGATGCCGACGACGCCGAAGCGCAAGCTGCCCTGGCTCGCGCCGAGCTCCGCCTGCAGGTCGCCGGAGCCAACAACTGACGCCGTTCGGCGTTTTGGGAGGTCAGCCGGCGTAGACGGGGTCCGCCACGCCGGTGACGCCCAGGCCGT
>JAQWLJ010000054.1 GCA_029247365.1 Acidimicrobiales bacterium | reverse complement strand
AAGCACATCCTGGCGATCAACCTCGACAAGGAAGCCAACATGGTGACCAAGGCCGACTGGGCCGTCATCGGCGACCTCCACGAGGTGATTCCCGCCATCATTGATGAGGTCAAGTCCCGCCGCAGCTGAGGCTTCTCGAATGCAGAGCCTGTACGACGGCCGTTGCCTTCGGGTGGCGACTGCTCGTTGTATCGGGGCATAGAGCCGGAGCCGCCAACCTCCGTGTGCGCATCGCGCTGCGCGGTCCCCTGACGTGATCGTGTCGTACAGTCGGCGGCCATGGATCTGACCCAGACTCCTCGTTCGGCTGACTATCAAGCGCGACTCGAGTCGTTCATCGCCGAGCACGTCGACCCGGTCGCTGAGCTACCGGACACCGATCGGGTGATCGTCGAGAGGCTCAAGGCGAAAGCCCAGGCCGAAGACCTCTGGAACCTGGACGTCCGCCACGCCGACTATGGGCCGGGGCTGACCTCGCTCGAGTATGCGCCGATCGCCGAAGTGCTCGGCACGTCACGCCTTGCACAAGAGGCAACCAATACCGATGCACCGAGTTCGATCAACGGCGACGAATCACCGTTCTTCGACTTCTCCCAGATGCCCCTCCACTGGGAGGTGCCGGAGGCGACGCCCCTCGAGGGATTCGTCGCCTGAGTCGGTCGTCACGCATCCACGCCCTCGACGGTTACCGTCAGGGCGTGGATGCGTCGGTGCACAATGTCCTCTTCGTGATGTGTGACCAGCTTCGCCACGACGCCCTGTCGTGTGCCGGCGGGCTGATCGACACCCCGAACATCGATGCGTTGGCCGATCGTGGCGTCCGGTTCGACCGAGCCTTCGCACAGGGATCGGTCTGCGGCTCCTCGCGCATGAGTGCCTACACCGGCCGCTACGTCCAGTCGCACGGGTCCCGGTACAACAGCGTTCCCCTGTCGGTCGCCGAGCCCACGATCGGCGATCATCTGCGACCACTCGGGGTGCGAAGCGTCTTGATCGGCAAGACCCACATGGCTCGCGATCGCAGCGGCCTCGATCGTCTGCGGCTCGACCCCGACGACCCGTGGACGACGATCGTCAACCAGTGCGGATTCGAGCCGATCGAACGCGAGGACGGCCTCGTGCCGAACACCGCCCCAGCGTTGTTCGAGCGGGGCTACAACAAGTTCCTGCTCGATCAGGGTTACGCCGGTCTGAACCCATGGCACACGGTCGCCAACTCGGTTCTCACGCCGGAGGGCGAGCGGATGTCAGGTTGGCTGCTTGAGGCGTCGCAGTACCCGGCGATCATTCCCGACGAGCTGTCCGAGACCGCCTACATGACCAACCGGGCGATCGACTTCATCCGCGAGGCAGGCGACGAACGCTGGTGCATCCACCTGTCGTACATCAAGCCCCACTGGCCCTACGTTGTGTCCGAGCCATACCACCAGCTGGTACATCGAAACGACCTGCCGTCACCCAACCGGTCCCATGCCGAGCTCAAAACCGGCCATCCGGTCATCCGGGCCTTTCAGCGCAGCCGAATCGGGTCGACCTTCTCGCGCAACGAAGTCCGCACGACGGTCTACCCCGCCTACCTCGGCCTGGTGAAGCAGCTCGACGATCACCTCGGCCGGCTGTTCCGGGCGCTTGACGACCTGGGCCGTTCCAACGACACGATGATCGTCCTGACCTCTGATCACGGCGACTACATGGGCGACCACTGGATGGGCGAGAAGGACTGGCTCCACGAAGAGGTGGTGCGTGTCCCCATGATCGTTGCCGACCCGCGTGCCGACGCCGACACGACCCGAGGCTCGGTCTCCACCGACCTCGTCGAGACGATCGATCTTGCACCGACGTTCCTCGACGCGCTCGGTGGTGATGCCGGCTCGAACGTCTACCTCGAAGGTCAATCGCTCGAGCCGCTCCTGCAAGACCCTGCAGGAGCCTCCGCCCGACACGACCAAGTCGCCGTGACCGAATCAGAATTCAGCCTCATGGAGATGGCGAACGACCTTCCGCCAGGACCTCGGGCGAGCCGTCGGGCCACGATGCTGCGTACGCCCGACTACAAGTACATCCTGAGCGAGACCGGGCCGAACTTGCTGTACGACCTTCGAGACGAGCCGGCTGAACTCACTGATCGGATCGATGACCCCGCATTGGCCTCGGTGCGCGCCGAACTCCACGAACGACTCTTCGAGTGGTACCGGGCTCGCAGTCACGAGCTCACGTGGAGGGCTGGTAACGGCGATGAGCCGCGCTACGAAGGCAAGGACGCGGTCGACGGCGTGCTGATCGGCTACTGGAATGAGGCCGAAGTCCCCGACGCCGCCCTCCCCAACATTGGGTGAGTCAGCCTGCCGGGATCATCTTCCCAGGGTTGAACATCTCGGCGGGGTCGAGTGCTGCCTTCACGGCGCGCATCATCTGCCACTCGAGGTCGGACTTCTGGGGGCCGACCCGGTCGCGTAGCAGCAGACCGACGCCGTGCTCAGCCGACAGGGTGCCATCGAGGCCGAAGACGAGTTCGTCGATCCGGTCCGACATGGCGTCGCGGACCGCAAGCCACGGCTCGACCGCGTCGTCGCTGGTCGGGAGGATCATCATGTGGAGGTTGCCGTCGCCAACGTGGCCGAAGCCATAGGCGAGCGCCATCGGCGCGATCTCCGCAGCCGTGTCGAGGACCGACTGCATGAAGGCTTGGATGCGGTCGACCGGCACCGCAGTGTCGAGCTTGAGGCCATGTTCTTGATGCTCGACGAAGCACGACGTGGGAGGTGCGTGGTCGCGCAGGAACCAAAGGTTGGCCTCCTGCTCGGGGGTACCGGCAACGACCGCGTCGGCGATGTGGCCCGCCTCGACCCCGGCTTCGAGGAAGTCGGCGATATCGGTATCGACCGGCTTCGACGAGGCCAGCTTGATCAGCGCGTAGTACTCGGTGCCGGCGTCGATCGGCTTGGTGGCGTCGGAGATCTCGACGACGCGGTCGATCGCAACATCGGGCAGAAGCTCGAAGGCCGAGATCAAACCGGGCGCATGGACGTGGGCCAACTCGAGCAGCGGCCGCAGCGCGTCGAGCCCGGTGATCGCAGCGAGGAGCGAAGTTTCATGGGGCGTGGCTGGGACCAGCTTCAGGACCGCGGAGGTGACGATGCCAAGCGTTCCTTCGCCGCCAATAAAGAGGTGCTTGAGGTCGTAACCGGAGGAGTCCTTCACCAGCGCCCTCCGGCCGTCCCACACCGAGCCGTCAGCGAGTACCGCCTCGATACCCATGACGTTGTCGCGCATGTTGCCGTAACGAACGACGTTGTTGCCGCCCGCGTCGGTGGCGATCGCGCCGCCGACGGTCGCGGAGCCGCGGGCGCCCCAGTCAGGGGCGAACTTGCGGCCGGCGGCATGGGCGGCGTGCTGGATTGCCTCGATGGTGACGCCAGCTTGGGCGGTGATCGTCCAGCGGTCGGGGTCGATCGAGATGATCTCGTTGAGACGGGCAACCGACAGCACGATCGACGGCCGGTCGGTGGGCGAGTGGGTGCCGTAGCTCAGACCGCTGTTGCCGCCCTGAGGAACGACGGCCACGCCGTGTTCGGCGCACAGGGCGACGGTCGCCGCAACACCGCGTGCATCGGCGGGCCGAATGACAACGGCATCGTCGGCCGTCGGCTTGTTGCGCGGGTCGATCAGGAACGCGGTGGCCTCATCGCCGACGAGGACAGCATTCACGTCGAGCGCTGCCCGCAAGGCGTCGATGAATTTAGGGCTGGGAAGCGACATCAGTCCCAGGCTACGTGCAGCTGGGACGGCCCCCGGCCGCCGCCGTAGTGGTCGAGTGCATGGCCACCGGATTGCGCACCGGCACCACCGCTCTGGTCGGCAAGCGGGGTAGTCCGGCTGTCATGCCGATTTGGGCCAGTGAGAAAGGGCTGCCATTTGGTTGCGATCCACTGGACGACGTCTATTCGACGCGGCTCGTCGGCATCCAGGGCGTGAGCGACTGAGCGTCAGTCGCTCAGTCGCGCCGCAATACCGGCCGTGGCTTCGATGAGGCGACTCCCGAGATCGTGGGTGCGATCGGGATTAGGGAATCGGTACGCCGGACCGTGGATGTGGATCGCAGCGACAACCAGACCGTCGGGGTCGATGATCGGCGCCGCCAGCGAGTTGATGCCGTCAACGCCCTCCTCGTAGCCCCAGGCATACCCGAGCTGGCGGATCGCATCGATGCGTTCGCGGATGGCCTCCGGGTCGACCAGCGTGTGGGGTGTCACCTGCTCGGGTGGCGTCGAGAGGTAGTCGTCGAGTTCGGCCTCGTGCAGGTTTGCGAGCAGCGTCATGCCCGATGGGACCGAGTGCATCGGGAGCGACTCGCCGGTCCAATCGCGGACCATGACGTCGGTCTCCGGGACGGCATGGTCGAGGTAATAGATAAAGCGGTCTTGAGCGATGCCGAGCCCGGCCGCCTCGCCGATCTCTTCACTCAGTTCAAGCAAGAACGGGCGGACGGTGGCGACGAGGTTCCGGCCCGGCTGCGCCGCGCCCGCAATGTCGAGCAGACCGTCACCGAGGCGGTAGTCGCCGCCGAGTTCGTCTTGGGTAACGGCACCCTCACGCTCGAGCGCGCTGAGTAAGCGTGCGACCGTCGACTTCGGCAGATCGACCTGTTCGGCGAGTTCGGTCACGCCGTACGGAGCGGTCGCGAGCGCTCGGAGCACAGAAAAAGCGCGCTCGATTGACTGCACAGACACACGAGACACGTTACCGCATCGTGGGAGTGTTCCACGATGCGGAACACCGACGATGCGGTTGGCGACGCTAACCAGGACGCGCGATCCCACCTGCATCCTGGGCGGGCAACGTACAGCCCACCCTACGGTGGCGCCCTTCGGGTCCGGGAGTCTGCTCGGGCTGGATTCCTTAGCGGGCCGCGGCGATGGTCTCAACCAAGCGATCGGCGATCGCGTCGACGGCAACCCGTTCGGTCTCACTGGTATTGCGAGGGGTGTACTCGACCTCACCGTCGGCGAAGGCTTTCGGGCCGAAGGTGACCCGATGGGGAATACCAATGAGTTCGGCATCGGCAAACTTCACGCCGGCGCGAGCGTCGCGGTCATCGAGCAACACATCGATGCCGCGTGCCGTGAGCTCGTCGTAGAGCGCTTCCGCCCCGGCGACCGAGGTTTCGTCCTTCACCGAGACGATCGTGATGACCGCTTCGAATGGGGCAATCGACGTTGGCCAGATGATGCCGTTGTCGTCGTGGAAGGTTTCGACGACAGTGGCCATGGCCCGCTCGACGCCGATGCCGTAGCTGCCCATCACGATCGGGTGCTGGCTGCCGTCGGGGTCGAGCACCTTGGCCCCCATCGCCTCGCTATACGCGGTCCCGAGCTTGAAGATGTGACCAGCCTCGATACATCGCACGATGTCAATCGCGGCGCCACAGGAGGGGCACGCCTCGCCCGCGCTCACCTCGCGAAGGTCGGCCCACGTGTCGACTGCAATATCGCGCTCGATGGAGACGCCGGTGTAGTGCCAGTCGTCCTCGTTGGCGCCAGTGGTGAGTCCGGCCCGCCCGTGAAGTGCGTGGTCGGCGATGATTCGTAGACCCGTGACTCCGACTGCGCCGAGCGAACCGGGCATGGCGCCAAGGTTGTCCTTGGCCTCGTCGGGCGTCGCCGGGCGGATGTCGATCGCACCGGTGGTGTCCTGCAGCTTCTGCAGGTTGAGCTGATGGTCGCCGCGAACGAGCGCGAGTGTCACCTGGCCGTCGAGCACCATCACCATCGTCTTGATCTGGTGCTCCGCCGGCGCGCCCCCTTCGACGTCTGCAAGCGCCTTGATCGTGCGAACACCGGGGGTCGGGAAGCGCTCGAGGTCGGCGATGTCGCGGTCGTTCACCGTGGGCAACGCAGATGTGGCTCGCTCGATGTTGGCCGCGTAGTTGCAGCCCGGGCAGATGACGACATCGTCCTCGCCTGCGGGGGAGGGGACCATGAACTCGGTCGAGCCGGTGCCGCCCATTGCGCCGGAGCTGGCATCGACGGGTACGGCCGGCAGATTCATCCGACCGAAGATCGTCATGTAGGCGCTGTGGTGAAGGTCGAACGACCTGTCGAGACCGGCCTGATCGATGTCCATCGAGTACGCGTCCTTCATGGTGAATTCGCGTACGCGCAGGAGGCCACTCTTGGGGCGGGGCTCGTCGCGGAACTTCGTGTGCATCTGATACCAGATCTGCGGAAGCGCTTTGTAGGAGGTGATCTCAGTGGCGAGGAGGGCGAACACCTCTTCTTCGGTGACGCCGAGGACGTTCGGGGCACCCTTGCGATCGGTCAGCCGGAACATCTCGTCACCCATGACGTCGAGGCGCCCCGACTTCTCCCACAGCGATGCCGGATGCAGCGTGGGGAGCTGGAACTCCTGGCCACCGATGGCATCCATTTCTTCGCGGATGATGTTTTCGACCTTGCGGAACACTCGCCATCCGAGCGGCAGCATCGAGTAGTGCCCGGCGTGCAGCTGGCGCATGAAGCCGCCGCGCACCAACAGCTTGTGGCTCGCGGCCTCGGCATCGGCCGGCGCATCGCGCAGCGTGGGGGTGTGGAAGTTCGACCAGCGCATGGTCTACAACGGTACCGGCTGCCCGGCTCGCCGAGGGCTGACTACCGGTGACCTGGGCGGGTGAGGCGCAAGAGCACCGCCTCGGACACCAAGCGCTGCAGGGCAGAAAATTTAGCCGGAGGCCAAATTGTAAGCGACCCGTTCCCTAGCGTTCCACGATGCGGTACCGTTCCGGATTGTGGGATCTACTAACAGTGCACTTCGTAAGGCCAAAAAGTTCAGCGATCCTTTGCCCCGCTTGACCACCCCGATGGTGCGCGAGAACGGCGTGCTGCGGGAGGCCACCTGGGATGAGGCGCTGAGCCGGGCTGCCGACGGCTTTGCCAAGGTCAAGGACGAGCTGGGCCCCGCGGGCTTCGCTGTCTTCAGCTGCTCGAAGAGCACCAACGAGATGAACTACGCGGCACAGAAGTTCGGTCGAACAGCGCTCGGCACAAACAACATCGACTCGTGTAATCGAACTTGACACGCTCCAAGTGTCGTCGGTCTGGCGGCAGTGTTCGGAGCGGGTGGCGGTACCTCCTCGTACCTCGAGGTCGAGGAGACCGATGTCATCTTGCTGTGGGGTTCCAACGCTCGTGAGGCGCACCCCATCTACTTCCATCACGTCCTGAAGGGGCTCAACAACGGGGCGAGGATGTACGCCGTCGACCCCCGGCGCACGTCGTCGGCCAAGTTTGCCGATGCGTGGCTCGGCCTCAACGTTGGCACCGACGTCGCGATGGCCAATGCCATGGGGCGCGAGATCATCGCAGCCGACCTTCACAACAAGGCCTTTGTCGCCCATTCGTCGCAGGGGTTCGAGGCGTACAAGAGCCACGTCGAGCCCTACACGCTCGAGTATGCCGAGGCGATCACCGGCGTTCCCGCCGAGGCAATCCGTGAGGCTTCGCACGCCTACGCCACCGCCGAGAAGGCGCAGATCCTGTGGACCCTTGGTATCACCGAGCATCACAACGGCGTCGACAACGTGAAGTCGCTGTGCAATCTCGCCCTGCTCACCGGTCATGTCGGCCGCTGGGGTTCTGGCCTTGTGCCATTACGTGGCCAGAACAACGTGCAGGGCGGTGGCGACATGGGCGCGCTGCCGAACAAGTTGCCTGGCTTCCAAGACATCACCAACGACGAGCACCGAGCCAAGTTCGAAGCCGTGTATGGCATGGATCTCAACCCGAAGGACGGCATCCACCTGACCCTCATGTTTGAGGCGATGGGTGAAGGCAAGATCAAGGCCGCCTATTGCATCGGCGAGAACCCCGCCGACAGCGAGGCTGACGCCACCCACGCGCGCGAATTACTCGAGGGCCTCGACATGCTCGTCGTGCAGGACATCTTCATGACGGGTACCGCCGAGCTCGCCGACGTCGTGCTGCCGTCGTCGGTCGGGTGGGCCGAGTGCGATGGCACGGTCACATCGTCGGAGCGCCGCGTCCAGCGGGTGCGCGCTGCCGTGACCCCGCCGGGCGAATGCCGCCACGACCATGAGATCATTGGCGACCTCGCGAAGCGCATGGGTCTCGACTGGGGCAATCCCACGCCCGAGGAGCTCTGGGACGAGCTGCGGTCGCTCTCGCCGCTGCACGCCGGCATGAGCTATGAGCGCCTCGAAGCCGAAGGCGGCCTGCAGTGGCCGTGCCCGGCCGAGGACCACCCCGGTTCGCCGTTCCTGCACGGCTGGCTGTGGGAGGCCGACCTCGGCGGCCGCGGGCCGTCGCCGTTCTCGATCACCGAACATGAGGGACCGAAGGAGCAGCTCACCGACGAGTTCCCGCTGCGCCTCACGACCGGACGGTCGCTCGATTCATACAACACCGGCGTCCAGTCCGGCGGCTTCGAGAGCCCGATCCGCTGCGGCGACGAGCTTGACATCAATCCCGCCGATGCCGCCGGTCTCGGGATCGAAGACGGGGAGCGGGTGCTCGTGTCGTCACCTCGAGGCTCAGTCGAGATGGGGGTGCGGGTGCAGCCCGACATCCCCGTCGGCCTCACCTTCACCACGTTCCACTTCCCGGACCTGGTCGACATCAACCTCATCACCAACGACGAATGGGACCGCGACTCCGGCACCGCCGAATTCAAGGCCGCAGCAATCCGCGTCGACAAGCTCACCGCGGTGGGCAGGGAGTAAGGCCGATCAATGGCGGATCTGTACATCTCCGAGGAGACGGCGGACGACATCGAGCGCGCTGCGGTTGACGCGTCGCTCGGTGGCCGGTTTGTTGTCGTGCGCGAGAGTGAGCGGCTCATCCGAGCCGGCACGTCGAAGCGTCACGGTCACCGGCACCTGTTGCTGCCGGCGCTGCACGCGCTGCAGAACGCCAAGGGCTGGATCAGCCCGGGTGGTCTTAACCATGTCTGCGAGACACTGCAGGTCCCGCCGGCCGAGGCCTACGGCGTTGCCACGTTCTACGACCTGTTCCGAACCGATGAGCCGAGTCAGGTTGGTGACGTCACCCACGTGTGTGTCGACGCTGCGTGTCAGATCGCCGGCTCGGCCGCACGGATCGCCGATCTGAAGGCGCAGGGCGTCAACGTGCACGAGTCGCCGTGTCTCGGGCAGTGCGAGCGGGCCAATGACGTCACCGGCGAGGTCGCTGAGTTCGTCCAGGGTGTCGGTGGGCCCGACAGGGTCGAAGCCGACGAGCAGCCGTACGCACTGTTCCACCAGCAAGGTGACGAATCGCTGCGCCTGCTGAAGCGGATTGGTCAGGTCGACCCGACGTCGCTCGCCTCGTACCGAGAGCATGGCGGTTACGACGCGCTTGCCGCCGCCATTGCGATGGGCGCCGAAGCCGTGTGCACCGCAGTCGCCGACTCGGGTCTGTCCGGCCGCGGCGGTGCTGCGTTCCCCACCGGTATCAAGTGGCGTGCGGTGGCCGCCGAGCGCGGTCGCCCAAAGCATGTCGTCGCCAACTGCGACGAGTCCGAGCCGGGCACCTTCAAGGACCGGGTCGTGATGGAGAACGATCCGTTCGCCGTCATCGAGTCGCTCACCGTCGCTGGGTTTGCAACCGGCGCCGAGAACGGGTGGATCTACATCCGTGGCGAGTACCCGCTGGCCACCGCTCGGCTGCAGAACGCGATCAACCAGGCGCTCGAAGCCGGGCTTCTCGGTGATGACGCAGCGGGCTCCGGGCACCGGTTCAACATCGAGATCCGTCGTGGTGCGGGTGCGTACATCTGCGGTGAGGAGACCGCGCTGTTCGCCTCGCTCGAAGGTTTCCGGGGTGAGCCGCGCAGCAAGCCACCGTTTCCGACGACCCACGGCCTGTTCCAGGAACCGACGGCGATCAACAATCCCGAGACGCTGCTCAACGCGCTCGAGATCGTGCAGATCGGTGCCGACGGGTATCGCAGCCGAGGCACCGAACGCTCGCCTGGCACCAAGCTGCTGTGCCTCAGCGGCAGGGTCGCAAAGCCCGGCGTCTACGAAGTCGAGTTTGGTACCACGCTCGGGGAGGTCATCGAACTGGCTGGCGGCATCACCGGCTCTGGTGAGCTCAACTCCATCCTGATGGGTGGCGCAGCCGGCTCGTTCGTCGATGCCTCGTACCTCGACATGCCGATCACCCTCGAAGACGCCCGCGAGCGCGGCACCACCCTTGGCTCGGGTGTTGTGCTCGCGTTCACCGACGAGATCGACATGGTCGACATCCTCGTTCGCATCTCACAGTTCTTCCGTGACGAGTCATGCGGTCAGTGTGTGCCGTGCCGTGTCGGCTGTGTGCGACAGAACGAGACGATGGTCGTCCTGCAAGAAAAGGGCTCGCTTACGCCCGACCGGCGGCAGCTCGTCGACGATATCGCCCAAGTGATGGTCGACGCCTCGATTTGCGGCTTCGGTCATACGGCTACCAACGCCATCAACTCTGCTATCGAACTGGGCCTCGTCCCGGGGGTTCCCTCGTGACTGCGACCTTTGAGACACCGGTCGAAACCAGCGTTTCGCTCACCATCGACGGTGAGGCCGTCGAGGTCCCAGCGGGCACCTCGATCCACAAGGCGTGCGAGTCGGCCGGCATCGATACGCCGACCTTGTGCTGGGCCGAGAACCTCACCCCGGTCAACGTGTGCCGCGTGTGCGTCGTGGAGGTCGAAGGCCAGCGCGCTCTCGTGCCTTCGTGCGCCCGTCCCGCCGAAGAGGGGATGGTTGTCGAGACCGACTCCGATCGGGTCAAGCACAGCCGCAAGATGGTGCTCGAGTTCCTCGGTTCGGGGGTCAACCTTGACCAGGCGCCTGAGCTCGAGAAGTGGATAGAGCACTACGGGTCCGACACCGGCCGCTACGACCAGTACGACCTGCCGGCGCTGAAGATGGGCGAGGCGCCGAAGATCCAGGACAACCTCTACATCCGGGACTACGACCGTTGCGTGCTTTGTTACAAGTGCGTTGAGGCGTGCGGCGATGATGCGCAGCACACCTACGCGATCGCTATTAGTGGTCGTGGGTTCGACGCCCGGATTTCCACCGAGTTCGACGTGACACTGCCTGACTCGGCCTGCGTGTACTGCGGCAACTGCATCGGTGTCTGCCCGACCGGGGCCATCCAGTTCAAGACCGAGTACGACCTGCGCGAGGCCGACGACTGGCGCCCCGATGACCAGGACGTCACTCGCACGGTGTGCTCGTACTGTGGTGTGGGTTGCAACCTCGAGCTCCACACGCAGGACGACAAGATCGTGAAGGTCACGTCGCCGGCCGACCACTCGGTTACCAGCGGCATGCTCTGCATCAAGGGCCGATTCGGCTGGCAGTACGTGCAGCCTCTCGACCCGCCGACCCGAAAGCAGTAGCGCGCCATTCGCCGTTGGGCTGCACGACCGGGTTCGCTGCGGCGTGGCATGCCGGGCGGACGTCGCCTACGCCTCGCTGCGGATGACCTGAACGCCATCGGGATCCACAAGGCCACCGTGAACAAGACGGTTGTGGTTGTGGCCCACATGGTGCAGACCGAATGCCGATTGGATCGAGGTGTACATGCCCATCGCGTCCATCGAGTTGTTGACCGACTGCTTGGCGAGGGTGAGGCCGAACATGGGTCGCTTCGCAATGTGCGACGCGAGTGCGAGTGTCTCTGCTTCGAGGTCATCGCGGGCGACGACCCGGTTGACCATGCCGTGCTGTAATGCCTCGTCGGCCCCGATCGCTCGGCCGGTGAAGAGCATGTCCTTTGCGAGGCGCTGGCCGGCTTCGTAGGGGTGCACGAAATACTCATGGCCGTTGACACCGAAGGCGACGACAGGATCCGAGAACGTCGCGTCGTCGCTGCACACAATCATGTCCATCGGCCATACGAGCATGAGACCACCGGCGATGACCTTGCCCTGCACCGATGCGATCGTCGGCTTTGCGATGTTGCGCCACCGCCAGCAGAGCCCGACGTACATCTCGGCCTCTCGGGCCATGTAGCCCTCGGCGCCTTCGGCTGCGAAGTGGCACTGCGTGCCAACGGGTGCAACGTCGGCCATTACTGGGTCGTCGCGCAGGTCGTGCCCCGACGAGAAGTGCTTGCCGTCGGCGGCGAGGACGATGACGCGAATGTCGTCGTCTTGCGCTGCCCTGTCGAACGCCTCGTTGAGCTCCGACAACATGAGGTAGTCCTGCGCATTGGCCGCCTCGGGCCGGGCGAGGGTGATGCGGGCGACCCGCTCGGCCGGTTGGTCATACCGGACCCGAGTCCAGTCGGTCATGCGGTGAAACCGCCATCGACGACGAACTCGGTGCCCGTTGTGTACTTCGAGTCGTCGGATGCAAGAAACAGCGCGGTGTCGGCGACTTCGTCAGCGTCTGCGGTACGACCCATGGGTACCATCGGGCCCATCATTTCCGGCGGCCCGACGAGCGGCAGCATGTCGGTCTCGATCAGCCCAGGGTGGATTGAGTTGACGCGTACGTTGAATGGCGCAAGCTCCTTGGCGGCACTCTTGGTCATGCCCCGGACCGCCCACTTGGAGGCGCCGTAGCCGATGCAGTTCTGCGTCCCCATCAGGCCCGCAATCGACGAGATGTTCACAATGCTGCCCCGTTGCTGCTCGCGCATCGACGGCGAAACCGCCTGCATGCCGAGCAGGACACCGGTCTGGTTGATCCCAATCTGGAAGTCCCAGTCCTCCGCCGTGGTCGTCTCGAGATTGCCCTCGCGATACACGCCGGCGTTGTTGAGGAGGCAGTCGATCTTCCCGTACTTGGCGAGGCAGTTGTCGACTGTCTTGGCCCAGGCGGTGGCGTCGCGGACGTCGAGGTGGTGGTAGTTGGCAGCATCGCCGAGCGCCTCGGCGGTGGCCTCGCCCTCCTCGGCGAGGATGTCGGCGATGCACACCGTTGCGCCTTCGCCGACAAAGAGCGCGGCCTCGGCCGCTCCCATGCCGCGGGCGCCGCCCGTGATCAGTACGTGCTTGCCGTCGAGTCGTCCCATGGCCGTGACCCTAGGTCTGAGGCCCGGGTCAGGCCAGAAGACGCGTGGCCAGTTCGATCGCTACCGCTGCAGGCGAGCGGCCGTCGGGTTCGAGGTCGGCGGTGACTGCAGCGATCGACGTCTCGACTCGCGTGCCGAGTCGGATGCGAACCTCGTGGCGGAACCGGTTCGCTCGGCGACGCTCGAGGCCGTTGGTGGACTCGAGGTGGGCGCGGTGGGCGATGACGGCATCCCACACCGCTTCCACGCCGTGACCGTCGGTGGCCGTCGTCAAAATGATTGGCGGCCGATAGCCCGAGGTGTCCTCGTGGCCGCTGACGTGGCTGAGGTCGAGCATCAGTTCGAGGTCGCGGCGAGTGTCGTTGGTGCCGTCGCGATCGGCCTTGTTGATGACGAAAACATCGGCGACCTCGAGCAGGCCGGCCTTGTTCGCTTGGACGGCATCGCCCCAACCGGGGTTGACCACGACGACGGTCGTGTCGGCTGCACCCGCGATATCGACCTCAACCTGCCCGACGCCGACCGTCTCGATCAATACCGGATCGAAGCCACACGCATCGAAGGCGCGTACCGAACCCGGCACCGACAGGGCCAGCCCGCCGGCATGACCGCGGGTGGCGACGGAGCGAATGAACCCACCATCGCTGGCCACGTCGTCCATGCGGACCCGGTCGCCAAGAATGGCGCCGCCCGTGAGTGGTGAGGATGGGTCGACCGCCAGGACGGCCGGTCGTAAGCCGAGCGTTAGGAGATGGCGGATCAGTCGTCCGGTCAGTGTCGACTTGCCGGCGCCGGGTGCCCCGGTGATACCGACCACGTGGGCCCCCTTCGCTGCTGGGTGCGTCAGTTCGGTGATCTCGTCGGCGATTTCGCCGCCCCGTTCGATCAGCGTGAGCATCCGGCCGATCGCTCGGCGGTCACCTCGTCGCGCTCGCTCGACCAGGTCGGCGGGTGAGAGGTTTCTGACGCTCACGCTGAAACGGCGCCGCGAACGGCGGCCACAACTTCTTCGGCCGCTGCGCCGGGGCCGAGAATCGCGGCGACACCCGCCTCTTCGAGTACCGCGACGTCCTGCTCGGGGACGATGCCGCCGATGATCAGCGGAATGGCGAGGTCGGCTTCGGCGAGCGCGGCGATCATCGCCGGAGCGAGGGCGAGATGGCCGGCGTTGTGCATCGACAGGCCGATCGCATCGGCGTCCTCTTCCTCGGCGGCGGCAACGATCGACGCAGTGGTTTGGCGAAGGCCGAGGTAGATGACCTCCATGCCGGCGTCGCGCAGAATACGAGCGACGACCTTGATGCCGCGGTCGTGGCCATCGAGGCCGAGCTTGGCGAGGACGACTCGGGTGACAGGTGCGTTGCTCATACGATTGCCTGCTCCACGTAGGTGCCGAACACATCGCGCATGGCGTTGCTGATCTCTTCCTCGGTCGCGTAGGCCTTCACCGCGTCGATGATTGGTGGCATCAGATTGACCGTCGAATCGTCCGCAGCACGACGAAGCGCAGCAAGCGTCGCTTCCACCGCAGCCGATTCGCGCTCGTGCTTTACGGTTTCGAGGCGCTTTCGCTGGAGCTCCTCGGTAGTCGAGTCGATACGCAGCAGGTTGGTCTCGTTGCCCTCGTTGCCTTCGATGAAGTCGTTGACACCGACGATGATCCGGCGATCGGCGTTCACCTCGCGCTCGAAGCGGTAGGCGGCGTCGGCGATCTCGCCGACGAAGTATCCGTTCTCGATGCCGGCATAGACGCCTTCGAGGATCGAGCCATCTCCCAACTCGTCGAGATGGGCGAAGACCGCCTCGGCCTGGCGTTCCATCTCGTCGGTCATCCACTCGACGTACGGCGCGCCGCCGAGTGGGTCGGCCACGATCGTCACCCCCGTTTCGTGGGCGACGATCTGCTGTGTGCGAAGCGCAATACGGGCCGCCTTCTCGGAGGGGAGGGCGAGCGCTTCGTCGAACGAGTCGGTGTGGAGCGACTGCGTGCCGCCGAGTGCAGCCGAGAGCGCCTGAATGGCAACGCGGGCAATGTTGTTCTCGGGCTGTTGGGCGGTGAGCGACACGCCCGCGGTCTGGGTGTGGAAGCGGCACATCATCGCCCGCTCGTCGGTGGCGCCGTAGCGCTCCTTCATCCAGCGGGCCCAGATACGACGGGCGGCGCGGAACTTACCGATCTCTTCGAAAAAGTCGGCGTGGGCATTGAAGAAGAAGGAGAGGCGTCGGCCGAACTGGTTGACGTCCTGTCCCTCGGCGACTGCAGCTTCGACATAGGCGAACCCATTGGCGAGCGTGAAGGCGAGTTCCTGAGCGGCTGTCGAGCCCGCCTCGCGGATGTGGTAGCCGGAGATTGATACGGGGTGCCATTTCGGCATTTCCGCGGAGGTGTAGCGGATCATGTCGGTGACGATCCGCATGCTCTGGCGCGGTGGATAGATGTACTCCTTTTGCGCCTGGTATTCCTTCAAGATGTCGTTCTGGATCGTTCCGGCAAGGTCGGTTTTGGCGACACCCGTCTTTTCGCCGACGGCGATGTACATGGCGAGCACCGCAGCGGCCGGCCCGTTGATCGTCATTGAGGTCGAGACCGTCCCGAGGTCAATGTCGGCGTAGAGGTCTTCCATGTCGCGCAGCGTGTCGACGGCGACGCCGGCGCGGCCGACCTCGCCGAACGCCCACGGCGAGTCGGAGTCGTAACCCATCAGGGTGGGCATGTCGAAGGCGGTCGAGAGACCGGTGCCGCCGTTGCGGAGAATCTCTTTGAACCGCGTATTGGTGTCTTCGGCGGTTCCGAACCCGGCAAACATCCGCATCGTCCAAAGGCGCGACCGATACCCGGCCGCATGGAGACCACGGGTGTAGGGGTACTGCCCGGGGAGCGGCCCGTCACCGTAGACGGGATCGACGGGTACCCCCGACATCGTCTCGAATGGCACGTCCCGCAGCTGGGTTGCGTCGTGCTGCTCCTGCCACCTTTTCTGGTCGGTCATGTCAGATCTCCGAATACTTTGACGTCCAAGTATTTGGTCGTAGGGTACTGCACATGGCCCTCGAGTTCGACCCCATCGAGGAAGCGGCCGAGAACTGGCGCTCCGCCGGCTGGGGTGCGGTCGACGCGATGACCGCTGCCACCTCGATCACCCGAGCCCATCAGATCCTCACCGGCCGAATCGACGCCGCCCTCGCGCCGGTCAGCTTGAACTTCAGTCGCTTCGAGGTGCTGGCGCTGCTTTCGTTCACCAAGGAGGGCAGGCTGCCACTCGGCAAGGTCGGCGACCGACTGCAGGTGCATCCGGCCAGTGTCACCAACACCGTCAATCGACTTGAAGCCGATGGCTACGTCCGCCGCGAACCGCACCCGACCGATCGGCGGACAACCTTCGCCGTGCTGACGGCCGCAGGTCGCCGGCGAGCCGAGCGTGGTGCGGCCGCGCTAGCCGACATCGACTTCGGCGTCGCGGGCATGGGCGGACGCTCGCGTGCGGCGACCAACAAGGCCATCCACGAGCTCCGGTCGGCCGCCGGCGACTTCGTCTGAACCTGGACCTGCGAGCGGGTCAACTCGCCCCGACCCCGCGAAAAGGGGTCGACATCATTGTCGCGGTCATGGTGGCGAGCGGGCGGTCGACGGCGTTGTCGGCGATGAGTTCCGCTTCGCACACGAGGATCGTCCTCCCGGCCTTCACGACCCGGCCCGCAGCGACGAAGTGGGCGCCTTGCGCGGGACGAAGGAAGTTCACCTTGTACTCAACTGTCAAGACCATGTGATCGGTCGGCAACAGGGTCATCGTCGAGAATCCGCACGCCGTGTCGAGGAGCGCACCGACGACCCCGCCGTGCACATAGCCGTACTGCTGACTGATCGCCTCGTGATTCTCGACGACCACGTCGACGACTCCGGGTGCGACGTTGTGGAGGCTGGTGTTGGTCGTGCGCATGAAGGCCTGAGCAGCGAACTCGCGATCGATGCGAGCTCGCCAGTTCGGGTCCGCCGGGGTATACGACATCAGGCGAAGCTACCGTTCCAGGCGGAGGTGTCGTCGATGCTCGACTTCGAACTGCCAACCGAATTGCAGTCGCTACGCGAGCGGGCGCGGACGCTCGCAGCCGAAGGCATCGCCGAGTTCGGCGCCCACACCGATTCGTGGATCAACGGCTATTCGAAGGAGTTCAGCAAGCGGCTGAGCGACGAAGGCTGGATCGGCATGACGTGGCCGACCGAATTCGGTGGCGGCGGTCAGTCCAACCTTGCCCGCATCATCATGGGTGAGGAGATGATCTCGGTTGGCGCGCCGATCGCGGCGAGTTGGTTTGCCGATCGCCAGATGGGTCCCGCCCTTATCAACTTCGGCACGCCTGATCAGCAGGCGGAGTTCTTGCCGGGCATGCTCAGTGGCGATACCACCTGGTGTATCGGCATGAGTGAACCCGACGCCGGCTCCGACCTCGCGAATCTCAAGACGTCAGCGGTCCGTGATGGCGACGTGTTTGTGGTCAACGGGCAGAAGATTTGGACGTCCTTCGCCGCCTCGTCTGACTACATCTACCTGATCTGTCGCACCATCGCCGAGGGTCCGCCGCACAAGGGTGTCAGCGAACTGATCGTGCCGATGGGTCTGCCCGGAATCGAAATACGACCGATCATGGACATGACGACAAACCAGCACTTCTGCGAGGTGTTTTTCACCGACGTCCGTGTCCCGGTCGAGAACCTGGTCGGCGTTGAGGGCGCTGCGTTCAAGCAGACGATGACCCAACTCGAGCACGAACGAGGTGGCATCGATCGTCTTGTCTCTAACAAGCCGTTGTACAGCCGGGCCGTTGCGGCGGCCGACACCACTGACCCGCTCGTCCGCCAAGAGACCGCGGCCCTTGAGACTGGCTACCGACTCGGTCGGATCCTGGTCTACCGCGAGGCGCTCAGGCAGGCGCCAGCTGGCTTCAGCGCCGCGACCAAGTGTTTCTGCACCGAGCATCAGCAACGAGTGGCCAACTTCGCAGCCAAGTCGCTGGGTATGGAGGCCGTTACTGACAGCCTCGCGACCCACGCGTTCGCGTACAACCCCGCCTACACGATCATGGGCGGCACCTCGGACGTCATGCGAAACATCCTCGGTGAACGCGTGCTCGGACTGCCTCGCGAACCGCGGGTCTGACAGACTTGGCGGCCATGACTGACGCTCATGGTGACGAATCCGCTGACGACCCGCTGAACGACTACAGCTTCGATCGGTCGACGATCGTTCATCGCACGCCCGAGCATCCAACGCGCAATGACCTGGTCGTGATGTCGACCGACTTCCACGCTGACCCGTTCGAACGGATGGCGTGGATGCGCGCGCACGCCCCGGTCTACTGGGATGACGAGACCGGGCTGTGGGCGATTACCCGCCACGCCGATATCCAACGCATCGAGGCCGACCACGCCACATTCTGTTCGGTGAAGGGCTCTCGCCCCGAGTCGGCCGTACCGTCAATGATCAACGCCGATCCGCCTGACCACACGCGGCGGCGCCGGCTGGTCTCGTTGGGTTTCACGCCGAAGCGGGTCGCCGCCCACGAGGACTTCCTTCGGGCGACCGTCACTGAGTTGATCGATGGTGTGATCGACGTCGGTCGGTGCGATTTCGTGACCGACATCGCCATGCCGATCCCGCTTCGCATGATCGCCACCCTCATGGGACTTCCCCTCGCCGATGAGGCCAAGCTCCTGCACTGGTCCGACCTCTTTGCTACTGGCGGGGTTGACGAGGAGTTCCGTGATCAAGTTGTGGCGGCAGTGATGGAGTGGGTCGAGTACATCGTCAACGAGATGGGTACTCGCAGCGACCCGAATGCTGACGATCTGATCTCGCTCCTCATGCACCCCGATGCGTCGATTCGCGACGAGCCGATGTCGGCTGAGGATCTCATCTACGAGACGATGCTGATCCTGGTGGGCGGCGACGAGACGACCCGCCACGTGATGTCAGGCGGTCTCGAGGCCCTGCTCCTGCATCCCGAACAGCTTGCGGCGTTGCGTGCTGATCGCTCGCTGTTGCCAGGGGCGATCGAGGAGATGCTCCGGTGGGTCACGCCGGTTCGGAACATGAGCCGGACGGCGACCATCGACGTCGAGGTCGCCGGTCAGTCGATCCTCGCCGGCGACCGCACCCTGTTGCTGTATCTCTCGGGTAATCGTGATGAGACCGAGTTCGGACTGAGTGCAGACGAATTCGATATCACGCGATCGCCGAACAAGCATCAGGCGTTCGGGGCCAACGGCCGGCACTTCTGCCTGGGAGCGAGCTTGGCCCGACTCGAGCTCAGGGTTTTGTTCGAAGAGGTCCTGGACCGCCTCCCTGAGATCTGTCTCACCGGTGTCCAGCAGAAGCGACCGGAACGTACAGGCAACTTCGTGTTGGGCCTGGAGCGCTTGCCGGTCGAATGGTGAGTACCACGTCCTGACGATCCGCTTCAGCTCTTGTCGTGCGGCTCACGCAGGGGCAGGGGCCACTCAGCGGCTGACGAGCGATCAGGAGGAAAGGGCTCCTACCTCGGCGACCGCGCCCATGTCGAAGTAGTCGCGCCAAAGGGTGATCAGGCCGCCATCGTCTACCTCCCACACCCCCATGACTGGGATGTCGGCGTGGCGGCCCCCCTTGAGAAAGCGGTCGGTGCGCTCGTTGAAGGCCATCGTTTCGGTCTCGGCCTCGCGGTGAACCATCCAGTGGACCGAGTCCATCCCGTCGACCATCGGGGTAAGGAACTCACGGGCCGCAGCGACACCAAGATTCTTGCCCATCGGCACGTTGTCGTACTCGATGTCGGGGTGGCAAAGATGCAGCGCTCCCGCGAGGTCGCCGGCGTTGATCCGGGTGATGAACTCGTTCACCGTGTCGAGTGGGGTGCCCATGGGGTCCTCCTGGGTCGTTCGCTAGTAGCTCCTTGGCAATCCCATCACGTTTTGCGCGATGTAGTTCAGTGTCATCTCCTGGCTAACCGGGGCGATCCGCTGCAGCCGGGCCTCGCGCCAGTACCGCTCGACGTGGTACTCGCTTGCGTAGCCGAGACCTCCGTGAGTCTGCATCGCTTGATCGGCCGCGAAGAACGACGCTTCGGCTGCAAGGTACTTGGCGGTGTTGGCGAGCTCACCGCACTCGTAACCGTTGTCGTACATCCAAGCGGCGTGCATCATCAGTGTCTTGGCCGCATTGAGCTCCATGTGGGCCTTCGCCAACGGATGGGAGATGGCCTGGTTCGCGCCGATTTGTCGACCGAACACTTCACGCTCGGTCGCGTAGTTGGTCGCCCGCCGGAGCGCAGCTTCACCAATGCCGCAGGCCATACCGGCGAGCAGGATCCGCTCGGGATTGAGACCGTGCAGGATGTGGTTGAAGCCGCGACCCCGCTCACCGACCATCCGCCATGCCTCGACGGGCAGATCGTCGTAGGCAACCTCGCACGACGCGACCGCGTTGCGGCCGACTTTTGGGATTGGCGCGATCTCGCAGTGTGCGGGGTTGAGGTCGACCAGAAAGAGGGTGAGGCCATTGAAGGAACCGGGTTCGCCATCGGTTCGGGCGAGGAGGAGACAGACCTCGGACTCAAGCGCCTTGCTCGTCCAGATCTTGCGGCCGTTCACGATCCAGCCGCCCATACCGTCTTCGACGGCGCGGGTGACAATCCGGCTCGTGTCGGTGCCGGCATCGGGTTCGGTGACACCGAACGCCACGTGCAGGTCACCAGCGGCAGCGCGGGGCAGGAAGGTCTCCTTGAGGCGGTCGTTGCCGAACTTCACAACCGGGTTGAGCCCAAACATCGTGAGGTGCAGTGCGGTCGAGCCGTTCATAGCCGCGCCGCTTGCCGCCACCCGGTTGAGAATGAGCGCGCCCTCAGTGATGCCCTGATCCCCTCCGCCGAACTCTTCAGGAATCACAATGCCGACCCAGCCGCCAGCCGCCATGTCGTCGTAGAAGTCCCAGGGAAACTCGTGCTTCTCGTCGCATTCGGCCCAGTAAGTGTCGTCGTACTGGGCGCAAACGGCGTCGACCGCTTCGATGATCAACCCGTGGTCGGGGTTTGGCGAGAAGTCCATGGTCGGATGGTAGATCGCCGGTCGGCACCGTTGGGTTGGATCGTGGGGCTGGCGAGCAGTGCGGGGATGTCAGCGGGTTTGACGGCGGGGGACCAGAGCCAGCTTTGGGAGCGGCGGAAGCCGATGTTGCACAGGGTGGTAACCTGCGCCGCGGCTCGGTCTCTCGCTGCTCTGTGTGCCTGCCCTGATGGTTGGCTTGGCGCCGCTCGCTTAGCCGGCTTACGGCATTGGGGTCACGATGTTGTCGGTCGGCATCGTCACCAACGGCAACATGATCGGCTCTGAGAGACAGTTCGTATGGTTACAGCCCCTTGATGTCGCGCTTCCAGGTCTCGTATTCGGCTTGGCGGCTCTTGTGCATGGGGAACGTCGTGTCGATCGGCTCGCCATCGGACACCCGCCACAGCCCCCATTCCTCGCGAAGTTCGTCCTCGACGCACTGGTCGGCGATCTCTTCGACGAGTCGGGCGGGGAGCACACAGACTCCTTCGGCGTCCCCGACGAGGATGTCGCCCGGGAAGACGGTGACCCCTGCACACACGATCGGCACCTGGTGGTCGAGCGCCGTGTGGATCCGGCCAACTCGGGCACCGTGCGAGGCGTAGTGATACACGGGAAGGTCGATCTCGGTGATACCGGGCGTATCACGCAGGCAGCCATCGGTGATTACGCCTGTGCCGCCGCGCTGCTTGACCCGCATTGAGTAGATGTCGCCGATCGTGCCGGCGAGCACCTCGTAGCGTGCCTCCATGATGAGAACCTCGTCGTCCTCGATCGTCTCGATCGCGAAACGCTGCATGTTGCGGCCTTTGGTTCGGGCATTGAACTCTGGGGCCTTGGGCACGTAGCGAAGGGTGTGGGCGTAGCCGAGTAGCCGGAGGTCTGGCCGCGTTGGCTTGAGGCCGACGAGGATGCCGTTCTCGATATCTCGATCCTGAAGCGCGCCGGCCAGGGTCGGCGTCGCCACGGCGTTGAGTTTTGCCTTCAGCTCATCGGTAAGTATGAGCGGCCGTGTGTCCTTGTCGTACCCGGGATCTTCCATAGTCACGCAATGTAGGCGGTGAAAATGCACGTCACCTTTGACGTTCCGGCATCGACCTCCATGATGTGGCGGGCTGGCCGTGACGCCTCGTTGGGGAACCGCTCGAGCCACGGAACGTTCAGCTTGGCTCGACTCTCGGGCTCGGCGAGGAAAAAGGTGATCTTGGCCACGTGCTCCCAACCGCCGCCAGCCGCCTCGAGCATCTGCTCCATGTGGATGAACAGATTCTCGGCTTGTTCCGCAAACGTAGGAGGCAGATTGCGGGTGCCAGGATTGAACGGCGTGGTGATGCTCGACTCGAGCAATGGGCCGACCTTGCTGGCGGCGGGAAGTGGTGCGAGATGCGACAGGCTTGCGATCTCGATGGACGTTCGCTGCATCAGCGAATCATGACATGCGAAGGTTGTCGGCGGGTTCAGCGTCCGGCGCCTCGACGTGGCATGCTCACAATCTCGCAGCTCACAAAGCAAAGGATTGCTCAATGCAATACGCCGCTCCCACGACGGTGGATGAGGCTTGCTCGCTCTTGGCCGATAACCCGGGCTCTCGGGTTTTCGCAGGTGCGACCGACCTCGTCCCTCAGATGCGCTCCGGCCGGTCCGAGCCGTCGGCGATGGTCGACCTGAAGCGGATCGATCGGCTGACGTCGGTGTCGCACGCCGATGGTCAGTGGACCGTCGGGGCGGCTACCCCGGCCTCTGACCTCACCCATAACGCTGAGTTCGTCGGCATGTACCCCGGTATCTCTGAAGGCGCCGGTCTGATCGGTTCCGACCAGATTCAGAACCGCTCGAGCCTCGGCGGCAACCTGTGCAACGGCTCTCCGGCTGCCGACTCGGTGCCCGCGATGATCGCGTCGGGCGCCCGGGCCGTGATCGCTGGCGCTGGCGGCCAGCGCACTGTCTCTGTCGCCGATGTCGTGACCGGGCCGGGCCGGACCTCACTTGCTGACGGCGAGTTCATTGTCGAGTTTGAGATCGATGACGCTCCGATCAGTACGGGCGACGCCTACCTGCGGATGACCCCCCGCACCGAGATGGACATCGCCGTCGTCGGGGCGGCCGTCCGCCTCACCATGGATGGCGACACGGTCAGCTCTGCCAGCGTGGTGCTCGGTGCCGTGGCCCCGACCGCGGTGCGCGTCCCCGATGCCGAAGCCGCTCTCGTCGGGTCTCGCCTCGACGATGAGACCCTCGCTGCCGTGGCCGCCGCTGCGTCGGCGGCCTGCAACCCCATCGACGACAAGCGCGGCACCGTCGAGTACCGCACCCAGGTCGCCGGCGTGCTCGCGAAGCGCGCTGTGGTCATTGCTGCTGAACGCGCCCAGAAGGAGCCTGATCTACATGTCACGAACACACATCAACTGCACCGTCAACGGCGAGCCGACCGACTTCTTGTCGGCCGACTCCACGTCGCTGCTCGATGCGTTGCGCGATGAGCTTGGTCTTATCGGAACCAAGGAAGGCTGCGGTACTGGCGACTGTGGTTCCTGCTCGGTCCTCTTCGACGGCAAGCTGAATTGCTCGTGCCTCATCTTGGCCCCCGAGGCCGAGGGGCGCGAGATCGTCACCGTGGAGGGCATCGCCGACGGTGATCAGCTCCACCCGCTGCAACAGACCTTCCTCGAGGGCGCCGCCCTCCAATGCGGTGTCTGCACCCCAGGGTTTCTTGTGGCAGCCAAAGCGCTGCTTGACGAGAACCCCGACCCAACCGAAACCGAGATTCGATACGGCCTCGCCGGCAACCTCTGCCGGTGCACGGGCTACGACAAGATCGTGCGTGCGGTGCAAGAAGCCGCCGTGCAACTCAAGACAACGAGCGAGCAGGGAGCCTGAGATGACGGCAACGGAGAACCCCACCAACTACAAGTGGATCGGCACTCGTCCGATCCGTCATGACGGCTTCGACAAGGTCGTTGGCAAGGCGCGTTTTGCGGCCGATCTCAATCTGCCCGGTCAGCTCCACGGCTCGATCGTGCGCTCACCGCACGCCCACGCCAAGGTCGTGTCGATCGACACGTCGGCGGCCGAGGCAATGCCCGGCGTGAAGGCCGTCGTCACGGGCGATGACTTCCCAGCGCTCGATCCAACGCACCCGAATTTTGATACTGCGGTCAACTGCATGGCTCGCGGTGAGGTGTTTTACAACGGCCACGCCATTGCGGCGGTCACCGCCACCACTCGCGAGGAAGCAAAAGCCGCCGCGGCGGCGATTGAGGTCGAGTACGAGTTGCTTCCCGCGATCCTGTCGATCGCCGACTCGATGGCCGAAGGTGCCCCGCTCGCGAACTCGAACAACTACACGCGGTTTGTGCCTCCCGGTGACCCGTCGAATCTCGCTACGGTCACCAACCTCGACCGTGGTGATGTCGACCAAGCGATGGCTGACGCCGACGTTGTCGTCGAGATGGGCTTCGACTGCGCCCACGTTCATCAGGGCTACATCGAGCCTCATGCTTGCGTGGTCGACTCAGGCGACGGCAAGGCCAACGTATGGTGCTCTTCGCAGGGCCACTTCCGCGTTCGCTCGATGACTGCCGACGTGCTCGGTGTCGAGAACTCGAAGGTCAAGGTCACCCCAGCGGAGATCGGTGGCGGCTTCGGTGGCAAGACCACGATCTACCTTGAGCCGATCGCTGCGAAGCTGTCGGAGAAGTCCGGCAGGCCGGTGAAGCTCGTGATGTCGCGCGAAGAGGTTCTGCGGGCCTCGGGCCCGGCCCCGAGTGCCGAACTGCGCATCAAGGTCGGCGCCACCAACGACGGTGAACTCACCGCAATCGACGGCTGGATGGCCTATGGCGTTGGGGCATTCGGCGACATGGCCGGTCTGATCGGCGCAATGTCGGTGGCTTCGTACAAGTTCCCGAACCTGCGCATGGAGACGTACACGGCGCTCACCAACACGCCGAAGTCAGCTGCGTACCGGGCGCCGTCGGCCCCCCACGCCGCGTGGGCAATTGAGTCGGTCGTCGATGAGATCGCCAGCGAACTCGGCATGGACCCGATCGATTTGCGGCTCAAGAACGCCGCCGTCGAGGGCGACCTCACCGCAATGGGCATGCCTCATCCGAAGGTGGGCTTGGTCGAGTGCCTCGAAGCCATGAAGGCGTCTGGTCACTATCAGTCTGAGCCGGTCGAGGGGGCCTCTCGAGGTATGGCCGTCGGCTTCTGGTTCAACATTGGCGAGGAGTCCAGCGCCACCGTCAATCTCAACGAGGACGGCACCGCAAACGTCATCACCGGCTCGCCCGATATTGGCGGCTCCCGCGCTTCGATGGCCCTGATGGCAGCGGAGACGCTTGGCATCGACGTGTACTCGATCACCCCGATTGTGGCCGACACTGAGTCGGTTGGATTCACCGACGTGACCGAAGGATCCCGCGCCACGTTCGCCACGGGCAAAGCTGTGGTCGAAGCCTGCGAGGACCTCATCGGGCAGCTGAAGGCTCGAGCCGCCACGATCATGGGCGTCGAGGTGGACGAGGTCGCCTGGGTCGACGGTGCCGCCGTGTCGCCCGGCCATGGTGGTGGCGAGAGCGGCGAGCCGCTGACGCTCGCTCAGATCACCGCCCAGGCCAAGCGAACCGGTGGCCCGCTCACCGCTACGGCGTCGCTCAACGCGGCCGGAGCTGGTCCGAGCTTCGCCGTGCACTGCGCCGACCTCAAGGTCGACGAGGAGACCGGGGAAACCGAGATCGTCCGCTACACCGCCGTGCAGGATGCGGGTACCGCGATCCACCCAAGCTATGTCGAGGGGCAGATGCAGGGCGGTTCGGTGCAGGGCATCGGTTGGGCGCTGAACGAGGAGTACATCTATGACGCCAACGGCGCAATGGAGAACGCTTCGTTCCTTGACTACCGGATCCCGGTTGCGTCAGATCTGCCGCTGATCGAGACCATCATCGTCGAGGTCCCGAACCCGGCACACCCGTACGGCGTGCGGGGCGTGGGTGAGACCGGCATCGTCCCACCCATGGCCACCATTGGCAACGCAATCAAGGCCGCTACCGGCGTCCGTATGACCTCGCTGCCGATGTCGCCACCGAAGGTGCTCAAGAAACTCAACGAGCGCTGAGCGGCTTCGTTTCCGTCTGACGACACTGATCACTGTGGCGACTGTTCACCTCATGAGCCAGCATCGCGCTTTCACCGGCGGCGAAGCTGTCGTGCGGGCAAACGGCGCCACGGTTGGTCAGGTCATCAACGATCTTGAGGCCAACTACCCGGGCCTCGGATCGGCGCTGCGCGCTGGATCGTCGGCGGGTATCGGCGGTGAGATTCACGCCGAGCCCGAGTATCTGAAGGTCGCTAGCGACACCGAGATCTACTTCCTCGCACCGGTTGTGGGCGGGTGAGGCGTTGCGGGGATGAGAATCCTCGTCGCTGCTATGACTCGGCGCTTCACTGACCTCTGGTGCGACGAAGCCTTGCCTGCCTTTTTCGGACGCCAGACCTAGAAGTCGACACCGCTGACCCGAACGTCGTCGGGGAACTCGGTTCGCAGCGTCTCGCAATGACCGTCAACGCTGATGATCTCGCCGTTGATGAACCGAGCTGCGTCGCTGCACAGGAATGCGACGGTCGCAGCGATATCGGACGCATCGACAAAGGTGCGCATCGATACCTGGTCTTCGTAGGCGGCTTTCACCACGTCAGTCGTGGTGTTCATGGCCGCAGCTTCGCGCTCCATCACGCCGCGCATGCGCAGGCCCGAGATGGTGCCCGGTGCGACGCAGTTGACCCGGATGTCGAAGCGGCCGAGTTCCATCGCCCACGAGCGGGTGAGGCCTTCAATCGCCCACTTTGAGGCGGAGTACGGCGACCGTAGGGGGTACGGGAGGTGACCTGCTGTCGAGGAGATGTTGACGATCGACCCGCGGGCCTGCGCTCGCATTCGTCGAACAGCCTGCTGGGTGATCCGGAACGTGCCGCCGATGTTGATCTGCACGCAACGGTCGAACTCGTCGGTGTCGACGTCTTCGACCCCACCGGTCGGACCCGCGATACCGACATTATTGACGACGATGTCGAGCCGGCCGAGCTCATCGTCGAGCGCGGCAAACATGGCCTTGACTGCGGTTTCGTCGGACACGTCGCACGCGTAGTCGGCGCCCGTCGTGGTGTCGACGTCGCACGTCCGGACGGTCGCGCCTGCGGTGGTGAGGGTGGCGGCGATCGCAGCCCCGATCCCCGAACCCCCGCCGGTGACGAGGGCTGTCCGGCCGGCGAGGCCGGTGTCGTAGTGGTTGGTCTGGTCGGCCATCGGCGCAGCGTAGATGGTGGCGTTGTGTCGCGATGCGGATCGAGCAGCTTGATGTTTTTCGTCATGCTCTCGGCTCCGCAGGCGGGACCTAGGAACGCTCCGGTTGCGGGATGTATACGAGCTTCGAAGCCACCGACGCGCGCCCCACCGCCAGCCGCCGGTACCGGGACCCCTGCCACGCGGCGGGTCTGACGATGAGCGTGCAGAACACCGTTGGACCCGAGGTCTTGTTCTCCGCTGTTGTGCACTTGGCTCAGACTGTTCCCGATCGAGCGCTGCGCTGCGTGCTCGACGGGCGCGATGTGGTCGCTGTCTATGTCGGCTCGATCGCCACCGCCATCTCAATCGAGGCCGGTGGCGCCGGTTTCCACGCGCCATCAGAACCCGGTCTGGACGCGACAGTCGATCTCGGCGTGCTCGGCGACCGAATCGCTTCCTTCCGCTGATCACTCCAACCCACCCCGAGCATCGGTCTATGGGAAGCCAGCGTCTACGCGGCGGTACCTCGTCGCTGCCGCTGCGAGCGAGGGAGCGTGTTACCTCTAACTGAGTGCGTCATTGAGCGGCGGATGCGAAGCGTGTGGTTAGTTCGTTGACCGGCATCGGACGGGCATAGTTGTACTGCCAGATGGTCCTACTGCATCTGAATCGACACGCGCTCTCGTACGGAAGGCATGGTGGATGGCATGGTTGATCTTGTGGCCGAGAACCCCAGTGCTGAGATCCTCGAGATTGAGCTCGACTGGGACAAGCCTCACGACCCACCTCGGCCAACAAGCCCTGATGACACCAGCCCTTACCGGGTGCTGGGGTGGCGCAGCCCCCGCAGCGGCAGCGCGAGGCGACGGCTCGATCCGCGATGGCTGACCGGTATCGCTGTGCTGGCCTTCGTGTTCTGGGTTCTGCGCGGCGGGGCGCCAGCTGACGATCCCAGCGCAAGTGCAGTCGACCGCCCCGTGCCGTCCGCAGAGACCACGACCGACACGGATGTGATGCCCGACCCTGCGCTTGACCTTGCCGCCAACATTGCGGGACTTACCGAAAAGGACCTCGTCACCGCGTGGCTCGAAGTCCAGGTCGACCCCGATGAGGTTGACAAGTATGCGCTGCTGAGGCCGGTAGAAATGGTGCCGAGCGACTACCGCTTTGCATTCATGGGAGCTGATGGCTTCCCCGTCGTGATCGATCTCGGCACGGGTGACCTCGTGTCGGTTGTAACGGAGGTACGGGCTGACGGCGATGCCGGTGAGGCGGTGCTGATCACCAGCGATGGCGCCCTTGGTTTCGCGCCGTTCGACCCTACCCAGGCGATGCGCTTGGCCATTGGCGTCCAACTCGTGCGGCGACACACCGGCGACCTGCTCGTCCTCGCTGCCACCGAGGCCGGTGTCGAGTACGGCGGGTTTGTGCCCGGTGGGGCCAACGAACGATCGTTGTTGCCGAGTAATGCTGACATCGACATCGTGCCCGGCGTTGGTGTGTTCGTCACGGCACAGACCGGGGGCACGCTCGAAGTGACCGCAGATGGGCTCGAGCGGGTCACGCCGCACGAGATCGTCACAACGAATGGCACTCGGTGGCTTGAGTATCGCCGCAGCACCACCGACGCCAACAAGATGGTCGTCACCACTGCCGGTGGCGCCGCCGCCGGCGAGTACACGCTCGACAATGACCTGCTCGACTTCGGGCTCGGGCCAGCGATTAGCCCCGATGGCGAGTGGATCTTTCTCCCAAAGGGTCGCGAGTTCAACGACTTCCCTGCGCTTTATGAGATTGAGACTGGAGTGCTCCTCGACTTCGAGCAGCGGGTGCAAGGCCTCGAGTCGGTGTGGGCCCCCGACAGCAGCTTCGTTGCGATGATCGACCCCGGCCGAGACTGCATCTATCTCTTTTTTACCAGCGGTAACAACGGCTGTGTCTCGTTGTCGCGCCTCCAGATTCCTGCGGTCGCCGACTCCAACCTCGTGATCTTCCCGCCGGTGTTCGCTTCATCGGAGGTGGCCTCCGACACCTCGCCGTGACAGCTACGCCCCGTGGTGGCTGTCGGCGATGAGACTCAAGATCTCGAACATGATTGCCATCGAGCGATAACTGGTGATCTGGTTTGGCGAGTCGACCGTGGGCATGAGGCACACGACGTCACCGCCAATGATGTTTTTGCCTCGCACGCACCGGAGTAACTCCACCACCTGGTCGATACCAAAGCCCTCGATCCCGGCTTCGATGTTGGCGACCCCGGGGGCCACCATCGGGTCCAAACAGTCGAGGTCGAACGTGATGTAGAGCGGCCGGTCGCCGATGGTGTCGACGATGGTTTGTATCACCTGATCGACGCCCATCTCGTCGTAGTCAGTCTTCTTGATGACGGTGTAGCCGAGGTCGTAGGACGGATCCAGCCACTCGAGGCTGCGGGTGTTGCCTCGGATCCCGACCTGTACCGAGTGCTCGGGGTCAACATGGCCTTGCGTCACGAGATAGCTCGCCCAGTGAGCAGCGCTCTTCACCGCCCCCATGAAGTGCGGGATGTTATGGAATGCATCGGTGTGGGCGTCGAAGTGCAGGAGGCACGCCTTTTCACCACCGGTCAGGTTGGCGTGTGCTCCGCCAAGCGCTTGGAGGATGCCGCCGGTGATGGAGTGATCGCCGCCGATCGAGACTGGCCGGCAGTTGGCGATGTCGAGGCGGGCGTAGTACTCGGTGATCATTTCGATCGACCGCTCGTTGTTGTTTCCTTCGCTGAGCGGGACATCGCCGAGATCCTTGATCCGGCACATGTCCCACGGGTCGATCCCGAAGTGGTTGTGGGCACGTCGCCCTATCGCGCTCACGTTGCGGACGGCCCGCGGGCCGAGGTGCTGGTCTCGTTGGGTCGTACCGTTGCCCGTCGAGTGCGGAACGCCGACAAGACCGATGTCGGCGTTGCGTGGGTCTTCGTCATGCTGTGCCCGGAAGAGGGTCGGGATTCCGTACCAAAAGATCCCGTCCATCAGCCGTTGTTGGTCGTCGCGCTCAGACATCAGGCCAGAGTAGATTCCCGCGATGCTTCCAAGCGAGGACACGCCAATTGATTTTGTAGCGCTGCGAGCGTACCGGCTCGGTCGACTGCGTGCGGAAATGGCAGCTCGCAGCATCGGGGCCTGTGTGTTGACCGACCCGGTCAACATCCGTTACGCCACCGGCGCTCGCAACATGCAGATCTTCACGGCTCGCAATCCGGCGCGCTACCTGTTCGTTGCGGTCAACGGCCCGGTCATCCTCTACGAGTTCACTGGCGCGCTTCATCTTGCTGACGGGCTCGAGACGATCACCGAGGTCCGCCATGCGACCACTGCGTCGTTCGTCGCGGCAGGGGAGGGGATCGCCGAGGTCGAGAAGGCATGGGCGGCCCAAATCGCATCGCTCGTGCGCGAGACCATCGGTGCTCGCGCCCCGGTCGGCCTCGAGCGGGTCAATGCCGGCGCGGCGCTCGCACTCGCCGCCGAAGGCATTCAGATCGTCGACGCACAAGAGCCCGTCGAGCGAGCCCGAGCGATCAAGGGGTCTGAGGAGCTTGGCTGCCAGGTCGCGTCGATGCGCGCTACTGAGCGGGCCATGGCAGCGATGGAAGCCGAGATCCGGCCGGGCCTGACCGAGAACGAACTCTGGTCGGTCTTCCATCAGAAGGTGATCGCTCAGGGCGGCGACTACATCGAGACGCGCCTGCTGTCCTCGGGGAGAAACACCAATCCGTGGTTTCAGGAGACGAGTGACAAGGTCATCGGCGTCAACGAGCTGATTGCGTTCGACACTGACGTCGTCGGCTGCCACGGCTACTACGCCGACTTCTCACGGACTTTCCATGCCGGCCCCGACGCGCCGGGCGTTGCGCAACGGGAGCTGTACCGGATTGCCCACGAGCAAGTCCACCACAATATGGGGATCGTTGAGCCGGGGCTGACGTTCGCCGAGTACAGCGAGCGGGCCTGGGATCTGCCCGAACGATTCGCCGCCCACCGCTACTACCTGTCGAGCCACGGCGTCGGCATGACCGGTGAGTACCCTTACCTCTATCACGCTCAGGACTTCACCTCGTTTGGCTACGACGGAGTGATTGAGCCGGGCATGACCCTCTGTGTCGAAAGCTTCATCGGCGGACCCGGCACCACCGAGGGCGTAAAGCTGGAGCAACAGGTCCTGGTGACCGACTCCGGCACCGAACTCATGTCGCTCTACCCGTTCGACGAGTCACTGCTCGCATGAGGCCAACTCATCGATGACCGTCCTGCTCGGCCTGTGGTTCTCGATCGCCGTTGGCGTGTCGGACTACTTCGGCGGAAATGTCACCCGGCGATGGCATGCCTTCTCGACCGTGGCCAACGCGGCGCTGGCCGGCGTGATTGTTTCCGTCGTGCTCGTCTTCATCGTGCCAAGTGTGCTCGACGGCCGGTCGCTGGTGTTCGGCATCGCATCGGGCGTCGCACTCGGGTTTGCCCTCAGCTCAATGTACCGCGGCCTGAGTCTCTCCTCAGCCGCAGTCGTGTCCCCGATCGTGGCGGTTCTGATGGCGATCATCCCCGTCGGTTGGGATGTCGTCACCGGCGGTTCGCTTCCCGCGATTGTGTTGATCGGCAGCGTGGTCGCAGTCGTTGGGCTGGTGTGTACCACGGTCTCGCCGGAGCTCGGTGACCGGGTCCGCCTCGGGGTGGTCTGGGGTGTTGTGGGCGGCGTGTTGTTCGGTGTCGCACTGACCTTTCTCGGCACCACCCACGAAGACGCTGGTCTGTGGCCGGTTGTCGGGCAGCGAGGCGCCGCGGCTCTCGTGCTCGCCTCGGCGGCGACGTTGCGGCGCCAGCCGATCGCCGTCCCGACCGACCTGCGCACTCGGGCATGGTTCTCGGGCGCAATTGGCGCAACAGGAATCGCAGCGTTCGCA
>JAQWLJ010000064.1 GCA_029247365.1 Acidimicrobiales bacterium | reverse complement strand
GTGGGGTGAGCGCGACGACGCGGTTGCCCCGTGGTTGCTCGGTTCAGTAGCCCTTCCACTCCGGGGCGCGGCGTTCGCGGAAGCTGGCGATGCCTTCCTTGCTGTCCTCGGAGTAGGTGTTCATCTCGACGGCGATCGACTCGTTGTGGATCATCGTGGCGCGGTCGGTGTCGAGGCTTTGATTGACGAGCCACTTGGTCAGACCGAAGGACAAGGTGGGACCGTTGGCAATGCGTTCGGACCACTCGGTCGCAGCTGCGACGAGTTCGGTGGCGGGCACGACCCTGTTCACGAGGCCCAAGTTGGCCGCGTCAGCGGCGGGAAGGTCCTCGGCGAAGAGCATCAGCTCCATCGTCTTTCGCACGCCAATGATGCGAGGAAGCAGCCACGGGCCGAGGGCATCGGGGACCAGACCGCGGCGGGCAAATACTTCGACGAACTTCGCGTTGTCGGCCGCGATCACGAGATCGCAGGCGAGGGCGAGGTGGGCGCCCATGCCGGCGGCGGTGCCGTTCACGGCGGCGATGATCGGGATATCGCTATCGAGGATGGCGGGGAACAGCGTGTACTGACCATCGAGCATCATCCGGCGCGGGTCACCGACGACCTGGTCGGGTATGCCCTCGGGCCGGTCCTTTTCGTAGACGTGGGAGAGATCGGCGCCTGGACAGAACAGCTTTTCGCCGGCGGCCGTCAAGACGATGCAGCGAGCCTGCTTGGAGACATTCAGCTCATTGATGAGGTCGCGGATCCGGTCGCGGCAGGGTGGGTTCAGCGCATTGCCGACTGCCGGTCGGTCGATGGTGATCCACGCCACCGAACCGCGCAGGTCGAGGCGGATCTGATCTTCGATGGGTCGCTCGTCGGCCATGACCGCAGACTATTGCTCTGTTGCCGCGGGACCGGCATCTGCGATGACTACCCTGCCGATCCTTGAACCGGAGTATCACGCTGCGCCAGTGGCAACACGAGGCACTGCGAGCCTTCCTCGACCACCCCCGCGCAAACTTCCTGGCCGTCGCCTGCCCCGGCGCAGGGAAGACGACGTTCGCTCTCACTGCTGCACGCCACTGGCTCCGCGGCGAACGACTGCCGCTTGTTGTGGTGGCCCCGACCCGGCACCTCAAGACCCAGTGGGCGTCGGCCGCAGAACGGTTCGGCTTCCATCTCGAACCCGAGTGGGATGCTTCGCTGGGCGATATCCCGTCGGACATGCACGGCATTGTCGTCACCTACGCCCAGGTGGCTTCGGCGGCCCGCACACTGTTCACCGTCAGCCGTGGTGGCATCGTCATCCTTGACGAGGTGCACCACGCAGGTGGCGACCTCTCGTGGGGTGAGGGGGTGGCCGAGGCGTTCGCCGAGGCCAACAGTCGGTTGTTGCTGTCGGGGACACCCTTCCGATCTGATGACGCGCCGATCCCGTTCGTCGACTACACGCTTGGCGACCATGGCGACGCGGTCAGCGACTATGAGTACGACTACGGCAATGCGCTCGTCGACGGCGGCGTTGTTCGTCCTGTGTTTTTCCCTCGCTTTGACGGCCACATGGAATGGATCGGCGCTGACGGAGCGCTGAAGGAAGCCTCATTCTCCGACGACCTTGCGCGTGAGGATCGCAGCGCTCGGCTCCGAACTGCGCTCGATGCCGATGGCCAGTGGCTGCCTACCGTGCTTGTGAAGGCGGACGAAAAACTGCGTCAGCTCCGCAAGCAACAGCCTGACGCCGGTGGTCTGGTCATCGCCATCGATCAAGACCACGCCCGTGCGTGCGCAGCTTTACTCGAGCGATGGACCGGCGAGGCACCGGCTCTTGCGCTTTCCGACGACCCTCGGGCCTCGGAGGTAATCGATGGCTACGCCCGCTCTGATCAGGCATGGGTCGTTGCTGTCCGCATGATCAGTGAAGGGGTCGACATCCCCCGCCTGCGGGTAGGCGTCCACGCCACCACCACGGTCACCCCGCTCTTCTTCCGGCAAGCCGTCGGGCGCATCGCCCGCTGGACACCAGGGCTCGCGTCGCAGAAGGCGTACTTCTACGTCCCCGACGATCCGCGGCTCCGCCACCATGCCCAGAACATTGCCGCCCAACGGCGGCACTCGATCAACGAGCGCATCGAGAACCAAGCGCAGCGCGAGACCGCGCTCAACGACCTCACCCGAGCCGTCCAGGTCGATGAGCAGCCATCGCTGTTCCAGGCCCTGTCATCGACTGCGCTCGGTGGCGAGGAGACCTCACCGCCGGCTGACGACGGCATCAACCCACACGAGGACATCGTCATCGCTGCGGAAGAGCTAGCGGGCTTGCCGGTCGATCTTCCGCCACCGCCCAAGCTGCCAGGCCGCGACTTCGATGTAAAGGGGGCGCTGGGCGATCTGCGCACCAAGCATGCTCGCAAGAAGGACCTGCGGCAGTGGAATGCGGACAGGGTGCTGGAACTCGTCCGAGCGACCGGAATGGAGCACCCGATGATCAACGCCGAGCTCAATAAACGGGTAGGCATCGAGCGGGTCGGTGAAGCCGACGAACCGGCGCTGCGGCGGCGCCTGCAAGCGGCCGATGACTGGCTCAACAGCATGCGACAGAAACGCTGACGGCGGCACAGCAGCCATCGGCTCACGGGATCGAGGGACAACGGTGCGATCTCGGAAGTGTCGACACCGCAGCGCGAAGACGAGGCAACTGGTCGTGGCGGTTCGGTAGCTACCCGAGGGCGTCGCGCTCGTCGAGGCGACGCTGAAGCGCCTCAAGTTCGAACGGGTGGTGCATGCCCACGATGATGTGGGTTGCGCCAGCATCGAGATAGTCCTGTGCCGGGTGCGAGTCGTCGGGGCCGATCGACACGGTTCGTTCGATCTCCGAGGAGTCCCGTCCGGTTTTCACACACCACTCTTCGAGGATCTCGCTCAACTCGGCCACGTTGTCGGGCGGTCCAAAACAGTTCCACGAGTCGGCGTGTTCGGCCACCAGTCGCAGCGTGACCTTGCGGCCGGAGCCACCGATCATCAGCGGCAGCGGCCCGACCGGGCCGGGGTTGAGCTTCTGCATCCGACCCTTCATGCGCGGCAGGTCGGCTTCGAGTTGCTTCAGGCGGCTCCCGACCGTTCCGAACTCGTAGCCGTACTCGCTGTAGTCACGCTCAAACCAGCCGGCGCCTACCGCGAGGTACATGCGGCCGTCACTGACGTGGTCGAGGGTCCGGGCCATGTCAGCCAGGAGCTCGGGGTTGCGGTAGCTGTTGCCGGTAACGAGCGTGCCGAGTTTCGCGTTGGTCGTGTCGGCGGCCATGACCGACAGCAGTGTCCATGCTTCGAAGTGGGTCTCGTCGGGATCGCCGAACAGCGGATAGAAGTGATCCCAGACCCAGATGGAGTCGGCGCCCATGGCATCGGCGGCCTTCCAGCACTCGCGCATTGCAGCGACGTTGGTCGCCTGGGGCTGGATCTGGATACCGACCTGGAGTCTTGTCATGACGCGAGTGTTGCACCGAGATGACGACCCTGCAGCCCGATGATTCATACGCATCCAGGGGGCGGTACTTTGTCCGTAGAGTAACTAAGGGTCCTCACATCTACCGCCTTTCGGGGCGATAGAGCTAGGACGGAAGTCACATCGACCGATGCTGACGGCAGGAACATCTCTCTACGAGGAGGCGTTGCAATGGATATGAGCGATTTGGAAACCACCATCCGCACCGTGCGCCAAGACGTCGATGGCGACGTCTGCAGTCGTTCACGGGTGATGGATGCCCTCCTCGACCTCCGGCTCGAGGCGGGCACTCGCACGGGCATCACCGATCTGATCGATGATGCCTTGGTCAACCTGCCGGGCAAGACCATGGTTCCGGCCGACTGGTGGCGTGACCGCCTCGACATGCTCGAGCTGGTAGCGGTCAACCCCGTCGAGCCCGTCGGCTGAACAGTGCCGGTATCCGGCCACAATCGATCGAGGCATGTGTCTCGCTGAGTGAGGCCCGCTCGGGCCTGATGCGGAAGCGGGCGATTCCGGGCGCCGAGATGGTGGAGGCGCTTGCGCCACGATTGGCGACCGGGCCAGTCCCGCGCCGAAGATGCCGCCATGGCCAACACTGACGCTCTCGGACTCTGGCGAATCGCTGACGCTGACCCCGACCACCTGGCGATCATCGATCCCGATCACGAGCAGATGACGTTCGGCGAACTCGCCGCGCTGACCCACCAGATTGTGAACGGACTGCGGGCGCTCGGCCTCGAGCCCGGCGATCAGGTCACCACGGTGCTGCCGAACAGTTTCGAACAGGTGGCGCTCTGTCTCGCAGCATTCCAGGGCGGTTTCTACGTCACCACGGTCAACTGGCATCTGGTCGGGCCGGAGATTAGTTACATCGTCAACGACTCCGAGACGAAGGCGTTCATCGTCAATGCTCAGTTCGCCGAGGAGGCAACGCGGGTGTTGGAAGACTGCGTCACCCCGTCGGCCAACCGCTTCTCCATCGGCGGTCGGATTGACGGGTTCCGGCCGTTCGCTGAGCTGTTGGACGGTCAGCCGACGACCCGTCCCGATAACCTCGGCCCGACTGGTTCGTTCATGTTCTACACATCGGGTACCACCGGTCGGCCGAAGGGGGTTCGTCGCCCGCTCAACCCTGGTCATCCCGACGACCAGGCCGGCGGTGGGTTGCTGTACCTGTTCGGCACCAAGCCTCACGATGACAACGTGCAGATCACACAGGCGCCGCTCTACCACACGGCCGTGAACAACTGGACCACAATGTCGCTGCACCTGGGCCACACCGTTGTGTTGATGGACAAGTGGACAGCGGAGGGCGCGCTTGAGCGCATCGAGCGCTACAAGGTCACGTCGTCGCACATGGTGCCCACGATGTTCAACCGGATGTTGCAGCTGCCTGAGGACGTGCGGAACTCCTACGACGTATCGTCGACCCGTTACATGGTCCATGCCGCGGCGCCGTGCCCGGTCGAGACCAAGAAGAAGATGATCGAATGGTGGGGCGACTCGATCTGGGAGTACTACGCGGCCACCGAAGGGGGCGGCACGTATGTGGGGGCCGCCGAGTGGTTGACCAAACCCGGCACCGTTGGTAAGCCCTGGCCGATCAGTGAAGTCGCTGTGGTCGACGATGACGGCCACCGACTCCCGCCGTTCGAGTCGGGCACGGTCTACATGAAGATGGGCGACGGCCAGCAGTTTGAGTACAAAGGCGACGACGAGAAAACACAGAAGTCTCGACTGGACGACTTCTTCACGGTCGGCGACGTCGGGTATCTCGACGACGACGGCTTCTTGTTTCTCAACGACCGGGCCAACGACATGATCATTGTCGGCGGTCTCAATATCTACCCGGCCGAGATCGAGGGTGCGCTCATCCAGCACGACGCGATCGGCGACGTCGCCGTTTTCGGCATCCCCAACCCTGACGTGGGCGAGGAGATCAAGGCTGTGGTCGAACTGCGTGACGGGTGGGAGCCCACCGACGAGACCACCGAGACGATCATGACATGGCTCCGAGCGCAGGTCGCCCGCCAGAAGCTGCCGCGCTCGATCGACTACACGACTGAGATGCCTCGCGACCCCAACGGCAAGCTTTACAAGCGGCGCCTACGCGACCCGTACTGGGAAGGTCACGAGAACACGATCTAGCGCCAGGCTGGGGCTGGTCACCACCCGCCGGAGCCACAACGGCGCCTCGATGGGCTTTGGTATGAGCGGCGGCCCGTGGTGGCGATGCGCCATCTGGCATCGCCACACGCGCGGCGCGCTAGCTTTACAGAATGTCAAAACGAGGGATCGATGGATCCGAAGTTGCGCGAGCGCACACGTCGCTCGGGTTGACGACCGAGGTCGCCGACCAGGGCGTCTACGACCGAACCGTTGCCCGGTTCGCCGAGCGCGACATCGCACTGCCGACGTTCGCAGAGTTGGCCGACCCTTCGACCATTCCGGCGGCCCGCCTTGCGCCGCTGTCGGGCCTCGATCGCAATGAGCCCGACTCGCGCAACCTCTTCCGTGTGCACTGGTTCGGAGGACTCGATGGCAGCGGCCCCCACGCGGTTCCCGACTACATCGAACTCCCCCCAGAGCTGACCGGCGTTGACGCTCGGATCCTGCTTGGGTTCGGTAACCGCTTCCCGATGATCCGGGCCCACAAAGTGCTGGCCGCCTACGCCTGCCTCGTGCCCCGGCTCGTCACCGGCCGCTTCGATCCCACCGCGCATCGTGCCGTGTGGCCCTCGACCGGCAACTATGCGCGCGGTGGCATCGCCATCTCCCGCATCATGGATTGTCGTGGCGTTGCCGTGCTCCCCGAGGGTATGAGTAAGGCCCGCTTCGACTGGCTCGAGCAGTGGACGCTCGACCCGACCAACGACATCATCCGGACGCCTGGCACCGAGTCGAACGTCAAGGAGATCTACGACGCCTGTAACGAACTCGAGAAGGATCCCGAGATCGAAATCATCAACCAGTTCTCGGAGTTCTCCAATCATCTGGGCCACTACGCGGTCACCGGCCCCGCCCTCGAGCGGATGTTCGAACACGCCACGGCCGGTTCGGGAACGGCCCGGCTCGCCGCGTACGTGTCGGCGTCGGGCTCGGCCGGCACGCTCGGCGCCGGCGATTACCTGAAGGACCACCACGGCGCCCGCATTGTCGCAGTCGAGGCGCTCGAGTGTCCGACGCTGCTCGAGAACGGCTTTGGTGATCACAACATTCAGGGCATTGGCGACAAGCATGTGCCACTGATCCACAACGTGATGAACACCGATGACGTCGTCGCAGTGAGCGATCGCTCGACCGACGCGATGGACGCGCTGTTCAACACTGACGCGGGCAAGGCCTACCTCGTCGATCGGGTAGGCCTCGCCCCAGCCCTCGTCGATGCGCTGCAGCACATGGGCTATTCCTCGAGCTGTAATGCACTCGCTGCAATCAAGATTGCGAAGGAGCACGACCTCGGCCGTGACGACGTCATCGTCACCGTCGCCACTGATGGCTCCGAGCTCTACGACGCCGAGCGAGCCGAGTACCTCGCGACCAATCACCCGAACGGCTATGACTCGGTGGCAGCTGCGGCCGACTTCGGGCGCGAGCTCGAAGCCGGCGATACGGCGCAACACTTGGAACTCACCGAGGCGGAGCGCCGTCGGGTCTTCAACCTTGGCTATTTCACCTGGGTCGAGCAGCAGGGCACGTCATTCGAGGACTTCACGGCCCGGGCCGATCAGCGCTTCTGGGACGGCATGCGCCACTTTGTTGCCGACTGGGACGAGCTCATCACCGAGTTCAACAGCCGCACCGGCACTCGAAGCGACGACTGATTGTGTCCGACGCGCCGACGTCGACGTTCGAGTTCCACCTCGACCAACTCGACCTCGGACGCTGGCCGTTCGGCGGCGAACGTGAGCACGTCGTTGCGGCCATCCGTCGCCTCGACGCAGCCGTCGCCGCTCGCGAGGGCCATGGCTTCCAAGCCACGCCGTTCGATCGTGAGACCGATCTCGCGGCGGCAGTCGGTCTGCCGGCCGGTGTGGAACTCTGGGTCAAGGACGAGACGGGTAACGTTTCGGGCTCCCACAAGGGCCGCCATCTTTTCGGGGTCGCCGTGCGCGAAGCGTTGGCGCCGAGCGGTGGCGGCCCGTGGGCCATCGCGTCATGTGGCAATGCGGCCCTGGCCGCATCGGTCGTGGCCAGAGCTGCTCAGCACCAGCTCGACGTGTTCGTGCCAACCTGGGCCGACGATTCCGTGGTCGCAGAGATCGAGTCGTCCGGTGCGGTGGTGAACCGAGTCGAGCGAGAGGTAGGCCGCCTCGGCGATCCAGCCCACCACGCCATGGTCGACGCGATCGAGCGTGGCGCCACGGCCTTCTCGTGTCAGGGGACCGACACCCCAGCAGGGATTGACGGCGGTCGTACACTGGCGTTCGAAATGGTCGCGGCTCTTGCCGCTCACGATCACCCGACGCCGCAGCACCTCGATCGACTGTTTGTGCAGGTCGGTGGTGGTGCCTTGGCTACTGCGGTGGTGACGGGCCTCACCCGCTGTGATCTCCCGAAGATGCCGATCGTCCACGCGGTCCAGCCCGTCGGCAACCATCCCCTCGTGCGAGCGTGGGACACGCTCCTCTCCGAGCTGCTTGATGCGGCGCCGGAGCCCACCGTGACCGGACGCATGGCCGCAGCGGCCGCGCTCGGCCGGGTTGCCTCCGATGGCCGGCGGGCGATTGTGCACCGCCTCGAGTCCGACCCCGTCCGGTACATGCAGCCCTGGCCCGATGAGCCCGAGTCATACGCCACCGGCATCCTCGATGACGTCACCTATGACTGGATCCCGATCATCGAGGCGATGCTCGCAACAGGCGGTGCGCCGATCGTGCCGTCCGAGGACCAGTTGCGTCGCGCCCATGGGCTTTCCCACGCCCACACCTCGGTCCCGGTTTGCCCTACGGGTGCGTCTGGGCTCGGTGGACTGATTGCTGTTGCCGAGGCAGGGGACGAGCTTGAACGGCACGAGCGCATAGCGGTGATCTTCAGCGGCCGCCAGCGCCCCGGCGATCCACTTCCGGCCTGATTCGAGTCAGGGCACACCCCCGGCGATACGGTCGCCGGATGCCCAACTCTCAGCGACGGATCTACACCATCGTTGTTGCGTTGTCGGCCGCGATGGTCGCGCAGGCGTTCGGCCGATTCACCTGGGGCGTCGTCCTCCCTGAGGCCCGTGACAATCTCCTCGACGGCTCCAACACTGCGGCGGGCCTCTTCGGCACCCTCAACGTCTCGGCCTACCTTGTCGGGACGATCGTCGTGGCTTGGTTGGCGTCGCGATCGACGCTCGTTGGGCTCGTCAAAATCGGCTTGACCTTCTCAACGTCGGGCCTTGCGCTGGCATCGTTTACGACCGAACCGGTTGTGTTGGCGGCCGCCCTCATTCTGATGGGTCTCGGTGGTGCGATCATCTGGGTTCCCGTGCCCGGGATTACGGCCCGAGAGTTCCCACCTGAGCGCCGCGGATTTGCCACCGGGCTCGCTGGGGTCGGTATCGGCCTCGGGATCGTGTTTGCTGGCCGGGTCGCGTCGGCTTTGCGCGGTGGCGACGCTGCGGTCTGGCAGACCGTGTACCGCATCGAGTTCGGGATCGCGATCTGCGTGTTTGTCGCAGCATTGATCGGCCTGCGGTCCCAGGGTGAGCGACCCTCGACCGCAGGCGGGTTCGGGGGCTTCGGCGCGCTTCGGCAGGTTGAGGGATGGAAAGCCTTGACCTTCGCCTACTCGGCGTACGGCTTCTCGTACATCCTGGTGATCAGCTTCGTGGTCGCCCGTCTTGAAGACGATGCCGGCTGGACGCCGGATCGGGCCGCGCTGATCTTTAGCGTCATCGGTGTCGCCATTATCTTCGGCGGGTTGACCGTCGGCTCGCTGTCGGACCGCATCGGGCGGCGGCGGATGATGATGATTGCGTTCGTGTCGTGGGCGGCCGCATCGCTCGTGTTCCTCATTGGGTCGCTCCCGCTGGCCCTGATCGCCGCAGTGTTCGTCGGCATCATGTTCAGCGGCATTCCGGCGGCGATCATCGCCCATGTCGTGACCTACGCTGATGAGCAGTCGTTCGGACCGGTGTTCTCCGCGACAACCTTGGCGTTCGGGCTTGCGCAGGCAGTTTCGCCCCAGATCGGGGGAGCAATCGCCGATTGGCGCGGTTCATTTACCTTGGTCTTCGTGATCGCGGCGGGCGTAGCGCTGCTCGGTGCCGTTGCGTCGTGGTTCCTTCCCGCCGATGCGGATGTGAGGGGTATCACGCCTGCTGACGACGGAGTCTGACGGCCAGTGCGGTCGCGGGCCGGAGATGGAGAACTCGACTGGTCAGGCTTCGGGATCGGCCTCGAAGATCTCGACGTCGACGACCGATCCGTCGGCTAGGGCCGCTGCCACCGTCACCCGGCGGTAGCCCGGCCCCTCGAAATCGTCGAGGCGGGAGAGATACCGATCGAGTTCGTCGGAATCCAGGATGTCGACCTCGACTGGTGGGCCATCGGCGCTCAACGTGATCCCGTCATAGCCCTCCGCTGGGCCCCAGGTGATCTGGTAGGTCCAGCCCCGAACGATGCCGGTAGCCCATGTGCCCGGGATCGACCGGACCTCGTAGTGGTGGCTACCCCCCCGACGGAGGATCCCGTATAAGGCGAGACGCATGCAACTGTTCTAGTGGGTCGCTGCGGCTGAGCCGGGCACCGGTGAGTACGCTCGTTCCATGACCGATGCTGCCGAGCCCAACCTTCTCGGCTCGCTCGCCCCCCACATGGGGGAGGGGCACCGTTCGACCATTGGGGTCTTGGTCGCAGTTTTACGGACCGGGCGCCTGATCGAATCGTGGCTGTCATCGACGCTCGCAGCTGATGGACTCGACACCAGCGAGTTCACGGCACTCATGACGCTGTACCTCGCAGGCGAACCCCAGCGGTTGTCGGCGGGTGAGATTTCCGACTCACTGGTGCAGACCACGGGCGGCACAACAAAGACGATTCGGCGGCTTGAGGACCGCGGGATGGTGAAGCGAGTGGCCGACCCGGGTGACGGTCGCCGGTCGCTCGTTGAACTCAGCCACAAGGGTCTCGAGACCACGATCGGGGCCCTGCACCTGGTGCTCGACACCTTCGACCTCGAGATCGGTGATCTCGACGAAGCTCAGCGGGTCGAGCTCGGCCAAGGGTTGGTTCGGTTGTCAGCCGAGCTGGGCGAGCGTCTCGACCGTCGCTGACGCATCGGCGAGTTCGGCGGTACGCGCCCGGACCTCGGCCAGTGCGGCCGGCAACTCGGGGAGCTCGGCCTCGACCACGCCTTCTTCACTCAAGAACGCGAACACCACGCGCTGGACTACCTCGCCGGTCGCGGCTTCGACCGCCGCCGCGTAGCTTGCGCCCTGGAGGCGGTACCGCGTCAGCTTCGATCGAACGTCGTCGTCACCCTCGACGTGGTCTGTCTTCCAGTCGACGATCACGAGGCCGCGTTGGTTGCGGTAGAGCAGATCGACGTAGCCCTCGATCAGGTAGTCGCCGACCGGTGCAGCGACCCACAACTCGCGCCAGAAGTCGCTGCTACTTGCCTCGCGTGCGAGGTCTGACTCGATGGCTTGCCGGGCAAGTGCTTCGACGACCGCAGTGCGGTTGGCGACGCCTTCCGACGTTGCTTGCGCCGCCGCAGCAGCTTCGAGCCCGTCGCCGGTGGCGAGGTCGATGACTTGGAGCACTCCGTGAACCGCGCGCCCAACTGCCGTTCCGTAGCGACCCTTCTGCCATGGAGGCAGATCGAGATCTCGCGCGTGCTTGTGGAGGCCCGGGTCGGTGGCCTCGGCCGCCTCCCGCGCCAAGGTGGTGGCCGCTACGACCGATCGAGCTGATGCCCGATGGAGCGCTTCGGCCCTCGCCGCGAGCCACTCGTCGCGCGGTGGCATCGGTGTTGGTCTCGTCGGGTTCGGTCGACGGCGGGTGCCGCCCATCGGCTCGAGCGGCTGGGACACAGCGGTGGTGAGCGCGTGTTCGGCCAAGACACTTGCGCCGGTACGAACCTTGCGTTCCTCGCGGTGAAGGCAGACGACGAGGTGGTCGCGGGCGCGCGTGGCGGCGACGTACAGCAGGCGGAGACGCTCGTGTTCGTCCATCTGGTCGTCGAGAGGTTTCCAGGTGTCGTAACCCCCCGACGTCACGTCGGTGGAGAGGCGCAGCACGACGTCTGCTCCGGGAGGAAAGCTGACCGAGGGCCCCCGAGGTGGGTTGCTAATGCGAGTGGTCATACCGGCGAGCACGGTGACGGGGAATTCGAGGCCCTTGGCACTATGGATCGTCATGATCCGGACGCTGTCGTCGTCGGTCTCGGGCAGCACGGTCTCGGAGACCCGGGCATTGTCAGCCCCTTGCAGGCGAGCCCACTGCAGGTAGGCGCGGAGGTCGACCCCGCCTGCATCGACCCACGCTCGCGCCTGGTCGACAACGAATCGCAGCCGCCGCCAAATGTCTCGCGGTGCGGCAGTCGCCACAGCGGACTCAAGAACGCCGCGCTCGCGTATGAGGCGATCGAGCAGTTCGGCCGGGGTGGACCACAGGCGGGCGTCGTGGAGCTGTTGCAGGTGACGAAGGCCAGTGGCGACCGGATGATCGACCGCCTCTTCGGGAATCGGATTGCGGATGCTGAAGCGGCCCCGTATCCCGAGACGCCAGTGGGCGAGATCGTCGTCGCCGCAGCCGAAGACAAACGAGCGGAGGGCGGCGACGGTGGCAAGTTCGTCGGTAGGGTCCGCAACCGCAGTGAGCGCAAGGAGAAGCTCGCGAACCTCTCGAGTCGCGTAGACGAGTGACGATGTCTCGGCGCGATAGGGCACACCGGCGGCCGTGAGGGCCGCTTCGAGCGATGGAAGGCTGGTCCGAGCCGGCAGCAGGATGCAGATGTCACTCGCTCGCGTGTTGCGCCAGCCGCCCTCGTCGTCGTCGACCTGCCACGGCGACTGTTCGTCAAGCGCCTCGGCGATCGTTGCTGCGACGTCGCGAGACTCACGCACCCGCAGCGCGTCGGCCGAGAGCTTTTCGGGAATCGGCTCGGCCCCGAGCACAGCGACCGCCGGTCCTGAGGGTGCGGCCTCGTTGCGATGAGCCGAAAGTGGAACGTACTCGGGCTGGCTGCCGGGCTCGAAGCGGATCAGCTGACCAAACACGTGGTTGACCCACTCGATAATCGGCGCCGTGGTCCGGAAGTTCACCGTTAACGCTGGACGGTCGGCGATGCGATCGCGGGTGGTCAGAAAGACGCCAATATCGGCTCGTCGGAACCGGTAGATCGACTGCTTGGGATCGCCAACGAGGAACAGTGACCCCGGCCGGACCGTGAGCTCGGTCCAGTCCTTGTCGAAGACATCGGTCTCGTCGGTGGCAATCAGCGTCGCCAGCTCGATCTGTATCGGGTCGGTGTCCTGGAACTCGTCGAGGAGTAGTCGGGGATAGCGCTCGGCCAGTGCGGCGCGCACCTCGGTACCGTGCTCTGGGCTCCGCAGGAGGCGACGGGTCCGAACGAGCAGGTCGTGGAATTCGAGTCGGCCAACGTCGCGTCGTTCATCGGCGGCATCGAGAACGAAGCGCCCGATCCGAGCAGCCATGTGGGTGAGAGCGACAGCGGTCACCGACGAAACGGCGTCGTCGCAGGCCACCCGGAGGTCGGCGAAGGCATTACGGACGTCGGCGATGTCGGTCCGCCAGTTGCCTCTGCTTCCGACGTTGCCAACCCGAATCGACAGGCGAGCACCGTTGCGATCACCCATCTCAGAGGCGAGTGCGAGCGCATCGACATCGTCGAGCGCGCCAGCGATAAGCGCTCGATGGTCGCGAAGGGTGGGGAAGCGGGCAAGGAGCTTGTCGTCGGGGTTGTCACATTCATTGGCGTACGGTTCGACCTTGTCGAACGCCTGCAGGAGTTCGGCTAGGGGGAACGCGCCTGGCGGCGGGGCGTCGAAGTTGAGCCGCTCCTCAACGAGGTCCCAGTTGGTTGCCATTTGAAGGGCCAGAGACCGCAGGGCATCGAGACGAATGCCGGCCCCCTCGAGCGCGAGCAACGTGTGAGTTATTGACTCGTCGTCGAGAAGTTCGTCGAGGAACACCCGCCAACGCTGTTCGAATTCGATCTGGGATCCGATTTCGTCGAGTACTTCGACACCTGGTGGCAGCCCCGCCTCGACGGGGTGCTCGCCGAGCAGGCGCTGGGCGAAACTGTGCAGCGTTCCGATCGGGGCGCCGTCGAGTTGTTGAAGGGCTGCCCGCGCCGCATCGGCGGCGCCTGGCTGTGGGGGCTCGGCGACGCACGCCTCGAAGCGCTGCCGAACGCGATCGCGAAGCTCGGCAGCCGCCTTCTCGGTGAAGGTGATCGCCGCAATGTTCTCGAGGGGAATTGCGTCATCGATCACCAGCGCTTCCACCCGGTCGACGAGGGCTCGAGTCTTGCCCGAACCAGCACCAGCCTCGACGAAGAGCGTGCGGTCGCGTTCGCCTCGAATGCGATCTCGAGCCGCCTGATCGATGGGGGTCCGGTCAGCCACGATCGCCCCCGCTGAGGTCGACGTAGTCGTTGAGGGCTGGCTGGGTGCGCTTACGGCGCCAATCTGCATGCTGATGGGTGAGGCCGAGGCCATCGGGCTCGCAAAAGACGCAGTCGACCCAGGGCCGAAATGCCGGAGCGGCCGGATGGGCAGGGAAATGACCGGCTGCGATGCCATCGACGATTCGCCCGACGGTGGTGAGCGCGCTCGACTCGACGGTCGGTTCGACGTCGTAACCGGCCGCTTGGAAGCCACCTCGTTGCGTGACGAACCAGTAAGTGCCCCGTTCGGGGCCTCCCTGTTGGCCGATGATCGAACGGGCTGCCAGTGCATACAGCACGAGTTGCAGGTGGGTGCCATTCGGCGTTGGGTCGTCGGCGTTGAGGTCGTCGTAGCCGTGCTGTGAACCAGTCTTGTAGTCGATGACGATCAGCCCGTCACCGGACGTCCGGTCGACACGGTCGATGGCGCCACGGACCGTGATCGAGCGGCCATCGGGCAGTGCAATCTCGACGGGCGGCGTGGCGGAGCCCGGCATGCCGAAAGACAGCTCGGTGGCGATCGGCGTGCTCCCATACGCCGCCCGCTGATTGTCATCGAACCGGACGAATGCCTCGAGATCGCGGCGGATGACTTGCTTGTCGCGGCTCCAGTAGACGCGTCGGCCCACCATCCCTCGGTGCTCAAGGCGGCGAGCGTTCTCGTCAGCGATCTCGTACAGCCGCTCGAGTTGGGGCTCGGGCCAGGCATCGCCGGGATCGGGAATGGCATCGTCGGCGAGCGCCTCGGCGATCCACCGATCGAGCGTGTCGTGGACGAGTGTTCCTCGCGTCAGCGGCGAGATGCGGTACTGCTCCTCGGGGTCGTCCACCGGAGACACGCCGAGAACGTGACGAATGAAGTAGGCGTGGGGACAGCTGGCCCAAGCCTCAAGTCGGGTTGCAGAGGTGATGTGCCCGTCGGCGCCGGGATGTGGAACCATGGCGCCACGGAGGTCGCCATCGGTCGCGAGATTGCCGTCGAATCGGGTGTAGTCGGTTGACAGTCGGGCGGTGAGTAGCTCGGCGCCGCGTCGAACGGGTGCCCGGTCCGAGGGAACGAGATCGAGCGTGAACCGATTGCCCGCTTCGACATGATCGAGCAGCGAGCGCACGTCGTATTCGGTGATGGTGGCGGGGAAATCGCTGCTGCGGAGGCCGGCAACGAAGGACGGGACCTCTCGAAGCCAGTCGCCGGTGAGTGCATGGAGTTCCTCGGCCGACGGGCGCACGCCGTCGTGGTGCTCGGTGGCGTCGAGCAGCCATCGTGAAGGCGCCCGCTGGGCGTTTCGGCGCAGATCACCCCGAGGAAACATGTAAGTCGTGCGGCCGGCGGCAGCAAGGACGGCGAGTAGGGCCCGATGATCGTCATGCGCCAGGTCGGAGCGTTGTGGGAGATCGGGACCGACGACGGCTCGGACGCGATCGGGGAGCAGGGGATCGTTGCGGCGTCGAGCCGGGAATGACCCCTCGGCCATGCCGACAATGACGACCTCATCGAGCTCGAGGCCGAGCCCGAGGGAGACAGAGCCGACGAGCACCCCGTTGCCGAACGTGCCGTGGCGGCCCAGGTCGTCGGCGAGTTGAAGCTCCAGGGCCCGACGGAACGCCCTGGGGGAGGGCTCGGGGTCGACGCCATCGAGGTCGCCGAGGCGGTCGATCGCCGCGTCGATCCGCTGAGCTGCGGCCTGTTCTTCGAGCGGCCAGTCGGTCCGCAAGGTCTCGCCGCCAAGGTACGTGCGAACGAGCGAACGGCACCAGGCGGCGAGGCCGGACCATGTTCGGCCCATACCGCCGGGGTTGAGTGCCGCATCGAGGTCGGTGACGAAGTCGGCGAGTGTGCGAGCCGACTCGGCGTCGCGACGGTGACGGGCGGCTTGCCATTCGAGTTCGGTGTCGCGTTCGGCGTTGACGGCATCGGCCTCGAGATCGTTGGCCAGGCGGGTCAGCCGGTTCTGCCACTGTTCGAGTCCCGCGACGATGCCGGCCGATCGGGAGGCGCGCTCCCACGAAGCGACTGGTGCGGGGCGGTTGTCGGTGCCTCGGATCGGTGCACCGGCGAGCCAGGCGGCGATGTCGTGACGGGAGAGGTCGTGGTCAGGGAGCGCAAGGAGGGCGAGCAGTGAGCGGCCGAGCAGCGAGGTGTCGGCGGTTCGCACCGAGGTGCCGAACCACTCGATCTCGGCGGCGTCGAGGGCATCGCCGATTAGTCGGGCGTAGGGGTCACGGTTGCCGTAGAGAATGGCAACGCGGCCGAGGGGTGTGCCGGAACGGGCGGCGTCGACAACCTGGCGGACGGCGTGGCGGACCTCGTCGTCGGCGTCGGAGACGCTTAGCGCCCGGGCTGGGACGGCGGCTGGCGCCGTCTGGGTGGTTGGCCATGTGCCGCCGATCATCTCGGTTGACCGTTGGACCGCAGCGTCGGCGTCGGCGTTGCCGGTGATGCCGGCCAGCAGTGTGACCGGATGGTGCTGGCCGAGCACCGAGAGCAGGTGGGCCTGGTTCGACGACAGCCGCTGTGCGAGGAACACGATGGTTGGGCCGAGATCGCGGAGGACGGGTGGCGTGTTGGGAATGGTCGCGACGGCAGCCGCAACAAGATCTTGTTCGTCGGAGAACTTCCGGCGGATCTGGTCACCGACCTGGCGATGGACTCGGACCACGTCGGCGGTCCGGGTCGATTGGGCTGCGAGGCGGTCGAGGCCGGCAGGGCCGATCTCTGACAAATCCCGGTGGGCGCGAACAAGGGCCCGTTCGGTTGCGGGATGGTGTTCAACCCCGCGGAAGTGACCGGGCTCATTCGCGAGGACGGCGCGAACCGCCCCGGCCAAGACAGGTGTGGAGACGGGTCGACGACCGCGGGCTGCGACCACCCCGGACCCCAGGAGTTCGGCGAGCCGATAGGGGGTGAGGAAGGTGACTGCGGCGATACCACCGCGTCGGCCGAGGGCGCGGCGGGCGGCGATGCCAACCTGGTTCGACGACACGATGATCGAAACCGGCGCAAGGCGGTCGGCTGCCTTGTACCGGTCAATCGAGGCGGCCAGCGCTTCGTGAGCTGGCGGGCCGTACGGGGTCGTCGCGACGTCGATGGTCATCTGTTGCCGATCGTACGCACGGCGCGTGACACTGGCGCGATGGTGGCGTTCAACCTCGATCGCTGAGGTCGTACTCGGCGATCACCATGGGGTGGTCGTCGCCGAGGAGGGCCCGTGGACACACGCCTTCGACCCGGCCAGACGGCCGGCACGCGCTGCCCTTCACGCCAAGGACGCTGTCGCCGAGTTCGGTGCGGAATGCGTCGGCTGCAGTCTGGAGACGCTCGACCTCCTCGGGGTGTTCCGCGGCGATATCGGTGGTCTCGCCGATGTCGGCCCGAAGGTCGAATAGCTCGGCGATGATCGTGCGATCACGGCCCGAACGGTGAACCACGCGAAGTTTGTAGCGTGCGTCTCGCACGGCCTCGAGCACCGTTCCGTTGTAATAGGCAAAGGTCCCGTGCGGTGACGCCGCATCGCCGGTGAGGACACCTGCGATGTCGCGGCCGTCGATGACCGTGTCGGCTGGTACCGCAGTGCCGGCCCAACTCGCAAGGGTTGGGAGGAGGTCCATGGCGGTGAGAAGTTCGTCGCAAACGGCCCCGGCTGGGATCACCCCCGGCCACCGCACGATCCCAGGCACCCGGATCCCTCCGTCGCTCGTGCGACCCTTCTTGCCCCGCAGCGGAGCGTTGCTCCCCTCGCCAGGCCGACAAAGGGCGCCGTTATCGCTGGTGAAGACAACGATCGTGTCGTTGTGGAGACCCTGCGCCTCGAGTTCGTCCATCAGGACGCCGGTCGCCCAGTCGATCGCGTGCACGGCAGCGCCGTATGGGCCGTTGCGAGATCCCTCGTGGAAGGTGTCTTCCACATAGAGCGGCAGGTGGACGTGCATGTGCGCGAAGTAGAGGAAGAACGGCTGATCGGCGTTCTCGCGGATGAAGTCGACCGATCGTTCGACATAGCGCCGGGTCAGCATCGTCTGGTCGGGTTGGGTTTCGACGATCTGGTCGTCGCGCATGAGCGGGAGTGGTGGATACGGGATGACGGGCGGCAACGTGTACCCGGCGGCGATCAGTTGATCGCCGTGCTCCTCGATCAGGCTCGGGCTGTGCTGGATGCCCATGTCGTTGCTGTAGGGCAAGCCGAACCAGCGGTCGAAGCCGTGATTGGTGGGAAGAAACTCGGGTTGATCGCCGCAATGCCACTTGCCGACGATCTCGGTTGCGTAGCCCGCGCCCTTCAACACTGACGCAATGGTGTGCTCCGACGGGTTGAGGCCGCAGGCGCTTCCGGGGAACAGGACGTGGAGCCCGTCGAAGTCGTCGAAGCCGATCCGGGCCGGATAGGAACCGGTGAGCATCGCTCCGCGCGACGGGGTACACACCGGAGACCCCATGTAGAACGAGAGCAGTCGGGTGCCTTGAGCGGCGAGCTGATTGATCCGGGGTGTGTCGTGGACCTCCGAGCCGTAGCAGCCGAGGTCACCGTATCCGAGGTCGTCGCAATTGATGAGGACGATGTTCGGTTGGCGCGCCATAGGGTGAAGGCTAGGTGTGTTCGGGAGGCGCGACGAAGTCGATGAGCTCCTCTACAGCGCCGAGCAAGGGTGGTTCGAGGTCCTTCCACGTCGTGACCTTGCCGAGGACGTGTTTCCAGAACGCGGCGGGGGTCGTATTCACGCCGAGGGCGGCGATGACGCCTTCCTTCCAGGGCTGGCCCTTCGGTACGTCGGGCCAACGGTCGATGCCGATGACCGACGGTTTCACTGCCTGCCAGATGTCGACGTAGGGATGACCGGTGATGATGACGTTTGGGTCGGCAATCGTGTTGGCAATGCGTTGCTCCTTAGAGCCGTCGACGAGATGGTCCAGCAACACACCGAGACGACGGCGTTCGCCGGGGCGGAAGTCGCGGACGCGCTCGGCGAGGTCGTCGGCGCCGTCGAGTTGTTCGACGACCACCCCCTCAACGCGGAGGTCGGCACCCCACACCTTTTCGACGAGTTCGGCGTCGTGGATACCTTCGACCCACAGGCGGCTGGCGCGGGCAACGCGGGCCGGGACCTCGCCAAGATCGATCGATCCACTGGCTGTGACGCCGGGTGCCGCCGGCTCGGCGGTTGGGGCGACGAGTCGGCACGGCACGCCCTTGCCGTCGATTGCGGCCCGGACCGAACCGTCTCGGTAGGCGACCGTGTGGTCCTTGCCGTAGCGGTCGCGAAGAACGAGGCGGGGTGGCGCGAACGAGACCAGAGCACCGACGACGCCCGTGGTGCGGTCTTCGAGCACCGTACCCCGGCGAGCTGCCACGACCGGGTACTCAGGTTTGCGCGACCGTGGCGCATCGAGATCGATCGGTCCATCGTGCATGTCGCGACGGTAGCGCCTGGATTATCCTCAGAGTGGCAACTCTGCGAGCAGTAACTCGCACCGTTAGCTAGGATGTGGCAGTGGAGTATCTCGTCGAGGAACTCGCCGACGCCACCGGCGTTGCGGTCGACACCGTGCGCTACTACCAGCGCGAGAAACTGCTGCACGCACCGCGTCACGAGGGCCGGCGCGCCTTCTACGACGATCGTCATCTCGACCGTATTCGACAAATCAAGGGCCTCGCCCAGCAGGGATTCAGCCTCGCTCAGATCCGCGACCTGTCGACCAACGACGCAACCGGCCTGCTCGTCGACCTCGCCGATCAAAATGCCGCCGATCCCGACCTCGACAAGACCGAGCTCGCCCGTCGGGCCGAGGTACCCGAGTTCATCATCGACGTCGTGGTCAGCGCTGGACTGCTCACCCCGGTTGGAAAAGGCGATGAGCAGCGGTTCGCCGCCGACGCCGTCGACATGCTCATCGCCGCCCGAACCCTTGTCAGCGAAGGTGTATCGCTCGAAGAGCTCACCGCGCTCGCCATGCGTCACGCCACACACGTCGAAGACGTTGTCGATGATGCCATCGAGCTGTTCAAGCGCAACAGCGATGCGAAGGGACGCGACCGAGACGAGCTGGTCGGTCTCATGCACCGGCTCGTGCCAGTGGCCTCGAAGCTTGTCGGCAGCCACTTCGAACGCACACTCCGCACCCGGGCCCTGGCCCGACTCGGCGACGACACGTCGGTCGGAGGCGGCGTCGTGGTCTTCGCCCGCAAACTCGACGACCGAGTCGACCCGGTAGCGGTCTACGGGGCGGCGAACGACCACTACCGGTCGCTGTGGGTGCGGCCCGATGACGGCTTTGCGCTCGTTGCGCTCGGCGCTGCCGAAGTGATCGAACCGCATGGCGACTCCCGTTTCTCTGCCGCCTCCGCCGCAAGGGCCGCGCTCGGTGCCCGGATCCGCCGACACGGCCCGGCCGACGCTCCTGCGCCCGTGCTCGTTGGGGGCTTCTCGTTTTCGTGCGGGAACCGGCCCGTGGCTCCCGACTGGACCGGGTTCCCCGACGCCCGCTGGATCCTGCCTGAAGTGACCGTTGTCGACCGCGCCGACGGCTCGTGGCTGCTCGCCGCCACGGCGCTCGCCGAGGGCGACGACGAGACGGCTGCGCTCGATCTGCTCGAGGCGCGGCTCGAGCAGATGGCATCCGCCCCCGCCCCGCCGGCGCCGGTGGTCGGCACGATCGTCGCCGGCGACGTTGTCGGCAGCGATCCCGACTACGTCCAACTCGTTACTGACGGCATTGCCGAGATCCGGTCGGGGGCTCTCGACAAGGTCGTGCTGGCCCGGACGCTCGTGCGTGGCCCCATCGCCACGGCCGCTGTTCTGCGTGGTCTGGTGGACCGGTTCCCCGCGTGCGCCACCTTCGCGTTCGGCGTCGGCAATCGGGCGTTCATCGGCGCCAGCCCGGAGCGCCTCGTCACCCTCGATGGGCGCGAGGTCTCGACCGTGGCGCTCGCGGGGACCATCGGCACCGGAGTGGACGAAACAAGCAACGCAGCACTTGCGGCGGAGATGCTGGCATCGCCCAAGGTCCGGTCCGAGCACCAGTTCGTGGTTGACGACATCACCGCTCGGCTAGCGACGCTGGGTCTGGTGGGCGAGACGCCCAACGAGCCTGGGATTATGCGACTCGCCCGTGTGCAGCACCTGCGCACACCGATCACCGCTCGGGTCGAGCGCCGCGCCGGCGGGGTGAGCGACATGGACGTCCTGCGAGTGGCGAACGTATTGCATCCGAGTCCTGCGGTCGGAGGCACACCGTCTGATCCGGCCGTGGAGTGGCTTCGGGCCAGGGAGGATTTCGACCGTGGCTGGTACGCAGCGCCGGTTGGCTGGTGCGATCTCGATGGCAACGGCGAACTCCGGGTTGCGCTGCGGTCTGCCCTCGTCGACGAGTCGCAGGTCACGCTGTTCTCCGGAGCCGGGATCGTCGCCGATTCGGTTCCCGAGGATGAGCTCGCCGAGACCTCGGTGAAGCTCCGAGCCCTGCTCGACGTGATGGAGTCAGCCACGAAACGGAGCGACACGTGACCGACCCGGTGTACGACCCGATCGCTGCGTTCGCCGGCGCCCTCGCCTCGCTCGGCGTGCGCGACATCGTTATCTCCCCGGGGTCGCGTTCGACGCCGCTGGCAGTCACGTTCCACGCCCACCCCGACTTACGAACCCACGTCCAGCTCGACGAGCGCTCCGCTGCGTTCTTTGCGCTCGGGCAGGCACGCGCCTCGGGTCGACCCTCTGTTCTGATCTGTACGTCGGGCACTGCAGCGGCCAACTACCTGCCAGCGGTGGTCGAAGCGCATCACTCGTGCGTGCCGATGATCGTCTGCACCGCCGATCGACCGCCCGAGCTGCGTGACTGGGGTGCGGGCCAGACCATCGACCAAGTCGGTATCTACGGCACCAACGTGCGGTGGTTCGCCGACCTGCCTGTTCCCAGCGACTGGTCCGAATCAGCGGCTCGCTTGACGGCGATGCGAGCTCACGAACAGTCGGTCGGACCGCGGCGCGGCCCCGTCCACCTCAACTGGCCGCTCCGCAAGCCGCTCGAGCCGTTAGCCGGCGTGCCGGTCCGGCACGACAACCTGACGCCGGTATCGACCGTCGACTCGGTGTCGGAGCCCGCCGATGGGTTGCTCGGCGGCAACGGCGTGGTCGTCCTGGGCCCCGACGCAGCAAACGGACTCGATGCCCAGCGCGGCCTTGCCCACGAAGCGGCTCACTTCGCTCGGGCAAGAGGGTGGCCGCTGATCGGTGAACCCCTTTCTCAGGCGCGGTCAGAAGATGCCCTTTCGACCTCGGAACACCTGCTCAAACACCCAGCGGTCGACCGCCTGCGTCCCGATGTCGTCGTTCGGGTTGGTGGAGCGACGACGACCGCGCCGGTCAACCAGTGGCTCGAACGAGTGTCCCCCGAACGGGTGATCACCATCGATCCCGAGCAGCGTTGGCACGACGCCTCGTTCACAACAACCCACCATTTGAGGACGTGGCCCGCCGACTCTATGAGTCCATCAACTGACCCTGGCTGGCTGACGCAGTGGCGGGAACTCGACGCTGCAGCGTCGGCAGCGATCGATCAGATCATCTCGATATCGGAACGCGTCAGCGCATCAGTGGTTCGAGACCTCTGCGGAGCCCTCCCCGCTGATGCAGTGGTCATGACCTCGAACTCGATGCCGCCTCGCGATCTCGACTCCTATGTCGAGGCCGGCACGCAGCTCACCTTCGTAGGGAACCGCGGGGCCGCCGGCATCGACGGGATCACATCGACTGCGCTCGGGGTGGCGACCCAGCTCGATACCCCGGTCGTCGTCTTCACCGGTGACCTCGCGCTCCTCCACGACATTGGTGGCCTGCTGGGTGTCGCTCGAGTCGGCAAACATCTCACCGTTGTGTGTGTCGACAATGACGGCGGGCAGATCTTCTCGATGCTGCCGATCAACGGCCGTATCGCCGACGACGCCTATGACACGATCTTTCGCACACCACACGGCATTGACCTCGGTCAGCTCGACGGGTTGGCGGGCATCGACGTCACCCTCGTCGGAGAGGACGACGACCTGCGCGAGGCCTTGCGGACCGCGACCGCCCGCACCGAACCCGGGGTCGATCTCCTCATCGTGCGGATCGACCCCGACCACGACATGGCCACTCGGGTGGCCGTACGCACCGCTGTGGGCGACGCAATCACGCCATGACACCGACGGTCGTACTCCATGGCTTCACCGGCGACGCCGGCGCAATGAAGAGGATCACGGCTCGGCTTACCGGACCGATCGACGCTGTTGATCTTGCCGGCCACGGTCCCGGCCCACATCCGAACGACGCTGCGGCCTACTCCATCGACGCGATGGCCGAAGCCGTGCTTGGCCGACATGCACAGCCGGTCCATCTGGTCGGCTACTCGATGGGTGGTCGGGTCGCACTTACGGCTGCGTGTCGATATCCCAGGCAGGTGCGATCACTCAGCCTGATCGGTGCATCGGCGGGACTGATCGACACCGAAGCGCGCGCCGCCCGGGCGGCGTCCGATGATGCGTTGGCAGCTCAAATCCTTAGCGATCTCGAAGGGTTCGTCGATCAGTGGATGGCGAACCCGTTGTTCGCAACGCAGGCGCGGCTGGGTGACGGCTTCCTCGCCGCAGCCCGCGCTCAGCGGCTCGGCAACGATCCGGTTGCGCTGGCCCGGAGCCTGCGGGCCAACTCGACCGGCCGGATGCGTCCGCTTCACCGCGACCTCGGTGCATGCACCATGCCGGTTGCGCTCATCGCTGGCGCCGACGACATAAAGTTCGTGGCGATCGCCAGCGACCTCGCCGATGCGATGCCGGCGGCATCGGTCCATGTCATCGACGGCGCAGGGCATGCTGCGCACCTTGAGCAGCCAGATGCCGTAGTCGACGTGATCCTTGCCACCCAGGGTCGGGCGTGAGCTTCGACGTCGGGCCCTACGAGTTGCCGCTCGTGTCGCCGATGGTGACCTCCTACCGGTCGATCGAGTCGCGGCGCGGCGTCCTCGTGTCGCTGGCCGAGGGCCGGTTGACCGGTTGGGGGGATGCGTGCCCAATGGTGGGCTGGTCGCGCTCCTCGCTCAACGAGGTGACCAACCAACTCACGGTGGCAGCTGCGAGGTTCGGTTCCGAACCCCTCGACGATGTGCTCGACATGCTCGCTGCGGTCCCCGAGGCCCGGGCTGCGTTGGCTGGCGCGGTCTATGACCTCTCAGCCCAACGTGCCGGCATCCCCCTGGCCAGACTCCTCGCTGACACGGCGGTCGAGCGTGTGCGCGTCAATGCGTCGATCGGCGCGACGGAGACAGATCGAGCCGTGGACGAAGCGTCCCAAGCGGTTACTGCCGGTTTCACCACACTGAAGCTCAAAGTCGGCGCGGCATCGCCAGCTGTAGACGTGGCCCGAGTCGGGGCGATCCGGCGAGCAGTTGGCGACGATGTCGAGATACGGCTCGACGCCAACGGGGCATGGGACGTCGACACCGCGATCGAGACCCTGCACCGACTGGCCGATAGTGGCGTGGCGTTCTGCGAGGAGCCGACCGCCGGGATCGATGCCATCGCGACGGTGGGTTCGCAGAGCTCCGTCCCCGTCGCAGTCGACGAGTCGGCCCGAACTGTCGACGACATCGCTCGAGCCCTCAGCAGTGGAGCGATCAACGTCGTTGTGGTGAAACCGCAGGCCCTCGGCGGTCCTGACGTGGCGATGCGGGCGATCGACCTCGCTCGGACGGCGGGAGCGACGGCGGTCGTCACCTCGATGATCGACAGCGCTATTGGAGTCGCCCACGCCGTGCACGTCGCAGCCGCAGCTGGTTCGGAGGTCGCGCACGGGGTGGCAACCTCAATGTTGCTTGCCGACGACGTTGCGCGGGGGCTCCCAATCGAGGATGGTCACGTTGTAGTCCCGACCCGGCCCGGGCTCGGCGTGAGTCCTACCTGAGTCGCAGTACCCTCCCGGCGGTGGATCTCTATATTTTCCGGCATGGACGGCCCGTCCGCCAGGTGGTCGAGGAAGAGTCGGAGGCGGTGGCTGACCCCGAACTGTCAGACCTTGGTCACCAGCAAGCATCACGGGCGGCTGACTTCCTGCGCAACCATTCGATCCATCACGTGGTGTCGTCGACGATGCAGCGGGCACACCAAACAGCACTGCCCACCGCCAACATGCTGGGGCTCGAGATCGAGCGGATCGATGAGCTCAAGGAGAGCGACCACGCCTCGAAGGTCTACGTCCCGCTCGAGGAAATCTCGCCCGACGATCCTGACACAGCCCATTTCTTCGACGCCGAATCGCGCGAGGACCTTGTGTTCAGCGACGGCCTCGACGCTTTCCAGGATCGGGTGCACCGTGGGTTCGAACACGTCATCGCAACGAACAAGGGGCGACGGGTCGCCGTCTTCTGCCACGGCATGGTGATCGCGGTGTACCTGAAGACGATCATGGGGGTGGACGACGTGTTTGCCATGCGGGCTGACTATTGCGGTCTGACCCGGGTGCAGGCGAGCAGCACCGGTGTGCGGTCGGTTCGCTCATTCAACGAGACCCATCACGTCAGTGATCTCATCGAGTGGTAACTCCGGCTGCGATGGCTCAGGCGTTACCATCCGCCCGATGAGCCTGACTCTTGTGGTGATGGCGGCGGGCCTCGGTTCGAGGTTTGGTGGCACAAAGCAACTTGCTGTGATCGGTGCCGATGGTGAAGCGTTCCTCGACTTTGCCATCAAGGACGCGCTCGACGCGGGCATGGGGAAGGTCGTCTTGATCGTCCGCAGCGACATCGAGGACGACGTGCGGCGACACGTCTCGACCCAGCACCCAAACCTCGACGTCGCTTGTGTGCTCCAAGACACCCACGGCCCGGCCCGGACCAAGCCGTGGGGTACAGCGCACGCCGTCCTCGCCGCTGCACCTGAGGTGCCCGACACGTTCTGTGTGATCAACGCCGATGACTATTACGGCCGATCCACCTACACCGCATTGGCGGCAGCAGCAGCGAGCCTTCCGGCCAACCGGGCATTGCTCGCCGGGTTCCAGCTCGGCCAGACACTGCCCGAGATTGGCGAGGTGTCGCGCGGCATCTGTGGTGTCGACGGCACCGAGCTCGTATCGCTCGTCGAGACACACGGCATCGGACGCCGAGACGACGGTTCGATCACATCGACCGACCCGGTGGGTGTGTTGACCGACAACGCGGTGGCTTCGATGAACTGCTGGGTGTTCGCGCCGACACTATTCGGCCACCTCGAGTCGGGGTTCGAACAGTTCCTCACAGACCACGGCGACGAGGAGAAGACGGAGTTCCTTTTGCCGACCGTCGTCAATGAGCTGCGGCAGGCCGGGACCTACACGGTGGGAGTTGTGCCGACCGACGAGCCCTGGGTCGGCGTCACCAACCCCGACGACCTCGAAATCGCCCGCCGGCGAATCGCGGAAGTCCGGAGCTAGTCACTCGACGCTGGGTGTCGGCAGGCCCAACCTGTCAGCGGTTCGGCGAACAGTACGTCGGCCTCGACCCCGCGACCGCTCCGTCTCAGTCGCCGGTTCGGCCGTCGATCGACTCGCGGAGGAAGTCGGCATGACCACAGTGGCGGGCATACTCCTCGATCATGTGCACGAGGATCCAGCGCATGTTTGGGTACTGCCCGTCGAATGCCGGGTTGGCGGCGATCGCGTCGAGGGAACCGGTGCCAGCGATGATCATGTCGCTGCGGATGATCGACCGCTGGATCTGCGCAAGGAGGACGTCCGGTGACTCGCCGTCGGCGGTCTCCATCACGCCGTCGACGCCTCCGTCGACCAGTTGTGGCCAGTCGCGCAGGACGCCCCCACCGAGGAACCGCCAGTGGAACCAGATGTCCTCGACCAGCGCCAGGTGTCGCAGTAGCCGGCCGATCGTGAGGTCGGATGGCGCAAGTGCCTGGGTCAACTGCTCTGTGGTGAGACCCTCCGCCTTGCGCATGAGGACCTTGCGGTAGTGGTCGAGCATGTCGAGCAGTGTCTGGCGCTCACCCGCGTCGCGGGGTGGCAGGGTGAGATCGGCCATCGTTTGATGCTCGGGCGGTTCAGGCGGCGATGCCGTCGACGGTGAGCGTCACCCTGTCGGGGTAGAACGACACGAAGCCCTTGATGTCGGCCGACTCGGGGATCGGGTCGCCGTAGCTCCAAACAATGTCGGTGTGTGAGGTGCCGTCGACCATGACGGTCCAGTAGTGGGCATCGCCCTTGTACGGGCAGTGCGTCGAGGTGTCGGTCGGTGTCAGCAACTCGCTGCGAACATCGCCGAGTGGGATGTAATAACGGGGCGGCAGGTTCGTCTCGAAGAGAACCCGGGCATCGGTGGTGTCGGCGACCACCGTTCCGTCGATCTCGACGACGACGTGAGAATCGGCGGTGGTGATGCGTTCGACGGGCATGTTGTGTTCAACGCATCGCCTTCGAAGTTGATTCCCGTGGCGTGCCACACTGCGTGAATGTTCGCTCCTGTCGTCACTCGTCATGCGCCCAACGCGATGGTCTCGACCATCGATCACCTCGCAACCCAAGCCGGGGTCGACGTCCTGCGTGACGGCGGTTCGGCGGTTGACGCCGCAATCGCCGCCAACGCGGTGCTTTCGGTGACGTGCCCCAATATGTGCGGAATGGGCGGCGATCTCTGGGCACTGGTGCACCGCGGCGACGGCCCACCGGAGGCGCTTGATGCGAGTGGCATGGCCGGGTCGGGTGCCGATCCCGACGCCGCCCGCGCCGAAGGGCTCACGATGATCCCGCTGAAGGGCAACATCCGGGCGGTGACGGTGCCAGGGGCGATCGACGGGTGGTTGGCGTTACACACCCGGCACGGCCGGCTGCCACTCGATCGGGTATTCGCCGATGCGATCCGCCACGCCGAGGAGGGTTTCCCACTCCACCCGCTGCTCTCGAGGAGCCTGCCGGTGGTGGCGGGCATCGCGAACAACGACTTTCCCGCCTCCGGCAACACCGGCGACGTCGTCCGGCGCCCTGGCTCGGCGCGAACTTTGCGGGCGATCGCAGCCGAAGGGCGGCAAGGCTTCTACGGCGGTGAGTTCGCGGCTGGCCTGCTCGAGGCCGGACCCGACGAGTTCAAACCGTCAGATCTCGAAATCGAGCAGGCGCGTTGGGTTGCCCCCATCTCCATCGATGCGTTTGGTCACACGATCTGGTCGGTACCGCCCACCAGCCAGGGTTACCTGACGCTCCTGGCCGCCGCGATTGCTGACGGCTTCGATATCGCCGACGATCCTGCGGGTACACACCTGCTCGTCGAGGCTGCAATCCAAGCGTCGCACGACCGACCCTCCCAACTGTTTGATGGTGCGGATCCGGCGGAGCTGCTCGCTGCCGACCGGATCACAACCCGCCGGGCCGCGATCGACCCCGACCGCGCCGGTGATGTGGCAACCCCTGCGTTCGACGGCGACACCACCTACCTGTGCGTTATTGACGGTGACGGGATGGGGGTCTCACTGATCAACTCGAACGCATCCGGCTTCGGTGCGAACATCATCGCTGGATCGAGCGGCATCTTCCTTCACGACCGCGGCCTGGGCTTCTCCCTCGAGCCCGGCCACCCGGCCGAGTATCGAGCAGGCAAGCGTCCGCCGCACACATTGGCCCCGGCTCTCGTGACCCATCGCGATGGCCGGCTCCGCACCGTCCTCGGCACGATGGGTGGTGACGCGCAACCCCAGATCGTGCTGCAGATGCTCGCGAGCCTGTTGCTCTTCGATCAGGACCCCGGACGAGCGGTTGGCCGGGGGCGGTGGCGGATCGCGTCGGATAGTGGATTCGACACGTGGCGGCCTGACGTCGGCCGGCGGGTAGAACTCGAGGAGCATGTCCCGCAGGAGGTCGCCGAGGGACTCACCGCTCGCGGTCACCGCATTGCGGAGGTCGAGGCAGGGAGCGCGTTCGGTCACGCCCATGCAATCGAGATCACCGAGCACGGAACGGTGGCCGGGGCGGCCGACCCCCGAGCCCTGACGGGAGGGGCCTTCGGCTTTTAGTCGGCCGTGGAACGCAGCGCGAGCAGATAGTGCTCGCCGGGGGCTGGGTGCGTCAGTTACCCGAGGAGATCGGTGGCGACATCGTGGAAGAAGCGAGTGGTCAGGTGGAGCGACTCGATGTCGATGCGTTCGTTGTGGCCGTGGAACCGGCTGCCGAAGTCAGCTGCGCTGAGCGTCGGGCTGAGCAGGCCGGCGCCATACGCCACGGCACCGAGTTCGCGATGCACGCGAGCGTCGGTGAACCCGACCGAAATCGACGGTGAAATTCGACTCGTCGGAAACGGATTGCTGACTGCCTTCTGCATCGATTCCCAAAGTGGCGTGTCGATGCGGCTACTGGTCGACGGCTCCTCCAAGAGCACGGTGACGTCGACCTGGTCGTAGAGATCGCCCAGTGCGGTCTGGAGGTGGGCCTCGATGTCACCGGGCCCCTCGCCGGGGAGTGATCGGATGTCGACGTCGATGTCCACGACATCGGGAATGATGTTGGTCTTGGTCTGCGAGCCGATGACGTTCGGCGAGAATGTTGTGTGCGTGCATGCGTGGAGGTGGGCTGCAGTCGAGGCATTGGGCAGGGTGGCCAGCATCTCGTCGATGGCGGTGTCGTCAAGCAGGACCGCCTTCATCTCGTCATCGAGACCCATGGCGTCAACCTGGGGTCGCCAGAACTCGTGGAACCGTGGGCCCGAGTTGTACTCGTTGAGTCGCTGCACGATCGCGGCCGCTTTCACCAACGCATTGTCCTGGCGATACGGGCGCGAGCCGTGGCCGGGGGTTCCCTTCACCCGCAGGCGGCGCCAGGCCACACCCTTCTCGCCGACCACCATGGAGATGGTCGGTTCCTCGGACGTGCCCGCGTGCAGGCCCCCGTTCTCGGTGAGGAGATAGTCGGTGGTGATGACGTCGGGGTGGTGGGCGCCCATCCACCGGGCGCCGTACGCGGATCCGGCCTCTTCGTCAGCGACACCGAAGAAGACGAGATCGCCCTTCAGTTGCCGATCGGATCGGGCGATCGCCCGGGTGACGACCGCCATCGACGCCGTGAGGTTGAGCATGTCAACGGCGCCCCGACCCCAAACCTCACCATCGATGATCTCGCCCCCGAAAGGGTCTTCGTCCCAGCCGTCGGGGCTGATTGGCACCACGTCTGTGTGCCCGTTCAGGCACAGGCTCGGTGCGTTCGAGTCGGAGCCCTCAATGCGAGCCACAACCGAGGTGCGGCCTGGGGCTGCGTGGTAGCGCTCTACGTCGACGCCGGCCCCTTCGAGGAACGTCGCAAGAAGGTCGGCATTACGAATCTCCTGCCCACTCGCCTCGGTGCCGTCGTTGACGCACGCGTTCTGGATCATTGCCTGCAGGAGTTCGATCGTCTCCTCGCCTTTGGGGTCACTAGCTGCCATGACGCCATGATGACCCGAATCGGGTTCGTGCGCGCTTCTTCAAAGGGTTTGACGCCTCGACCCGATGGGTTGATCCATCAACAAGTCTTCTGGCCTGCGGGCGTTGACGCGGGGGCGGAGGTGGCGCGCCGGTAGGGTGCGGTGCGTTGACGGTCGTGCTCGAGACGACCGTCCCGAGACCAGGAGCACTCGTGCGCGGGATCATTGCGACCGGTACCCACCTTCCTCACCGTCGGCTTGAGCGAGCGGCGGTTGCCGCCTTCTTCGGCAAGGGCGGCGGCTCGGGCGCCCGTACGGTCGCGTCGTTCGACGAGGACACGACCTCCATGGGAGCCGAGGCCGCCCGGGCCGCAGTCGCATCGGCTCCCGACGTCGGCATCGCGGCCCTCTGGTTCGCCACGGCGTCGCCTGCGTACCTCGAGAAGACGAACGCGTCAGCCATCCACGCGACCCTGCGACTTGACGCCTCAGTTCCGGCGTTCGACTTCGGCGGGGCCCATCGCTCGGGCATCGGTGCGCTGTGCACCGCCCTCGGAGCCGGATCAACCACGCTCGTCGTCGCCTCCGATTCGCGCGGTGGGCTCGCGACCTCGGCCGACGAGTCGCAGGGCGGCGACGGGGCAGCCGCCTTGGTGATCGGTGACGACACCGCCGGGCCAGTGATCGCCGAATTCATCGGAGGCGCGTCGGTTACCGACGAGTTTCTCGAACGCTGGCGGGTTCCCGGCGGCGATCGCTCCCGCACCTGGGAGGATCGCTTCGGTGAGGTCGCCTACGCCCCGCTGATGGAGCAAGCCTGGACAGCAGCGCTCGCCAACACCGCACTTGCGGTCGACGACATCGACACGTTGGTTGTGGCCGGCACCCACGCGCGTGCCGTCGCCCGCAATGTCCGCAAGCTGGGCGTGGATGCCGAGCGGATCGGTGACGACCTTTCCGGCACCGTCGGCAATACCGGCGCCGCCCATCCGCTTTTGGTGTTGGCCACCGCCGTCGAGGCGGCCGGGCCCGGCGAGACGATCGCATTGATGGCGCTTGCCGACGGCGTCGATGTGCTGATCGTCCGTACCACTGACGCCGTCGCCTCCTACAGAGCGGCCAGACCCGTCGCTACGCAGATCGAAGGCGGCGCGCCGATCGACTACGCCACCTTTCTGTCGTGGCGGGGCATGGTGGCGATCGAGCCGCCGAATCGGCCGCTCCCGAACCGCCCCTCGGCTGCTGCTGCGCACCGACGCGACAACTGGAAGTTTGGCTTCGTCGGCAGTCGCGATCGCAGCTCGGGCATGGTGCACCTTCCACCGGCCCGGGTCTCGGAGAAGGGCGGTGCGGTCGACGACATGGACGAGGTGCCGATGGCCGACGTGCGCGGCACCGTCGTGAGTTTCACTGTCGACAAGCTTGCCTACTCGCCGAGCCCACCGGTCGTATTCGCCGTCGTCGACTTCGACGGCGGCGGGCGGGCGCCGCTCGAGTTGACCGACGTCGATGCTGACGAAGTCGTGGTTGGCATGCGGGTCGAGCCGACGTTCCGTCGCCTCTTCACTGCCGACGAGATCCACAACTACTTCTGGAAAGTCCGACCGGTGAGAGAGGCTCGGGTATGACGGGTGATCTGCGGCGCCGTCCGAAGCGAGGAGCAGCGTGCGATGGCTAGTCATGGCATCAAGGACAAGGTTGCGATCATCGGGGTCGGTTGCGTGCCGTTCACCGAACACTGGGAAAAGTCGCTTGACGATCTGATCATCGACGGTGCGAAGGCCACCTACGAGTCGGCTGGCGTCAGCCAGGATGAGGTCGATGCGTTCTGGTTCGGCACGTCTCAATCGGCTGCGTCCGGTCTCGCCATGGGCGGGCCGCTGAAGATCCATGGCAAGCCGATCAGCCGTGTCGAGAACTACTGCGCCACCGGCAGCGAGGCGATGCGACAGGCCGCCTACGCGGTTGCGTCGGGTGCCTACGACGTCGTCATGGCGCTCGGTGCCGAAAAGGTCAAGGACGGGGGCTACCAGGGCCTCAACGCATTCCCGATCCCGACCGATGGCACGCAACGCACGCTCACTGCAGCCGCAATGTTCGCGATGATCCTCCCCGCATACGCCGAGAAGTACGGCCTCGATGTCGATGAGATCCGTTACTCGGTCGCCAAGATCGCCGAGAAGAACCATTTCAACGGCGCTCGCAACCCACTCGCCCAGTTCCGCCGCGAGACGTCGGCGGAGCAGATCTGTCAGATGGCGGCGGTCGCCGGTCGTCTGAGTGTGTTCGATTGCGCTGGCGTGGCCGACGGTGCCGCGGGCGTGATCATGTGTCGCGCGGAGGATGCGCACAAGTACTGCGACGATCCGCTGTACATCAAGGCCCTGTCGTTCGTGGCCGGCACCGGTGCTGGTTCGCTCGACCCGGACTACGACTACACGACGCTGACGGAGTGCAAATGGTCAGCCGACGATGCATACGCCCAGGCCGGCGTTGCCGATCCGCGCAACGAGATCGCAGTCGCCGAGGTACACGACTGCTTCACGCCGACCGAGCTCGTGTTGATGGAAGACCTTGGGTTCTCAGCGCCGGGTGAGGCGTGGCAAGACGTCCTCAACGGTGACTTCAACCTCGACGGTCGGCTGCCGGTCAACACCGACGGGGGCCTGAAGTCGTTCGGCCACCCGGTCGGCGCGTCAGGCTTGCGAATGCTCTACGAGGTGTGGCTTCAGCTGCGGGGGCAAGCGCCGGAAGAGCGGACGATGGTCGACAACGGCCGGTCGCTCGGGCTCACCCACAATCTCGGCGGCTACCCGGGTGAGATGGTCAGCTTTGTCGGCATCTACGGCACCGAGCTCGGCTGAACTCACCGCACGAACGTAGCGACAAAGGAAGCGTGGTGCGCGTGCCACACGGTCGCCGGGTGCTGAGGCGCCGAGCACGAGGAGGGATACCTGCCCTCAGCCCCTGACCCGACGCGGCAGCCCGATACGAACCTCGACGCCTGGGGTCCAATGGACGACCGGCTCACCCGTCGGCTCAGGGAGCCCGGCAGCGACAACGAGCGAGTCGTCGAGGTCAAGGAGTTCCGCCCGGTGGAGCTCCCATCGGGGATGATCGACCGCGGCGTACACCGTGGCACCCCGGTTTGGGCTCGGCCATCGCGAGAACAGCCCCCAACGGGCACTGAGATAGTGCTCGAAGTCGGTGACGTCGTCGGCTTCGATGCGATCACCGACTCGCACGCAACTGCGATGTCGGGGCCGACCGGCGGCGCGAGGCCAGCGACGGGTCGACTCGTAGGTCCAGATCCCGTCGTCGTGGTCGACGCGCATGTCGGCCCAGAAGTACGGGAGCCCATACGTCGCTCTTGCGGTGGCGGTGGCGGCGAGGCCGCCGGCTTCGAGGGAACAGAACCAGACACCGGCCGTGCCGTCGGGCCCGGTGACGTAGGTGCGGACATTGGTCTCGGGAAATGTGCCGAGTCGAGGGATCACTCGCCCGCCGGGTAATCCGACCTTCATCACGAACGGCACCAAGCCGATCCAGGCTCGCTCGATCCCGTTGGCGTCAGGCCATGTGTCGACACAGAGGTTGCTGGGGATTAGCGCTTCGACCGCTGCGGGTTCGACCGGCGTATGGATGAAGGTGAGATCAAGCCATGACATCCGCATGACCTCACGGGTGACTGGGACTGGCGGTTCGGGGGAGTGCAGAGCCACGCTCTCAGTCTCGCAGATTGCCAACAGCATCTGACGGTCGGGACCGACGCGTTCTACGATTCCGCCATGCCACGTCGTCCGCTATCGGGAATCCGTGTTGTCGACCTCACGATCGAGCGAGGTGAACTCGCCGGTCGACTCTTGAGTGACCTCGGTGCGGAGGTGCTACGGGTTGAACCGCCCGAGGGGTCGCCGGCCCGCACGATGCATCCCATGACCGGTGGTCATTCGCTGTTTTTCACGACCCGCAATGCCGGCAAGCTCGGCGTTGCGCTCGATCTGAGCCAGGATCCAGAGCGCGACCGACTGCACGAGCTCTTGGCCTGCAGCGATGTGGTACTCGACTCGGCCGAGCCTGGGTCCTGGGCCAACAGCGGCATCGATGCCGACGACCTCGCCGCTCGCCACCCGCATCTGATTGTGTGTTCGATCACGAGCTATGGCCGCACCGGCCCGTACGCCGGTCGTGATGTTCCGTGCGCGGTGCTCGACGCCACCGGCGGCATGGCCTTCAAGGCCGGCGTGCCCGACCGCGAGCCGTTGCTGCCGCCGGGGAACATCGCCGACGACACGGCCTCGATGCATGCGGTGTTTGCGATCGAGTGTGCGCTCATCCAGCAATATGCGACGGGTGCCGGACAAGTGCTCGACGTGTCGGTGAACGAGGCCACCGCCCAGATCGCTGACTGGTCACTGTCGAACTGGACCCGTTCCCTCGACGCAGGCATGCCGAGTCTCGACAGCCGTATCGGGCCGGGCCCCGTGTACACGATCTTGCCGTGCAAGGACGGCTACGTCCGTCTCGTGATCATCGCCGAACGGCACTGGAAAGCCATGCGGGCGTGGCTCGGTGAGCCCGACTACCTGCAGGACCCCGAATACGAGACCTTCATGGGCCGTTTCGGTATCGCCGACGCCGTGCTCAACCCGCTGTACGCCGAACTCTTCTCGACCATGACCATGCTCGAGGTCGCCGAAGAGTGCCAAGACCGCGGCATCGTCTGCACGCCGATCCTCAAACCCGACGACGTCTTGGCAAACCCGCACTTCGACGCGCGGGGATCGTTCGACCGGGTCGAGCTTGACGGGACGCCACTCATGCTGGCGAGTGGCTTCTTCGAGATCGATCGCGAGCGGGTTGGACCGACGGGGCCACCGCCCGTTGTAGGTGAGCACACCGATGCAGTGTTCGCCGCACTCGGTGACCCGCGGCCGGTGCCAGCCCGTGCGCTTTCGGGTGACGACGTCCCACTCGAGGGCATCCGGGTCATGGACTTTGGCCACGGCGGCGTCGGGGTAGAGGCCGGGCGCATGCTCGCCGAGTATGGCGCAGACGTGATCAAGATCGAGTCGCGTGCCTATCCCGATTTCATTCGCACCGTGCTCGGTGGCGAGATGTCGCCCAGTTTCGCGTCGTCGAGTCGCAGCAAGCGCAGCCTCGGGGTCGATGCCAAGTCCTCTGAAGGTGTCGCCTTCCTCAAGCGGATGGCCCGCGACAGCGACATCGCCATCGAGAACAACTCGACCGGCATCATGGACAAGATGGGGATCGGCTACGCCGACCTGGTGGCTGAAAATCCCGATCTGATTATGATGTCGAGCCAGTTGATGGGGTCGAGGGGGCCGTGGGCCTCGTGGTCTGGCTACGGACCCAACACCCAGGTCAGCGGTGGTATGACCCATTTGTGGAACTACGAGGGCGACGTTGCCCCCGCCGGTTCGATGTCGATCTTCCCCGACCACTTTGCGGGCCGGACCGGTGCGGTGACTGCACTCGCCGGCGTGCTCGGGCGACGACGTAACGGCGATCTCGGCATGCATGTTGAGGTCTGTCAGGTCGAACAGGTCGTCAACGTGATGGCTGACTTGTTGGCCAAGGAGTCGGCCGAACCTGGTTCGGTGGTTCCACGCGGCAACCATCACGATCGTGGGACGCCGTGGGGTCTCTTTCCGTGCGAAGCCGACGACTCCTGGGTTGCAATCTGTACACGCTCCGATGCCGAGTGGCAGGCGTTTGTCGAGGTCCTCGGCTCGCCCGAGTGGGCGACGGCCGACGGTCTCTCCTCGCTGGCTGGCCGCCAAGCGTGCGAAGCCGAGATCGATGCACACGTTGGTGCGTGGACCGCCGAGCGGACGGTCGGCGAAGTTGTCGCTGCCTGCCTTGCGGTGAATGTGCCGGCCGGCCCGATGCACAACGCGAGCGGCCAGTACAACGACCCACACTTCCGCGACCGAGGGTTCATTGTCGAACTCGAGCAGCCACCGATTGGCGGCATGGCATTCGAAGGCCCGGGTTTCCGCGCCACGGGCATGGCGGGTGCTGATATCCGTCCCGCACCGGGCCTCGGCGCCCACACCCGAGAAGTCTGTACCGAGCTGGGCTTCTCTGATGATGAGGTCGACGCGCTGCTTGCCGCAGGGGTCCTTGAGCTCGACGTCGCTGGTGGGGGCTGAGTGCGCCGTGCGGGGATCATCGTGTTGGTCCTTGGGTTCGTGGCGGTGGCCTGCGGAGACCTGGAGTCAGAGGCTGCTGTGACGAACGTGCCTGAATTGAGGGCAACGTCGCCGCCCGAGACCGTTGCCCCCGTATCTGACTCGACACTCGAGGTCAGTGTCGGAGGGGTTGTTCGATACGGCGACGCGCCACAACAGTTCGTTGAACTTCGCACTCCCGCCGGGGATGGCCCATTCCCAGTCATCGTCTTCATCCATGGTGGGTTCTGGCGCAACCTCTACGACCTCTCGCTGGCCCACGAGCAGGCGGCTGATGCCCGCGAGCACGGGTACGCAACTTGGAACGTCGAGTACCGGCGGGTTGGCGACCCAGGGGGCGGCTACCCGGGCACGCTCGACGATGTGGCTGCCGCAATCGACGCGATGGCACTCGTCGATGCCCCACTCAATCTAGACCGGGTCTACGTCGTGGGTCACTCGGCAGGCGGACATCTTGCGCTGTGGGTTGGCCAGCGTGACGACCCCGTCGTGACTCCCCAGCTTGTCGTGGGCCAGGCGCCAGTCGTCGATCTCGCCAACTCTCTCAACCTTGGGCGCGGCGCGGTTGAGGCCTTTATGGGCGGTGGGCCCGACGCAGTTCCAGCGGCGTATGACGCGGCCGATCCGTCCCGCCGACTTCCCGTGAAAGTGCCGCAGCTCATCGTCCAGGGCGCAAAGGACGACACCGTGCCACTCGCATACGTGCAGTCGTACGCCGACGCATCCGGAGCTGACATCATCGTGTTCCCCGATGCCGGCCACTTCGATGTCATCTCGCCCGACTCCCCAACGTGGGAGTACGTGCTCGGGTACATCGCCAACCTCTAGGCTCCGCTGGTCACGCGTGCAATTCAGGGGGTCCCGTGCCAGACATTGCTGACGCCATCACGCACCAGCACATCATCGACTTCGCCACCGATGGTGTCGCCTGCCTCCGGCAGGTCATCAGCCCCGACTGGATCGAAACGCTTCGGGCCGGTATCGAGAAAAACATCGCCGAGCCGTCCACTCGCGGCCGTGTTTGGAACAAGGATGAGTTCGGCCGCGTCACGTTTTACGACTCACAGGTCTGGCGCGACATTGCGGAGTATCGAGACTTCGTCGAGAACTCGCCAATGGCGGAAGTCGCTGCCCGGATCATGGACGTCGACGTAGTCAACTTCTTCTTCGACGCGATCTTCACCCGGTCAACCGGCAGCCAGTTTCGCACGCCGTTCCACCAAGACGAGCCCTACTGGTCGGTCGAAGGGTTCAATACGTGCTCGGCGTGGATTCCGCTCGTGCCCGTCGAGCGGCGCAGCGCGTTGGAGTTCGTCAAGGGCTCGCATGCGTGGGGTCACCGCTACGCCCAGACCAATTTCGGTGCGCTGACCGGTGACGAGCGTGACCGAGTCACGTACGAGCAGATCGACGATGAAGAGCTGAAGCCGTTCCCCGACATAGAGGGCAACCGCGATGACTACGAGATCTTAAGTTGGGACATGGAGCCCGGCGATGTTGCGATCTTTAATGCTCGCATGATCCACGGCGGCTCGGGCCTGCTTCGTGACGATCGCGATCTGAAGGTGTTCAACACGCAGTGGCTTGGCGACGACGTGAAGATTCTCTTTCGGTCTGAGGGAATGGACCCCGACCACAGTCAGGTCATGACCGAACAAGGTCTCAAGCCCGGCGATCGGGTCAGCGGTCCGCTCTACCCGGAACTCTGGCGTCGCGAACCGGTCAGTGCGTGAGAAGAACCGTCAGCCAGCCTCGTGCTCTTCGGGCCAGGTGGGCTCAGCCAGCCTCGCTGTGGGTGACGGGTAGTTCGCCCATCCACTCGCGAAGGGTGTTCTTCAGCTTGGTTTGCTGGATGAACAGGTCCTGCTCGGCGGGGCTGTCACCGGCCGACTGCGGCGCCTTCAGGTAGAAGCTCAGCCACTCCTGCACTCCTGACTCTCCGGCGCGCATCGCAAGGTCCATGAACAGGGCGAGATCGAGCACGATCGGCGCAGCCAGAATCGAATCGCGGCACAGGAAGTCGATCTTGATCTGCATGGGGTACCCCATCCATCCGAAGATGTCGATGGCGTCCCAGCCTTCCTTGTTGTCACCGCGCGGCGGGTAGTAGTTGATCCGCACGACGTGGTCGATGTTGCCGTAGAGGTCGGGGTAGACGTCAGGCTCCAGAATCTTGTGGAGCACGCCGAGCTTCGACTCTTCCTTCGTCTTGAAGTTCTCGGGGGCGTCGAGCACTTCGCCGTCACGGTTGCCGAGGATGTTGGTGGAGTACCAGCCGCGCAGACCGAGCATGCGGGCCTTGAGGCCCGGTGCGATCAGCGTCTTCATGAGGGTCTGGCCCGTCTTGAAGTCCTTGCCTGCGATCGGCACGCCACGGGTCTTCGACAACTCCTGCATGCAGGGCAGGTCGGTCGACAGGTTCGGGGCGCCATTGGCGAACGGCACATCGCTCTGGAGCGCGGCATACACGTAGATCTGCGACGGCGAGATGTTGTGGTCGTTGTCCTTCAGGCCCTGCTCGAACGCGGCGACCGAGTCGTGGACGGTCGACGGCTCCTGGAACGCTTCGGTCGAGCCACACCAGACCATGACAAGGCGGTCACAGCCGTTCTTGGTCCGGAAGTTCTCGATATCGGCCATGAGCGCCATGGCCTGATCCCACTTGTTGGTTTCGCTCTTGACGCGGGTGCCATCAAGACGGCTGACCCACTTCTGGTCGAAGACGGCGTCCATGGCGACAATGCCTTCGAGCTCCTGGGCGATGGGGGAGAGGTCTTTCTCCTCGAGCACGCCGCACGTGCGGGCCGCCTCGAGTGCGTTGGCCGAGATCGGGTCCCAGCCGCCGAAGACGATGTCATCGAGCGAGGCGAGCGGAGCGAAGTCCCGAATAAGCGGATTGCGTCCTTCTTCGCGGGTGCCGATGCGGATGTGCGCCATCTGGCTGACCGAGCCGAGCGGGGCGACTCCGGTCTGGCGGGCTGAGAGGACACCGGCGATGAAGGTCGATGAGACGGCACCGAGGCCGGGCGTCAAGACGCCCAGCTTGCCGGTAGCGGGGGCGATGTCACGTTTCGTCATGGCAATGAACCCTAAGCAATGATGAACGACACGTGCTAGTAGTGAAGCAAATCTGAACTATTGTGCACAGGGTGAGCCAGTCCCTCCCCGACCTCTCGATCCGCCAACTCGAGTACCTCGTCGCAGTCTCGAACGCGCCGTCTTGGTCAGTTGCAGCCGAATCAGTCGGCGTATCGGCCTCAGCACTGTCGCAGGGGCTCGCCGAGCTCGAGCGCCGGGTGGGTGTCCCGCTCTTCGATCGAGATGGTCGGAGGCGGACCCTACGTTCGGGCGCCGAACCCGTGCTCGCCCACGCCCGGCAGGTGGTCGCACTCACCGGCGACCTCGCGAACTGGGCCGAGCGGGCTCGAAGCGGGCGATCGGGTCGGCTTCGCGTCGGCATGATCGATGCCGCTGCGGTCGGCCACTATCCCGAGACGCTCCGCCGCTTCCAGGCCGACCACGACGGCCTCGATCTCACACTCCAGGTCGCACCTTCGGGTGACCTTCTTGATCTGGTTGCGGCCGGCGATCTCGACATGGCGGTCTGTGTCGCGCCACCGAATGCCAGCGGACGTGCTGGTGTTGGACTCGAACAGCTTCTTGTTGAGCCCATTGCAGTCTTCACGCCTACCGGCGGGCTGGCCCCCAACCCGGCCCACTGGGGCCCGTGGGTCCTGTTCGCTGTCGGCTCGCACACGCGGTCAGTGATTGAGGCGGCACTCATCGAGCTCGGCGCACCACTCGACATCGTCGCCGAATCGAATCAACCCGAAGTCCTGCGCACGATGGTTTCGCTCGGCGTCGGGGCGACGGCCCTGCCGGTTGTGCAAGCCGGCGATCTTGGACCAGGCAAGATCATCGCCGAGCGGCGGCTTGTGTTCGCGACCCGCACGGGCGCAGCGACCAATCCATCGGTCGAGATGCTCACCAACGCGCTTCGCGCCTCGGCGCCGTAGTCACCTAGTCTCTCGAGATCATCGACCGAGGGAGTACCGACATGAGCAACGCCGCAGCCGCCCACGAAGCCCTGAGCGCCCGCGTGGGCCAGGACGAAGCGATCGGCGAGTGGTTCGAGGTCACGCAGGACCAGATCAATCAGTTCGCCGACTGCACCCTCGACCACCAGTTCATCCACCTCGATCCTGAGCGCGCGACGCCGGTCTTCGGCGGCACCATTGCGCACGGCTTTCTCACCCTCTCGATGCTCGTCCACCTGTCGAGCACCGTTCCGAACGACGGCCCAAAGCTCGAAGGCGTCCAGATGGGCATCAACTACGGCTTTGACAAGGTTCGCTTCGTGAACCCCGTGCTCTCCGGCAAGCGCATTCGGGCCAAGGCAGTTACCAGCAATGTCGAACTCAAGGGCACTGCCATTAACTCGACTCGGTCCTTCACTATCGAGATCGAGGGTGAAGACAAGCCCGCGCTGATTGCTGAGTGGATCGGCCGCACCGTCTTCGACTCCTGATGCACCGCTCGTGAACGACTACCCGATCGTCGCTGGCTCGGCACTCTTTACTCTGGTCGACCCCAACAAGGGCCATGAGGTCGAGTACAACCGCTGGTACGAGCGAGATCACTTCTACGCGGGCTGCATGATCGGTCCGTGGCTGTTCGCCGGAAAGCGATGGGTCGCCACGCGAGCGATGAAGGATCTCCGGTTCCCGACGGACGCCGATGCGGTGGCCTCACCGATCGACAAGGGTTCGTACCTCGCCACCTACTGGGTGCTCGACGGCAAGCACGACGAGCACTTCGGCTGGGCGGGTGAGCAGGTCGTCGAGCTCTACATGAACAACCGCGGTTTCATGGAGCGACAGCACGCCCACACGGTGCTCGTCAACAAGCCCGAGCATCACTACCGCGACGATGATCCAGTCCCCATCGAGCTTGCGTTCGACGCCAACTACGCCAGCTTGGCCATCGTTGCTGTCGACCCAGCCGACGGCGTGTCTGATGACGAACTGGGGTCACACCTGGAGTCCGAGGCATTGCCCGCGCTCATGAACGACTCGCCGGTAGCCAGCATGGTGTCGTGGCGTTACATCACGATGGGCGAAGGCACCGCAAACGCGCCGATGGATCTCGGCATGCCACCGGGCCCACCGGAGCGGCGCTTGCAGATGTTCTTCCTCGAGGCGGATCCCGAGGAGGTGTGGGATCGCTTCCATGCCTACGCCGATGGTCTCGCCGACACGGGCAAGGGCAGCGTCCGATTCGCCGCTCCGTTCCTTCCCACCATCGTCGGCACCGATACCTACACCGACCAGCTCTGGTGATCCAGCGCCGAGCGCTGGCGGCCGGGCTCATCCTGGCAGTACTCGCGCCGGCCTGCGGCGGCGGCGAGTCGGCCGCGCCGTTGCGTACGACGACCACCTCCGGAGGAACGGGCGCGCCCAGCAGCGTGTCATGGCTCCTCGAACCGCTCTTCGAGCAGGTCGACTGTCCTGACCGCGTCGCTCGCGACGGCCTGGCGTGCGGGATCGTTGCACTCCTGCTCGATCCCGACGATGCAGAGGCAGGCACGACCGAGATCTCGATCGCAACGCTGGCCGGAACCGATGCAGAAACCGGTGCGATGGCCGTCCTCCAGGGTGGCCCGGGTGGCGCGAGCACCGATCTCGCCGCATGGTTGCCCCGTCAGTCGTACACCCAAGTATTCATCGACCAGCGGGGCACGGGATTCACGAGTGTCGACCTTGACTGCCCCGAGTACGACAGCGTCATTCCCCAACTCCTCTCGCTCGACTTTCCCGATGTCGACAAGGCGGGTCAAGCCGCACTCACCGCGTGCGCAGATCGCCTCGCCGACGAGACCTTGCTGAACTATGCCGACTCGGCCCTGCATGCCGATGATGTCGCGACCGTGATGGTCGGCCTTGGCCACGTCGATGAGTGGTACGCGTACGGTGTCTCCTACGGCACGACGATCGCAATGGAACTGCTCCGTGAGCCACGGCCCGGGCTCGCTGGTGTCGTGCTCGATGGGGTCTATCCCATCTCGCTCGATCTCGATCGTGCCGTTGCCGCGTCAGCGCAGTCGTCGATCGATGCCATCGCCGACGCATGCGCCGCCAGCAGCGAATGCTCGGCCTCGACCGACGACTTCGCGGCATTGCTCGATCGCACGGTCGACCAACTCGACGCCCAACCCGTGGCGGTCCCCTTGGCCCGAGGTGACAACGGCTTCGGGTTCGACTTCACCGTAAAGCTTGATGGTCAACGGTTCGCCGAGCTCACGTTCCTCCTGCTCTACAGCGAGCGTCATATCGCAGGACTTCCCGCCGCAGTAGCGGCCATCGAAGCGGGCGACGCCGACGCCGCGCAGTGGCTCGCCGCCACCGGGAGCCGGACGCTCGCGTCCGCTTACGGTGCCAACGACGAAGGTTCGTACTTCGCCGTGCAGTGTGCAGAGCGGGTCGATCGCGCCACCGGCGTCGACACGACCATCGGCGGGTTCTCCGGGGCAATCGTCACGACCTCATTGGTCGAATCATGCGCAGCTTGGCCGGTCACACCACATTCAGCCCCTGCCCCAATCTCGTCGGATCTCCCGGTTGTGCTGCTCTCGGGGACGTTCGATCCGATCACGCCTCCGGCGTACGCGGAGGCCGTGGCTGAATTGCTGCTGAACAGCAGCGTGGTCACCCAGGGTGGCCGCAGTCACGGCATTTGGATCGGCAATGACTGCATCCAGCGAATCGTCGTCGAGTTTGTCGAAGGCGACGGCGATACGCCTGCCACCGACTGCGCCGACGAGTCGGTGCCCGTCGACTGGTTCAACCCGGGCTGATCCGCGAGGCTGACCCAATGGTCCTCGACGGCAAGACAGTTCTCATCTCCGGGGTCGGTCCCGGGCTTGGTACCGCATGTGTAGCCGCTGCGTTGCGCGACGGAGCCAACGTCATCGCCACTGCCCGCAACGTCGAACGGCTCAAAGCCGCCATGGCCGCGCTTGACCCATCGGGGGAGCGCACGCTTGCGGCTGGTGCTGACATCATGGATCTCGACGCCGTGACGACCGCCGTTGATGCTGGCGTAGCGAAGTTCGGCGGGCTCGATGGCGTTGCGAACGTTGCCGCGTACGACGCCATCATGGGCACGTTGCTCGAGACTGACCCCGAGACTTTTCGCAACGTGCTCGAGGTCAACGTGTTCGGTACGACCAACCTCGTGCGGGGTTGTGTGCCTGCACTGAGGGCGAACGGCGGTGGTTCGGTCGTGCTCATCGGATCGCAGTCGGCGCACAAGCCAAACCCCGTCCCCCAAGGCCCGTACGGTCCGTCGAAGGCAGCGCTTGTTGCCGTCGCCCGCGACCTTGCCAACGACCTCGGTCCTGACAAGATCCGGGTTAACACGGTTGTGCCCACATGGATGTGGGGCCCAAATGTCGAGTTCTACTGCCAGTGGCAGGCGGGGGAGCGTGGTGTTGAACCGGCCGACGTCAAAGCCGAGATCGAGTCGGGCATGGCGTTGCGGGAGATGCCAACTGATGACGACGTTGCTGAATCGGTGATTTTTTTCTTGTCCGAGCGGAGTCGGATGGTGACCGGTCAGCGCATCATCGTGAACGCCGGCGAGTACTTCGATACATGACCGCCCCGATCCCGGCGCTCGCTGCTGCGTCGATGGTCATCATTGATGATCGCCCCGACCTGCACGTCCTGATCGGGAAACGGCGCCCCGGCGCGTTCGTCGGCGACATGATCGTCTATCCCGGCGGCGCAGTCGACGCCGCGGATTTCGCCGTCGGTCCGTCGCGTCTCCCAGGCGCGGCCGCACCGGGACTCTCCGCGGCCGACGCCGCCGGTTACCTCCACGCCGCCGTCCGCGAGAGTCGCGAAGAGGTCGGTCTGTGGCCCGATGTCGAGGCGGTCATCGACGGCGCCTGCTTCGCCGCCGTCGGTCACTGGGTTACGCCCGAGGACGCCCCGCGCCGCTATGACACTCGCTTCTTTTTGGCCCGGCATCCAGGCGGCGAGGCGGCGGTGTGCGATCCGGAGCTCGTCGATGTCTGGTGGGAGCGCCCCAGCGACACGCTCGATCGGCTCGATCGGGGTGAGTTGCACGCCATTACGCCCACGGTCTCGTTCCTCACGGCCCTGTCGCAGTACCGAAATGTGGAAGAAGCCTTCTCAGGAACACAATGTGGCCGAAAACGCACCTATGACTGGGGAGTCACCACATTCTGAACCGCTGCCCCATGACGGGATCGAACACGGTGAGTCCTGCAACTTTTCGGTTATGTGTCGGTTTGTTTACGCCTCGATCTGACAGGCCGGGGTTCGGTCGGCTAACATCACGGTGGGTTTGGTGTTACGTGGATGCAGGGCCATGCAACACCAACTCGGAGGCCCAAGTGCCTCCGATCCCCCTCCAGGGAAACTGGGGCCCGGTCGGCGGAAACCGACGGCCGGGCCCAAGCCCCGGCCCTCGAGCGGTGCTAGAACCGCGGCCGTGATCGGTATGCCTCGACGCCTGCTCGCAGAGTTCATCGGCACGCTTTTCCTGCTGATTGGTGTTATCGGTTCCGGGATCATGGCCGAGCGGCTGACCGACGATGTCGGCCTGCAACTTTTGGCGAACGCGGGTGCGACGGTCGGCGTGCTCTACGCCATCATCGTGATGTTCGGTCCCGTGAGCGGCGCCCATTTCAATCCGGCGGTGACCCTCGCTGACGCAGCGTTGGGACGCCGGCCGTGGGCCGACGTGGCTCCGTACGTCGCCGCCCAGGTCGCGGGTGGCGCCATCGGGGCGATGATCGCGAACCTGATGTTCGAGCTCGACGCGATCAACATCAGCGAAAAGGTCCGTGAAGGCTCAGGTCAGTTCATCGGTGAGATCGTCGCTACCTTCGGGTTGGTTTTCCTCATTTTCGCGCTCGTTCGCTCGGGCCGCGACCAGCTCGCAGCGGGGGCGGTTGCGGCCTATATCGGCGGCGCGTACTGGTTTACATCGTCGACCTCGTTTGCCAACCCCGCAGTGTCGGTGACCCGAACGCTCTCCAACACATTCGCTGGCATCGATCCCGCAAGTGCACCGATATTTGTGGTGATGCAGCTGGTTGGCGCAGGGCTTGCTGTCGCCGCCATACGAGTGATCTACCCGGACGGCTGACGTGGAGGTCATCATCGTCCGCCACGGCCGGCCCGTGATCGACCGTCGCGTCGACGGTACGATTGCCGACCCGACCCTCGACGAGCATGGAGACTGGCAGGCTGAGCGGGTCTCGTCGTGGCTGGCCCATGAAGACATCGACGCCATCATCGCCAGTCCAAAAGCCCGAGCGATCGACACAGTTCGGCCACTCGCCGATGCCCTCGGCATGGAAATCGGCATCGTTTCTGCATTCGACGAGATCGATCGAAACTCGTCGGTCTACGTGCCCACCGACATCTGGGCAACCCACGCCCAAGACCTGCTCGAGGGCCTCGCGGAGCAGCGCTACGACGACATTGGGTATGACCCGCCCGAGGTTTTCACCAAACGGGTGCACACTGCGTGGCACGAGTTTGTGGCCGGTCGGCCCGGTCACAAGGTCGTCGTGTCGTGCCATGGGGGCACTATTCGCGAAATTATCCGTGCCGTTCTTGGCGACGCTGCACCGAGCTTTCATGTGAAGGTCGAGTTCGCGTCGATCACTCGCGTCCGGGTCGAAGAGCACCGATCCGTGCTGCTGTCGCTCAACGAGACCGGGCACTTCGATGCCGACCGGATCGCGATGCGGGGCCCTATGCATACCGCTTCTACTCTGAAGCCATGAGCCTTCCGTTCAAGGCGTTCGACGCCGATAATCATTACTACGAGGCGGAGGATGCGTTCATCCGTCACGTCGACCCCCGGATGCACAAGCGTTGCATGCAATGGGCTCAGATCGACGGCCGCCAGCGGCTCCTGGTGGGCGGCCGTGTCAACCGCTTCATCCCGAATCCGACATTCGATCCGGTCGCCCGGCCTGGCTGTCTCGACGATTACTTTCGCGGCAAGGTTGCCAGGTTCGACATACGTGAAGCGTTCGGCGAACTGGTGCCGATCCCCGACGAGTATCGCGATCGAGACGCCCGCATCGCCATCATGGACGAGCAGGGCCTGGAGGCGTGCTTCATGTTCCCGACGCTCGGCGTGGGCATGGAGTCGGCCCTCGAAGGTGACGTCGATGCGACCCTGGCTGCCTTCGACGGATTCAACAAATGGCTCGACGACGACTGGGGCTTCGCCTACCAGAACCGCCTTATCACAGCGGGCTACATCACCCTCGCTGATGTCGACGTGGCGCTCGACCAGCTCGACTGGATGATCGAGCGCGACGTGCGGGTAGTGAACATGCGCCCGTCGTCGGTCCTCGGCCGCGACGGCCGCCGCCGATCGCTCGGCGATCCGATGTTTGCCCCGTTCTGGCAGAAGATGAACGACCACGGCATCACGCTTGCGATGCACAGCGGCGACTCGGGCTATGCATTCCTGGCCGACTACTGGGGTGTCAACGCCGAGTTCGAGGCGTTCCGACAGAATCCGTTCAAGACGTTGCTCACGCACTCGCCGATCAGCGACGCGCTCGCATCGCTGATTGCCGAGGGTGTGCTCAGCACGTACCGGAACCTACGGGTTTGCACGATCGAGACTGGTTCTGAGTGGGTGCAGCCACTGCTGAAGAAGTTCGAGAAGGTGTATAAGCAGCAGAAGCACGCGTTTGCCGAGGATCCGATCGAAGTCTTCGCTCGTCAGGTATGGGTGTCGCCCTACTACGAGGACGACCTCCACGACCTCAAAGCCAAGGTCGGCGCCGAACACATCTTGTTTGGTTCCGACTGGCCCCACGCCGAAGGTCTCGCTGACCCGGTTGGGTTCGCCGACGATCTCAACGGCTTTAGTTCTGCAGAGATCGAACTGATCATGCGAAACAACGGCCTGGCGCTCGCCGAACGGATCAGCTGATGCTGCCCGTCCTCGACACGGTCCGCATCTCGCTGCACATTTTGGCAGTCTGCGTCTGGGTCGGCGGCCAGTTGGTGCTTGCCGCCCTCGTCCCCATTTTGCGTGACATCGGTGGTGATGCACCCAAGCGAGCTGCCCAGCGCTTCGGCCAGATCTCCTGGCCGTTCTTTGGCCTTGCCGTGGTGACCGGCATCTGGAACCTGCTCGACGTTCCGAGCAACACGACCACCGAGTATCAGGTCACGCTTGGCATCAAGATCGTGCTGGTGCTCGCCTCCGGTAGTGCAGCATTTGTCCACACCCGAACCTCGTCACCGGCGGTCCGGGGCGTGACTGGTGGTATTGGGCTTCTCGCGGCTCTTGGGGCGTTGGTGCTCGGCGTCCGGTTGTGACGATCTCCGAGCCGATGGTCGGCGACGACGGTGTCGCCCGCTGTTGGTGGTCGGGCACGGCGCCCGACTACATCGAGTACCACGACCATGAGTGGGGCCGCCCAGTGGTCGACGACGTTGGGCTGTTCGAGAAGATCTGCCTCGAAGGGTTCCAGTCGGGGCTGGCCTGGATCACGATCCTGCGTAAACGCGAGAACTTCCGCGCTGCGTTCGACCACTTCGAGTTCGGCGTCGTCGCCGACTACGGCGAGGACGATGTCACCCGCCTGATCGGTAATGCCGGCATCGTCCGCCATCAAGGCAAGATCCGCTCCACGATCAACAACGCAGCCCGCGCGGTCGAAATGGTCGAGTCCGAGGGGTCCCTCGCCGCCTACTTCTGGGGCTGGGAACCAAGCGATGACGAGGTGGATCGAAGCCAGGGTTTCGTCGTGCCGGCCACAACCCCCACCTCGACCCTGATCGCCAAAGATCTGAAGAAGCGGGGATGGAGCTTTGTGGGACCGACCACGGTCTACGCCTTCATGCAGGCCATGGGTTTGGTGAACGACCACCTGCCGGGTTGTGACACACGCTTGGTGTGTGACGAACTTCGGGCCTCGCTCACCCGTCCAGGCTGCGGGGAGGCGGCTGGCGGGGCGATAGCGCTGGGTCGTCGCGTTGGACCTCAGCCAGCAGGGGAGTAGTTGCTGCACGGCGACTACCGAAGGCCTCGCCGGGGAACACCGGTAGCGTCGGCCCCGATGACGGCCGCACCGAGTGAACTCCGCGCCGAGGACAAGCCGATGGCGCCGACCGATTGGTCGTTCCTCCTCACGGTTTCGTTGATCTGGGGCGCGTCGTTCCTCTTCATGGCGATCGCGCTGGACGACTTCGAGCCGGGGCTGGTCACCCTGCTTCGGGTTGTGCTCGGCTTCGCGACCCTCGCCTTGGTCCCCGCGGCCCGCCAGCCCATCCCGCGGGTGGCCTGGCCGCGTATCGGACTGCTCGGATTCACCTGGATGGCACTTCCGCTGACGCTGTTCCCGATTGCGCAGCAGTGGATCGACTCATCGATGACCGGGATGCTCAACAGCGCCATGCCGATCGCCGCTGTACTCATCGCCTGGCTTGGCTTCGGCATTCCGACCGGCCCACGGCGCCTCGCCGGGGTGGCGGTTGGCATCGCTGGCATTGTGATCATCGGGGTACCGGAAGCTTCCACGGCTGGCACGAACGCGGCCGGCGTTGTGCTGGTTATTGCTGCCGTGACGTCCTACGGCGTGGCTGTGAGCATCGCCGGTCCGCTGCAACGAGAGTACGGCTCGGTTGCTGTCGTGTTCCGGGCGTTAGGTGTCGCGTGCGTTCTATGCCTGCCCTTAGGGATCATCGACGGTGCCGCGTCGTCGTTTGGTTGGACAGCGCTCGCGGCCTGTGCCGCGGTCGGTATCGGTGGGACCGGCATTGCCTTCGCGATCGCCGCCACCCTCACCGGGCGGGTCGGTGCCGTACGGATGTCGCTCGTGACCTACATCATCCCGATCGTGTCGATTGTGCTCGGGATGGTCTTGCGCGACGAGACCGTGACGATGTGGGCGCTTATCGGCACGGTCGTCGTTCTCGCCGGAGCCTTCCTGAGCTCACGCGTCGACTAGATCCGGGTGTCGGGGCGGGTGTAGCTCGTGCCGGGGCCGGCATAGGCAAGGCCGTAACCGGGAGGAAACGCCCAGTCGATTGAGGGCGGCTTGGCGGTGGCAGCCTTCCACCAGGCGATCAAGCGGTCCTCGTTCACGTAGTCGAACGGGTCCTCGATGATTCGCTCGGCCTGACCGCCGTACTCGGGTGGATTCTCTGCAAGCCATCGGGCTGTGCGGGCAACTGCGTCACGCGCTGGAACAACATCGCGATAGCCGAGCAGGGTTCGCAGCTTTGACGTGTCGTACACGCGGTGGTGTGACGTTGGCCCGGCGAGCAGCGGCCAGCCCGGCCGAGCAAGATCAGCGGGCATCGAGACGAGCTCCCACTCGTGATCGAGTTCCGCTGCGCAGATCTCAACCGCCTGGCGGATGGTGAGGCACTCGTCGTCGGCTGCGTTGAACAGCTCACCCTTTGCGGCGTCGGGCTGGTCGACTGCAAGCAGGATTGCGTGGGCGAGATTGTCGACGTAGCCAAACCCGTTGAGCAGGGCGCCCCCATCGGGCAACACGATGTGCGGTCGTCGGTCGAGGATCCGCCGCACGGTCGACCATTCGCGGGGCGCGAGTTGGCGAGGTCCGTATACCCAGGGGTAGCGGAAGTGGGTCGCTTCGGGCTGGCGTTCGAAGAGCTGCTGCTCGGTTGCAGCGATGCGATACGACTTCCCGTCGTCGTTCTCGTCTGCGGTCGGCGCGTCTTCGCCAATCGGTACGGGAAGCCCAGGCGGGGTGTGACGCCAGGGATCGAAGTAGCCCCGGTAGGCCGGACCGCCACCGACGGAGATGAAGTGACCGACGCGCCCCGCAAGCACTGAAGCAATCGTGCGGAGCCGGCCGTAGGTGACCACGGCGACGTCCCAAGTCTCGGCGCCGATGGTTGCGGTCAGGGACGCTTCGTTGCGGACGTCGGTGTGGATGTGGCGAAGGTGCTCGACCTCGGGCAGCTCGTGGGTACCGGTGTGGCAGATGACGACCTCGTGACCGCGCCCTTCCAGCCCGGCGACGATCGCTGGGCCGGTCGGTCCGGTGCCGCCGACGACGAGAACGCGCACTGGCTAGCTGCCCGCGCCTTCGAATTGGTCGCGCAGTACTCGTTTGAGGATCTTTCCGGTCGGGTTACGGGGGATCGCGTCGATGAACTCCACCGCCTTCGGCTGCTTGAAGCGGGCGAGCTTGCCGTCGGTCCACGCAAGGACGGCGTCGGCGGTGATGGACTCGTCGGCTCGCACCACGACCGCAAGCGGCGACTCGCCCCACTTCTTCGACGGCATTCCGATCACAGCCACTTCGGTTATGCCCTCCATGGCGAGGATCACATTCTCGATTTCGGCGGGGTACACGTTCTCGCCGCCGGAGATGATCATGTCCTTCACGCGGTCCTGGATATAGACGAATCCGTCCTCATCGAAGATTGCGACATCGCCGGTCTTGAGCCAACCATCGACGAGGGTTTCTGCTGTCGCGTCAGGTCGGTTCCAGTAGCCGAGCATCATCTGCGGCCCCTCCAGAAGGACTTCGCCGGGCTCGTGCGGTTGCACGTCGTCGCCTGCTTCGTTGACGATCCGGACGTCGCCGTAGAAGAACGCCTTGCCAGTGGAGCCAACCCGCTCGAGCGCATCCTGCGGTGAGATGAGGCAGCCGGGCCCTCCGCTCTCGGTCAGCCCGTACACCTGGTGGATCTCAATACCCATCGACTCGTAGGTTTTGATGAGCGTCTCTGGCACCGGCGCTGCGCCGCTCATGACCCAGCGCAACGACTCGTGCGAGTGCTTCTCGGCGTCGTAGGTGAGCAGCATGAACTGCAGCATTGCCGGGACGGCGAGGGTTACCGTGACTGCCTCCTCATCGAAGAGCTCCCAGATCCTGACCGGATCAAACTCGCTCATGATGACGCCTGTTCCACCGAGGTTCATGATGCTCAACAGTGGGTTCAAGGCCCCCACGTGGAACAGCGGGAGGCAGATCAGATACGTGTCGTTATAACGGGTATCGGCGGTGGCGTTGGCAGTGATGGCCGACCACATCGCTGTGTTGTGTGAGTGCATCACGCCCTTGGGTAATCCGGTTGTGCCCGAGGTGTACATGATGAAGAGGAGGTCGTCGTCGCCTGCGGTGACCTCTGGCTCGCGCTCCGAGGAACTGGTCAGCAGGTCGTCGTAGCTCTCGGCGAAGGCTGGACGGTCGGTTGCGTCGCCGAGATGGATCCATCGGGCGACCTGCGTGCCACCGGCGCCTCGCTCATGGAGTTCGGTGGCGACCTCGTTGAACGCAGTGCCGAACACGAGGACCGATGAGCCTGAGTCGTTGAGGATGAACGAGAGTTCGTCGGCGACAAGCCGCCAGTTGAGCGCAACGGTAACGGCGCCGACCTTGGCGCCTCCGAAGAATGTCTCGATGAACTCGGGCCCGTTCATCAGCAAGGTGGCGACTCGATCGCCCGCCTTGAGGCCTCCATCGCGCAAGGCATTTGCGACCTTGTTGCAGCGGGCATTGAGCTCCGGATAGGTCAGCCGCGTGCCGCCCGTGACATCGACGATCGCCTCGGTTCGGGGGTTCAGATTGGCGCGCTTGGTGATGAACTGGCCGATGTTGTTGGGCATGGCGGGATGATAAACCCACCGCTATGCATGATGTTCTCCACGTCGACATCGATGGGTCGGTCGCCACGGTGTGGCTCAATCGCCCCCAAGTCCGTAACGCGCTGAGCGCTCTTCTGATCGGCGGGTTGCGCGAAACGATTGCTTCGCTCGACGCCAGCGCTGACGTCGGTGCCATAGTGCTCACGGGTGTTGATCCAGCATTCTGTGCTGGGCTTGATCTCTCGGAGGTTGCATCAGGATCGGGAGGCGGCGGGGGAGCAGGCTTGCCCATCCCGGCTGACCTTGGCACTCCTGTCATCGGTGCGATCAACGGTCCGGCGGTCACCGGTGGTCTCGAGCTGGCGCTGATGTGCGACTTTCTGATCGCTTCCGAGCGAGCCTCGTTTGCCGACACCCACGCCCGGGTCGGGATCCTGCCTGGATGGGGTCTCACCGTCGAGCTCCCCCGCTCGATCGGTGTTCGACGGGCTCGCCAAATGAGCTTCACCGGCAACTACGTCGCTGCCGACCAGGCCCTCGAATGGGGCCTCGTCAACGAGGTTGTCCCCCACGGCAGTTTGGTTGGCCGAGCCCAGGCCGTCGCCGCTGATGTCGTCGGCATCGACTCGGGAACGATCGCTGCGATGAAACGCTTGTACTGGGCAACCAGCTCGGTTGCGCCCGGCGAGGCCTACACGGTCGAACGCGAGGTCAACCGGTCGTGGATGGATCGAGGTGGCTTTGACCGTGCATCGTTCGTCGCTCGCCGCGCCGACATTGAGGCTCGTGGTTCGAGCCAGCTCTGAACGAGCTTTCGGATCTGGTTGATCGTGTCGGCGCCGACCAGGGCTTCGGTGACGACAGCGCCAGCGGCGGTCACGAGGGTGACGTGACGATTCATTGGCCAACCCGACGAGTCGTTATTGTGCCCGTATGTCCGGTGACGTTGCGATGAGAGCCCTCGGGGACAACTTCCCCGCCCCCACGTTCGACGATCCTGCGTGGGTCACGCCGAAGCCGCTCTCTGCGTCGAAGGTCGCGATTGTGACGTCGGCCGCAATCCACACCACGGCCGACGAGCGCTTTTCACAAGGCGACACTGGCTTCCGCTTGATCGCCCGCGAGGCCCGCGACCTGGTGCTCGGGCACTGGAGCCCAAACTTCGACCGCACAGGCTTCGCGCTCGACCTCAACGTCGTGTTCCCGATCGACCGTCTTGAGGAGTTGGCCGCCGAGGGCGCTATCGGTTCGGTGGCCCCCCGACACGTTGCCTTCGCCGGCAACCAGCCCGACGACGTGGCCACGATCATTCACGACTCCGGACCGGCGGCGGCTGCCGAACTGAAGGCCGATGGTGTCGACGTGGTGATCCTCACCCCCGTTTGACCGCTTTGCACGCGCACCGTGTGTGCGCTCGCCCATGTCATCGAGAAGGCTGGCATCGCCACCGTCACCTTGGCCTCCACACTGTCGGTGGCCGAACGCATGGAGCCGCCCCGCGCGCTATGGGGGGACTTCCCGCTTGGCCGACCGCTTGGTAAGCCTCAGGACACCGAGTTTCAGCATGATGTGCTTCGCCGAGCGTTTGCCCTGCTCGATGAGGAGTCCGGTCCGGTTCTCGTTCACCATCCCGTGGTCATCGAGTCCGACGAGACGCCTCTCAGCTGTTCGATTCCGCCGGCCTACGACGCCAACGCGTCGGCTGCCGCCCAGGAGATCCGCGGTCTGCGAAACGCCTACGGACGGTCGGTCGAAGCCCGACACAGCGCGACTGACGTCGGCCGCTCGATCGGTCCCGACGACATTGAGCACGCTATCGAGGTGCTGCAGTCGATTGCCGACGGCACCCCGTGGAACGAGGCCGGCATTCCCGGTGGAAACACCATCTCGCTGATCCACGACATCCGCTCGTACTTCGAGGAAGCGGCGATGCAACTCGTCGACGGCCCACCTCCAGCTGGACGGGCCGCCGAGGCCTGGTTCTATGAGGAGACCGAGACGGGCAAGGTCGTTATGGCTGCTCGAACTGCCATCAAGGACGCCGAGGGCCCCTTCCCGGTCTGGTTCTACATGGCGCCGGGTCACCGCTGAGGTGGCCGAGCCGGTCACCACGTCCATCGACGCCGCAATCTCGCTCGACGGCGCCTGGGCGGTGCTCAGCAACTACTTCGCGATCGCCGACTGGAGCTCTTCGATCGATCACTCGAGCGCGCTGACTGCGGCTCCTGCGGGTATGAGCGCAAGTCGTCGGGTCGCGACCAGCGCCGGGGTGATCATCGAGAACGTCATCGACTGGAACCCGCCCACGGCGATGGCGTACGAGATTGTGGGCTTGCCGCCAGTCGTGAGCCGGGTCGAGAACCGCTGGGAGTTGCGTCCGTCCAGTGTCGGCACGTCGATCACGCTGACCTGCATTGTTGAACCTGGCCCGAAGCCACCGATGAAAGTCGCCGCCACTGTGATCGCCCGGCGCATTGGCAAGGTCAACGAGTCGCTGGTGGCAGACCTGATCGCTGCGGTGAGAGAGACAACGTGAGTCAACCAGATCTGATCATGATCCTCACCGACGAGGAACGGGCCGCGCCCAGCTACGAAAACGATGAGATCACGGCATGGCGCAGCACCAACCTTCCTGGCCGCAAGTGGTTCACCGACCACGGCGTGGATTTTGGCCGCCACTACGTGGCAGCGACAGCGTGCGTGCCGAGCCGACCGTCGCTGCTGACCGGCCAGTACCCCGATCTGCATGGGGTGACCCAAACTGACGGACTCGGAAAGGGCGCCGCCGATGTCCAGATGCGTTGGTTACGCGAGGGCGAGGTGCCCACCGTGGGCAACTGGTTCCGAGCCGCCGGCTACGACACGCACTACGACGGCAAGTGGCACGTCACCCACGCCGACCTCATGCGCAACGGCCGGCCGCTGCCGACCAACACGAGTGGCGGACGCGTCCTCGCTGACAACGTGCAGGCGTACCTCGATGCCGATCCGCTCGAGCCTTTCGGTTTCTCGGGCTGGGTGGGCCCCGAGCCCCATGGTGGCGCCGTCGCCAACTCGGGCTACATCCGCGATCCGCTGATCGCAGACCGCGTGGTCACGTGGCTCGAGGATCGCTATCGCCGTCGCGCGGCTGGTGATACTGATGCACAGAGGCCGTTCCTCCTCATCTGCTGCTTCGTCAACCCGCACGACATCGTTTTGGCACCGCTCTTCCTTCGCGGCGGGAAGCCTTTCCCGCCCTCGGTCGCGCCCCCGCCCGCCATCCCGCCGTCGCCGACCGACGACGAGGACCTCGCAACCAAGCCAGCGCTGCACAGCGCCTACCGCGATGCGTACTACTCGGGTTACGCCTTCGGCCGTGCCGTCGAGAAGACCTACACGGACAACCGCGACGAGTACCGAGAGCTGTACTACCGCTTCCATCACGACGTCGATGGCCCGATCGATCGGGTGCGGCAAGCGGTCACCGACAACGCCAACAACGCGCTACTCGTTTTCAGTGCCGATCACGGGGACATGCTCGGCTCGCACGGCGGGCTTCACCAGAAGTGGTACCAGCTCTATGACGAGGCGGTCCGAGTACCGTTCACCGTCGCCGGCATCGGTGCCTCTGCCACGGAGGCACGTTCGGTGTCGACACCGACCAGCCACATCGATTTGTTGCCGACGATGCTTGGCCTTGCCGGAATCGACGTTGCCCATACCGAGGCCAAGCTCCGCGACACGCACTCGGAGGTCCATCCGCTGCCGGGGCGTGACCTCAGCGGTGTGGTTAGCGACGGCGACGATGTCGCTGCTGCGCCCGTCTATTTGATGACCCGCGACAACATCTTGCTGGGGGAGGGCTCTGCAAGCGCGGCGGCCCGAGCGCAGGGCAACCTCGAGCCGGCCTACCCGATGCAGATCCGGATCCCGGCCCATGCTGCGACCAATGTCGAGGCCTGCGTAGCCGAGCACGACGGCACACTCTGCAAGATCGTGCGGACGTTCGATGACCCAGCGACGTGGAGCGATCCCTACGTCCGGCACTTGTCGGCACGCGGTCCTGGTGGAGCGTCGCACCGGACCGAGCCGATCCCCGATCAGTGGGAGCTCTACGACCTCGACGATGACCCGATCGAAGCCGTCAACCTGGCCGGATCTGATGATGCGGCGGCCACCTTCGACGCCATGAAAACATTGCTCGCGGAGACGAGAGCGGAGCGGGTTCCGCAACGCAACGCTGACTGGCCCTACGCCGTCCGGCCTGATCGCATCGCCGGAGCGGTCACCCCATCGGTGGCGAAGACCGCGGTCACCGTGGTCAAGAACCTGATTCGGCGCTGAGACTGTTGTCGGTGCTGGGCTGCGAGCCCAAGGCTCAGGCATGCGAAGATCGCCCAATGGTTGAACCTCACACCACGTTCCGCGTTGCCGACCTCCAACCTGTTGAGCCCTACAAGCTCGCATCCGGCTTGGTGGTGCCTCGGCCGATTGGGTGGATCGGTACCCAGTCCGCCGACGGGGTCGACAATCTTGCGCCCTACTCGTTCTTCAACCTGGTCGGCAGCGATCCAATCCATGCGGCGTTCTCGCCAGGCGGCGGTGCCGGCATTCGCAAGGACAGCCTCGACAACGTCTGTGACGTGCCCGAGTTCACGATCAACATCGTCACTGCCGAGACGGTCGAGGCGATGAATGAGACCGCGGCGTCCCTACCGGCCGATGAGGACGAGTTCGAGCACGCAAGCCTGACGAAGGTGCCGTCATCGGAGATTCGGCCCATGCGGGTCGGTGAGGCGACCGCCACTATGGAGTGCCGGGTGACCGACATTGTTCATGTCGGCAACCCCGACGGCGGCAATGGCCTCGTAATCGGCGAGATCATCGTCATGCATGTCGCCGATCGAGTGCTTGACGGCACGCGCGTGCTGCAAGACGAGCTGAAGGCAGTTGGTCGGCACGTGGGCACCTGGTACTCGAACGCGACAGATCTGTTCACAATCGACCGCCCGTCGTGAACATTCCTGTCCTTGTCGGCGCTGCGACTGCAGAGCAGTGGCCGGAAGGCCCAGGCGACGGGGTCGGCTGTGAGGAACTCCTCGTCGATGCGGCCATCGGTGCGATCGCCAACGCTGGTGCGGGCACCACGCCTTCGGAGATGGTCGATCTGGTGTTGGTGACCCAGGGACTGTCGATGCTGGCCGACGGCGCCCAGCGCATCGCAGCCGCAATTGGCAGGCCCGACGCCCGTGCGGTCACCTATCAAGTGGGCATTCCGCAGCAAACACTTCTTTCACGAGCGATCGAGGCGGTCCGAAGTGGTGAGGCCCGAGCGGTCGTGGTGGCCGGGGCCGAGACGAAGCGGCGCGACGATCTGGCGCGACGTGCCGACGCAACGCTCGATCGGCCCCAACCGCACGCCGAGCCCGATGAACTCGTGGTCCCCAAGGGGGAGATCGTTGCGCGACCCGAAGTCGAGATCCGGGCGGTGATGCCCGTGCAGCAATACGCGCTGATCGACAGTGCGCGGCGTGCTGCGAATGGCTGGTCGCTCGATGGACACCGCGATGACATTGCTGCCGTCTGGGCCGGCTTCAACGAGGTGGCTCAGACGAACCCGAAGGCGGCATTCCCCACCCCGATGTCGGCGGTAAATATTCGCGAACCGAGCGATACCAACCGCATGCTCGCTTTTCCGTACAACAAGTGGCACAACAGCCAGTGGGCGGTTGATCAGGCTGCTGCGTTCGTGATCACCTCCACCGAGTTGGCTGACAGCTGTGGGGTCGACCCTGACCGCCGGGTCTTCCCGCACGTCGGACTGGAATCATCGCATTCCCTCTCCCTTTCGCGACGCGCCGACCTCCATCGCTGGCCGGCGATGGCCGTCCTTGGGCAGGCTGCTGCGTCGCATAGTGGCCGTCCGCTTTCGACGGTTGAGCACGTCGAGCTCTACTCCTGTTTCCCGGCCGCGGTTCGCGTCCAGCAGGCCGAACTCGGTCTCGATCCTGCGGCATCGGCCACAATCACCGGCGGTATGGCGTTCGCCGGCGGTCCGTTCAACAATTTTGTTTTTCAGGCAACGGTTGCGATGATCGAGCGCCTCCGTGTCGACCCCGGCTCGATGGGTTTGGTTACGGCGGTGAGCGGCCTGCTGACCAAGCCGGGGCTTGCGCTGTGGTCGACCGATGCCCCGCCGAGTGGCGTGATGGTCAGTGATCTTGTCGATGACGCCACCGCAGCGACCACCGTCGCTGCGCTCGATGAGCATCCGTCGGGCGAGGGCAGTGTCGCCACCTACACGGTCGTTGGCGAGCGCATCGTGGCGATCATCGACCTCGACTCGAGGGAACGGGCGGTCGCGGCACTCGACGACGCAGTGTCGGCCGCCGAAGCGTGCCGATCCGAGCTCATCGGTACTCGGGTTCGAGTGAACGGCCTGAAGTTCAGGATCTGATCAGACGCCGAAACGGCGAAGCACGTTGGCTGTGACCCGTTGGGTCTGGGGGTCGGCATCGAGGCCGTAGCACCAGTCGGTGGTGCCGGCGTTGAAAACCTCACCATCTCCGCGAGTGAAGATGCCCATGACTGCGTGGCCAAGGTCGAGCTTTGCGGTGTTCTCAGCCGACAGGTCGCCGTACAGCAAGCGGGCCATTGACTCAAGCTCTCCGGGTGGGCGGGTGTCGTTCCACAGCAGTGGTGGTGGCTCACACCTCATTGCGGTGATCGACATCAGCCGAGCAGGTGCGGTGGCGAGGATCTCCAGTGATGGCGGTGCGCCGTCTTCACCGGTCGGCCGGGGCGGGTCGCTCTCAGGGTCGAGGATGCAGCCATCGACCTCGTAGCCGACGATGAAGTGGCCTGCGCCCAGGAGATCGCCAGCCCCGAGGTCGGTTCCCTCGAACACCCAATGATCAGGGCGATGAACTTCGTAGGCGCCCGTGCCGTCGTCGACCGCTTGGCCAATCCGGTGGTAGCCGCCGCGGCTGAAGGTGAGCCCGGTCGTCGTCGCTTCGGGATGACCAATCGATGGATCACACCAGCAGCTCGTGAGCAGCTGGTGCCGGTCGGTGCCCCGTACCGGATCGTCGAGGTGGGCTCGACCCTTGTGCGCCACCATCTGGTGATCATCGAGACGCACCTGCCAAAAGCAGGTGTCCCCTGAGAAGATCGCCCAACGGCCACCGTGGTCGACGAAGGCATCGATCGTGTCGCGCATCGGGCGCGACCAGTACTCGTCGTGGCCGACCGAGAGCACTACGTCGTAGCCGTCGAGCGTCGCTGGGTTCTCAACGTCGGCGTTGATGGCCATGTCGAACGAGAAGCCGTCCCGTTCGGCCCACTCGATGAATCGGCGTTCCCAGTTCCAGAAGCTGCTCGAGCCGGTCCACAGGGGGATGTCGAAACGCTCCTGATAGTCGATCATTCGCTGATGGGTCGGGTCGCTCGGATTCTCGATGTTCGCGATCCGTCCGTCGAAGCCGGTCTCGTCGACGGGGCGACGGATGAAGCCGCGTTCGAGCGGCCGCTCGAACGACATCGTGTTGCCGCCGCTGTAAAGACACTGACCGCCCCACTGGTTGTAGGCGTTGTATGTGTTCGTTGCGAGTACCAGGAGGGCACGATGGCAAGGCGCTGTCGGTCGCAGCACGAAGAAGGCTTGGCTCGTGGCCTGCGGCCCGTCGATACCGTCAGCGCGTAGTGTGACCTCGTAGAAGCCCGACGACCACGATGCATCGGTTGGGATCTCGACGGTGACCGGCCACCCGCATCCCGTCTCCCAGGCTCGCTCGGGAATCGGATGGTCATCGGCGCGCAGACCGTCCGTTGACCACACGACCTCGGGCTCGAGAGCCCACCGGGCGACTTGGACAGAGAACGTTTCGGCTCGGCTTGCGGCCCGCACCTCGATCGGGCTGCCGGCCGCAGCGCTGAGCGGCGTGCAGTAGCCCTCAACCGCAGGCCAACGGGTGTAGAGGCGTTCGCTCGGGTGCATCACCGGTCGAGGTCGTCGACGAAGGTCTCGAACGAGTCGTTCGACTCCCGGAAGTTCTCGACGGTCTTTACTTTTTCGCTCGATCCCCGCAGGGCGGCCAGCGGATCGGTCCGGTCCCCGACGTAGCCGAGGGCAAATGCCCCCTGCTGATAACCCATCATCTTGAGGAGGTCGTCGTCGAGGCTCCGAGCGATCTCCGGCGGGGACGCGAGGTACTGGTTCTCTTCCTGGCGAACCCAGCCGACGGCGTAGGTGATGTTCACCCCTTGGCGAGGTCGGTCGCTCGTGTTTGCACCACCACCATGGAGCACCTTGCCGTCGTAGAACAGCACCGAACCGCAGCGCATCGTGGCCTGGATCTCCGCGATCTGCTCGGCTGCTGTGTCGTCCATCGTGCTCGTGCCCGGCGCGAGGTGGGTCGCGCCGTTCTCGGCGGTGAAGTTGGTGAGCGCCCACATCGCGTTGCACTGCACGTGGTAGCCGGCCGTGAACGGGAAGAGGTCGAACGCCATCTGGTCGCGGTGCGGCTTCTGTTTCGTCTCGGCGGGCTCGATGGTGATCAGCTGGGTGAGGTGGAGCTGGTGGGTGGTGGCGTGGCTCAGGAAGTCGCCAACGACACCGGTGACCACTGGGTGCATCACGAGCTCACGTGCCGCGGCACAGCGGGCGATGAGGGCGCCGGTGCGTCGGGTGTGTTGCCCGTCGTAGATGTCGCGGCCGGGGGTAGAGGCGTCGACGTAGGGAGCAACCTCGCCCGCGAGTCGATCCATCAGGGCGGCATCGGCCGCGTCGTCGACGATCGCGTACCCGCTCGAGCGGAGAAACGCAGCGATCTCGTGACTCGGCGCGTTCGGCGCGAAGTGTCCGTTGGCCATGGCGCGACCGTTTTGCCGAGGGACGGTCAGCCGATTTCTAGCTCGGCGATGCGGTCCATGACTCGCCCGCGTTCGTCATCGATGACCGTCGTGTCGCCGTGGCCCGTATGGACGATCGTGTTGCCGGGAAGGGTGAGGAGCTGGTCACGAATCGAGCAAAGGATGGTCGGTTCGTCGCTGTAGCTGCGCCCAGTGGCCCCTGGACCCCCACAGAAGAGGGTGTCGCCAGAGATCACACGACCGGCGGCGACATCGTGGAAGCAGCAGCAACCCGGTGAGTGGCCTGGGGTGTGAATGATGCCGACCTCGTGTCCGCCTGCGACGAGTGTGGTGCCGGGCACGACATCGCCGTCGGGGGCGGAGTCGGGGTAGACAACGTCCCACAGCATCCGGTCGTCGGGGTGCAGCAGGATCGGTGCGTCGACTGCGTTGCGCAGTGCTTCGGCTGCATTGATGTGGTCGTTGTGGCCGTGGGTGAGCACGATCGCTGTCACCTTGCGGCCGTTGACCGCATCGACAATCGGTTGGTGGTCGTGAGCGGCATCGAAGATCATCACCTCGCAGTCGTCACCGACCAGCCAGATGTTGTTCTCAACCTCCCACTCACCTCCGTCGAGTGCGAAGATGCCGTCGGTCGTGACGAGTTCGATGGTCATTGTTGTCGCCGTTCCGCGTTGCGATCAGATCTCGACGACGGAGCGCAGCACGTCGCCGCGCTCCATCTTGTGGAAGGCCTCTTCCACGCCGTCGAGCGGGATGATCTCGCTGACGAACCCGTCGAGGTCGAGGCGGCCCTGCTGGTACAGGTCGATCAGCATCGGGAAGTCGCGGCTTGGAAGGCAGTCGCCGTACCAACTCGACTTGAGCGCTCCACCGCGACCGAACACGTCGAGGTACGGCAACGTTAGCTCCATGTCGGGGCGGGGCACGCCCACCAACACGACGGTGCCGGCGAGGTCGCGCGCCTCAAAGCACTGCTTGTAGACCTCGGGCAGACCGATCGCCTCGATCGCCACGTCGACACCGTTGCCGTCGGTGAGTTCGCGGATCTTCTCGACTGCGTCCTCGTTAGCCGAGTTGATTGTGTGGGTTGCACCGAAGCCCTTCGCCCACTGGAGTTTCTGGTCGTCGATGTCAACCGCAATGATCGTGGATGCACCGGCGAGTGCACTGCCGGCGATGGCGGCATCGCCTACCCCACCGCAACCAAATACGGCAACGCTGTCGCCGCGGCTCACGCCACCGGTGTTGATGGCGGCACCGATACCGGCCATGACGCCACAGCCAAGAAGTCCGGCTGCAGCCGGGCGGGTCTGAGGGTCGACCTTGGTGCATTGACCCGACGCGACAAGGGTCTTTTCGGCAAACGCTCCGATTCCAAGGGCAGGCGACAGTTCGGTGCCATCTTCGAGGGTCATCTTCTGTTCAGCGTTGAACGTCGAGAAGCAGATGTGGGGCTTGCCCTTAAGGCAACTGCGGCAGTTGCCGCACACGGCGCGCCAGTTGAGGATGACGAAGTCACCGGGGGCAACGTCGGTGACCCCTTCACCGACGGACTCGACCACACCGCTGGCCTCGTGACCGAGCAGGAAGGGGAACTCGTCGTTGATGCCACCCTCGCGGTAGTGGAGATCGGTGTGGCACACGCCGCACGCCTGGATGGCCACAACAGCCTCGCCAGGGCCCGGGTCGGGGATGATGACGTTCTCGATCGTGACCGGCGCCCCCTTTTCCATGGCGACGACGCCCTTCACGGTCTGTGGCATGTGAGTCCCCCTGGGTGTGTGGCTTTCGCCGTATAGAACGGACGGGAGATTAGCTCAGGATCGACGCCGGAGGCCGTGGCGTGCCTTGTGCTCGACCAGTTTCTCTTCGATCAGGTTGATGCCGTGGCCGGGACGATCAGGGACGAGCAGATCGCCGTCTTCCCACACGAACGGTTCCTCGATGATCTCGTCGAAGAAGAGGTTCGACTTGTAGATGCTCTCCTGGATGAGGAAGTTCGGAATGGCGGCGTCGAGCTGCAGCGCCGCAGCGGTGATGATCGGCCCACCCCATACGTGGGGCGCCATCAGCACGTAGTGGGCCTCGGCCATCGACGCGATTTCGCGGGCCGCGGTGATACCGCCGCATCCGCCTAGGTCGGGTTGCGCAAAGTGGCACGCCCCGGCGGCAAACAGCGGTTGGAAGTCGTTGAAGGCGAGCCGCTCGCCGGTGGCGATCGGAATCGTGGTCGACTGGGCTATTCGGGCCATCTCGTCGACGTTTTCGGGTGGACAAGGCTCTTCGAGCCAGAGCGGGTTGTACGGCTCGAGGAGTCTGGCGAGGCGCCGGGCCGACGATGGTGTCGTCTGTCCGTGGGTGCCGATAAGGATGTCGGCCTGGTTGCCGATGGCGTTGCGGATTGCCTCGATTGTGCGAGCTGCGGTGTCGTACTGCTCCATCGAGAGCTCGTAGGGGGTCAAGGGAAGGGTGCTGGTGCCGTGGAACGCAACCGGATCGAGCTTGAGACCGCTGAAGCCGTGATCGACAAGTTTCTTCGCCACCTCCCCAATGCCGTCGATACCGCCCAGCCACCGGTCGGCAAAATCATCGGTGTCGCCTGCCTCGAGCGCATCGGGGTCATAGATGTAGGTGTAGGTCCGGATCCGGTCGCGGAACTTCCCGCCGAGCAGGTCGTAGATCGGAGCCTCGTAGAATTTACCGGTGAGGTCCCACAGTGCGACGTCGAAGGCGCTGATCACGCCGGCGGTGAACAGCCCTGGGTTCTCCGCCGTCATGCCGCCGTACATCCGTTTGGTGAGCATCTGCCGGTCGATCGGTGTCTCATCGAGCAGGTAGCGCTCGAAGGCATCGTTGACGATCGCCTCGAAGGTGTCTTCCATCCCCATCATCGACCACAGAACCGCACATTCGCCCCAGCCGACCAGACCGTTGTCGGTCTCGAGCTTCACGAAGAACCACTTGTGTCCACCGAGATGGGGTTTTGGCGTCTTGACGATGAACGGCGTGGCGCTGACTAGCTTCATACCCATCAGTCTGCTTCAGCAAACGCCGAAACGCCGGGTCAGACGAGCAGCGCGACCCCGTCGTGGCCGGGATCGGCTCCGCCGCTCAATAACCCATCGTCGACTCGGATCCCGTGGATGGCGGCGAAGCCGAAGCTCGAGGCGGCGCGGATGATCTCGTAGCCGTCGGCGCGTAACGGCTCGACGGTGTAGTCGGGAATGCGGTTGCTGATATCGATCACATCGCTGGTCGACGAGAAGCGAGGCACCGAAACGGCCCGATCCATCGACATGTCGAAGTCGAAGACGTTCAGTGTCGCCTGCAACACACCCATCGCAATCTGGGTGCCGCCCGGAGCCCCGATGACCAATCGGGGCGTGCCATCGCGCATCACGATCGTCGGGCACAAGGAGCTGAAGCGGCTCTTGCCCGGAGCGATCGACCCCGCTCGACCCGGCCGGGGGTCGAAGACCCCCATGCATCCGTTATACATAAAGCCGAGGCCTTCGGAGATCACGCCGGAGGGCATACCGAGCGAGTGAGTCATGGTGACGCAGTTGCCGGCAGCATCGACTACACCGACGTGTGTCGTGTCCTTTGGTTCCTTGGGCCCGTCCAGCCGTTCGACATGGGCGCGCTCACCGGTGGCGATACGTCCCGCAACCTCGGCTGCATACGCCTTCGACGTCAGTCGGTCGAGGGGCACGTCGACGAACCGAGGGTCGCCAACAAAGCGGTCCTTGTCGCTGGTGGCGACCTTCATCGCTTCGCAAACGGTCCGGATGTACTCGGTTGTGTTGTGGCCAAGCGCGGCCAAATCGAAACACTCGAGGATGTTGAGCATCTCGACGAGCATGACGCCGCCGCCGGGCGGCCGGTTCGTGAAGACGTCGGTGTCTCGGTAAGTGCCGTGGAGCGGCGCGCCGCGGACTGTCGCGTACCACTCGAGGTCGGCGCGGCAAAGGAGCCCACCGTTCGCTTGCATGTCGGCATCGATCTCGTCGGCGATCTCTCCACGATAAAAAACGTCGGCGCCGCCCTCGGCGATGCGCCGGAGGGTTCGACCTAAGTCAGGGTTGGTGATGCGATCGCCGAGTCGCTTGAGCGTGCCGTCGGCTCGCAAGTAGATGTCGCGTCCGGTCTGGGTGAGGGCAAGCCGCCTCTCGACGTGGGCCCGACCGAGCGCCGCGCCATGGTTCCACCAGTACGCGACGTGGGGCCGAACGGCGAAACCGTCCTCTGCGAAGCCGATCGCCGGCTCGACCACATCGGCCCACTCGAAGCTGCCGAAGTCGCGGATCGCTTCCCAGAACGCCAGGAGGCTGCCGGGGGTGGTGATCGACTGGTACCCGACGTCGTTGATCTCGCCTTCGACGATGAACCCGAAGCCGTCGCGGGTCTCACCCTGCAGCTCACCGAGCCACATGTCGGGAGTTGCAGCGGCCGGCGTGGTGCCGTGAAAGTCGATGCACTCGTGGACGCCGGCGCCGGGCATGAAGATCTGCGCGTTGCCGAAGCCTGCGATCCCGCACATCTGAGGATCGACGACCGTCTGGACGAAGGCGGCGGTGATCGCCGCATCGACGGCGTTACCTCCTCGCTTGAGGACTCGAGCGCCGGCCTCGGCTGCCTCTGGCTGCGCCGCAACGATCATGCCCTGCCCGCTCATGGTCAGGCGACCAGGGGGCGGAGGGTGGTCCAGTCTGGCCCGACCAGACCAATGAACTCGCTCCGGTCGGCCGCTTCCATGTCGGCCCAGGTGAGCTGGTCGATCTCTGCAACGATCTCGTTGTAGCGATCGAATAACACATCACTCGTCGGGTCGAGGTCGGTCACGATGGCGAGGCCGGTCGGTGGCACGTCGGCCGTGATGACGGAAAGGTCGGGTCGATAACGGCGAAGCGCGACCACGGTCTTCCACACGTCGCCTGACCAGAACACCGTGGTCCGTTCGCGAGCAGCGGTGATCTCGTCGCGCGGATTGCAGTCGTGGATCAGGATCACGCCGTCGGGTGAGGCGTGGCGCTCGAGGTTTGCCACGTCGCGCAGCGTTTGTTCCCACCAGTGGAGGCCGTCGGCGAAGCCCAGGTCGATCGGTTCGCCGCGCAGGGCTTTGGGATTGGCAAAGAAGTCATCGCTCGTCTGGGCGACGATCGTGCAGTTGTTGGGGATCTCGTCGACCTCGGGCTTGGGATCGACCCCGACAACGCGCGTTCCGGGTTGCGCGAACCCCAGCGAGTCGCCCTTGTTGACGCCGATCTCAACGTAGAGGTCAGGTTGCCGAGTCTCGTGGATGAGAGCAAGAAGGACGTAGTAGTTGTCGACCGACTCAGCAATCATCAGAACCGGCGGCCGAACGCCATGCTCGGGTTGTCGGGGATTTCATCGAGTGGCTTGGCGATCTCGTCGACGGTGGGGCCGAGGTCGAGCACTGCCATCGGTTCGATGTCGAGCCCGTAGAGCTTCGCTGCGGTACCGCCGAACAGCTTGTGCAGATCAGCTGGCGCCCACTCGTGGAACACGTGGCGAAGCGACGCGACCGAGTCGGGGTATGTCCCCTCGCGATGCGGGTAGTCGGACCCCCACATGACGTTGTCGACACCCAGTTCGGCGATTGCCTTCGCCTCGTCTCGCGACGGGAAGCTCGCCCCCATTGTGCAGTTGGTCTCGAAGTAGCTCGACGGCGAGCGTTCAAGAGTGTTGCCGTCGGCGCGAAGCTCGCCGACACCGCCGTGGTTGAAGGCGTACCAGATCCCGTCCATCTTCTTTAGCGTGTCGGGCACCCACCCGGTGCGCTGCTCGGTCATGACGAACTGCAGCCCCGGGAAGCGCTCGAACACGCCAGAGAGGATCACGTGCCACAGGCTGCGGTTCGCAAAGAACGGCACCTCCATGATCATCAGGAAGTTCTTGATCTTGGCTGTGCTGTAGTCGGGGATGCCAGCGCCTCCGTGCTGGTTGACCGAGAGGCCGGTCTCTTCGCAGGCCCGGTAAATCGGGTCGTAGGCGTCGGTCCAGAGCTTCGAGACGTCAGCATCGGGTGGAATCGCCGGGAAGAGGATGCCCTTCAGGCCGTGCTCGGCCGCCCAGTGGATTTCGGCCACCGAGGCTTCGACGTCGTTGGGGAAGACCTGGGCGAGTCCGGCGCGGCGACCGGGGAGGTCGTCGCACCACTCGGCGAGCCAGCGGTTGTGGGCTCGGAGGCCGGCCCACCGCCGATCGAGTTCCTCGGCCGTGCGCGGTAGGCCGGACACGAGGAGCCCCGACGGGAAGAACGGCGGGATCGTGTTGGGGAAAACGACCTCACCGGCGAGGCCGTCGGCCTCAAGTTGGCGCTGGCGGACCTCGTTGTCCCAGTTGCGGATTTTCGACTCGTCGGTCAGGTCTTCCCACGGATTGTTGAAGTCCGCTGCCCATGCGTCGAAATCGGCGTGGTGGCTGGACTCCAAGTAGTCCCTGTAGGTGAAGATATCGGCGCCGGCATGACAGTCGGCGGAGACGAGGGTGTAGCGATCACTCATACCCCGAAGGCTACGCGCTCAGCGGCCGCCCGCCCGCATGCGTGCGGCCATGTCGTCGGGTCGGCCGTGGGGGCGCGTTCGCTCGTGGAGGAGAGCTTCGTGGCGGGTGCGTTCGGCGCGGTCGGCGAGCAGTTGCTTGACGATCTGGTTCGTACCCGCAGAGTTCGCCACGATCTCCGCTGTGAGGGACTCGATGGTTGCATCGAGCTTGTCGTCAGCGACCGTTCTGTCGAGCAGGCCGATCCGTTCGGCCTCGTTGGCATCGATCCGTCGACTCGTAAACATGAGCTCCTTGGCAGTCGAGTGACCAACGCGTTCGGGGAGCCGCACCGACATGCCCCACACGGGCACGAGACCCCACTGGCCATGGGTGTCGCCCAATCGGGCCGATTCACCGCCGATCAGCAGGTCGCAGCCGAGGGCGAGCTCGAGTCCGCCCGTGTAGCAGTGGCCGTGGATGCGGGCGATCGTCGGCTTTGGGAGCCGCTCGAGCGCGTCGACGGTTTCGGGTTCGAAGTGTGGCGTCGGTCCCGGCGTGTGATCGGCGATTGCGTTGAGGTCGTGACCAGCGCAGAACGACCGTCCCGCACCGCCGAGGACCATGCAGCGAATGGAGTCGTCGGCAGCGAGGGCGTCGAGATGGGTGCGCAGCTCCATGAAAACGGCCGGGTTGAGCGCGTTGAGCTTTTCGGGTCGGTTCAGGGTGAGGTGGGCAACACCATCGCGGTCGTTGCGTAGAACGAGGTCATCAGCCATGGGGCAAACGTAGACCGGGGGAGCTCATCGCTCGATTCTTGTGCCCGCCATATTGCCGGCATCGCGCCAGCGTTCGAGGTAGCCGACGTAGTGCATAAGACTGCCGGGGTAGACCAGGTTGCGCGCGCCGCCGGGACCCGGGTTGCCTTCGCTGTTGTAGTAGCCGGGCGTGCAGGTGCTCGAGTAGGCACGAAGCCCCATCGCAACCCCGTACAAGACGTGAAGCCACTCTTCCTCGGCTTCGACGGTCGCCTCGATCGAGCAGATGCCTTGTGCTTCGGCCGTGGTGACGATCCAGGCCACGTGGCGAGCGGACTCAGAGAGGAAGTGCACGAAGTTGACACCGAAGCCAGCCTGGATCGCGCCAATGATCAGCAGATTTGGGAACTCGGCCGACAACACACCATGCAGGCTGTGGGCCCCGTCGGCCCAGCGCGCGCCGAGCGACGTGCCATTGCGGCCGACCGGGTTAAACCCGAGTCGCTGCTCGAGCGCAGTCGTGACCTCGAAGCCGGATGCGAAAATGAGCAGGTCGACGGGGTACTCGATGCCGTCGAAGACGACGCCCGTCGGGGTTACGTGATCGACGCCGCGCCCGCCAGTGTCGACGAGGTGGACGTTTCCCTCGTTGAAGGCCGGCAGGTAGTCGTCGTGAAAGCACAGCCGCTTGCAGTGCTTGTTGTACCAGGGCTTGAGCTTCTCGGCCGTCTCTGGGTCGTGCACCTCGCGGTCCACGCGGTCGCGCAACGCCCGCATCGTCTGCAGGTCGAGTTGCTCGAGTTCGAGCGCGTCGGCTTCGTCAGCTGCTTGCCGCTGGGTGTCGTGCCACATGAATTCGGTCCAACCGTCGTCGACGAGGTTTGGCTCGGGGTGCTGGCCGGTCACCGCCTTGGTGAAGTTCTGCAGACGCGCTTCTTGCCATCCGGGCTCGAGGCTCTGGAACCACGCTTCGTCAGTGGGCCCGTTATTGCGCGCACCGACGGCCGAGGGCGTGCGCTGGAACACGGCGACGTCCTTGGCGACTCGAGCAAGCTGGGGGACCAGCTGCACCGCAGTCGCGCCGGTGCCGATAATTCCGACGCGGAGGTCTCCGAGCTTGTCCATGGGCTCAGTTGGGCTGCCGCCGGTGATCGAATAGTCCCACCGGGCGGTGTGGAACATGTGGCCCTCGAAGTCCTGGATGCCGGGGATGGCCGGCAGCTTCGCCTTGTGCAGGATGCCGCCGGCGGTGATGAAGAAGCGGCTTGACAGCCGATCGCCGCGGGAGGTGGTGATCTGCCAACGCCCGTGGTCGTCGTCCCACTGGGCTGACGCGATCTCGGTCTGGAACAGGGCGTTCGGGTACAGATCAAAGTGTTCGCCGAGGAGTTGGCAGTAGCCGAAGATCTCGGCGGCGCTCGCATACTTCTCGGTGGGCATGTAGCCGGTCTCTTCCAGGAGCGGCAGATAGGTGTAGGACTCGACGTCACACATGCAGCCCGGGTAGCGGTTCCAGTACCACGTACCGCCGAAGTCACCGGCCTTCTCGACGATGATGAAGTTGCGGATGCCGTGTCTGGTCAGGTTGATTGCAGTGAGCATGCCGGCAAATCCACCACCGACGATGACGGCGGTGGTGTCGTCGGTGAGCGGGTCGCGCGTGAAGCCAGGCTCGACCCATGGGTCGGTGTCGAAGTCAGCGAATTCGCCGGAGAACGACCGGAACTGGGCATTGCCCTCGGGTCGGATCCGCTTCGCTCTTTCGGCTTGGTAGCGCGCTCGCACCTCTTCAATCGTCATGTCGGTCACAGTTCGAACGGACCCTTTCGCATTTGGTCGTGCCCGGCGACGAGGAGTCGACCGGTAGGTGTGTGGCGTTGTCGAGTGGTTTTGCCGAGGAGCGAACCGCGAGTGATCTCCAGCGATGTTTGGTCCGCTCCCATCGGTGAATGGTCGCAGAAAACCTGATGGTGTGTCAGGTCCTCGGCGGACTCGCCGAAGCGCAGCGCGAGTGGCAACGGTGGTGAATACCAACGAAATGAGGCGACCGGTGAGGTCGTCGGTGTCGCGCCCCGCAGGCGCGGTTGGTTGGGCGGTGTTGCAGCGCGCTCAAGACTTGCGCCAGTAGACCCCGGTCCAGTCGATCTCGTGGATTTCGTCGGTAATGCCGCGTTCGGCCCGGAAATTCTCGACTGCCCTACGGCAGGGCTCCCACGCCCCGTAGTCGTCGACGATCACGAAGCCGCCGCTGCTCACCTTGTCGTAGAGGGGAACGAGGGCGTCCATGGTCGACTCGTAGAGATCGCCGTCGAGGCGCAGGACAGCGAGCTGTTCGATCGGAGCCGGGGCGAGCGTGTCGGCAAACCATCCTTCGAGGAAACGGACCCGGTCGTCGAGCAGTCCGTAGCGATCGAAGTTGGCTCGCACCTGGTGGGCATTGACCATGAGGGTGGTGACGCCCGAAAGGTCGTGGCCTTCGTCGTCGGGATAGTCCACGACGTTCGGAGCCGGAAGTCCTTCAAACGAGTCGGCGACCCACACCTGGCGATCTGGGTTCTCCCACGCTTCGAGGATGCCTCGCATCAGGATCGTGACACCGCCCCGCCACACACCTGTTTCGATCAGGTCGCCAGGCACACCTTCGGCCAAGACGGTCTCGACGGCGAGGCGAACGTTGTCGAGCCGTCGGCGGCCGACCATCGTCTCGGCCGTCGCCGGCCAGTCACGACCTTCGGCTCTGATCTCGGGGGCGATGTCTTCCTGGTCGAGGAAGAGTTCGCGGGTGAGGCACCCTACGAGGAGGTCGACATAGCGATCGCGTGCAGTCATGGGCGAGGCAGAACCTAGGTTCTGCGAGGCGCCAACGGTAAAAAGGGGGGGAACGCTTTCTCTCAATGTTGAAGACCCAGGCGCTCGACGACGGGGTGCGACGCTCGTCGGCGCTGGTTCCGTGTCCAGCAACAACCGCGACAAGCTCCAGTGGCCCTCGAGTCGGATACCTCGTGCGGCGATTCGGGATTCAGCCCGACCCTCCGCCTCGCTCGTGAGCAAGGGCGAGGCCCTGAGGCCCAAAGAAGCGGGCCACCGATAACTCGGCGGCGCCTGCCGCTCCACGAAACCGGCTGGGGTCGATGCCACGAGAGGGTTTCACACCGTGTGGTTCTGCGCGTCGGAACGGACCAAGCGGCGGTTCTGGATGTAGCGGTACGGTTCCGCTCATGCCATTGCAGCCGACCTGGGCAATCCAGACCGAGACCCGTCAGCACGATTTGTCGCAGTTCACGGCCGACGTTCAGCCGGTGGCGGGCGCGATGGGCGCGTACGTCCACGGACTCGACGTCGCCGACATGGACTACGACCAGCTGGGTCGGCTGCTACATGCCTTCAAGGCCATCATGCTCCGCGGTCAGTCGAACGACCTGTCGATCGCCGACTATGTCGGTTTCGGTCAGCAACTGGGCGAGCTCGCTGTCGATTCCTACGTCGAGCCGCCGTTCGCTGACCATCCCCAGGTGATGGGTCTTGTCCGCGACGCCGCGTCGACGGCGTACAACTTTGGCGGCGACTGGCACTCCGATGGTAGCTATCTCGAGCAACCCGGTGGCCTAACGGTCTTGTGGGGCAAACACGTCCCGACGCACGGCGGTGACACGCTGTTCGCCGACATGGAACTTGCGTGGCAGACCCTTACTCCCGTGTTTCGTGAGATGCTCGACGGGCGTCGCGTCCTCCATGCCGCGACTGGCCTCGGGCAGAAGGTCGCTATGCGGAAGAAGGGGGACTACCTCGGCTTCGACCGGAGTCTGGACCTAGAGCGCATCGAGCACTACCACCCAATCAAGCGGACCCATCCCGAGACCGGGAGTCACTCGTTGTTCGTCAACCAGGCGTACTCGGTGCAGATCGAGGGCTGTAGCGACGACGAGAGCGCGGCGATTCTCCGATTTCTCTTCGACCACAGCCGGCTGCCTGCGATGACCGCACGCATGGTGTGGGAACCCGACACGATCATGGTCTGGGACAACCGAGTAACGGCGCATTACGCGATTGGCGACTATGGCGGCCAACGCCGCGAGATGTATCGGCTGGCCGTGATCGGCGAGATGCCGATCTAGCCCTTTCGCGCGAGGATCCGGAGTCCGCCGACGAAACTGCGGGCGAAGTCCGATGCCATCCCGTCGTAGAACCGATCGAGCGCCTCAAATGTTGCTGAGCCATGTCGGTGTTCGAACGCGGCTCGGTCGGCTCGGAACGATGCGGTTCTTGTCTCGGTGAAGTGGCCCCAGTCCTGGGACATGTCCTCGACTTCCATGATCTCGAGGCCGGCTTGATGAAGCCCTGCTCTGTACTCATCGATCGTCACGAGCGAGTTCGGGAAAAGGCGTGCGTTGAACGCGGCTCGCTCGTTGCCGGGGACTGGACCTCTTGCGTAGAGGTCCTCAGCCCAAAGCACACCCGTCGGCTCGAGAGCGTCGGCGATCTTTCCGAGGCAGCGGGGACGGTCAGGAATATGGAACAGAGCCAACCAACTCACTACGTGGGTGTAGGGCCCGGCTAGTTGGAATTCCAGGAAGTCCGCGTTGACGTGCATGACTCGATCATCGAGCCCGGCTCGTGCGGTCAATGTGCGCCCGATGCGGTCGTAGTCGGCCTGCATCTCGACCGCCGTGACGGATGCGCCGGCGCGGTGGGCGATCCAGCGGGCGCATCCGCCCCAGCCGCTCCCGATTTCGAGCACGCGGCTGGCCGATCCGATCTCGGCCCGCTTGATTGCGATGTCGAGTGCGGCGGTGCCGTGATAGTGGAGCTGATCGATCTCCGACAGCATCTCGACGAGGACCGGCGCGTTGTCGGCGATGCCCCGGGCGCGGAGCTCGACCAGCAGCCGTTCGGGCCGGGGATACAGCTCCATTGAGGTGATGTTGCCCCCCACGACTGTCAGCTGAGTGTTTCGGTTGTGAACTCGTGCCGGGCGTGGCGGGCTCGGAGGGCCTTCTTGTCGAACTTGCCGACAGATGTCTTTGGGACTTCGTCGATGAAGGCCCAGCGCTCGGGGAGCCACCACTTGGCGACCTTGTCGGCGAGGTACTGGTGGAGTTCATCGCTCGTTGCCGTTGTGTTGTCGGCGAGGACGACACAGGCAAGGGGACGTTCATCCCAACGGGCGTCGGGTACACCGATGACTGCTGCTTCCTGCACGGCTGGGTGGCCCATGAGGGTGTTTTCGAGATCGACGGAACTGATCCACTCGCCGCCGGACTTGATGACGTCTTTGGCGCGGTCGCTGATCATGATGAAGCCATCTGGCTCGATTGAGGCGACGTCGCCGGTGCGGAGCCAGCCGTCGTGGAACTTCTCGGGGTCGGGATCGAGGTGGTAGCTGCCGGTGATCCAGGGGCCGCGGATCTCGATCTCGCCCTGGGCGTCGCCGTCCCAGGGCAGTTCGTTGCCGTCGTCGTCACAGATCCGCAACTCCACCCCAGCGACGATGCGGCCGGTCTTGGCCCGCACGTCGAGTTCGTCTTCGGGCGTGGTGCCGCGCGGTAGGTGGCCGACAGCGGCGAGCGGGCTGGTCTCGGTCATGCCCCAGGCTTGGGTGATCGTGACCCCGAAGGTGTCGCGAAAGCTCTCGATCAGCGCACGGGGTACTGCCGAGCCACCGCACACCACAAATTGCAGCGAGGACAGATCGGCGTCGGGTCGGTTGGTGAGCACGTCGTTGAGCACGGTGGGCACTGCGCCCGACATGGTCGGCCGAGTGGCCTCGATGATGTCGGCGATGGGCCCGGCCTGGAGGAACTGTTGGGGCATGACGATGTCGGCTCCGGCGGCCCATGCGGCGTAGGGCATGCCCCAGGCGTTGGCGTGGAATTGGGGGACGATCAACAGGATGCGATCGGTATGGGAGATACCGAGACCCTGGACGGTCTGGGCGGCGAGCGCGTGGAGGTACGACGACCGGTGGGAGTACACGACGCCCTTGGGATTGCCGGTCGTCCCGCTCGTGTAACACATGGCGGCCGCTGCTCGTTCGTCGAGTTCGGGGTAGTCGAAGCCGGGCTGGTGACGGGCGATGAGTTCCTCGTAGTCGACGACCTGTTTGGTTGAGGTGAAGGCGGAGTAGTCACCTTCGCCACAGGTGACAATGGTCTCAACTCGAGGAAGCTGATCGATCACCCTAGCCAAGAGGGGTGCGAGCGATCCGTCGATCAGGATCACCTTGTCCTCGGCATGATCGGCCACGTAGACGAGCTGCTCGGGGAAGAGCCGGATGTTGAGCGTGTGGAGCACGGCGCCCATGCACGGGATGGCGAGGTAGGCCTCCATGTGGCGCTGGTTGTTCCACATAAAGGTGCCGACCCGTTCACCGGGCTCAACGCCGAGCGAGGCGAGTCCGGCGGCGAGCTGGTCGGCCCGGTTGGCAACTTCGGCAAAGGTGGCCTCGCTGATCGAGTCGGGTGCGTCAACAGTGAGGATGCGGGCATCGGCGTGCACTCGTCGCCCGTGCTGCATCAGGGCCGTGATGTTGAGCGGGACGTCCTGCATGGTGGATTCGAGCATTGGTGCGGCAGTCATGCCCGCAGTCTCGCGGCGTCGTGTGACGAACGCCACTGGGAGAACGGTGGAAGTAGTTCAATCTTAAAGTAATGTCTGTCCACATAGTTCAATATTGAAATAGTGCACAAGAACCCTCCACCCGTAACCAAACAGACGGAGCAGTCACGAATGTCCATTACCGAAACCTTCACCCTCACCACCGGCACGTGGATGATCGAGCCAATGCACAGCGAACTCGGTTTTGCCGTGCGCCACCTCGGCCTGTCCGGCGTTCGAGGCCGATTCAACTCCTTCTCGGGGACCGCCATCATCGGCGACGATGCCGCCGCCTCGTCGGTGCAGGTCTCCGTCGACGTCAGCTCGGTCGAAACCAACAACCCCGATCGCGACGCCCACCTCCAGAGCAGCGACTTCTTCGATGCCGAGACGAACCCCCGGATGACGTTCGTGTCCACTGCCGCCGATGAACACGGTCTTCGGGGGGAACTCACGATCAACGGTGTCACGCGACCGGTCGAACTCGACGTCAACTTCCATGGAGTGACCGTCGACGGCTATGAGACGACCCGCGCCGGGTTTTCGGCGACGGGCACGATTCGGCGGAGCGACTTCGGTATCGACTTCAACGCCCCCCTGGGCATGGACGGCATGCTGGTCAGCGACAAGGTCGCGCTCGAGCTCGAGATCCAGCTCGTACCAAGCGGCTGAATGTGGCGGCCCGGGCCTATTCGCTTCGGGGTTAGGTCACGCGGCAGGATGACGGCCACGAGACGGGCGGCGCAGCCCGAAGAGGAGTACTGCCATGAAGTTCGGAATCATGTTTGCCAACACCGGCCCGTTCGCGGGTGGGCCGGGCGCCGCGATGCTCGGCAGGGCCGCAGAGGCCGCCGGCTTCGATTCGGTGTGGACGGTCGAACACATCGTGTATCCCGAGGGCTACGAGTCGACCTACCCCTACGCCCCCGACGGCAAGATGCCGGGCAGCGGCGACAACCCCATCCCCGACCCCCTCGTGTGGCTCGCTTACGTCGCTGCGAACACGTCCGAGCTGATGCTTGCGACCGGCATCTCGCTGCTACCCGAGCGTCACCCGATCACGTACGCCAAGGAAGTCGCCACACTCGACAACATGTCCGGTGGCCGCGTGCAGCTTGGCATCGGCATCGGCTGGCTCAAGGAGGAGTTCGACGTGCTCGGTGTGCCGTGGGAACGTCGCGGCCCTCGGACCGAGGAGTACATGGAGGTCATGCGGAGTCTCTGGGCCAGCGACAGTGCCAGCTTCAACGGTGAGTTCATCCAGTTCGAGAACATGAGCTCGAACCCGAAGCCCGCCAATGGTTCCGTTCCGATCACCATCGGTGGTCATTCGCATGCGGCGGCCAAACGGGCCGGGCGCGTCGGCGACGGCTTCTTCCCGGCCGGCGGAGACATGGCGGAGCTGGTCGACGTCGCTCGCCAGACCGCAGCCGACAATGGCCGCGACGCCGAGGCGCTGGACATTTCGGGGGTTCATCCCAACCTGTTTGGCGACGACACCGCAGCTGCGGTCGAGGAGGCAGCCTCGTGGGGGATCGACCGCCTCTCCGTGCCGGCCTTCCTGTTCTTCAAGGACCCTGAGGCGCGCATCGCCGCCATGGGCGAGAAGTTCGCCCCATTCATGGACTGAGGCTCAGGCTCGGCGCAGCGGGTGGGAGTGACCCCAGTCGGCAAGGAGTGATCGCAGCGCGGTGATGAGAATCAAAGGCACGTCGAGCATCGGATGGTGACCGGCGGTCGGGAGTTCGATGACGGGTGCAACGCGCCCCATCTCGGCGTACATGTAGTCGCCGATATCTCGGGTGACGAGACCGTGCTCGCAGCGCAGCAGTGCGACCCGGCACCGGATGTCGCGTAGGTAGGTCGCTGCGTCGTTGCGTTTTGGGATGAACACCGTCGGATCAAACTTCCAGCCCCACTGCCCGTCATCGAGTTCGCGAAGCGAGGTCCGGGCAATGTGCTCCTTTACGAATGGCAGGTAGTTCTCCTGCGCGGGGATCGTGCGGAACTTCGCTACCGGGATCTCTGGGTCGTCGTAGACCTTCGCCTTCGCGAAGTCGTTGGTGCGCCGGGCCTGCTCGACCTCAGGATCGATCTTCACGACTGGCGAGTCGATGATCACCGCGCCGCCGAGGCGTTCGTTGTGTCGAGCCGCGGTGGCGATTGTGACGAAGCCGCCCATCGAGTGACCAACAACGACCGGCTCGCTGGCGAACTCGGCTGCATCGATCACGGCGATGACTTCATCGGTCCAGAGGTCGAGTCCGTAGCGTTCGCGGCGGTCGCTGTCGCCGTGTCCGCTCAGGTCGAGGGCGACAACCCGGTAGTCAGGCAGGAACGCCGGCGCAATATGGCTCCACCACTGGGCGTGCGCTGCGCCTCCGTGAATCAGCACGATGCCGGGCTTACCGGCGTCGCCCCAGATGAACGCGTTGATCGATACACCCACTGCGTCGACGCGGATCCGTTCTGGTGAGGCATCGATCGCATTGGTGAACCACAGGGGAGTGTCGGTCATGGGGGAGATCCTTGGTCGTTGACGACGAATGCGATCTTCGTGCCAAGCGCGAGGCTCAGCAAGCCGGCGCGCTCCCGTGCGGTGAACAGTTCGAGTTCAAGATCAGCGTTGGGCTGAGTCGACAACGAGATGGTGAGTTCATCATCGAGACAGGCCGTGACCCGCTCCACCGCTCGTAGGTACGTCCGGTCGAGGGCGATCGCGATCCGAAGTAAACCGGCAAGCACCCGAACGGCCCGCTGGTCGTATTCGGCAAGCGTAGCGAACTCCTGGTGCTTGTTACGGGGGTTGCTTTTGCGGTGGTATCGGGCGACCTGGGCGATCAGTTCGATCTCCTGCTCGGTGAACCCGGCGAGATGTTCGCTGTGCCGTATCAGGTAGTAGCTGTGCTTGTGGTGGGCGGCGTGGGCGATGAACCGCCCGACGTTGTGCAGCATGCCCGCTGCCTCAAGGATTGTCCGCTCGGCTTCGCCGAGTCCGTGCACGGGCTGCAGCGCGTCGAACAGTTCCAGCGAGAGGTCGGTGGCATGCTGCGCGTGACCGAGGTCTTCCTCGAACCGCTTTGCCAACCCGATCACGCTCGATCGTCGGATGTCAGTGAGGTGGTGGAGCGCATCGCTCGAGGAGTCCAGGCGGCGGAAACGGTCCAGCACGACGCCTTCCCGCAGCGCAGCTGGTGAAACGACCATCTCGTCGATGCCGAGACTCGTGACGAGCTGACGGAGCAGTATCGCGCCGCCGACAATCACATCGGCGCGGTGGGCGTCGAGGCCAGCGAACGATCGACGCTCGTCGGCATCCTCGGTCGCAAGCAGCTGCGTCACGACCTTCGCCAGACCGTCTCGGGTCACGATGAGGTTGTCCACCGTGCGCGGGGTGTCACCCTGATCATGAGCGGCCATGCGCGCCAGATTCTCGATCGTGCCGGAGCAGCCAATGACGACCTCGAAGCCGAGATCGGTGATCTCACGAGCGACCGGCGCGACAAAGGCGCGAACGTACTTGCGGCACTCAGCGACAGCCTTCTTGGTGACCACACCATTCGGGAAGTAGCGATCGGTGAGACGGATGTGGCCAAGCTTCAGCGACCGGATTAGTGAGGGCGTGGTTGAGCGGCCGGCGATGAACTCGGTGGAACCGCCGCCAATATCGATGACGAGGTGGGGACGGCCGGCGGCCTGTACCGCGCCAAGCGCGCCGAGGTGGATGAGCCGAGCCTCCTCGACGCCCGAGATCACGCTGACGTCGATGCCAGCATCTGCTCGTGCTCGACGCAAAAAGTCGCCCTGATTCTCAGCTTCACGAACGGCGCTGGTGGCGACCGCAACAACGTCAGCGTCGTGGGCATCGGCGATTCGTCGGAACCGGTCGAGTGCTGCAACGGTGCGGTCGATCGCCGCCGGCTCGAGCCGCTTCATGTCGGTGCTGCCTCGACCGAGCCGGACCGGCTCCTTCTCACGGGTGAGGATCTCGGGGGCGCCGCCGTCGAGTCGGCGGGCAACGACCATGTGAACCGAGTTGGTTCCGATATCGATTGCGGCGATCGCTGGAGCGGTGTCCATATCCTTCACCATCGATCGTTCACGCCCTCGGGCAAGAGTGTCCACGGGGCGAGTCCGATCTGATCGGGTGAGAAACGGTCGATCAAATCGCTGGGCATGACCTCGACCTCCGGGACGGCGAGTCCGAGTGACGCTGCCAGCACCGCCACAACCCGTCCCGGCGTGTCGCCGACGGCCACTCGGTCGGGGAGTGTCACCGAACCATGGCGCTTGGCCAGGCGGTCGCCATCGGGCGCCAGCACCAGAGGGACATGCGCCCACGTGGGCCGGGGAAGGCCGAGGAGATCGAACAGGTGCGCATGGCGAGGGGTTGACGACAGGAGGTCGTCGGCCCGAACCACCTCTTCGACTGCCTGCGCCGCGTCGTCGACGACAACGACAAGGTTGTACGCAGGCGTTCCGTCGCCTCGTCGGAGAACGAGATCGTCGACCACCTCACGATGCGGGCCGTGCACCCGATCGACGATGTCGACGTCGGGAGCATCGGTTCGCAGCCGGAGTGCCGGTGACTTTCCCGACGACTCGCGTTCGGCGACCTCGCGTGCCGTGAGGTTCCGACATGTGCCCGGGTAGTGGCCGGGCGGCATGTGGGGGGCGCTTGCGGCTTCGCGGATCTCGCGACGTGAACACCAACACCGATAGGTAAGCCCCTGACGGCCGAGGTCGGCCAGCGCGTCCTCGTACCGATCGAGTCGATCCGACTGCCGGATCGGGTCGCTGTCCCAACTGAGGCCGAGTGCTTCAAGGTCGCGGCACTGGCCGTCCTCGTGCTCGAGTCGGGCGGTGGCGCGATCGAGATCCTCGAAGCGGAGCAGGAACTCACTCCCTTCGGACCGAGCAAACAGCCACGCAGCAATCGCCGTGCGCAGGTTTCCAACGTGTAGCCGACCGGTTGGGCTCGGGGCGAAGCGACCTCTGCTCACCCCCTGATCCTCGCGCGCTGACCTCGTGACACGAGGGAGGCAGCCGCCTGGCTCATCGCCCTGGGGAGCTGAATCGGGCTGTGCCATCCACCAACCGGTTCAGCTCGATCTGAGCGGCGACCGGAACCGTCCCCCGGCCATCTCGCTCGTCACGCGGCCATGGCAGGATGGGTGCATGGCTAATGAGAAAGCCCACGACGACGATCGCGGCCACGATCATTGGGTCCACATGCACCGCGATGTGCAAGGCGGCGCGGCGCGAGCGGCGGTCTTCGGCGTGAGCGATGGACTCGTGTCGAACGTAGCCCTCATTCTCGGAATCGCAGGCGCCAGCACCGACGGTTCACTCGTGCGTCTCGCCGGCATCAGCGGGCTGCTGGCCGGTGCAATCTCGATGGCGGCCGGCGAATGGGTCAGCGTTCGGGCGCAGAACGAGTTGATCGAACGCGAGCTTGAGATCGAGCGGCGCTCGCTCCAGGAGAATCCCGAGGCCGAAGTTCGCGAACTCGCAGCCATCTACCGCAAACGGGGCCTCGACCCCAAGGCTGCTGCGACAGTCGCAGAAGGGGTCATGGCCGATCCTGACGTCGCGCTCGACATCCACGCCCGCGAAGAACTCGGTGTCGACCCGAACGGACTCGGGTCACCGGTCCTCGTCGCCGTTGCATCGTTCATCGCCTTTGCGATCGGGGCCGTCATCCCCTTGGCCCCCTGGTTCGTGAGTGAGGGCATGACTGCCACCACAGCCTCGGTGGTTCTCGGTGCCGCCGGCGCAGGCGTCGTCGGCTGGCTCGTTGGGCACTTCACCGAACGAAGCAGGACACGCACTGCGATCCGACAGGTGTTGGTTGCGGTAGTCGCTTGTGGCGCAACCTTCATGATTGGTTCTGTGTTGGGGGTATCGGTCTCCTAGGAAGTGAGGGCGTAGATTACGCTCTTCTGTAATGGGTGTTCTCGATACGTAGAGATCAGTGCAGACACTGGGTCGCTTGGCTCGGGCGATCCAAGAGGATAGGGAGTGGAAAATGCCTGCCAACAGTGTGGTTTCGCGTGCCGATGCTGCACATCTGCTTCGCCGGACCGGCTTCGGTGGCTCCAACGGCGAGATCGCCGCGCTCACCGGGAATACTCGCGCCGACTGTGTCGCTGCCGTGATGGGGTTTCAGGATGGTCATGCCGTGCCCCAGGGTCCCGATGTCGGCATCCCGGGTTGGGTTGTCAACGAGGAGCAGTGGGAAGTCCACGGCCAGGTCGTCGAATGGTGGGCCGATCGGATGGCCAGTCTCCCGAATCCGACGGCCGCTCCTACTAGCGAACCGACGCTCGCTGGGAACCTACCGATCTATGAGCGGCTCGCGTTTTTCTGGCACGACCACTTCGCTTGTAGCCAGGAAAAAGTCGGCGACATAGCGGCTATGTGGGATCAGCTCCGTCTCTTCCGCCGGATGGCGATGGGGAACTTCGCCGAGCTAACCCGGGCTGTCTCGATCCACCCAGCGATGCTCGTGGCGCTCGACAACCAGCACAACACCTACTCAACACCGCAGGAGAACTTCGGTAGAGAATTGATGGAGCTCTACACGTGCGGCGTCGGTCACTTCACCGAGACCGATGTCGTTGCGATGACCCAAGCGTGGACGGGTCACAACACCGTCGGGTGGAACGACGTAGAACAGTTCTGGGACATCACCTACCAATACAAAGGTGGGCAACACGACCACGGAAGTAAAACACTGTTCGGCATTAGCGCCAACTGGAATGGTGTGGCCCAAAACGAGCTGCTCGAACGCGACACGATCGAGGAGCTTGTGTACGGCGTTCGTCAGGAGCAGACAGCGGAGCGAATCGCCGGGCTGATGTTCAAGTACTTCGCCAACCTCCAAGCGTCGCCGGTGACGATCGCCAACATTGCGGACGAGTTTGTCGCAGGCGGTATGGAGATTTCGGCGCTGGTCCGCGCAGTGCTGCTCCACGACGACTTCTGGGCAGAATCGTCTCACTGGGCCCAGGTTAAGAACCCGATGGACTTCGTGGTCTCGGTGATGAAGCGCACCGGTATTTCGGCTGGCGAGTTCGAGCTTCGCTGGCGCATGCAGTCCATGGGAATGGTCCCGCTCGACCCGCCAAGCGTCGCTGGGTGGGGCAAGGGCATGGCGTGGCTGTCGACCGCGTCCGCCTGGGGTCGAGGAAGGTTTGCTTCCAACCTGCGTTGGAACAGCGGTATGGACGGTCACCTGGAGGACCTCGATTCAATGAGTCGCGATGCCGCAGTCGACGAGATCCTTGCGTTCTACGGAATTGAGACAGCGTCTACCCCGACACGAGAAGGGCTCCTCGACTGGTTCGATAGCGCGCTGGCAGGCCACAGCTGGTCGATCACTCCCCAGGCCCGGATGCTCGGCGCCCTTGTCCCTGAGTTTCAGGTCTACTGAAAGGTTTGCGATGTCCGCACTCCATATCTCCCGCAGCCGACTCCGCACTCCTGGTGAAGCCGATACCGCGCTCGCCCATCTGTCCCAGCACGACATGACCGCCCCCGGTTTCGCCCGGCGGTCGTTCCTACAGGGATCGCTCTCGCTCGGTGGTGCAGCCAGCCTGACCCTAACGCCCGGCTTCTTCGACAAGATCGCCGCAGCGTCCACGCCACTCCCACCCTTAAAGCGAATCTTGGTGACGGTCTTCCTTGAGGGTGGTAACGACCACCTCAATACCTTGATCCCCGCCGAGAACGGCGCATACCACGATGCCCGCGGCAGTCTCTCAGTCAGCGTTGACGGCACGACTGCGGTCGGGGAGGGGCTGCATCTACACCCCAACCTCGCGCGGCTGAAGGCACGCTTTGACGCCGGTCAGGTCGCATTTGTTCGCGGAGTTGGCGAAGCAAGTGACGATCAAAGTCACTTCACGTCCACGGCGACATGGATGGCCGGCATCCAGAACATGCTGCCGGCGACAGGCTGGCTCGGCCGCTACCAGGACGGCGCTGGACTCGGCCCTCTGGGCGCCGTCGCAGTCGGTTGGCACGGCGTGCCGCTGACCCTGCGAGGTGGCTTCTCATCGGCGGTCGCGTTGCCGCCGCATGGCGATCTCTTGGGAGCCGATCGAGCTGAAGCGTCGGAACGCGACGCATTTGACTTCCTCGCTGGTCTCAAAGATTCAGGTGCCGGCCATGGAATTTTCGGTCCGTTCGTTGCCAACGCCTTCGCCAAAGCGATCAACACGGCCGAGACGATCTCGCCTGCCTTTACTGACGTGCTCCCCGAGGACGGCCTCGCCCGACAGCTCGCCCTGGCTGCGCGGGTGATCAACCTTGATGTTGGGACAAAGCTGGTTGACGTCGCTCACAGTGGGTACGACACCCACGAGGGGCAACGTCCCTACCACGACGATCTCATGGCCGAGCTCGATGCCGGAATCGACGCGTTTTTCTCAAACCTGCACCCCACCTTCGCTGGCCGGACCGCTGTCTTGGTGTTCAGCGAGTTTGGCCGTCGCGTTGATCAAAACGCGTCGGGCACCGACCACGGCACTACCGGTCTTGCCATGCTCGTCGGCCCCAACGTGGTTGGTGGTCTTCACGGCCAGCAGCCGTCGCTTACCGACCTCGACGAGCGCGGCAATATGCGCCACTCGATGGACTTCCGAAGCGTGTACGCGTCAGTCCTCGACGACTGGCTCGATGCGGACGCTCGCGAGATTCTCGGTGCGAACTACCCGACCGTCGATCTGTTCTCAGAATCTGGTAGCAGCCTTTTCGCAGACGTCAACTCGAATGCGTATTACGACGCACCTGTCGGGTGGCTTGCAGCTGAGGGAATCACCAACGGAACCAGTCCCAGCACGTTCTCGCCGGAAGCTGAGGTGACGCGCGGGCAGATGGCCGCCTTCCTGTTCCGCTACAAGGGGGAGCCCGGCGGGTCGCCACACAGCCCGTTCGTCGACGTCGCTCGAGACCGGTTCTTCGCTAGACCGATCGACTGGATGCATGCCCAAGGGATCACGACTGGCACGTCGGCCGTCACCTTCTCTTCGGAGGATGTCGTGACCCGCGGCCAGATGGCGACCTTCCTTTGGCGAATGGAGGGTGAAGCACCGGCTCCGCCGGCTGGCTTCGCCGACGTCAGCCGGAGCCGCTACTACGCCAAGGCAGTCGACTGGCTTTTCGACCGAGGTATCACGACCGGCACGACGTCGACCACGTTCTCACCCGAAGCGCCAGTCACACGCGGCCAGTTGGCGACGTTCCTCTGGCGTCTCGCCGGGAGTCCCGCCTGAGTCAACCAGCCATCTCCTGTCCCCCTACGCTCGCCTCGCCGGTAGGGCTGACGGGAGACGAGATGGCTGGACCGTTGACAGGCGTACGGGTAATCGAACTCGCCGGCCTTGGGGCGCTTTCGTGCGGCTCACTGCGACTGGCCGATATGGGCGCCGAGGTCATCCGCGTCGAGCGCCACGGTGACGTTCTAGCCGAAACTGAGCGAACACCGAAGCCCTATTCGTCCTGGGATCGGGCGGGGTCGGCGCTCGATTGCGATCGATCTGATGCAAACGGCTGGCATCGAAACCGTGCTGCGCCTCTTGGCGACGGCCGACGTGTTCTTAGAGGCCTTCCGGCCCGGTGTCGTCGAGCGACTCGGCATCGGTCCCGACGAGGTACTCGCTGCCAAACCCGACATCGTGTACGGCCGCCTTACTGGATGGGGGCAGATGGGCCGTCTCAGCTCAACCGCCGGCCATTCGTTGAACAACGAGGCAATTGCTGGCGTGATCGATGCCATCGGTCCACGCGATGGCGGTCCGGTGCCGCTACTCCAGATTCTTGGTGATTTCGCCGTCGGGGGGCTCACGATGGCGTTCCGCGTTGTGTGCGCTGTGGGAGGCGAAGCAGTCCGGTCAGGGGCAGGTGATCGATGTGGCGATGACCGACGGTGTCGCGTCGATTGCCTCTGTGTTCTGCGGCATGCAGGCGAGCGGCCATCACCAGCCCGAACGGAGCTCGAACTTATTCGATGGTGGAGCTCACTTTTACTACGTCTACGAGTGCGCGGACGGGCGGTATCTGTCCGTCGCTCCAATCGAACCGCACTTTTACGCCCAGTTCATCGATCACGTTGGCCTCGCGGGCGCCGACCTCCCCAACCAATACGACCGGGCCCGATGGCCGGAGTTGCGTAACCTGACCGCCAACGTGATCCGAACCCGTTCCCGTGACGACTGGGCGGAGCTTTTTGCTCCCGCAGATTGCTGCGTGGCCTCGGTGCTCACCTTTAATGAGGCTCGCTCCTACGGGCATCATCTTGACCGAGGAACCTTTCTCGGTGGTTCGAACACGCAGGCAGGGTCAGAGCTGGCGGTGATCCCGCGACTGTCGCGGACCCCAGGCGATGCCGGTGGAGCGTCTCCTGCATGGCCGGGAGCCGACACCAACGCGGTGCTGGGTGCGGCGGGCTGGAATGCCGAGGAGATCTCGTCGTTGCGTGCCCGAGGCATCGTCGCCGGCTGACCTGCGTCACGGTGACTAGCGGCGTCGCTTCGCACGATTGGTCGGTGGGGTTGACGTCGGGTCCTCAGGCCAGTGGTGTTTCGGATACCGACCTCGGAGTTCCTTGCGGACCTCGGCATACCCTTCGGCCCAAAACGACGCGAGGTCGAGCGTGATCTGCACTGGGCGGTGGGCCGGCGATAGCAAGTGAAGGACCAGCGGCACCCGGCCGTCGTAGACGGCCGGTGTGGTCGTGAGCCCGAAGAGTTCCTGCAGACGAACGGCGAGCACGGGGCCTCCCTCGGCGCCGTAGTCGATGGGGATACGGCTGCCGGATGGCACGTCCGCGTGGGTTGGCGCCAGGCGGTCGAGGTCCTTGCGACGGCGCCAGTCCAACAACGAGTCGAGCGCCGTTCGCGCCGACAAGTCCTCGAGATCGCGTCGCCGGAACGACGCATGGAAGTGTGGAGCCAACCAGGTCTCCAGGTCGGCGAGCAACGAGTCGTCGTCGGCCGCAGGCCACTCGTCGGGAGCGACCGAGCCCGCGAACGCAAGCCGATCGCGCCAGCGATGGTCGGCCTCATCCCAGCGAAGTAGCTGCAGCCCTTCTCGACGAACACCGGCGAGGAGGCCATCGACAACGGCCTCGATCGGCGGCGAAGCGTTCGGTCGGCGGTGAATGACGAGCGCACCGAGCTGCGTCCGCCGCTCGAACACGACGTTGCGGGCTCGACGGTCCCAGCCGCCATGATCGACCTCGTTGATCGCCGGGGCATGCTGGGCCTCAATGTCCCTTAGCTGAAGTGGCGCTGCTGAGAGAACCCGTGCCTCAGCGCCGATGCCGTCGGTTTCCGCGACGGCCAGCCAGTCGATGCGAGCGAGATCGTCGTCCGGTGCGATCGTTACCCCGGCACCCGACGCAAGCAGGAACGAACCCGGTTCGGCCCGACGGCGCGCGATCCGATCAGGGAACGCAACCGAGGTGAGCAGCCCGGTCAGGTCGGTGTTGATGGCGCGCTCGGCTCTGGGGGAGAGGTCGGCGAGCGCGCTCCGCCAGCGTTTCGCGGTCGCCTTCGCCTGCTCCAGCGCCGCTCGATCGACCGAGCCCTTTTGGTTCCCTCCCACCATTACGTCAAGACGGCGCCGGAGATCGACCGGTCGGTGTCGGCCACGCAGCAGGTCGCGGTCGGCGAGGGCGGCTGCGAGCGCCGTCGAGGTCGCCACTGCACCCGGGTACTCGGCCTCGAGTTGGGTGCTCATAATCATCATGTGGGCGAGTCGGGGTTCGGCGCCAAGACTGTGCATGGCGCGGCCGTGGTTGGTGAGGCGATGTTGGTCGTCGATAGCGCCAAGCGAGGCGAGCGTTTCTCGGGCCTGGTCGAACGCCACGGGTGGTGGGGCGTCGAGCCAGGGCAACTCGTCGGGCTCGGTGGCACCCCAGGCGGCGATGTCGAGCGCGAGGGCGGCGAGATCGGCGATCTCGATCTCGGCCGGCTCGTCGGCCGGACGGTGTGTGTTATCGGCCATTGCCCACAGCCGAATACACGACCCCGGCTGCTGGCGCCCAGCGCGACCGGCTCGTTGATCGGCGGCGGCGCGGCTCGCAGTGACAGTGCGAAGGCGGCTCATTCCTCGCCCATGATCGATCGCGGGGCGTCGCCGAAGGCCGCTATCGATCACGGTTGCAACACCATCGATCGTCACGCTCGTCTCGGCTATCGGTGTTGAGAGGATGACCTTGCGACGACCACTCGGGTCGGGACGAAGGGCCTGGTCCTGTTCGTCAGCGGTGAGTGAACCGTGGAGTGGTGTGATTGCAAGTTCGATACCGACCCGAGACCCCAGGCCGGTTCGGAGGTTGCGCGCAACCCGGTTGATCGCGGCGGCGCCAGGGAGAAACGCGAGGACATCGCCGCAGTGAGCATCGTCACCCAAGACCGACATGATCGTTGCACCCATTGCAGCGGTGATGTCCTGGCCAGGTTCGGGAGCGCGATAGGTGACGGCGACCGGGTGGGTGGCCGCCTTGACGCTCACCACCGAGCTGGAGCGCAGCCTTGCGGCGAGCTCGGCAGCATCGAGCGTGGCTGACATCAAGATCAACCGCAGGTCAGGCCGGAGCGCGGTCTGGGTCTCTCGCACGAATGCAAGAGCGGTGTCGGCGTGCAGCGACCGTTCGTGGAACTCGTCAAAGATGATCACACCGACCCCGTCGAGTGCCGGATCCGTCAACAGCATCCGGGTGAGGACGCCCTCGGTTACGACCTCGATACGCGTCGAAGGGCCCACGCGTGTGTCGTTGCGAGTCCTCAATCCGACTGTGGCACCGACATGCTCACCCCGCTCGGCCGCCATGCGCCGAGCGGCAGCCCGCGCTGCGACCCGCCGCGGCTCGAGGACAACGACCCGGTTCTGCTCCAGCCATGGTTGGTCGAGCAGGGACGGCGGCACGCGCGTTGTTTTTCCCGTGCCCGGTGGAGCCTCAAGGACCACCACGGGTTGGTTGCGAAGCGCGTCGTGCAGTCGAGGGAGCGCGTCATCGACGGGGAGTCGAACGCGATCGGCCCTCATCGGTCAGGCCTGCAGCTCTCCGACCACGGCCGCAACGGCTGCAGCCACCGACGCCGGATGGGACTTCATCACGAAGTGGCGGGCATTTTCGACAGTGGTGCGGCTGGCGTGCGAAAGCTTCCGTTCGAGGTAGTCATTGGCGCCAAGAAAGCCTTTGTCGCCGTCGCCGATGACAAGCGCAATCGGAAGGGTCAGCTCGGTGATGCGGTCCATCACGAGCGAGTCCACATGAAACGCGATCGTCGCCGCCCGTTCGCTGACGCCGTAGTTGGGGGCATTGGCCCGAACCCGCTCGTTCCAGCTCTGCATCGCCTCGGGATCACGAAACCCGGGCCCTGTCGACACCAGCACCAGCGCATCAATGCCACAGCCGTCGTCGCGAGTGAGTGCGTGCGCCAACCCCAGGTAGCCGCCGAGGCTGTGGCCGACCAACACGATCCGCTGATCGGGGTCGGTTTCTCGGATGCCGGCGATGATCGCGTCAAGGTCGGCCAGCACGGCTTCGCGTTCGTACGCGGCCGGATCGGACGGCTCAGGTGAAGCGCCATGCCCAGGAAGGTCGACGTTCACGCACGGATACTCAACGGCGATGAGTTCGACGGCGGCATTCCACACGCGGGTGTCAGAGTCGACGCCATGGACCCACAAGGTGGTGATCGTGTCGGCGCCGATGTCGGGGCCGGAGGTCGTTGTATGCAGGTCGGTCATGAGCCAAGTTTCCTCAGGTACCCCGAAATCGGGGTGGTCGTTTCTCGCCGAAGGCGCGCACGCCTTCACGGAAGTCGTCGCTGTCGTAGCACGCGGCGGCAAGAGCGGCGGTGCCGGGTGAGAGATCGCGGAGCGGGCGATCAGCGGCCGTGCCGTGGGTGACGATTGTATCCACGACCGCTTTGGCGGCTTTCTGTGACAATGGCGCCTTCTCGGCCATGAGTTGGGTGAGACGCGTGGCATGACTGTCGAGTTCGGCAGCAGGGAGCACCTCCTCGACGAGACCGATGCGCCACGCCTGGTCCGCATCGATCGTCTCGGCAGTGAACAGCAGTCGCTTCGTCCACGCTGGCCCAACCAACGCCATCAGTCGACGCGTCGCCTCCGGTGGGTAATTGAGGCCGAGGTTGGCCGGCGGGACGCCAAACTGGGCAGTGTCGGCGGCCAGCCGAAGATCACAGTGAAGAGCCAGCGCAACGCCTCCGCCGCGGCAATGCCCGTGGATCACCGCGACCGTCGGGACCTCAATCGCAGCGAGCGCCTCCCACGCCAGATGCTCAGCTCGGTCATAGCTTGCGGTGCTGTCGCCCATCCGGCGATCGCCGAACTCGCGGATGTCGCTGCCAGCGCAGAATGCCCGATCGCCGGCTCCCCGCAGCACGACCGCGCGTAGATCGGGCTCAGCTCGCAGCGTCTCACAGGCCGCAGGAACGGCCGAGTACATCGCCGCGGTCATTGCGTTCCGTCGATCGGGGTTGTCGATTGTGATCGTGCCGATCGTCGCGACTCGTTCCCCGTCGAGGTGTACGGGTTTGAGAGCGGTGGCTATCAGTTGCACGTTGGCAGTCTTGCAGCTGAGCGATGCGCTCCGGCGATTGCGAGATGTCGGCGCTCTGGCCATCCGGCTCCTGATCGAGATCACCGAGCGGCACCGCACGGCCTAGACCGGAGCGACGGTCCCTCAGATCGAAGTGCCGCGCCTGGGGTTCTGATCCTTAGCGACGAGTTCAATCGGCTGGTCGTTGGTGACCTACCGGCAACCCCTCTCGGTCGCTGGGGTGAAGGTCAACCGCTACTTCGTCGGGCGCTTCTGCGCCGATGTGGTCGTCCCTGCGGCGTTCAGGAACGGGTGCCCGCTCAACGTCACCACCGTTGTCAAGGGCCTGGCGACCAATGAAAATGCGGAACCGGATGCTCGCGCTCTGCGATGCAGTCGAAGATGCTTCGCTGCGCATTGAGGGCTTCCTTTTCAGCTGCACCGGGAACCGTGCGGTTTGTCTTCGCGGGTTTGGGGAATACCGGGTGAAGCCATAGCTCGCTAGCGTCAGGGAGATGACGACCGTCTTTGCAACACCGGACGAATTACTGGTTTCCGTCGGTACCGATCTTGGCAGCAGCGAGTGGGTCACGATCGAGCAGGCACGGATCGACGGGTTCGCCGACGCGACCGGTGACCACCAGTGGATCCACATTGACCCGGCAGCCGCAGCCGCAGGCCCTTTTGGTGCCACGATCGCCCACGGTTACCTCACCCTCGCCCTCACGAATCAGTTTCTTCCGGAGATCGTGCGGGTCGATGGGGTGTCGATGGGTATCAACTATGGCGTCAACAGGGTCCGCTTCCCGCAGCCTGTCACGGTGGGCTCGCGAGTCAGGGGCCACGCAACCCTCACCAGTGCCGAGGAAATCGGAGGTGGCGTGCAGGCAGTCATCACGATCACGGTCGAGATCGAGGGGGGAGCGAAGCCGGCCTGCGTCGTCGAGTCGGTGAGCCGTTTTCTCCGATGATCACAACCGGGCAAACGGCGTAGACTGAGACCATGGCGAAGCGAAAGAAGAGAACAACTCGTCCCGCCAACGACGTGACGCCGTCGCTCCCACCTGTTGCGGCCGGACTCTTGAGCCCACCCCGCCGGGTCCCTGCCGATATCGACCGCCCGCCCTACGCAGTCAGCGGAGACCCTGGTCCGTCAATCTCTGACCTGCGGCGCACCGCCGATGAGCTCGAGGCCATGCGTCGTACCGGCGCGGCGGCGGCCGAAATTCTGCTTCGAGCCGGCGAGTTGGTTGCGCCTGGCGTGACTACCGATGCGATCGACGAGTTCGTCCACCAAGCGTGCATCGATGCGGGCGGATACCCCAGCCCGCTTAACTACCGCGGGTTTCCGAAGTCGGTGTGCACATCCGTCAACGAGGTCATCTGCCACGGCATCCCTGATTCTCGACCTCTCGCCGACGGTGACATCATCAATATCGACGTCACCTTGTTTCGTGGCGGTGTCCACGGCGATACATCGACGACATTTCTTGTCGGCGATGTCGATGATTCCAGTCTTCGCCTTGTTCGTGAGACGGCACGGTCGCTCGACCTCGCAATCGACGCCGTGCAGCCTGGTGGGCTCGTCAATGAGATCGGCAAAGCGATCGAAAATCACGCTCGCCAGCACCGACTTGGCGTCGTTCGGGAGTTCATCGGTCACGGTGTGGGCACCGAGTTCCATACCAATTTGCAGATCCCGCACTACTTCGAGCGGCGCCTGCAGACCCGTATCGAGCCGATGACGTCGTTCACGATTGAACCGATGCTCACCCTCGGTGAGCCGCACGCTGCGTTGTGGGACGACGATTGGACTGCGGTCACGATCGACGGCACGAGGACGGCCCAGTTCGAGCACACGCTGGTGATGATCGAAGAAGGTGCTGAACGGCTGACCGTCACCGCTGCTGGCGAATGCGCGCACGACTATGTCGCCACGGCGATTGCCTGAGTGAGTACAGCGACCGTTCACCACCGAATCGCACCACGGGTTCGGATTGACGAGCTCGAATAGGTTGGGAAGGCCTCCGGTGCTCTGGCAGCTTCGCCATGGCGCCGCTGATCTCGCCAAGTATTAGGCCCGCTCGAAGCGGACCTGACCGGCAACTGGGTCTGTGTGGGTCAGGCGAACGCGGACCTCATCGCCGAGCGTGAGGCCGGCTGCCGGCAGATGCGCGACGACCGCTGGACTAAGGAGTTGGATACGTCCGCGGTTGCGTTCGTGGTCAACGTCGGTGACAACCGCGTTGAAGGTTTGCCCAACAGATCCCTCGAGGGCGACCGCTTCGATGAAGTCGACGACAGCGCGTTCGAGGTTGCGATCGCGCGTCCGGGCGCGTCCCATCAAACTCGGCAGCTCGTCGAGCGCCTCGACCGCCCAGGCGGGCGGTGTCTTGCCAGCGCACAACGCAACCAGGACATCGTTCGCAAAACGGTCGCAGAGCCGACGAAGGGGGGTGGTGACGTGAGCATATGTCGAGGCGATGGCCGAGTGTTCCCGCTGCTTGGGAACGTCGTGGTCGTGGAACGCCACGTAGCCGGCCCCGCGAAGCCCCCGCGCCGATTGGCTGAGCATCGCCGCTCGCTGCGGTGTATCGCCGCGAAGATCTCGAACGAGGTCGGCATAGGAGATGTCGGCCGGCCACTCGACGCCGAGGGCGGATGCAGTGCGGCGGAGGCGCCCGATCGTGCGCTCTCCCGGTCGAGGGAGCGTTCGGAGGAGCCCGACGCCTCCTTCAATCATGATGTGGCTGGCAGCGATGCCGGTTAACAGCGAGATTTGGGCATTCCGGTTTTCGGCTGGCAGCGTCTCGTCGTATTCGACGTCGTAGCTTCCGTCGTTGCGGCGCACGACTTGTTGCGACGCTAGCGCCAGGCTTACCGCTCCTCGTTCGGCTTCGAGCGCAAGGCGACGTTCGCCGATCTCTCGCAGCAGGCCGATGGGTTCGTCGGGACCGGCGGAGACGGCGAGATCCTGTGCCTGGCGGTACGAGAGTTCCTGGCGATTACGAACTCGTGCCCGCTCGATTCGCGCGTCACCGAGGACGCCGGCAGCATCGAGTTCAATCGTCCACAGCAATGCTTGCCGTTCCCGGCCTGCGAGCAGGCTGCCGGCGTTCTCGCTGATCAGCTCCGGGTGAAGTGACGTGCGGCGGTCGGGTGAGTAGAGGGTGACGCCTCGAACACGGGCCTCCTTGTCGATCGGGCCGCCAGGGTGATGAAGGCGGCGACGTCGGCGATCGCGTAGTAGACGATGTAGCCGTCTCCGGAGCGTTGCGCTGCGAAGGCCTGATGCAGGTCGGTCGAACCGGCAGGGTCGATGGCAATGAACGGGATGTCGCGGGCATCACGGATCTTGGCTGCGGCACTGTCGGGGACCTGGGGTCCCGCGGCCGCCGCCTCCTTGGCTTCTTGCAAAACGTCTTGCGGGAACTCAGCGGGAATCTCAAGCCGCTCCCGAATTCGCTCGAACCCAGCAACTATCTCCGGATCGGGTGGGCAGCGGAACGGCTGTCGGGGCACGGTGCCGAGACTAATGGGGGTCAGCGAAAGACGGCATCGCCGGTGCGCGGCATCTCGATCCAGGTTTGACCAGGAAGGATCCCGATGATGTTGCCGGTCGTCGCATCGACGTACTCGATCTGATCCGTCTCAGCCTCGCGTCGCCATGCCGCCAGGAGAACCTGGCCATTGCTGAGGATCCACGCCTCGCCGCGGCCGGTGGTGATGGCATGGGGCGACGCTCCATCGGCTTCGGAGGCGTCATAGTGGGTGATCTGGAGAATTACGGTGGTGGGGGCGATGCGGGTGCCGTCGGCATCGACGGTCAGTTCGCCGTCCTGAGAACGGTCCCACCCGGAGCCGTTCCACGAGTAGGCGACCACTGTCTGGCCGTAGTCGATGTCGACGCCAGCTGCCGGATTGGCATCGGGATGGAACGGGTCGCCAGCGCCGCGGAACTGAAAGATGGGGAATGGCAGGCCGGTCTCATACCCGTCGCCTTGACCAACCGCCCAGAGATTGGCCGGGTTCGTGAAGAGGTTGTGGGGGGCTGGTCGCGACGTTCTGTAGTACAGGTCACTGTTTGAGCCAGCCCCGATGTCGACGAGTGTCGATTCCCTCAGCATCTGCACAGCGATGCGGTTACCCCCCGAGTTGCTGAACAGCGGTGAGTTGAACTGGCTGAGCAGGTCGAAGTCGCCGGTTCGCATTGAGCGAACTGGCCCAACCTGGTTTGGGGTCTGGCTATGGAAGACCGCCGCAAGGCGAGTGAGGCCACCCTCGACCTCCTCGACATAAACGATGTCGGCTTGAGCGATGCCGGCCTGTGGGCGAGCGGCGACGACGTTGTCGATCTTGACGATCAGCGCCGGGCGAATTGGTTCGTCGAAGATGACGAGGCCGGTGAGGAGCGCCTTGCCCTGCAGCGCTCGCAGCCGCTCGATTTGGATGGTGGTCTCCTCGAGTTTGAGAATCAGCTGAGCTCGACGCCGACCAAGTTCGAGGCGGCGGGAGTCAGCGTCGGCGCGGGCGGCGCGAAGCGTCTCGAGATCGGTCCGAGCGCCTGCGAGTTCTTCGTTCAGCTGGCGCAGTCGCTCGTCGGCTTCGTCGAGACGGGTCTGGGCATCGTCGATAACCGCGCTGTAAAGCTCGCGGGCACGAGTTGGATCGGCCCCGTCGCGGCCGGACAGGACGCGGATCTCGTCGAGCACCGCGTTTTGGCGAGGATCACCGTTGGTGAAGCCGGCGATGGCGATCTCGATGCGCGTTGCAGCTGGAACGCGCCGCTCGTCGACGGCGTGCTCGAACTCGTCGGCGAGTAGCTCTATCCGGACCTCTGCGGACTCGAGCGCACCGTCGACTCCGTCGAGCTCGACCTCGGATGCGGCGAGCTCGACGTCGACGGTGGAGAGCTCATTGCCGAGCTCGACACGCTGCTCTTCAAGTTCGCTGATCTCGGTCTGAGACTGCGCGCCCGCGGGGGCGCCAGCGAGGGTCAGCAGCGTGGCTGCGAGGCCAACGAGCAGGATTCGCAAACGTCGAGGTCGATGCATGGGTTCCGGAGTGCCGTCGAGCGGCTCGCTCATTCGAGCGTACCGCGTCAACTCGGCTCGGGTGGGGCGCTCGGTGCCCACTCTGGGGTTGCGAGTTCGAAGCCGGAGAACTCGAAACCTGGGGTTACTGTGTACCCGACCAGCGTCCATGCTCCGGAGGTGCTTGCGGCTTGCCATTCGCCGGGCCCGACGACGAGCTGGGGCCGTTCGCCGGATAAAACATCGGCGCCAAGCACTCGTCGACTACTCGTGGTTCCGTCGGACGTCTCGAGGACGAGCGGGGCGCCGGCATAGTGGTGCCAGATCTTTGTGGCGTCAACGCTATGCCAGTGGGAGCGTTCCTCATCGGTCAGAAGGAAATAGATAGCGGTCATAGCTGAGCGCGTTCCATCGGTGCTCACGGCCCGCCAGGTTTCGGCGTACCGTCCGCCCTCAGGGTGTGGCTCTAGCCCAAGAAGTTCGCCGATCTGGTCAACGTCAGCCTTCGCAGTGGGGTTCATCGCTCGATGCTGCCAGCTACGGTACCGGGTCGTGGCGATCACGATCACCGAAGTCCTGTTCCACCGCGACGAGCACGAGGCCGTTGCCGAAGCGATGCGACGCCTCACCAATCGAGGTGACGGCCAGGGCTGGATCAATCTGCAACCTGTGTTGAGTGAGGACGAGTACAACCGGGTCCCAGATCGCAGTGGTCTTGGTGCATGGTTCAGTGGCCGGGGACCAGCGGTAGCGATGGCGACGTGGACGCCACCGACAAGGGAAGGCCGGGTGCGGCCGGCCCAGATCGGTCTTGAACACGGAACCGGTCCGAAGGCACTCGAGCGCTTGGCGGAGATTGGCGTCGGTCTGCCTGAGCGCTGGTTCAAGCGCCAGGATCATGCCAAGCACGGGATCGTCGCGGAGTTGCCGTCCGACGAGAACCCGAGCGTGGTTATTGCCTGGTTGATTGTCGCGGCGACCATCCTGCGCACGTCTGTTGAGCCCGGCGAGCAGTGGATCGCACTCGTCCACGAATCGACCTGAAGCGCTCGTCAGTCGGTGGTGAGGTGGATGTCAACCTCAAGGTCGGCGGTAACCGACCCGTGGCCATCGGATGCAGTGAGACGGATGTGGCTTGGATCGTCTGGGTCGTCGTGCCGCACGATGCCTGCCCACCCGGTCCAGGCGTGGACGATGTCGGCGTCGCGCCACGCGTGGCTGAAAGTGATGCGCCCCGCAGGAACTGCGAGTGAGACCTCGGCGAGGGCCGTGTCGCTCCACAGAACCAACCTCGGCGTTGTGATGTCGCCAATAGTGAGCGGCTCCTCACTGTTGAGGACCAGACCTTGCGGGCGTTCCGGGTTGGCGCTCGCCCGGCTAATCGTGAGTGTGGCTGGCTTGTCAACTTCGAGTCCGACCACCGCGTGGATCAGCTCACCATCAAGTTCAGCGACGTCGGTTTGATGTTGTAGCCAAAGCTCAGCGGGGGTGCTCACGACGCACGCTCCGGCTCGATTGAATTGTCTGGGGCGAATGGGTCGGACAGATCGTCATTCCAACCCGGGCGGGCGGACCGCAGATCGACGACCCCGAACTCGACGTTGCTGGTGAGCGGGTTGTAGCGGCGTGGTGGTCTTCCGCTACGCATGCGGTCGACGTTGCCTGGTCCCCAGGCGCTTTGCCCAGAGTGGTTCTTCCAAACGCGCGAGCGCACGGTGGCTGCGGTCGGGGGTTTCCCGGCCGGTGAGAGCATCAATGGGTCGTCGCCTCGCCGCCAGCGGCCGCGCAGCATCTCGGGCTGAGCGACAAATGGGTCGTCGTTCAACGTGCCGAGCAGCGGCTCTTCAGTCTGGAACTCGTCGCGCAACAAGGAGAGATGCGTTCGGAGCACGGGCTTGGGTGGTGAGATGATTGGCGGGTCGGGGCGAACAAGTATCTCGTCGGCCTCGAGGGCAGCGGCTTCGCGGGCGCGGTTCCACGTGACCTGTAGGCTCGAGGCGCCGTAGGCATCGCGCAGTGTGGAACGCACGGCGGCATCATCTTCTGCCCGTTGGCGCATGCGCGCTGCTCGTCGTTCGCGGCGCGTCCCTTCGAACTGCTCGCCCGTCGGCCGGAATCGGCCGCGGTTCGGATTGCCGAGCCAGTCGAGCACGATCCAGACGAGGACCGCTGTGGTCCACACAGAGATGAATGAGAAGACGATCTGTTCGCCAGACAGGACCTTGTTGATGAAATCCGTGATCACGTCAGATCGAGGGCGATGACGGCATCGACGATCGAGTCGACGACCGCCTGTTCGTCGGCGTTGCGGAGCACGAACGCGTTGGCACGAGCTGGCCCTTCGCCGGCCCGGCCGCCGGGGCGCTCGTCGACCACGGTCATGCCGCGAGTGAGACTGCCTGCGAGCTCAACGTTGACGGGCCGCTCTTCACCGCGAAAGAGGTCAGGACGAACGACGGCCATGACTGCGCTTGCGTCGTGAATTGGCGCGCCTTCGCGGCCAGCGATTGCGCCGGCCCGAGCGACGGCGAAGTCCAGTAGGTCCGCGGCAAGGCCTGCGGCGGGCCCGCCCGCAGCGCGAAGACGATCGCGGTCGGCGGGGCGCATCAGGACGCAGTGGGTTACGTCGAGTCCGACCATGGTGGTCATCGGGAACTCACGGAACACGATGGCCGCCGCTTCCGGATCGGCCCAAACGTTGAACTCTGCCACCGGCGTGACGTTCCCCACGTGGGCGCCACCGCCCATGATCGTGAACCCACCGAGCCGGTTCGGAAGATCGGGATCGGCACGCAGCGCGAGCGCAATATTGGTCAGAGGACCTACGGCGACGAGATGAAGGCCGTCGACGGAACGGGCCGTGTCACAGATGAACCCGACGGCATCGTCTGACGCAGTCGAGCGGGTGAGTTCGGGGAGCTCAACCGATCCGAGTCCGGTCGGCCCGTGGACGTAGGCGGCATCGATCGTGGGAGCGATCAGTGGACGGGCTGCGCCCCGGTGGACCGGAATGTCGAGATCGGCGATCTGGGTAATGGCCAGCGCATTGTGTGTGGTGTGGTCGATGCCTACGTTGCCGTTGACGGTCGTTATGCCGACGAGATCGGTCAGGTGTGCGGCGGCGAGCAGTGCGATGGCATCGTCGAGCCCAGGGTCGCAGTCGATCAGCATCGGGAGGCGCGCCATGGCACCCACGCTACGGCCTCAGTCGCCGGGGCGACGATCAGGCAAGCAACTGTTCGACCTCGGTGGGGGTCGGTAGCGATGGCTGGGCGCCAGGCCGTTGGGTGGTGGCGGCGCCGACGCGAACGGCCCACCGGGTTGCATCGACAAGCGATTCGCCGCGTACGAGCGCGTCGGCGAGGGCACCGCAGAACGAGTCGCCGGCGGCTGTCGTGTCGATGGGCGTGATGGTGGGTGCCGGCACGTGGGTGGCGGTGCCGTCTTCGACGACGAGTGCGCCTTCGGCCCCGAGCGTCACCACGACCGCCTGTGAGGGGAGACTGGGCGCAAGGGAAGCCGCGGTTTCGGCGTTGATCGGGCCGTCGAAGCCCGCGAGGGTGGCGAGTTCGGTCTGGTTGGGGACGAGCACGTCGACGAGGGCAAGGAGATCGGCTGGCAGCGGCTCCGCCGGGGCTGGTGCTGGGTTCAGGATCACGGTGCCGTGAGCAGCGTGGGCAGCAGCGGTGACTGCATCGAGTGGGATCTCGAGTTGCAGAAGCGTTGCGGCAGCGCCGTGGAGCGCGGCGGCGGCGGCTTCGACGTCGGCGGGTGTGACCCGCGCGTTGGCGCCAGGGCTCACGACGATTGCGTTGTCGCCGTCGGACCCGACGGATATCAGGGCAACACCGTTTGGTACGTCATCGGTAGTGAGCAGTCGACTCGTGTCGATGCCATCGGCGTCGAGCGCCGTCCGAAGGATTTCGCCGCCTTCATCAGCTCCGAGCCTGCCGACGATGGCGACGTCGCGGCCCAACCGTGCCGCAGCGACGGCCTGGTTCGCACCTTTCCCGCCCGGGATCCGGCGCAGATCGCCGCCCATAACGGTCTCACCGACCGCAGGTATCTGGTCAACCTCCACCAAGAGGTCGAGGTTGGCGCTCCCGACGACGACGATCTCGGCAGTCATCAGCTGCGGCCCCGCGTCAGCGGACGACGCCCTCTTCGATCTCGTGCAACCGTTTTACGGCACCGACGAGAATTTTCTTCGCAAGTGCAGGATTCTCGTCGAGCAGCGATGAGAATTCGCGCCGGTTCAAGACCTCCACCACGAGGTCTGTCTCAGCCGTCACCGTCGCGGTTCGGGGCACGCCTGCGACCACAGCGAGCTCACCGAAGAAGTCGCCTGGGCCGAGGTTGGCAATCAGACGGCCGTTGCGCCGCACCGATGCCTCGCCCTCGCTGATGATCATGAATTCGCGACCGACGGCACCCTGGGTGGTCAGGTCGCGGCCCGCCTTGGGGGTCACGGTGGTCATGAAGGAAGCGACCTTCTTGAGCTCCTTGTTGTTGAGCTCGGAGAAGAGTTCGATCTGGGTGAGACGATCAATGACAGCCACGGTGGCGTTTTATCAGAAAACCGCGACCGGACTGACCGGCGCCCCACAGCCACCGACGAATGGCTCTGGGTTGGCCGCGAGGAAGAACTCGTAGCGACTCTCGTCGGCGCATGCGGCCGACAGCGCTTCGAGGTCCCAGATCTGGCCCGTAGTCAGGCCCATGTCGACGATCGCAAGACAGTGCACAGCCAGCATGTTCTCGGGTTCGGGACCTGGAAAGACCTCGAAGGTCATGATGTCGTCGGCGACGGCGGCAACGTCGTTGCGGTGAAACCACCGACAGGCATCGAGGCCTGGGCCAGGGTTCGACGCGTCGCCCGCAGGGCCCATGATGTAAGCGAGGCCGCCCCCGGCGTGAAACGAGCGGATACGACCGCTGCGGATCAGCACGATGTCACCGGATCGGATCTCTACGCCGGCCCACTCGGCGGTTTCATCGAGTTCCTCCCCGGTGATCTCGTGTCCGCCTGGGAGTTGCTCAGCCTGGTGCATCGCTGCAACGTCAAGGAGGACCCCGCGGCCGACGAGGGTTCGTACGTTCTCAATGCCAAGCACGGTCGACCCGCCGAGCGCGGTGACGCTGTCGGCGGGGACGCCGTTGTACAGATGGTGGTCGTAGCTGACGTGACCTAACCCGTCCCAGTGGGTGCCTGCTTGTAAGCCCATCACAACGTGATCGTCGTTGAAGTGCGGCACCATGGCGTTGCCATCGGGATCACCGAGGTCGGCATTGTTGATGTAGTTCATGCCGCGCAGCGGGTTGATCCGGCCTGGCACCGAACCGATCTGGGGGCCATTGGGTGAGAGGTCGATCGCACACGGCACCCGGCGGCCACTGCGGATCGTGGCCGCGCCAGCGGCGACGGCTTCATCGGTGAGCAGGTTCAGTGTGCCGAGGCGGTCGTCGGCTCCCCAACGACCCCAGTTGCGAACCTCGGCGGCGACGGCGTGGAAGTGATCGTTGAACGACATGGACTGCAGATTGTCAGGGCAGTACACCGGTGTCGATCCGGTGGTTCAGTGCGGTGGTTTGGGCATCGAGGTTGCGCACGGTGTCGAGTGGCCAGCATCGGCGTGTGTGGCGGAGCGAAGGTTGTGCCGTGGCAGCTCGACGACGACCGCATTATTCAACTTGGGGATGCGGTGTGGTTGGCCCTGGATCGGTGGCGCAGCGCCTGTCCAACTTCGATGGCCAGCGTTGAGTTGGGGTTCAGTAGCGCGCGTCGACGTCGACCACGCCGTCGAGCGGTTCGCCAGCGCGCCAGCGCAGATAGTTGGCGTGAAACGTTGAGATGATCTCATCGAACGCGCCGGGCCCTGCCCAACTCGTGTGCGGGGTGAGGAAGACCTTCGGGTGCTCGTACAGCCAGTGGCCCGCGGGGAGCGGCTCAGGGTCACACACGTCGAGCGAAGCCGTGTCGATCCGGCTGTCGTCGAGGGCTCGGCGAAGCGCCTCCTGGTCGATGAGGGAGCCCCGGGCGATGTTGATGACGTGCACACCGGGCTTGACCATGCCGAAGAGTTCGTCGTTGAACAGTCCCACGGTCTCTGGTGTCGCAGGGGCGGCGACGACCAGATGGTCGGCCTCGCCGATGACCGAAAACAGGTCGTTAACGATCGTCATCCCGTCGACCGGGGCATCGGTGCCTCGACGGCGGACGCCGATCACTCGCATGTTGAGCCCGAGTGACAGTCGCGCGACCTCCGCCCCGATGCCGCCGGTGCCAAAGATCACCACCGTCTTGCCCCGCAGTGTCGAGATCCCGGCGGAGGGAGAGTGCCAGTTGGCGGGGGGTGCGTCGAGGGGTGCGGTCCGGACGACCTTGGCGACGGCCAGCATCTGGGCGAACACCCACTCGCCGATCATGTCGCCGCTGATACCGCGCGAGCAGGTCAGGACTTGGCCGCGGATTTCGTCGAAAGGAAAGCCGTCGACGCCGGTGCCAAGTGTGTGGATCCATTTCGGGCTTCGGGTGAGTAGCTCGCCGAGGTTTGGTCCCCCGTCGGTTCGGGTGAATACGACCTCACCGTCGACGTCGGCCGGGAGTGGGGCGCTGCGATCGCAGTCGATGACGCGAATGCCGGGCCAATCTGCAACGCTAGGCGGGAGCGGGAAGCCGGAGTGGTTCACGACCGTGGTGATGATCTCCTCGGACATGGCTTGACGGTACTGCCCGCGGCAATGACGGGTCGTTTTCGGTCTAGGTTCTTGTCGAGGAGCTGCGGGTATGGATCTGATATATGTGTTCTGTCTGGCCGTAGGCGCACCACTGTTGTTGTGGTTTGCTTTCGTCGGAGATGCCGACGTGGACGGCTCGGCGAGTGACGTGGGCGCCGACGGAGGTCCGTTGTCCGTGATCTCGCTGTCGTCGCTTGCGTTTGTGCTGGCGTTCTTCGGACTCTCGGGTGTCATCGGGAGCGTCACCAACACCGCTGCACTGCTGGTTTTCGTTTTCGCCATGGTCGTCGGCGTGACCGCCGGGGCGATGAACGCCGCTGCTTTCTCGTGGTTGCGGCGCCACTCGAACTCGTCGGATATCGCCGATAGCGAACTCGAGGGCAGCATTGCGAACGTCGCCTTGCCGATGAGTTCCGGCCAGCGCGGCAAGATCATCGTGACTAAGGCCGGTGCGCGCGAACAGATGACCGCCTCACCCATCGATAACTCTGCGATCGACCCGGGTGAACGGGTCGTCATCGTCCGTGTCGACCAAGGGGTGGCGCTGGTTGCTCCGCTTGGCCCTGACCTCGAACTCGAATAACCCTTAGCCGGAAAAGAACGCAAACTCGAGCAACCCCCAGCTCGAGAAGAAAGAGAGAAACAACATGCTCACCGTGCTCGCTGCAGGCGGCTTGATCGCATTGGTTGTGATCTTCATGGTCATGATCGTTAGTTCGCTGATCATCATTTGTCCGCCGAACCGTGTTGCCGTGATCTCTGGTCGCGACCGCGTGCTCTCCGATGGGCGTACCGTCGGCTATCGCATTCTCAAGGGTGGACGAACGCTCCGCATCCCCATCATTGAGAAGGTGTCGTGGATGGACCTCAACACGATTCCGCTCGAGGTCTCCGTTACGAACGCGTACTCGCGAGGTGCCATTCCGCTGAACGTGCAGGGCATCGCCAACGTCAAGGTGTCGAGCGCAGAGGGGCTGCTCGAGAACGCTGCTGAACGCTTCCTCGACCGGCCGACCGAACAGATCGGACAGATCGCGAAGGAGACCCTCGAGGCAAACCTGCGCGGGGTGCTTGCGACCATGTCGCCTGAAGAAGTGAACGAAGACCGGCTCAAGTTCTCCCATCAGCTGATCGACGAGGCCGACGACGACATCAAGACGCTTGGGCTTGAACTCGACGTCATGAAGATCCAGAACGTCACCGACGACAACGAGTATCTCGACTCGGTCGGTCGGCGACTCACCGCTGACGTCGTCAAGCAGGCCCGGGTCGCTGAGGCCGAGCGTATGGCGGAGGCCGAGCAGGCTGAAGCCGCCGCTCGTGAGCGGGCCCAGATTGCCGCAGTGCAAGCTGACAAAAACATTGTTGAGGAGCGGAACCAGCTCCGGGTCCGAACCGCCGAGCTTGACGCAGTGGCCCGTTCCACGGAGGCTGAGGCCGCGGTCGCAGGTGAAGTCGCCCGCGCTACAGCGGAGCAGGAACTCGAGCAGCAGCGCATCGAACTCGAGCGGCGCCGCCTTGAAGCCGACGTCGTGATGCCGGCGCGGGCCAACCTCGAATCCGAGCAGCTCAAGGCTCAGGCCGAGGCGGCGAAGATCATTGAGGACGGCAAGGCGCAGGTCGAAGTGTTCCGTCGTCTGACCGATCAGTACCAGGCTGCGGGCGAAGATGGTCAGCGCATCTTTGTGCTGAACATGCTTCCCGACCTCGTCGATAAGATCGTGTCCACCGTGAACAACGTCGATATCGACCGGGTCGCGGTCATCGACAACGGGGGTGGTAGCGGCCAGGGCGGTATCCCTGGGTTTCTGAGCCAGATGCCTGGTGCCGTCGTGTCGCTGTCGGAGCAGATTGAGGCAGCAACTGGCGTGGATATTCTCCAGTCGATGCGGAACGAGACCTCTGATGCGATCGAAGGTGCAGTCGGTGGGTCTGAGTTGCCGCCGCCACCGCCGGCTGCCCCTGAGGGCTGAGGCTCCCCAAGCAAGCGTTCCCGAGAGGTCGTGGTCGAGCACCTCGACTCGACCTCAGCGGATCGTAGTCTTGGCCACGGCTTCAGTGCCCTCGGCGGCGGTCAGCCAGGCGATGTGGCGACTGTCGCGAATGTCGGTTTTGGAACATCAGTTTGTCGCGGCCGATGTGGCGGCGGCGAACCGGCTGGCATCAGGTCGGTGCTCGGTGGCCCATGACACCGAAGCGAGCGACGCTCGCTTCGGAAACCTGCCGTCGATTCGCTTTCCGTTCGACTCGTGTTCCACACTCGATTCATGGCCGCCGCCACCACTCCGCGCAGCCGAGCACAGAACGAACGCCGGATCCGCGTGCTCGAGACTGCGATGCGCATGGCTGGAGGGGGCGGTTACGAAGCCGTCCAAATGCGGGCGGTCGCTGAGGAGTCTGGTGTCGCGCTCGGCACGATCTATCGCTATTTCTCAGGCAAGGATGAATTGCTCATTGCGGGGCTCGCTGGGTGGCTTCGTCGAAGCCGCCGCCGGATTGAGGGTGCGGGCATTCCGGGTGAGACGCCTGCCGAACGACTCATTGGGCTGCTTGAGCAGTCGGCGACTCGCACGCAACAGCGCCCGGTGTTGATGGGAGCGCTGGTCACTGCGCTGGGCACCACGTCGGAGTCGGCTGCGCCCTACAAGCTTGACGTTGAGAAGGAACTGCGGGCGCTTGTCGTTACGGCGCTCGGACCATCGCCCAACATCGATGCCGAAGGTGTCGCCCGTGTTATCCAACACGTGTGGTCGAACGCCTTGATTCGGTGGGTCGGTGGTCTTGCCCCTGATGGTTCGCTCGCCCACGAACTCACCAACGCGGCGCGGCTTCTCGTCGGTGTTCCCATTCGAGTCTGAGCGGTGGGTTCAGGCCCGGCGGAGCGTCTGGTTGAACGCAGCGGTTTCGCGCGGCTCGGAGAAGCAGAACCCGAGAGCCTGGTCACAGCCGAGTTCTTCGAGGATCTCGAGTTGGTCGTTCGATTCTCCGCCCTCGGCGATCACGATCAGCCTGAGGGCGTGCGCGAGGTCGCTGATTGCTGACACGATCACCGCAGCGTCGGCCTCGATTCCGAGTCCCTGCACGAAGTAGCGGTCGATCTTGAGCATGTCGAGGGGGGCCGGTGCAGGTATTCGAATTGGCTCCAGCCGGTGCCGAAGTTGGCGTCGCCCATCAGCGCCGACTCGGTGATCTCCATGCAGATCTCGTCGGTGGTGATGCCCGCTCCGGAGACCGACTCATCGACGAATCCGCTGAGGCAGTGGTCGCCGAACTGCCGGGCGGACAGGTTGACCCAGATCCGCACGGGTTCATGATCGTGGGTGCGGCTGACATGCCAGCGGCCTGCCTAGAGACACGCTTTGGCGATTACCCAGCGTCCGAGGTCGATGCTCAGCCCGGTTTCCTCGGCGAGCGTGATGAACTCACTTGGCGAGATCAGCCAGCCGTCCGCCGTCTGCCAGCGGACCAGTGCTTCGAAGCCGACAATGTGGCCCGACTCGAGGTCGAGTTCCGGCTGGTAGTAGGGCGAAGCTCGCTGTTGGCGATCGCCCTCCGGAGCGCAGCCTCGGTGTCGTGGCGCTCGAAGTCGATGCTCTGCTCAATTTCGTCGTGGGGGACGTAGCGTCCGCGTTTTCACTCGGCGTGGTTGATCCGGGCACCATCTGCAGTTGGGGTGTGGGTGAGATCGCATTGGAATCGGGCGTGCCGAACCGACTCCACTACAGTCCCGCGCCATGAGCAGACACCTCGTAGGCAAGAACGTTGCGATCACTGGAGGCGGTGCTGGAATCGGCCGGGCCATTGCCCTTGCGTGCGCCGATGAAGGCGCAAACGTCGTCGTGGCCGACTATGGCGTTTCGATGGACGGCAGCGACCCGTCGAGCGAGGTGGCCGACGCTGTCGTGGCCGAGATCGAGGCCAGAGGGGGCAATGCGATCGCGATCGCCGGTGACATCTCGCAGTTCGATGTGGGCGAACAGGTGATCGCGGCGGCGTGTGACACCTGGGGCACAATCGACGGCGTCGTTTGTCCAGCTGGCGTCTTGCGCGAGCGGATGCTGTTCAACATGGCCGAGGACGAGTGGGATCACGTCATCGCAGTGCACCTCAAGGGCCACTTCAACGTCTACCGGGCGGCTTTCAACCGCATGCGCAAGCAGGAGACTGGTGGCTCGCTGGTGGGCTTCACCTCGGGCGCGTTCACGGCATCGACCGCCCAAGCGAATTACTCGGCCGCAAAGGGCGGCATCGTCAGTCTCACCCGATCGGCGGCACTGACTGCGGCCAGCATCAGCATGCGTGGTGGTCCGGCGATCAATGCCAACTGCATTGCCCCCGTCGCCAAGACGCGCATGAGCGAGAACGTTCCGTTCGAGATCGAGACGGGGGAACCGGAGGACATCGCACCGATGGCGATCTTTCTGATGAGCGACGCTGGCCGCGACGTCAACGCCCAGATCTACACGGTCGTGGGTGGCCGGATCAGTGTGTGGAACCAGCCGATGGAAGTCCGCTCGATGATGGCCGAAGGTGGTCGCTGGTCACCAGCAGACATCGCAACTCGTTTCGCTGAAGTCGGTCAGGAACCTAACCCGTTCATCGCCGACCTCGAACGTCGTATGACCGAGATGGAGCAGAACAAGGATGGCTGAGCCGCCGGCGACCCACGACCTGCTGGTAGGCAAGCGGGTTGTCGTCACCGCGGCGGCGGGCACCGGCATCGGTTCAGCGGTCGCAGAACGCTGTCTTGAGGAGGGGGCCACTGTCCTCATCTCCGACATTCATGAGCGCCGAGTTGAAGAGACCGCCGATCGCCTTGCCGAGACGACCGGGACGCGCCCGCACACAACCCTGTGCAACGTCACGGTAGAGGACGATGTGCAAGCGCTGGTCGCCACCGCGGTCGGTGCCATGGGCGGCATCGACGTCATGATGAACAACGCTGGTCTCGGTGGCGACGTCGACCTTGTCGACATGACCGACGAGCAGTGGTCGGCGGTCCTCAGCGTCACGCTCGACGGAACGATGCGATGCACCCGGGCTGCGCTCCGCCACATGATCGACGCCGGCCTCGGCGGCGCCATCGTCAACAACGCGTCCGTAGTCGGCTGGCGGGCCCAGGCCGGCCAGTGCCACTACGCAGCAGCCAAGGCCGGGGTGATGGCGCTCACCCGATGTTCAGCGCTCGAGGCTGCGGAGCACGGCATCAACATCAACGCTGTTGCCCCGAGCATCGCTATGCATGCCTTTCTCGAGAAGGTGAGTGACGCCGACTTCCTGGACGAACTGTCGAGCCGTGAGGCATTCGGGCGCGCGGCCACGCCGCGAGAGGTCGCCAATGTCATGATCTTCCTCGCGTCTGATCTCGCCTCCTACATGACGGGCGAGGTTGTCTCCGTCAGCTCCCAGCACCCGTAGGGGTTCAGCGCAAGACCCACACGGTCTTGGAGGAAAGGGTCGACGCGTCCGTGACGGCGAGCTCGACGACGGCTTCGTCGTGGAGCTTGCGCAGATGTGAGAGCACCGAGCGGGCCGCCGGCTTGTGGAGTTCCTTGCGAACGTCGGCGTAGAGCACCGAGACGATTTCGCGAGCCGACTTCGGGCCGTCGCGGAGCTGTCCGATGATGCCAACCTCGCGAGCGATGCGATGGTCGAGCAGCGCCTGAACGAATTCGTGGTGGTTCTCAACCGGCGCGCCATGCGTTGGGTACAACCGCTCGTCGTGGGGTCGGTTTAGGAGCACCCGCAGCGAGTCGAGGTACGACGATGCGTCACCGTCTGGTGGCGGGATAATGGTGGTTGACCAACCCATCACGTGATCACCGGACAGGACCGAATTTTCCTCAGCCAACGCAAAGCACAAGTGGTTACTGATGTGGCCGGGTGTGTGCAGCGCCTCGACCGTGTAGCCCGGTCCTTCGACGATATCGCCGTGTGCCAACGTGGTGTCGGGATCGAAATCGACGTCGGGCGCATGCTTGCGTTGGAACTCTGGATCCTCCTCGATCTGGGGTTCACGAGGCTCCGATGATGCCTCTGCCTCGTCATCCTCATCGTCTCTGTCGTCGCCTTCGCCGACCGACCCCTCGGGGTGTTTGCCGAAGCCGAGGATCGGCGCGCCTGTCGCCTCGTGCAGCGCATGCGCAGCAGGGGAGTGGTCGCCGTGGGTGTGGGTGATGAGAATGTGGCGGACCACCTCGCCATCGAGTGCCTGCAGCAGTGCATGAATGTGGTCATCGTCGCGGGGGCCTGGGTCGACAACCGCCACGTCGCCTCGACCGATGACGTAGGTGCCGGTGCCATGGAACGTGAACTTCGAGGGGTTCTTGCACACGAGGCGGCGCAACAACGGTGACACCTCAACCATCTCGCCATACATGGGCTCGAAATCGATGACGAATTGTGGTCCGGCCATGGTCAGCCCTCCTTCGAGAAGCGAGCTTGGCGCATCGCGGTCCGGATCCGCCAGGCGATAAAGCTCACGCCTCCTACCAGCCCGAAGAACAACACGAATTGGAGGACGCCGCCCCGGTCGCCGGAGTGGGTCGGGTCGGGGCCCGGGTCAGGTGATCCGATGATGCGGCCTGCATCGTCGATGAACTCGGGATCGGTGACCTGGGCGAGATCGGCGAGCGCGCCGACGATGGTGACGATCACGTTGACGAAGCCTCGCCGGTGGCGGCGCCGAGATAGGTAGCCCCTTCACCGCCGCCATCGATCGGGACCGTGCAGCCAGTCATCCACCGGGCCATGGGAGAGACGCAGAACAGCACGACGTCGGCAACATCGACGGGTTCGCCCATGCGCTTCATCGGCAGGGTCTGGCCGACTGCGTTGATGCCGTCCTGGTCGCCGTAAAAGAGGTGGGCGTTCTCGGTGATGATCATGCCGACGACCGGCGCGACGACCCGAATCTTGGGGCCCCACTCGTGGGCGAGCGTTGCGGTCATGTTGATGAGCCCCGCCTTGGCGGCGCCGTACGCGACCCCCTTCGGATTGGCTCGCTGCCCAGAGACCGATGCGATGTTGACGATCACGCCGCCGCTGTCTTGGCGCTGCATGGTGTCGTGCACGGCCTGGCTGAACATGAGCGGAGCGAGCAGGTTGAGTCCGACGATCTTCTCGTTGAATCGGGGCGACACGGTCGCGCTCTCGGCCGGTGGTGCCCCTCCGGCATTGTTCACGAGGATGTCGATGCGGCCCGTGCGGTCGAGTGTTGCCGCGACAACCGCTGCGATCTGATCGGGGTCGCGCACGTCGGCTCGAACGAAATCGGCCACCCGATCGGCCTCCTGAACCGGCTCAGCGGGCTCGGTGCGGGCGCAGACGACGACGTGGGCACCCTGACCGAGCAGCCGTGTTGCGATCTCGCGGCCGAGACCCTTGGTGCCGCCGGTGACGATGGCGGTCTTGCCGGTGAGATCGAACGGGTCGGCCATGAGGGGGAGAGTACAAGGGACTGCTACCGTCCGTGGCCGGACCTGACGGGTCGTCAGGTTCCCGGCACAGCGACGAGCTGCGACTATAGGGAGAGGCGAGCGTGGCCGACAAACGAATGACCGAAGACGAGGTCGTTGCCGAGCTTGAGAGCGGAATGACCATCGGGATCGGCGGATGGGGATCTCGACGCAAACCGATGTCCCTCGTACGTGCAATCCTCCGCAGTGACCTCACCGACCTGCACGTCGTCAGCTACGGCGGGCCCGACGTCGGCATCCTCACCGCCGCAGGCAAATGTCGCAAAGTCACCTACGGCTTCGTGTCGCTCGATTCGATCCCCCTCGAGCCGCACTTCCGGGCGGTACGTCAAGGCGGCCTGCTGCCGGATTTCATGGAACTCGACGAGGGCGCGTTCTACCTCGGCCTCATGGCCGCGGCGCACCGGGTCCCCTTCTATCCGACCCGCGCCGGGCTGGGTTCGTCGATGCTGGCGAATAACCCCGAACTCCGCACCGTGGTGTCGCCCTATGACGACGGTGAAGAACTCGTGGCCATCCCAGCGTTCGAGATGGACGCTGCGATCATCCACATGAACCGGGCCGATCAGAAGGGCAACGGCCAGTTCCTCGGTCCCGACATCTACTTCGATGACTTGTTCGCAATGGCCGGCGAGAAGACCTATCTCTCGGCAGAGCAGATCATCCCGACCGATGACTTCTTGAAGGAAGGCCCCGTCCACACCCTGCGCATTCCGCGGACGCACGTCGACGGTGTGGTCGAAGCGCCGATGGGCGCTCACTTCACCGAGTGCCCACCCGACTATGGGCGCGACGAAGCGTTCCAAAGGGACTACGCGGCGACGGCGAAGGATCCCGAGTTGTGGGCGCAGTTCCGCACCGACTGGCTCGAACTCGAGTCCCACGAGGCCTACCGGACCAAGCTCGAGGAAAGGAGCGCGTCATGAGCACGAGCCACACGCCCGGTAACGGCGGGCCGACTGGTGACATTACCCTGGATGAGATCTGCGTCGTTGCCCTGGCCGAGGCATTCCGCGGTGACGGTGAGACGCTTTGTAACCCGATGGGATCGGTGCCGGTCATCGCCGGTCGGCTCGCGCGCGCCACCTTTGAGCCCGATCTCATGCTCACCGACACGATTGCGTACGCCATTGAGGGCAACTTGCCGCTTGGCGGCAATCCGTCCGATGCGACGATTGAGGCGTACATGCCTTTCCGGTCGATTTTCGATCAGGTCTGGTCCGGGAAGCGCCATGTGGTCATGGGTGCGCCACAGATCGACCGGCATGGCAATCAGAACTTCGCTGCGATCGGCGACGACTATTCCCATCCGAAGGTGCAGCTGCTAGGCATGCGCGGGGCGCCCGGCAATGTCATCAACCACGCGACCACGTATTGGGTGCCCACCCAGGCTCGCTCGTTTGTCGAGTCGGTCGATGTTGTCAGCGGCCCCGGCTACGACGCGGTCGCGCGGCTTCCCGAACCAAGCCGCCGTTACCACGACATCCGTCGCATCGTCACCGACCTGGGTGCGTACGACTTCGAGACCGACGATGGCACCTTGCGCGTCCGTTCGCTCCACCCGGGTGTCACGCTTAAGCAGGCACAGGAGGCGTCGGCGTTCGAGCTCACAGTCACCGGTGACATCCCCGAAAGCCGCCATCCTACCGACGAAGAACTCCACCTCATCCGCGAGGTGTTCGATCCCAGTGGCGTTCGGAAGAGCGAGTTCCGCTGATGGACCTCGAGTTGTCGCAGCGTCACGTCGAGTTTCGTGACGAGGTGCGGACCTGGTTGATGGAGAACCACCCGGGACGCATCTTGTCGATGGACACAGCCGACGGTTTCGAAGAGCACCGCAACTGGGAGACGGTTCTCTTCGATGGTGGTTGGTCGGTCCCGGCGTGGCCAGCTGCTTACGGAGGGCGTGACTGCGACCTTATCGAGTGGCTCATCTATGAGGAGGAGTACTGGCTGTCAGGCGTTCCCGGCCGAGTCAGCGCAAACGGTGTGAGCCTTCTTGCTCCCACCATCTTCAACTTCGGTTCGCAAGCACAGCAGGACCACTTCCTGCCGAAGATGGCATCGGGCGAACACATCTGGGCTCAGGGCTGGAGCGAGCCCGAGGCTGGGAGTGACCTGGCAGGCATCGCGACCAAAGCGATCCGCGACGGCGACGACTTCGTGCTCAATGGCCAAAAAACGTGGTGCAGTCGAGGGGCCTACGCCGACTGGATCTTCTGCATCGTGCGCACCGACCCTGGCGCCGAGCGCCACCGCGGGCTCACCTACCTGCTCGTGCCGGCCGATAGCCCGGGCCTTGAGCGACGGCCGATCAGCCGACTCGACGGTGAACCGAGCTTCGCGGAACTTTTCTTTGATGACTGCCGCGTCTCGGCTGAGTACGTGCTCGGTGAAGAAGGACAAGGATGGGGCGTGGCTATGGCTGCGGCGGGGTCGGAGCGTGGGCTCAGCCTCCGCAGCCCGGGCCGGTTCATGGCCGCAGCCGAACGCCTCGCCGAGCTGGCCCGGTCGATTCAGGGCGACGGTTCGACTGACCCGCGGCTGCGGGACGAGGTTGTGGACGCATGGATTCGCGCGCAGGCCTACCGTTGGCAGACCTACCAGCTCGCCGCTGGGCTGATGGAAGGCGCCGAGATCGGGTCGGAGGCGAGCCTGGGCAAGGTGTTCTGGTCCGAGCTCGATGTCGAGCTCCACGCCACTGCGCTCCGTCTCCTCGGCGATCAGGCCGAACTGGTCGACGGCAACGATTGGCTCGACGGGTACCTGTTCGCACTCTCGGGACCGATCTACGCCGGCACCAACGAGATCCAACGCAACATCATCGCTGAGCGGGTGCTCGGCCTGCCGAGGCGGTGACAGCGATGCGATTTGGCTTCACCGATGAACACGACATGTTCCGCGATGCCGTTCGAGCGCTCTTCGCCGACCGCTGCCCACCCGATGCGGTCAGAGCCAGTTGGGAAACCCCCGAGGCCCGGCTGCCCGGGCTCTGGGAAGCCCTCGGCAAAATGGGTGTCCTTGCGGCACTCGCTCCCGAAGACGCAGGCGGGCTTGGCATGGACGAGGTTGCCTTCATTCAGATCCTGGAGGAAGCCGGCTACGCCGCCGTTCCCGAGCCGGTCATGGAGCACGCGTTCGTTGCGATCCCGGCGCTTGCGGAGGCGGGGAGCGACGTGCTTGACAGGGTCATCGCGGACTCCACCACCATCACGATCGATCTCGACGGTGCTGGTGCCGTCGCCTCTGCTGCGATCGCTGACGGGATCGTGGCCCGAGTCGACGATGGCCTCGCGCTCACCACTGGGTTCGGTACGACGGCGTTGGCGACGATCGATCAGTCCCGTCGGCTGGCCACGGTGAAAGACGGGGTTACCGTCGGACTCGATGGGGCCGATGCAGCCCTAGCCTACGACCGCGCCGTGCTCGGCACGGCGGCGCAGTGCATCGGCGTGGCCCGACGCCTACTCGATGCCACCGTTGGGTACGTAGGGGAACGGCACCAGTTTGGAAAGCCCGTCGGCTCGTACCAGGCGGTCAAGCACCATCTGGCCGATGTCCGCATTGCTGTTGAGTTCGCTGCACCGCTCGTCTACCGGGCGGCGTGGTCGGTGGCCCACCCGGCAACCCACGACCCGCTCACGCGTGGTCGAGACGTATCTATGGCAAAGGCGCGGGCATCCGACACCGTCGATCTCGCTGCCCGCAAAGCGCTGCAGTGCCACGGAGCCATCGGCTACACGTTCGAGTACGACCTGCAGCTGTGGCTGAAGCGAGCATGGGCGTTATCTGCGGCCTACGGCGACGCGAGGAGCCATCGCGACCGGGTGGCGTCCGCTCTGGGTTTGTTCTGACATTTCGTTGAGCCTGCTGGGCTCAGACGAGCGCGGTCCAGGAACGAGGTGCGCGTCTCGTTTCTTCGAAGGCCCATCATCGGTCGCTGTGGACCGGTCTGCGTCGACGTGTCTGGCTCGCCTCAGCAGCGTACGCTCCCGCTCGTGCCCAAGGCCACCGCACCCCTGCCGATCGATGCCGCCGAGCGAGTGGTGATCGTGATGGCCATGGAGGCGGAGGCGGCGCCCCTGCGAAGTGCACTGGGTGCGGCGGCGATTGCCGTTCCTGGCTGGGCGGTGAAGCTTCCTGTCCGCCTCGCGGCGGCTGCAGGGCCCCAATGGCCCGACGTGATCCTGGCGGTGAATGGCTCTGACCCAGTCTGCGACGTCGATTGCGTCGGAACGGCGGCGGCGGCGCTCACCACTCAGGTCGCCCTGGCTGCGGCCATCGAGCAGTGGGGTACTGATCCCGACCTGGTGCTCTCGATCGGAACCGCAGGCGGCTGGAGTCGAGCCGATACATCGATTGGCGACGTGTACTTGGCCTGGGATCGGTTTGTGTGCCACGACCGCCGTATCGATCTTCCTGGCTTCATGGAGTTTGGGCGCGGCGACCACCCGGCGGCTGATCTGCGCCCGCACGCAGAGGCGCTGGGTTGCAGGCTCGGTGTCGTCTCCACGGGAGACTCGCTGGACGAGTCTCCCAACGACGCAGCCCTGATCCTGGCAAGCGGCGCCGAGGTTAAGGAGATGGAAGCCGCCGCTGTTGCCTGGGTCTGTCGGCTCCACGGCGTACCGTGCGGCGCGCTGAAAGCAATTACCGACCTCGTCGATTCACCTGTCGCAACGGCCGAGCAGTTCACCCAGCACTTGGCCGCAGCATCGGAGGCACTGCGGGTCACGACTCTCGCTCTTCTCGATCGACTTGCGAACGGTGCTGCCTGATGGCTTCTGATGACGACATTGCTGATGAGCTGCGTGCCCTCGCGCTGCAGTTACACGAGGTCCACGCCGACGATGATCGGCGCGCCTCGGCGTATGACCTGCTGCGCGACGCACGCGAACAACTCTCGGTGGGTGAGCGACGGCTGCGCTGGTACGAAGAATACGCCGATGCCGAAGGGCGTCGAGCTCGTAACCGTGACCTGTCGGCGTGGTCCGGGAACCTGAATGCAGTGGCACCTCCGATGCGGCTCGAGGTGGGTGAGCGCAATGGGCAGCCGGCGATGCTTGGCCATGTGCGGCTGTCGCGCCTGCGAGAAGGGCCCCCCGGCAGTGGTCATGGCGGGGTGCTCGCCGGCCTGTTCGACGAGGTCATGGGCGCCGCCCAGCGTCTTGGCGGCGGTGAAGGGGGCATGACCGGTCGCCTCACTGTCCACTACCGCAAGCCGACACCGCTCGAGACCGATTTGCTGTTTCGGGCCTGGATTCACCAGGAACGACCGACACGGGTGATCATTCGGGCCGAGTCAGTTCTCGCTGCCTCGCTGGTGGATACCCCTGTGGTGACGGCGGGTGCAGAGGCTTTTTTCGTCAGGCCTCAACGATGACGGGGATCGATCGCCGCCGGATCACCATGGTTTGCACGGGGAACGCAGCTCGCTCAGTGATGGCTGCGTTGTTGTTGCGCAACCGACTCGGTGACGACAGCCAATGGGAGGTTGCGAGTGCAGGCACGCTCGTGATCCCCGATCAGCCGATGAGCGTCCGAACGCGAAACGCGTTGTCTCGCCATGGGCTCGACGACCCCTACCACCGTTCCCGCCAGGTCTCGATGGGCGACGTCGATGCGAGTTCGCTCCTGCTTTTGATGGAGCCGTCACACATCCATTGGATGCGCCGTCGCCTTCCGGAGGCGCTGCCGATCGCCGGGATGTTCCGCAAGGTTGTGCGTGATCTGCCGGGATTGCCTGGTTCAACACTCGATGAACGAGTCGCCGCCCTCGACCTTGTCAACCACGACGTAGAGCCCTGGGAAGAGGTCATCGATCCCGGGTCGGGCCAGCAAGAGGCCTTCGATGTCTGCATCGATGACCTCGCCACCCTCATCGATCAGTTCGTCGACACCCTGCGCGAACTCGACGGGTGAGCGGGCACCGTCGAGAAGGGTTCTTCCTCGCAGCAGCGACGGGGATCGTGGGTATCACCTTTGGCGTGCTCGCTGACGCGGCGGGGCTCACACTTCCCCAAATCATCGTCATGTCGGCCCTCGTGTTCACCGGAGCCTCCCAGTTGGCTGCTGTCTCCGTCATCGGTTCCGGCGGCTCCGACGCCGCTGCGGTGGGTTCTGCGCTGCTCCTCGCTGCCCGGAACGCGTTGTATGGTCCGGTTGTTGCCCGCCTCCTTCCCGCGTCGTGGGTGCCGAGGGCGGCGTCGTCGCAGTTCGTGATCGATGAGACGACCGCGATGGCAACAATGCAAGATAACGAAACGGACGCGGCTGATGCGTTCTGGTGGACCGCAATCTGGTTGTGGGCGCTCTGGAACGCCGGCTCAATGATCGGTGTGTGGTCGGGCGCAGTCATTGGCGAACCTGAGGTGTGGGGCCTCGACGCAGCGTTCCCGGCCGCGTTCGTGGCGCTGCTCGCACCTCACCTGCGCCACCAGCCGGGTCGCGTCGCCGCACTTGGCGGTGCCGCCCTCGCAGTCGCCACGACGCCGATTATGCCGGCCGGCGTGCCCCTGCTGGTCGCCGCTCTCGCAGTGATCCCCGGTTGGCTGGTGCACCGCCGAGACGACACGGAGGTTGTCACGTGAGCTGGGTGTCGATCATTGTGCTCGTCGTCGGCGCCTACGGGTTCAAGGTGTTCGGTGTGCTCGGCCTCGGAAGGGTCGCCGACGGCGCTGCCGCCCGCGTCGAACCACTCACTTCGCTGATCCCGGCGGCTCTGTTCGCAGCGCTGATCGTTGTGCAGACGGTGGCGGGTGACGAGGCTCTGGTCCTCGATGCCCGTGTTGTCGGGGTGGGGGTCGGGGCAGTCGCCGTGTGGCGACGGGCACCGTTTGTGATCGTCGTCGTCGTGGCGATGACAGCGACGGCGCTGGTCCGCTGGCAGACTTGAGTCTGATGCAGTCGTTTACGCACATCACCGTTCAGGGAAGTGGTCCGCTCGAGGGCTCAATCCCGGTCGGTGGCGCCAAGAACTCGGTGCTCAAGTTGATGGCGGCGACCCTCCTTTCGCAGGGCCGCTACGTGCTGTTCAACGTGCCGCGCATCACCGACGTCAACTTGATGAGCGATCTGCTGCGCGCCACCGGTTGCACCGTCACTCGCGACGGTCTCCAGCTCACTATCGACGTGCCGGCCCAGATCGAACCGGTCGCTCCCTATGAGATTGTCGAACAGTTCCGCGCCTCGATCGTCGTGATGGGGCCGATGCTCGCTCGCTGCGGCGAGGCCCGGGTTGCGCTGCCAGGCGGTGACGATTTCGGTCCCCGGCCGATCGACATGCACGTCCGCGGGTTGCAGGAACTCGGCGTCGAGTTCGACACCGCCCATGGCTATATCCACGCTCGCACCGAGAATCTCCAGGGTGCTCGGGTCCTTCTCGAGTTCCCATCGGTGGGAGCTACTGAAAATCTTCTGATGGCTGCGGTGCGGGCCAAGGGCGCCACCATCATCGACAATGCAGCTCGAGAGCCCGAGATTGCCGACCTTTGTGAACTGCTGAACAAGATGGGTGCTCGCATCGTCGGCGCCGGATCGTCGACGCTCACCATCGACGGCGTCGATGCTCCCGACGCGCTCCACTCGGCGAACCACACCGTCATTCCCGATCGCATCGAGGCCGCCACCTACCTGTGTGCGGTTGGCATCGCCGGGGGTGAGATCACGGTCGAGGGTGCTCGTCATGAACATATGACCATGCTCTGTCAGAAGCTTGGCGAGATGGGGATGCGTATCTCGCATGATCCTGACGGCATTTGGGCTCTCGCAGGCCGCCGCTTGTCCTCAGCCGATTGCCAGTCGCTTCCCTACCCGGGAATCGCAACTGACTTCAAGCCTTTCCTGGTGACGTTGCTCGCGTCGACCGAAGGCGTGGGGATCGTCACCGAGAATCTTTTCTCGGGTCGGTTCCGCTATGTCGACGAACTACGCCGCATGGGTGCTGATATTCGTACCGACTCGCATCACGCCATTATCCGCGGTGTCGAGAAGCTGTCGGGTGCTCCCGTTCGGGCCCACGACATCAGAGCCGGCGCAGCCCTGGTGATCGCTGGTCTTGCGGCGGAGGGCGAAACGGTCGTGGCCGACGCCGAGCATGTCGCCCGGGGTTACGACGATATCGCAGGCAAGCTCAACGGGATCGGTGGCAACGTCTCGTACCGCTAATCGGTCGGCTCCTCGTTGGCGGCCTGAGATGCCAGGGCGATAGCACGGCGGCGGGCGATAGCGAGCAGGCCGCCGAAGACCACCAGCGGCCCAGCGACGAGAAGGATCTCGTCCCAACCGCCCTGATGGGCCAGCATGTTCGCGGCGAGCATGGTGTCAAGGGTAGGGCCCCACAGTTGGGTTGGAGAACGCCGCCGCGGTACCGTCAACCGCCATGGACCCGACCTACACCGCAGAGGCTGAGGCGTTCCGCTCTCGCATCAAAGAGTTCCTCGGCTCGAACCTTCCCGACGGATGGGCCGGCTACGGCGCAATGTCGGTGGACGAGGCGCACGAGTGGACCGATGACTGGCGTCAAAAGCTCGCCGCCAATGGCCTGCTCGCGCCGTCGTGGCCCACCGAGTTCGGGGGCGGCGGCATGTCCGAGCTCGAACAGGTGATCCTGGCCGAGGAGTTCGAGCGGGCCGGTGCCCCGACCGGTGCTGGCAACGACGCCTTCTCGATCCAAATGGTTGGCAACACGATCCTTCACTGGGGCACTGAAGAGCAGAAGCAGCATTTCCTCCCTCGCATCATCAGCGGCGAGGACGTCTGGTGCCAGGGTTACTCCGAGCCTGACGCCGGCTCCGATCTGGCCGGTCTCGGCTGTAAGGCCGTGCTCGACGGCGACGAGTGGGTCATCAACGGCCAGAAGATCTGGACGTCTGCTGGCCAGTTCGCCAACTGGATCTTCGTGCTCTGCCGAACTGATCCTGACGCCCCAAAGCATCGCGGCATTTCGTTCATCCTGTGCCCAGTGGATCAAGATGGGGTCGAAGTCCGTCCGATCCAAATGCTGTCGGGTGACCACGACTTCAACGAGACCTTCTTTTCCGACGCCCGGACGCACAAGGACAACGTGGTGGGCGAGGTCAACGGTGGCTGGGCCGTCGCAATGACCTTGCTCGGCTACGAGCGCGGTGAGTCCGCGGCCACGCAACCGCTCATGTTCAAGGCCGAGTGGGAGAAGCTCGCCGAGAATGCCAAACGGACAGGCGCGAATGCTGATCCCGTGCTGCGCGACCGTCTTGCGTCGACCTATATCAAGGTCGAGATCATGCGCTACCTGGGTATGGGCACGCTCACCCGCTTTCTGGGTGGTGCCCAGCCGGGTCCGGCTGAGTCGATGTTCAAGCTCTATTGGAGCGAGTACCACAAGCGGCTCACCGAGCTCGCGCTTGATGTGGTCGGCCCTGAGTCGATGCTGTCGGGGTCGACGGCCAAGAAGTCGTTCCATTCCGACGCGCCGGGCGCGCCGAACGACGCTGGCTCGTGGGTTGGCGCGTTCTACAACGCCCGCGCTGGGACGATCTACGCCGGTACCAGTCAGGTTCAGCGAAACATCCTCGGCGAGATGGTGCTCGGACTCCCGAAAGAGCCAAAGCCGCAGGGCTGAGGTCGGGAACCAGAACCGACGACCCGGCGGTGACGGCGATGGTCGCTGTGCCTGAGACCTGTCTCGGAAGGAAATCGAGTGACCAGCGTTCTGGGACCTCGGTGAGCGACGGTCAGTCTGCGGTTTCGTTGGCGACTGCGATCGGCGGGTCGTCGCCTGCCAATCAGCTGACCTAGTGTCCGTTGCATGAGCGACGCACCCATGCCAATGGTTCCGATGCGCGGGATTACCGAAGCGATGCACGTCGGGGCCGACCAGGTTCCGTGGGTCTATGCCGGCGAGTTGGGCATCAAGCTGCTGCACGTCGACCTAAACCAGGGTCTCTGGGTGCTGGTCAACCGGTTCCCGCCTGGTTACCAGGTGCAAACCCACTACCACACAGGTTCGGTCTTCGCCTTCACGATTGCAGGCGCCTGGGGATATGCCGAGTATCCACAGTACGAAAACCGCGCCGGCTCTTATCTTTTCGAACCGGCCCACTCTGTCCACACCCTCACCGTGCGCGCCGACAATGACGAGGTCACCGAGGTTTGGTTCGCGATCTACGGCGCCAACGTCAATATCGATGCCGATGGCCAAGTCGTCGGTATTACCGACGCGCAGTCGATCCTGGGTGCCTACCGGGCTCTGTGCGACGCAGCCGGCGAGGACTATTCGAAGGTCATCGTCGTGGGCGAACCCGCATGATCGACCGGCCCTCAACCGTCAACTGGTGTTGGTGCTGCAGATCAGTACCGGCCCCCTGATCGGGCACACCTCCCCGGTCGAGCGCGCCAACATGGTTGCTGGGGTTGACACCGCAGTGTCACAAGGTCGGGCTACGTTCGCTCCGTGCCTGCGAAGAAGCCTGCCTCCACCGGCTATGACGCCGACGCCATCCAGACCCTTGAAGGTTTGGAGGCCGTCCGCAAGCGCCCCGGCATGTACATCGGTGGCACCGGCTCCGACGGTCTCATGCATCTCGTGTGGGAGCTCATCGACAACGCCGTCGATGAAGCATCGGCTGGGTTCGCAAGCAAGGTCGAAATTACGCTGCACCGCGACAAGTCGATCGAAGTGTCTGACAACGGCCGTGGCATCCCCACCGGCATGCACGCCAAGCGAAAAGTGTCGGCGCTCGAAGTCGTCTTCACCGAGCTGCATGCCGGCGGAAAGTTCGGGGGAGGCGCGTACTCGTCATCTGGCGGACTCCACGGCGTTGGTGCCTCGGTTGTCAACGCCCTGTCGGCGAAGCTGATCGTCGAGGTCGATCGCGACGGCGCAACCCACTTGCTTGGTTTCAACGAGCGGATTGCCGGCCAGTTCACTGGCTCCGCGTTCAAGGCCGGCCGAAATCTCGCGAAGATCAAGCGCATTTCTCAGAACAAGACGGGTACCCGCGTGCGTTTTTGGCCCGACTTCGACATCTTCGATCCCGATGCCATCATCGACGTCGACGAGATCTGTACCCGTGCGACGCAGGCCTGCTTCCTCGTGCCAGGGATGAAGGTCGCAGTTGTCGACAAGCGCACCGCGTCGTCGGTTGGCGATGCCAAACGGCTGTCCGAGCCGTTCGAGTTCGTGAGCCGCGGCGGCCTCGCCGACCTTGTCGAACACTTGGCCACCGGAACGCCGGTCAACCAGATCATCACCTGCTCGGGAATCGACACGTTCACTGAAAAGGTGCCGGTCGACGGGAAGATGACCGACGTCGAGCGGGAGTGCCGCGTCGACGTCGCGCTGCGATGGGCCGGCGGCTACGACACGAAGATCGCATCGTTTGTCAACACGATTCCCACGAGCCAGGGCGGCACGCACCAAGCCGGGTTCGACAAGGCACTCACGCGCGTCGTCAACAACGTCGTGCTGAAAGACAATCGCAAGCTCGCCAAGCTCAAGAAGGAAGACAAGCACAAGGCGGTCAAGGACGATGTCCAAGAAGGGCTCGTCGCTGCGATCAAGGTGACCTTCCCCGAACCGCAGTTCCGCGGTCAGACTAAGCAGGAGTTGGGCACGCCGGCGATCGAGGGCATTGTCAGTCGGATCGTCTACGAGCAGCTCAAGGAGTGGATGGAGCCTGGCGGCGGGCCACGGAGCCACCTCAAGGCCATCGCCGACAAGCTAGCCACTGCGATCCAAAACCGGGTTGCGTCCAAGCAGGTCCTCGAGAACAAGCGCAAGGCGGCGAAGCTCGGATCCACCGGCATGCCGGAGAAACTCGCCGACTGCAGAAAACACGGAGCCGATAGCGAGATCATCCTCGTCGAAGGCGACTCCGCCGCGGGCCCGGCGAAGCGAGGTCGCGACTCCGAGACGATGGCCATCCTGCCGCTTCGGGGCAAGGTGGTGAACGCAGCAAAGGCAAGTCAGAAGCAGGTACTCGACAATGCCGAGGCGCAAGCGCTGTTCACATCGGTGGGGGCCGGCGCTGGTCGCGACTTCAACCTCGATGATGCCCGGTACGGCCGCATCGTCATTCTGTGCGATGCCGATGTCGACGGTAGTCATATCCGGTGCTTGCTGCTCACGCTGATCCATGAGTACATGCGACCGATGCTTGAGGCCGGAAATGTCTACGCCGCGCAACCCCCGCTCTATACCACCAAGGTCGGCGATCAGATCTACCGGGTGTACAGCGACGACGAGCGAGAAGCTGTCACCGATGAGCTCTGCAAGGGCAACCGCAAGCGGGAGAACATCAAGTGGCAGCGGTTCAAGGGTCTGGGTGAGATGAACGTTGACGAGCTGCGGCACTGTGCGCTCAATCCTGAGACGCGAACTCTCAGGCGGCTCACGATGGATGACGCCGAGCAGGCGAAGGAAGCCTCGAAGATGTTCGATGTCCTCATGGGCACCGATGTCGGCGTCCGTCGCGACTTTTTGGTGAAGAACAGCGCTCTGGTCGACGCGGCAACGCTCGACGTGTGAGGCTCATCGCCACGCTAGGCCTCTGTCGGCCTCGCGATCCCCTGATCACCGCTGGCGATCAGGAAGTAGGTCGCGAACGCTGCGGCAGGGCCGAAGAAGGTGGCAACGGAGAGCTCTCGTCCGATGAACGGTGCGAACCAGTTGGTTAGGTCGAATACGAGCCCACCGACGACGGCCGCCTGCACACCGGACCAGCCGTGGCTGAAGGCGGTGCGCTCGCCGAGCGCTGCGAGATCCCAGATAACCGTGGCCGAACCGATTGGTAGTTGCCAGCGGCGGACCACGAGCAGCAGCGGGCCCAACAGCACGGTGATCTGCACGGCAGCGCTTGCGAGGAAGACCGATACGTACTCCCAGTTTTGATTGTCGTTTTTGGGCTCGAACGGGACGCTTGCGATCCAGGTCTCCGACAGGGAAAAGATGTGCTCGATGAAGAACACCATCAGTGATGTTGCGACTGCCGCTGGGCCAAGCGCGAGTGTGGGCGTCTGGTCCTGTCGGGCCGCAGCGGCGCGTACCGGGTTCCAGGTGAGGATCAGGGCACCCGAGAACAAGATCAGGTGCGTAGGAGACAGCAGTGCATCGATTCCGACCTCCACGCCAAACGCCGTGTGCCAGATACCGTCACCGATGCCCCCGACAGCGAAAATCGCGATGCCAACGAGCGCCTGCCGGAAGCCGGCGGGAAACCACTCGAGAACCGGTGTCTCGCCCCGGCTGATCCTTGAAAGCTGCGAGTGGCGCTCAGCGCCGGGCGAAGCTCAAGCCGAGTTCTGCGTTCTCGAAGCCCTCGGGGACGCTGCCGGTGGTGGCGTAGAGGTAGAGCGCCGCCTGGAAGATGCCGCTCATGGCGCTGATGACCGCGAACACGATCCCGATGTACACAGCGATGACTGCGACCCCGATTATGGTGAGGACGGCCGATCCCGCAGCGGCGACCAACGCGATGAGCGCAACGGCGGGAAGGATGGCAACGAAGCCGAGCAGGCCGAATCCGACGCGGGCCGCGAGGTTCTCGCCCCACGTCTGCCGGAGCAGGCTCGCTGACGTCTTGAACCCTTCGATTGGGCCCTTGTTGTCGATGACGATCGCTGGGATGGTGAGGAAGGCGGCAACGTCGAACCCGACCTCGATGGTGCCGAAGATGAAGTGGCCTAGGCCCCCCAGTCGTTCGCGCAGCGCCCGAAGAATGTTGACCACCGTGAAGCTGAGCAGCGCCCACGGCACGAGGCCGGGGATGCGCTCGTACGCGCGGGTGATCGAGCTGCGCACCGTGGGGTCGCCGCCGGACAGGCGCTCGTGGGCGCCGGCGATGAGCGCACCGACGAAGAACACGCTGACGATCGCCGCGCCGGCACCGCCGAGCGTGAACAGCACGTAGCTGAGGGCGGGGATGGCCGACTCGTCGCGTGTGGTGCCCTGGTCGAGGGCGTCCCAATCGATGGCCAGCAACCCGGGAACCACAAACACGGTGAGCACGATGAGCGTCAGAATCACGCTGATCACCGGCAGGAGCGCTAGCTCTCGGTCCTTCTGGAGGACGTCCCATGAGGTGCGAGCGAGACGGAACGTGTTACGAATGCGACCCATGAGACAGGCGTATCACATCGAGAAGTCAATGAGGCCGCGGATGATCTCACCTGCGTGGAGCGCCCGGTAACCCTCGTTTATGTCGTCGAGGGAGTACTTCTTCGTGACGAGCTCGTCGAGCTTGAGCTTGCCCTGGTCGTAGAGGCGAAGAAGTTTTGGTATGTCGGCGCGCGGGTTGCAATAGCCGTAGATCGAGCCGTGTAGGTGCTTGCCGCTCATGGCGAAGTCCACGGTGTTGAGGCTGATGTCGTTCTGCGCCATGTTGGACAGCGACGTGAGTGTGAGGCTGCCGCCCTTGCCGACGAGCCCCATCGCAGGTGCGAAGAGGTCAGAGGTGGCGTCGCCAACCGTGATGATTACCTCGTTGGCTCCGCGACCCCACGACAGCTCTTGCACGAGCGGCCCGGCTTCTTCGATCGAGGCGACTGCATGGGTGGCTCCCATGGTCTGGGCGAACTCGCGCTTCATCTCGACCGGGTCGACTGCGATCACGTTGGCAGCTCCGGCCATTGCGGCACCCTGGACGGCGTTGACGCCGATGCCCCCGGTCCCGATGATCACCACCGTGTCGCCCGCCTTGACCTGGGCAACGTTCACGGCCGAACCCCATCCGGTGGCCACACCACACGAGCACAAGGAGACCGTCTCGAGTGGGTACCAATCACCGACTGGGACCAGCGAGTTCTCGTGGACGACGGAGTACTCCGAGAACGTGCCGATACCGCTCATCGCCCGGACGTCCCCGCGGGGTCCAATGAATTTGGTGTCACCTGCCATGATCTCGGCGCCGTTGTCGCAGAGGTACTGCTCACCATTCGCGCACGAGGGGCAACGGCCACACGACGGAATAAACGAGGCCGCAACGTGGTCACCGACCGCGAAGCCGCGGACGTTGTCGCCCACGTACTCAACGACGCCAGACCCCTCGTGGCCGCACACCATCGGGAGAGCCGCTTCAGTGAAGTCGCCCATCCGGATGTGTTCGTCAGAGTGACAGAGGCCGGCGAAACTCATCTTGACGAGGAGCTCATCGGGGCCGGGGTCGCGGAGCTCGAAGTCATCGATGACCCAGGGCTCGTTGACTTCGTAGGCGACGGCAGCACGTGTCTTCATAGAGCGCACGGTAGGGCAGGGGCCGGGCGACTGTCACTCCCATGCAGTAGACCTAGGTACATGGAGTCCGATTCCGGCGACGTGCCGTCATCCGCTGCGGTGGCCACACCGGTCGGGGTTGGCATTCCGACCCCGCCTTCACGACTCTCGCCGTCGGGTGCGGGTACGTTCGAGCAGTGCCCACGGCGCTGGCGGATGCGTTACGTCGAGCGTCTTCCCGATCCGCCCGGGGAGGCAGCACTCGCCGGCAGCTTCGCGCACCGGGTGCTCGAGTTGTTCATGCAGCGTGCACCCGAGGAGCGCACTGTCGAGGCGGCCAAGGTCATTGCGCGCGAGGAATGGCCCGACGTTGAAGCCGACGAGGACTACAAGGCGCTGCGGTATGACGAAACAACTGCGAAGCAGTTCCGTTGGAAGGCGTGGAAGGCGATCGAGGGCCTGTGGACGCTCGAAGATCCAACGGCTGTCGAGGTGCGAGCGACCGAACAAGATGTCCGAGCAGACCTTGGTGGTGTGCCGTTTCGCGGCATCGTGGATCGGCTCGACCAGGAAGGTGATGGTCTCGTCGTCACGGACTACAAGTCGGGCAAGGCGCCGTCCCCGCGCTACCGGCGAGGGCGACTCGACCAGGTCCTCCTGTACGCCGCCGCAGTCCAGGAGGCCACCGGTGAGATGCCGGTGCACGCCCGGCTTTTGTATCTCGGCCAGCGGCCAGTCGGCATCAGGGTGACGCAAGATGAACTCGACGGTGTCGTCGAGAAGCTTGCGGGTACATGGTCGGCCATCAACGCTGCGTGTGCCACGGACGAATTCGAGCCTCGTACTGGCCCGTTGTGCAGTTGGTGTCCCTACGTCGACCGCTGCCCCGAGGGCATGAAGGAAGCCGAGAAACGTCAAGCCAAACGCGATGCAGAGGCCTCGGCACGCAACGATGTCGAGGCACAGATCGAGCGTTAAGGCTCGTCAGCGGTCGTTAGCTTCGCCGCCTATCCCGTGACTGCGTTTGTAGAACCAACGCAGGATCAACAGCAAGATCATGCCAGCGCCGAGACCGGCTGCCATACCGGTGCTGGCGACGACCACGTCAGGGACTGGATCGGCGGGATTTGGGGTAACACCGGGGCCCGGTGGGGGATCCTCTGGTTTCGGTCCGTCGAAGTTCGAGGGGTCTGCGTCGGCCCCGTTGTTCGGGGTGTCTTCGTCGAGTAGCGCATCCACGGGGATTGGCTCGGAGTCGACGGGCTTGGGACGGCGGCGGTGGGCTTGCGGGTCATACGCCATGGGGGACCTCGTCGGGTTGGGAGGGGGTGGAGCCGAGTTCGGGGACCACGGTGTCGAACAGGTGATCAAACTCGGCGGCAGCTTCAGCTGCTCCGGGACGAGCGCCCAACGCATGGATCGGAAGCGACGATGCCGACGCCTCCGGTACTGCGGCTCGGAGGTGAATCGGGTCAAGGACAAGCGCGCCGTGGTCGGTGCGGAGTTGCTCATTCCAGTAACGGGCATCGCGGGTCCGGCCGAGGCGGTTGACGGCAACTCCTGCGATCCGGAGATCAGCACTGCGGCGCGATGCGATGCGTTCGACGGTGCGGAGGATCTGACTGACGCCATCGGAGGCCCAGGCTCCCGGTTCGGTGACGATCAGGGCCCGGTCCGCGGCAAACAGGCCGTTGACCGTGAGCAGACCAAGTGACGGCGGACAGTCGATGATGACGAGCTCGTGGCTCACGTCCTGAAGGGCGAGCGCAAGACGGTCATTGGCGCCGATCGGGTCGGTGAGCAGTTGCGGCTCACGCATCGCCAGGGCGGGGGTGGCAGCCACGACGGACGGCACCCGCACGGGGGAGGGTTCGTCAGGCCACGAGCTCGCGAGCCGGAGCCCGGCGATGGAACCAGGTCGTTCTTCGGCGAGCGCTTGGTCGATAGAGAATGGCGGATCCCAGACCCCGAGGCCGGTGGTGGCATTGCCTTGCGGGTCGAGGTCGAGGACCAGGGTGTCGATGCCTCGCGACCACGCGCTGGCGGCAAGACCGAGCGCGACCGTTGTCTTTCCGACCCCACCCTTCTGGTTCACCACGGCGATCGTTGGCACGGCCGCAACGGTAGCGGGCGACCCGCCTCGGTGTGCAGGCGCGCTCGCCAGTCCGGTCAGCTGAAGTGTTCGCTCACGATGGTGTCGTTCTCTGGCACACAGAGATCGGCAACGATCTCGGGCGCCTGAGTGGACTCAGGCGGCGTTCGAACGGGTGGCGACTCGCATGATGTCGTCGAGCGCGTCGATGAGGTCGGGGTTTGCATCGAACAGCGCTCGAGCCTGAGGGCAACCCCATGGCCGGCAGAGCCCTTCGGCGGGGAGGCCAGCTCGAATCCATGCGGTGGCGATGCGGCGGATGGCGCTATCGACCGCTGGTTCGGCGGAGGCGACTGTCGCTCCCGCCATCTGGTCGAGATCGAGATCGTCGATGGACACCAGCGGCCCGCGCACGAGTTCAAGGCGGTATCGCAGTGCTTCGGTAGCGATTTGTTCGTGATTCACCCGTGTGGCCCCCACGCCTGTGGATAACTCTTGCCTGGATCGTAGAAATCCCGGCGCGCGTGGGGGTGGATACCCATCATTTGTTGGTTCAGCGGGTCGGCGCGGGGCAGCAGTTCTCGGCGCACACGTCGGGACGGACGCTCAGATCTCCAAGCGCGCGACGCTGCGCGCGGTCCGCGCGATCGGGGTCGCCTTCTACCCCGATTCGCTCCTCGATGAGTTCGGCCCACATCGCGATGAATGCGGGCTCGGGTGCGGTGCCCGGTGAGATTGCCCGGCAGATCCTGACCCCATGCTCAGCTCCGGTTGCCGCGGCCTGGGTGTCGAGATCCCATGCCACTTCCATGTGGTCGCTCACGAAGCCGATCGGGACAATGACGACGTTTCGCACACCCTCAGCAGCGAGCAAGGCGACCTCGTCGTTCACGTCCGGCTCGAGCCAGGGCACCTGAGGCGGTCCGGAACGGGATTGCCATGCGAGTCGCCAGGGAAGCGGCCGCTCGATCCGCTCGATCACGAGGCGGCACGCCTCGCGCAGTTGCGCTTCGTAGTCGCAGGTCGCTGCCATCGATGTTGGGATCGAGTGCGCAGTAAAGATGACCGTGGGTTCGGCGTTGGGACCGAGATCGTGAATGGCTGTGTCGGCCGCCGCCGCGAAGGGTTCGATGAAGCCTGGGTGGTCATAGAAGGCTCGAACCTTGTCGATCTGTGGAGCGCCAGGGACTTCCTCTTGGGCCGACTGAAGGTTCTCGCGGTACTGGCGGCAACCGGAGTACGACGAGTAGGCCGACGTAAAGACGGCGAGCGCTCGTTGAACCCCATCGTCGGCCATCGCTTGGACCGTTTCGGTCAGGTAGGGCGCCCAGTTTCGGTTCCCCCAATAGACCGGAAGGTCGACACCTCGGGCGGCGAGCTCTCGTTCGAGCGCGTCTCGCTGGCGCCGGCACTGCTCGTTGAGGGGACTCACCCCGCCGAAGTGGTCGTATTGCTCGGCGACCACGGCCAGTCGTTCCCGCGGGATATTCCGCCCGGCCGTGACGTTTTGGAGGAATGGGATGACGTCGTCAGGGCCCTCGGGGCCTCCGAAGCTGACAAGAAGGATCGCGTCATAGGGAACGGTCACGTGCGGGACTGTACGTCGTGAAGGGGTGTTGTCGTCGCCGCGACGGGAGAGTGTGACCGATGTCCAGGTCTGCCCAACACCTTTTCGTTGCGTTGCGCGATCGGTAGATTGCTGATTCGGCGGGTGGAGGGCCGTCTGAGCGCATGCGCGTCCATGGTGTTCTCCACCTTCGATACGCAATGAAGTTCCGTCACCGACCACCTGCACCGGACATCGGATCCGGCGCTTCCGTCGATGCGTCGCGTTTGGACTTCGACGAACTCTTCGACACCCCCGGGCCCGGTAAGCCTCGGCTTCGGGTTTTCGCAGCATTGCTCCTCGTGCTCGCGATGCTCGGTGGTCTCTACGCGCTGTCGGCCTCAGCAGAGACGGTTGAGGATCTGCGTGGCGACATTCTGACCGGCGATCAGTTGCGTTCGCAGCTGCGCGACATCGCAGACGAACGGGCGGCTCGGCTGGCAGCGCTGACCTCGGCGGAGGCCAAACTCGTGGACGTGCTCTCCGAGCGAGAGTCCCTCGCTGACGATCAGCGGCGGTTGGTCGCCGAGATCGAAGCTGCGACCGTAAACCTTGAGCGGCTCGCAGTGCTGGCCTTCATCACCGGTGGGGACGCGGGATCGCTCGAATACCTGACCGCTGTCAACGGGGCGAACGATGTCGCGTGGCGCCGGTATTTGGTCCGTTCGCATGCAGGATCGTCGAGGATCGCGATCGATCGATTGCGGGATCTGCGGGAGCGGGCCGACTCGTCGGTGCTTGACATGATCGAGGTTGCGGAAGACCTGCGCGCTGAGATCGACGCCCAGGCGGCGGCGCTCGATGTCCTAGCTGACTCAGAAGCCGAGATCCAGGCGGTCATGCCCGTGGCGGACGCATGGGACCGAGCGGCCATCGCGATCGCGAGAGGCCAGTACGGCATTGCCCCGGCTGACAGGTGGGAGAGGCTCCGTTCTTGCGAGTCGACCGACAATTATCAGGCGATAAGTCCGTCGGGCCGGTACCGCGGCGCCTACCAGTTCGACTTGCCGACGTGGGAAACTGTGGGCGGCGCCGGTGATCCAGCGCTCGCTTCACCTGAGGAACAGGACGCCCGGGCTCGGGAGCTGTATGCCCGCCGTGGTTCAGAGCCCTGGCCGGTCTGCGGCACGCATCTTGAATAGCGCCGGTCAGTCACCGAACAGTCGGCGGGCGGTCTGTCCGATTCGACTCGGACCGCTTGGTCCCCAACCTTTCAGGGACGAGATGGGGTGCCTTGGCGCTGAGAACAGCGATGACCTCGTCGGCCGACGGATTCACCATAGCGAGGTCGTCGATCACAACAGTTGGCACGGTCTCGTTGCCGTTAGCGAGCGATCGCACGACTTCGGCGTGTGACGGGTCGTCCCAGATGTTGTGCTTCGACAGGGGGATATCGAACTTGTCGAGGTTGCGCTCCAGCATCATGCAGAAGCCGCAACCTGGGCGCCAGTAGAAGTCGATGGCGTCGATCGGGTTGCTGTTCTCAACCATGGGTTCCTCGTTTCGGGCGCAAGACCGGCCTCAGAATCCTAAGGATGAAAATCTGCTTGCCATCGCCGGATTCCCGGCTCGCTGTCGTCGGCGCCGAGTATCTTGCGGCAATGGCATCCGCCGCATCCCCCGCTGCCGCTGTTCGACTTGAGGGTCTTCGTCGCACGTTCGGCGACCTGACCGCGGTCGACGGAATTGATCTTGAGGTCCAGGCCGGCGAGATCTACGGATTCCTCGGGCCGAATGGCGCCGGCAAGTCGACCGTCGTCCGCATGCTCACCACACTTCTCGCGCCTACTGGCGGCCGGGCGTGGGTCGGTGGTCTCGATGTGCAGCAGTCTCCCGACGACGTCCGCCTTGTCATCGGCGTTGCTCTGCAGGAGGCGGGGCTCGATGCGAACATGACCGGTAGAGAGATCCTCGTCACCCAAGGTCGTCTGTTCGGTCTGTCTCGTGCCCAGATCGACGCCCGTATCGCAGAACTGGCGCCGATCCTTGACATGGGTTCGCTCGATCGTCTCGTCGGCACCTACAGCGGTGGCATGGCCCGGCGCCTCGATCTCGCTGCGGCACTGATGCACAACCCATCGGTGCTGTTTCTCGACGAACCAACAACGGGCCTCGACCCGACCGGACGGCTTCGGGTGTGGGAGGAGGTGCGTCGGCTCAACCGCGAGGCCGGGCTCACCTTGTTCCTCACCACCCAGTACCTCGAGGAGGCCGACGAGTTGGCCGACCGCGTGGGCATCATCAATGAGGGCCGACTGGTGGCCGAGGGCACCCCTACCGAACTCAAGCGCTCGATCGGCACCGATGTGGTCACCGCCGTCGTTGAAGGCGACCCGGAGGTCGCGAAGCGGGTACTCGATGGGGTCGCCGGCCTCGACGCAGTCGACGTCTTCGATGACGAGATCCGAGTGAGCACCGACAACGGCAGCCGTGCGCTCTCACCGGTGGCGCTCGCACTCGCCGGGGCCGGGGTGCAAGTCCGCGAACTCAGCCTGCGAACTCCGACGCTCGACGACGTCTTCCTCGACGTCACCGGCACGCACCTGGAAGGAGGCTCCGCATGACCAGCACCGCCACTATTCGTGCGCGCAAGGGGACATTCGTCGAGGACGTCTGGGCAATTGCCCGGCGGTCGATCCGGCAGCTGCCCCGCGACCTCCCCGCCGTGGTGCCCGCCCTGTTGATCCCGCTATTTTTCCTGGTGGTCAATATCGGATCGCTTCAGACTGCCGCCGAGTTCACCGCCATCGAGATCAGCTACAAGGCGTTCCAGCTGCCTGTTGCGATCGTGTTCGCGGTCACTGGTGTCAGCCGAGCGCCAGCGCTTGTTCTCGACATCCAGAACGGCTATTTCGATCGCTTGATGACAACGCCGGTCTCGCGACGAGCACTACTGCTGGGCCACATGCTCGCTGACTTCGTGCTGGTTGTGGCGTTGATCATCCCAGTGTTGAGTCTGGGCTTCGCCATCGGGGTGTGCTTTCCGACGGGTGCGCTCGGGGTGGTGGCCTTCATCCTGATCGGGGCGTCGTGGGGCCTTGCGTTCACCGGGATCCCGTATGCGATTGCGTTAAAGACCGGCAATCCCGGTGCGGTTAACTCGTCGTTTCTCCTGTTCTTCCCGTTTGCGTTTCTGACCACCGCCTATCTACCGATCGAGAACATGACGGGTTGGCTCGGTGAGATCGCCCGTTATAACCCCGTCACGTATCTCCTTGCGGGGTTGCGATCACTCTTTGTCGAATGGCAGTGGAGCGAGTTGGGGAAGGCGGTGCTGGCGATCGGCGGCCTTGCCGCAGTCAGTCAGACGCTGTCGTTCCGCGCATTGCAGGGGCGCGTACAGCAGAAGTGAATGTGCCCTTCACGGGCACGAGGGCAGCTTCGATCCCGAGCGGCTCAGCGAACGCTCTCACCCACGCGCCGTAGCCGGCGTCATTTGGGTGAAAGCGGTCAGCGGATAGCCCTTTCCAGGGGCCCACCATGTGAGGACCGAGTTCGGCGACCAGGTGCCCGTGTTCGGCGGCGGCGTGGCGAATGGACCGGTTGACGTGAATGCCGGTGGGGCTGAAGCGAGGTGCAGGCAGCGTCGAGATGACTGCGCCGGGAGGCGCGGCCTCAGCGAGGTGGCTGAGGCGACGTGCCAACCGAGGTGGGTAGGGGTTTCGCATCAGATCATTGGCGCCCACGCAGATCGTCACTAGCGACGGTGCGTACGGCAAGTGGTCGAGAAGTGGTAGCTGCTCGTGGATGACGTGGGCGCTGTCGGCGCCGCTGCGGCTGAGGTTGATTACTGCGTGACGACGTTTGGCGTCGGCGAGCGCGGTTTCGATCCGCGGCACCCACCCATGGTCGAGGCTCGAGGCGCCGATTCCCTGCGCAGTGGAGTCGCCCAGTACCACCCAGATCGGCGGACGACCCACCGGTGGAGTCTCCGGCGACGTGGCTTTGGGTCGGTGGGGGATAGCGCCGGTGTCGTGGAGTGAACGGACAGCGATGTCGTGCCAGGTTCGCTCAATTCCATCGATCGCAGCAGCTACGGACCGGACCGCTCCACTGATCCCGGTCAGCAGGTGGGTAAGAGGGGCGGGCTGCCATGGGGCGCGGGCGGCGAGGACATCGGCGATGGGGTGCCCCAAGGTGGGGAGTTGGGTCGTAGTCTGCGCCACGTGATCCTCGTCGACGTCGACAGCGTCAGCATGAGCAGACCGAATCGTCCGCTCTTTTCCGACGTCTCGATCACGGTAGCCAGTGGTGACCGCCTGGGTGTGGTCGGCATCAATGGGACGGGCAAATCGACACTCCTGTCGATCATCGCCGGAACCCGCGATCCCGAAGGGGGGGAGGTGCGTCGCGGGCGGGGCGTGACGGTTGCAGCCGTTGATCAGGTGACCACGCTTCCGAAGGGTTCTGTGCGGGCGGCGGTGGGGGGCGACTGGCGAGGTGAGGCCGCCATTCACCGGCTTGGTCTCGCCGACCTGATCGACCGTCCCACCGACCAGCTCTCTGGCGGGCAGGAGAAGCGGGTGTCTCTTGCGCGTGCGCTTGTCGCCGAGGCCGAACTGCTGGTGTTGGACGAGCCGACCAACCATCTCGACGTCGACGCTATTGAATGGCTCGAACACGAACTCGCACAGTTCAAGGGCGGGCTGGTTGTCGTCACCCACGACCGAGCGGTACTCGATCGCGTTGCGACGAGGGTCCTCGAACTCGACCGTGGCGCGGCTTACACCCACGAGGGTGGCTACGCCGGGTACCTAGAAGGGCGCGCCGCTCGTGAGGAGCGGGCGGCGGTCCACGAAAAGACCCGCCAGAACCTTGCTCGACGCGAGCTCGCATGGTTGCGCCGGGGATCGAAAGCGCGTACCAGCAAGAGCCGAGCTCGGGTTGAACGAGCAACCGGTATCGTCAACGCTCGACCGCAGGCCGAAGCCCGGTTGGGTGATCTTGACCTCACCGCACTGCACGACGGCACTCCTCGGCTCGGCGATCAGGTGATCGAACTGCACGATGTCGCTGTCGGGTTCGAGCCGGGAGCACCACTGATCGAGGGGCTGGAACTGCTTCTCGATCGGCGCGAGCGGCTCGGGATCGTTGGCGCGAACGGGTCGGGCAAGTCGACCCTGCTCGACGTGATCTGCGGGCGCCGCGAACCGCTCGCCGGCAGGCGAGTTGCGGGCCCAACGGTCCACGTGGGGCTCCATGATCAGCATGGGTGTGAGCTCGATCCGACGCTGCGCGTTCGTCAGACCCTGGCCGGCGACGGAGCCGAGCCTGACTGGTGGGATGTCGCGCTTCTCGAACGGTTCTGGTTCGACACCGATGCTCAATGGTCCCCGATCGAGCTGCTTTCCGGCGGCGAGCGTCGGCGCCTCCAGCTCGTTTTGACGTTGGCTGCCAAGCCCAACGTCCTGCTCCTCGATGAGCCGACTAACGACCTCGATCTCGACACCCTTCGGGCGCTCGAGGATTTCCTTGACGACTGGCCCGGCGTCGTCATCGTCATCAGCCACGACCGCACCTTCCTCGATCGCACCGTTGACGACGTGCTTGTGATCGACGATGGACGAGCCCGTCGTTGGCCTGGCGGGTATGCGGGCTGGTTGGCACAACGCACGCCGGCATCGACGCGAAGCCTCGACACGTCGGCGACCAGTCGTGCGGTCTCCACGAAGGAGAAACCACACGACGCCAAGCCCCAGCGCTCGCGTTCCACGGTCCGCTTCGAGCTCAAGACGGCGGAGAAAGATATGGCCAAGATCGAGGACGACGTGGCCCGCCTTCGTGATGAACTCGGGGCGGTAGCTGCCGACCACCAGGAACTGGCCCGGGTTGGGGCCGAGCTGGCAACCCGCGAGGCCGACCTGGTTGCGGTCGAAGAACGCTGGCTTGAACGCACAGCGGAGCTCGAGGAGATCGACAGTCAGCCCTAGACGGCTTTGCCATCGGGAATGCGCCACGGGTCGACGGCGTTAGCCTGAGCACCATGACCGACACTGCGGAAACCACTGACACCGGCGAAGTGATGATCGTCACCGACGCGGCGCGGGAGACCGTTTTTGAGATCCGCTCCAAGGAAGAGGACGCGGATGGCCTGGGCCTGCGCGTCGAAGTCACCGGGATCTCTGGCGTTGACTACACCTACGACCTGTCGCTCGAGCCAGTCGCCGAGGCAGCTGACGATGATCATGTCCGCATCACCGACGGCCTCGCGGTCATCATTCCCGCAAATTCTGTCGACTCGATGCGAGGTGCCACGCTTGACCTCCCGACCGTTGCTGGCCAGGGCGGTCTCGTGATCCGGAACCCGAACCGGCCCAACCCACTTGGCGATATGGGTCAGCTCGAACTCACCGGTGATGCCGCCGACAAGGTTCGTGCGCTCCTGACCGAACGCATCAATCCGGCGCTGGCCGCCCATGGCGGATACGCCGAACTCGTCGGTGTTGAAGACGACAAGGCTTTCGTGACAATGGGTGGTGGCTGCCAGGGTTGCGCCATGAGTGCAGCGACCCTTCGCGAGGGCATCACCAAGGCAATCCTCGAAGCCATCCCTGAGATCAGCGAAGTGGTCGACACCACCGATCACGAGCAGGGCGAGAACCCCTACTACAGCTGAGCTTCAGCTATTGCGCAGCGCCCGCAGGGCGTCGTTCAGGAACACACCGCGCGGGTCGAAGGCATCCCGGGCCGCCCACCAGTCGTCCCAACGGGGATGCAGCGATGCCATCTCCGCGCCGGTGAGGTAGTGGACCTTGCCCCAATGCGGGCGCCCTTTAAACTCGGCAAACACGGCCTCAGCAGCTCGGAACAGCGGCTCCTCATCTTCGCGGGCGTCCATGTGAAGAGAAATCGTGACGGCTGGCCGCTCATACGCAACCGACATCCACACGTCGTCGGGGGCAAGCGTTCGGTATTCCACTGGAAAAGGCATCTCGGGGAAGTCGTTCCGGAGGAGATCTCGGATTGTGGCCAGACACTCGGGCCCAGCGTCGAGCGGGATGGCGTACTCCATCTCGGAGTGGGGCCACGTGCGGCTGTTGGACAGTACCTCATGAGACCATCCGCACCGCCTGCCCTCTGCCGCGATGGGGTACTCGGCCGCATCACTGGTTTCGTTGGTGGCCTTGATCACGGTGTCGTCGGTCGTCGGGAACCAGAAGAACTCGAAGTGACGATGGGCGTGAACGGTCTCGGCGAGCGTTTCGAGCGTCTCGTCGAGGGTGGCATTCCATCCGGTCTCTCGAAGCCGGTAGGCATCGCGGAGCTGCAGTTCGATATCGGTGACGATCCCGAACGCTCCCAGGTGGTGGCGGGCCGCGCTCCACAGTTCGACATTCTCGTCGTCGGACGCCCACACGAGATCCCCGTCCACCGTCGCGATGCTGAGCCCCGTCACTGCGGCGCTGAAGTTCTGTAGCGCGACCCCCGTGCCGTGAGTGCCGGTGGCCGTCGCTCCGGCGAGCGTCTGCGTGTCGATATCGCCCTGGTTACTCAGGCCAAGTCCGACCTCGAGCAGGGGACGACCGAGTGCCTGGATCGCTGTGCCGGCCCGGACCCGAGCCCGTCTTCGGTCGGTGTCGGTCGAAACGATCCCGTTGAGGCCTGAGATGTCGACGATCGTCCCATCGGTCGGCACTAACGGGTAGTGGCTGTGCGCTGTGCCTACCGAACGGATGGTCGACCCCGCATCAGCTGCTTCAGTCGCGATCGCGACAGCGTCGGCCTCGGACTTGACGTGGCGAATCGCCGCCGGTCTCGCCGTCAGCTTCCCCGACCAATTCGACCATCGCTCCATAGGCCAGAGTCTGGCAGCGGGAACGACGAGGCGCCCCCTTCGGCTCAGTCCAGCAGTTCGCAAATGCTGGCTGCGATGCCAGGGCCATCGAGGCCAAAGCCGGCGTGGATCACGTCGGGAATGCCGTGAGGGATGTACTCCGTCGGCACACCGAGGACCCGAATCCGACAGTCGGCGCCGCGTTCGCCGAGTGCATCACGGACCCCGGCACCGGCACCGCCGATGCGAAGACCGTCTTCGATCGTAACCACGAGGTCGTGGCCAGCGATGTCATCAATCATTGCCGGATTAAGCGGCTGAACGACTCGCGGATCGTAGAGCGTGCAGCTGACGCCTTGTTCTGCGAGCAGGTCGGCAGCCGCAGTGGCAGCCGGGAGCATCTGGCCGAAGCCCAGGATCGCGACGCGGCCGTCGCCGGAGCGAATTTTGCGGGCGCCGAGACCTGCTCCTACTTCTCCGTGCCCGACGTCGGCCGCTTTGCCGCGGCTCCAACGGATTGCGACAGGTCCTTCGGTCAGCAGCATGGCGTCTTCCATCATCTGCTGGACCTCCTGGTAGCTCGATGGCGCAAAGACGGTCATGCCCGGGACCTTCGTGAGCAACACGAGATCAAGCACACCATGATGGCTGGCTCCGTCGGGTCCGGTGATGCCTGCCCGATCGAGGCAGAAAATCACCGGCTGGCCGTGGAGGCCGACATCGAGGTTGACCTGGTCGATCGCGCGAGTGAGGAAGGTGGCGTACACCGCGATCAGTGGTCGAAGCCCACCCATCGCCATGCCGGCGGCCGCCGTGACCGCATGCTGCTCGGCGATTCCGACGTCGAAGCACCGATCGGGGAATCGATCGCGGAAGGGCAGCAGACCGGTGGAGTCGGGCATTGCCGCCGTGATCGCGACGAGCTCGGGGTACTGGTCGCCGAGCTTGACGAGCGTCTCGCTGAAGGCGGCGGTATACGAGCCTTCCTTGAGGGCGCTGCCGGTGTCGCTCAGACCCGGCTTCGCGTCGTGCATGTTCTTGACCTGGTCCAGCTCGGCTGGTTCGTAGCCACGGCCCTTCTGGGTGAGGACGTGAACGACGACCGGGCCGTCGAAAGCGGCGGCGTTGTCGAGGGCTTCCTCGACCGACGCGATGTCGTGGCCGTCGAAGGGACCCATGTAGCGGACGCCGAGGTCTTCGAAGAACGCCGACGGTTCCCACATTTCGCGAACGGCAGCTTTCGACACACGCACGCCGCGACTGATCTGCTCGCCAACCCAAGGAATACGGCTAGCGATCTCCTCCACCCTGGCCTGGCGGGTCATATAGGTGGGGTTGTTGCGGATCTTGATGAGGCTCTCCGACAGGCGGGAGACCGTGGGGGCGTACGAGCGGCCGTTGTCGTTGAGGACGATGGTGACGTCGCTGCCGGAGTGGCCGAGGTTGTTGAGTCCTTCGAACGCCATGCCTCCGGTCATCGCCCCATCGCCGATGACCGCAACAATGCGACGCCGAGCATCGGTGGCCTCGAATGCGGTGGCAAGCCCGTGGGCATAGCTGAGCACGGTGGACGCGTGGCTGTTCTCGATCCAGTCGTGCTCGGATTCGGCCCGGCTCGGATACCCCGAGAGCCCGCCCCCCTCGCGTAGCGACGAAAAGTCGGCGGCGCGGCCGGTGAGGATCTTGTGCACGTAGGCCTGATGGCCGGTGTCCCACAGTATGAGGTCGTAGGGCGAGCGGAAGACTCGGTGCAGTGCAATCGTGAGTTCGACCGCGCCGAGGTTCGAGCCGAGGTGGCCGCCGTGTTCGTTGACGGACTCGATGATCAGGCGCCGGATCTGGTCGGCGAGGTCGTCAAGTTCGTCGTACGTCCGGCCGCGGAGATCGTCAGGCCCCGAAAGCGCATCGAGCAACATCAGGTGGAAAGCGTACCGTCAGGCCCCGGCAGAATCCGGGTCAGGGCTGGCGCGACCCGCAGACCAACGGCGAGGGCGATCACACCGCCGACTGCGTCGATCCAGTAGTGGTTGGCGGTCACGATGATCGCAAACAGTGTCAGCACCGGATACGTCGCGATCGCTATGCGGGCCCAGCGACGGTGCAGCACCGGGTAGAGCGCGATCGCACACCAGACCGCCCATCCGATGTGCAGGCTCGGCATGGCGGCGTATTGATTGCTGATCGTTTCCATCGTGCCCGATTCGAACGACCACAGACCGCCGGGTTCAACGAGCGTGTCCACGTAGTCGTAGCCGGGCACGCACGCCCCGAACTGCGATGTGCAGTTCGACAAGAGCCGAGGCGGCATCAGGGGAAAGAAAGCGAAGCCAACGAGCGCAATCGCGGTCATCGCACACAGTGTCGATCGCATGAAAGCGTAACGGGCTGGGTGGCGGACGAAGAGATAGACCATCGTCGTGATCGTGACGATGAAGTGGAGCGCTCCGTAGAAGATGTTCCAGAAGACGATGACCGCGTCCCAGTCGATGAAGCGATTATGGATCCACTCTTCGTGGTAGAGCCCGATTGCCTGTTCGAGATCAATAACCCGACGAGCGTTGTCGAAGGCGTCGTCCTTGATTGACCGGCCGAGTGCCGACCCGAATTGGTTCCGGATTGCCGAGTAGATGGCGTAGAAGGCAACGGTGAGCAGGATCTCAACCCACCACCGCAAGGGCGCGCGCCGACGGCCAGTATCGATCGGGGCCGTCGGGGGAACGAACGGCGGTGCCTGCTGCTCCGACATCGGCCTCCGATCGTAACCCAGCGCCCGCTATGGTTGACTCCGTCTTGCAGTGTGGCCGGCTCCGCCTCCCGAACCGACTCTCCTCGGGAGGTGAGCGATGCCGAAGTCAGGCGTGCTCGTTCTAGTTGTTGCTGTTGTCACGGTCACCGTTGTGCTCGGTTGACCCGCTCCGGGCTCGCCGCCTGCGGTCTACTCGTCGCAAGACGGCGCCATCGCCGCATCTGGGTCTGCGGTCGAAGCCGAGGCGCCGATCCTGCAGTTCGCCGCTCAGGGCTGGTTGGAGCGAACCCTCACCGTAGTGACTAATGCCTCGGCAACCGGACCGATTGAGGTTGTCGTTGAACTGCGGTTCACGTGGTCAGGCGGCATCGGCCAAGTGCGCGTCGTTGGGTCGGAGGCCAACGGTCGCTGCGGGGAGGTGATCACCGACGAGACCCGACTCGACGGCGATCTCGAGGCCTCGCTCGGCCACTTCCAGCGCATGTTCAATGAGCTCCGTAACTCGGGCGGCTCGGTCGTGGTGGTGGAGGGCGTCACCGTCGCACGCCAGTTCCTCACCACCCCGGGTGGCGAAGCGGAGGAGGTCTGGCGAATCGGTCGCGGCGATCCCGAGTGGTGAAGGGTCGAAAGAGCGACCGACGGGCCGATACAATAACGATCTCCAGACCCGGGAGGTCCCGTGCTCGACCACGAGCTGATCAACCGTACGTTGTCCACCGCAATGAGCACCGGTGGTGAGTTTGCCGAGGTGTTCGTCGAAGACAAGCGCTCGTCTTCGGCCGTGTTCGACGATGGACGGGTCGAAGAACTCACCAGCGGCCGCGACCGCGGCGCGGGCATCCGGGTCGTCGTCGGCGACACGACCGGATTCGCCCATACCGCTGATCTCACCGAGGCAGGGCTGCGTAGCGCAGCCGAAGCTGCCGCAGCAGCAGCCCGAGGTGGCGGAGGTGGTGCCAAGACGGTTGCTGTCTCGAAGAGCGATGTCGCCCGAGGCGAGCCGGCTCGTATCCCGCCCGAAGACGTCGCCAAGGCCACCAAGGTCGGACTGTTGACGCTCGCCAATGAAGCCGCTCGTAGCGAAGGTGCAGCCATCTCGCAGGTGTCGGCCCGTTATGGCGACTCGCGGCGTCGGATCATCGTTGCGAATAGCGACGGGTTGCTCGCCGAAGACGACCAGGTCCGCACCTTGTTCAGCGTCTCGTGCGTCGCTGCCGGCGATACCGGCCTCCAGACCGGTCGCGAGTCGACCGGCCGAACTGTGGGCTTCGAACTCTTCGACGAGACCGATGTCGAAGACATGGGCCGGCGCGCTGCACAGCGTGCCATCACCAAACTTGCGGCCCGCCCGGCTCCGTCGGGGGCCATCCCCGTCGTCGTCGGTCCCGGTGGCGGTGGCGTCTTGTTCCATGAGGCGTGTGGTCACGGTCTCGAGGCCGACCTTATTGCCAAGGGCGCATCGGTGTTCGCCAACCGCATCGGTGAAGAAGTCGCATCGCCGCTTGTCACCCTTATCGACGACGGCACCATGGCCGGCGAGTGGGGTCACTTCGCGATCGATGACGAGGGCCGACCGGCCTCTCACAACGTGTTGATCCAAGACGGCGTGCTCACCGACTACATGTGGGATCACCTCCGGTCTCGCAAGGAGGGGCGGCCAAGCTCGGGCAACGGGCGTCGCCAGAGCTACCAGCACCTACCCATGGTCCGCATGACCAACACCTACATCACCGCAGGCCAAGACGACCCAGCCGAGATCATCGCGGGCACCGACAACGGCGTCTATGTCGCTCAACTTGGAGGCGGACAGGTCAACACCGCAACCGGCGATTTCGTCTTTGGTATGACCGAGGCGTATCTGATCGAGAACGGTGAGATCACTGAGCCAATCCGTGAGGGCAACCTCATCGGTAATGGGCCGGAGGTCCTCACCCGGATCGACATGCTCGGCGATGACTTCACGATGGGGTCACCCGGCATGTGCGGAAAGGACGGCCAGGGTGTCCCGGTCGGCGACGGCACGCCGACGCTTCGGGTCACCAGCCTCACTGTCGGCGGCACCGCCGCCTGATCGATGCCCGAACTCCTCGACATCGCAACCCGCGTTGCGGGCTGGGCCAACGACGGCGAACACGTCGAGGCCTACGTTGTGCACGAACGCGAGACCGAAGCCCGTGCCTACGAAGGCAAGGTGGAGGCGTTCACGAGTGCCGAGAGCCAGGGCATCGGCGTTCGCGTCGTTGTCGACGGTAAGCAGGGCTACGCCTACGCCGGCACTCTCGACGTCGACGCCCTTCACGAGACGCTGGGTGAAGCCCGCGACAATGCCACGTTCGCTGAACCCGACGAGTTCAACGGCGTTGCCGAGCCTGATGGGGTCGAGGTTGCCGAACTCGAGCTCTATGCCGCAGGCATTGACACCTTCTCTACCGATGAAAAGGTGGAGTTGGCAATCGAACTCGAGCGGGCGACGCTCGCAGCCGATCCACGCATTTCCGGCATCGAGTCGGCCGAGTACATCGACTCCGTCTACGAGTCGGCCGTTGCGACCAGCACCGGCATCGCAATGTCGGAGCGCGAAACCGGTTGCTATATGTCGGCTTACGCTCTGGCCGAGGCTAATGGTGAGACGCAGACCGGCTTTGGGTTCTCCATCGGCCGCGATCCACGGGAGCTTGATCCGGCAGTCGCGGCGAACGACGCCGCTGAGCGGGCTACAAGGCTCCTCGGCGCATCCAAGCCGTCGAGCGAGCGCCTTACCGTCGTGCTCGACCCCTGGGTCACCGCCCAGCTCCTCGGCATCGTCGGCCACACCCTCACTGGTGAGGCGGTCGTGAAGGGGCGATCAATGTTCGCTGAACGACTGGGCGACTCGGTTGCGCACCCGTCGTTCACGCTGGTTGACGACCCGACCAATTCTCACGCGTTCACTGCGACCGCAATTGACGGTGAAGGCCTGGCCGCCCGTCGCACACCGCTGATCGACAACGGTGTCCTCACTGGGTTCCTGCACAACTCGTACTCCGGCCGACGGGTATCTGCGGCATCGACGGGTTCCGCTGTGCGTTCAGGCTTCAAGAGCGCGCCGGGCGTCGGCGCGCAGGCGCTTGCGCTGGTCCCCGGCGACCGGTCGCAGGCAGAACTGATCGCTGACATCGATAACGGCTTCCTGGTTCAGGGCGTTGCCGGTCTGCACTCCGGTGTGAATCCGGTCTCCGGCGATTTCAGTACGGGCGCGGAGGGCCTTCGTATCCGTAACGGTGCCCTGGCCGAGCCAATTCGCGAGGTGACGATCGCGTCTACAGTGCAGCGGCTGCTCCACGACATCATTGCGATCGGTGACGACCTCGAATGGTTGCCGATGAGCGCTGCTGGCGTCTCGCTCGTCGTGGGCGATGTGACGATGTCCGGCGCGTGACGGTCCCCGAATCGACCCGGCTCGCACGGCGCTTGGTCGGCCGGGCGAAACTCGGCGAGCAGATCGAGGTCTGTGCTGGGTCGGCCGTGCGCACCGAGGTGCGCGTTCACGGTGGTGAGGTCGAGTCGCTGACGGTCGCTGAGAGTCGCGGTGTTGGGGTACGGCTGGTCATCGATGGCCGCGAAGGGTTCGCCCACGCCGGCACGTTCGATGCCGACGTGGTCAGCGAACTCGTGGCCGAGGCTCGCGATAACGCGGCGTTCGCCGAAGCAGACGAACGCGTCGGGTTAGCGGAGCCCGATGGTGTCGATGCCGTTGACCTCGACCCCGGAGACGACCGAATCGCATCGACCAGTGTCGACGAGAAGCTCGCGCTGGCCCTCGATCTCGAACGCGCCACCGTCGGCGCTGACCCGCGCGTCCGAAATGTCCGCACCGCCGTGTACGCCGACACCCGCGCCGAGAGCGCCATCGTGAGTTCGTTGGGCATCGACGGGTGGGATCGCGGCGCCTCGTGCTCGTTGTCGACCAGCGCCCTTGTCAACGATCCCGACGGATCGACCCGCACGGGTGGAGCCGTCGATGCCGCCGGGGCGCCACAGGATCTCGACATCGAGAAGGTCGCTCGCCTTGCTGTTGAGCGTGGTGTGCAGCTCATCGGAGCTGGGCCAGCGACCACTGGTCGCCCGGTGGTCGTGCTCGAACCGCGTTTTGCCGCGACGGTGCTCGGCATCGTTGCGGGCATGTTGTCGGGGGAGCGAGTGGTGAAGGGGCGGACGCCCTTCGCCAATCGAGTGGGTGAACAGGTCGCTGCATCGGCCCTCTCCCTCGCCGACGATCCGATTGACCCCGACTCGTTGTCGGCATCGTCGTTCGACGGGGAAGGCATTGCGTGTCGTCGGGTTCCGTTGATCACCGATGGTGAACTCAACGGGTTTCTGCACGACAGCCGCAGTGCACGCGGACTCGGCACGGCCACCACCGGGTCGGCGCTGCGAGGTATTCGAGGGACACCAAGCCCGGGCCATCGCTCCTTGTCGGTCGCTCCGGGTGATGGCGATCTCGAAGGTTTTCTCTCGTCGATCAATGACGGTCTTCTCGTCGCAAGCCTCCAAGGTCTGCACTCGGGGGTGAACGCTGTAAGCGGCGATCTCAGCGTGGGTGTCGAGGGGATCGTGATCCGAGACGGTGAACGCGCGGAGCCGATTCGGGAGGGAACGCTTGCCGGAGCCATCCCCCGGATACTTCTCGACATCGTGGCGGTCGGAGCCGATCTTGAGCGCCTTCCCGGCGGCTCCTTGATGTCGACCCTTGTGCTCGAGGGATTAACGCTCGGTGGCGGATCCGCCGCGTAGTCTCGATGCTGCATGCCGATCCTGCACGCCATCGTCTTGGGCATTGTCCAGGGGATCTCGGAATTCTTGCCGATCTCTAGTAGTGGTCACCTCGAACTCACGCGGTGGGCGTTTGGGTGGAACTCGCTGCCCGAGGAGCTCGAAACCTCGTTCGACGTTGCGGTGCACATGGGCACACTCGTTGGCGCAGTCGCCTACCTCCGCCGCGACGTGTGGCTCTATCTCACCGCTGGTCTTGCGCCGCTGCACGGCGGCGAACTGGGCACCGATGGGCGGATCGCCTGGTTCCTCGTCGCCAGCGCCATCCCAGCGGGGATCACCGGTGTCGTGCTCAAGGAGCAGATCGGCGACCTTGACCGGATCTGGGTGATCGCATCGATGCTGATCGTCTTCGGTCTGCTTCTCCTCGTTGCGGATCGGCTTCCCGAACGTCGCGAACGTGCCGAGTTCCGCCTGCGCGATGCGCTTGCGATGGGCGTGGGTCAGGCGCTCGCCTTGCAGCCGGGCGTCAGCCGTAGCGGCGCGACGCTCACGGTGAGCCGCTTTCTTGGCTTCGAGCGCGATGTGGCTGCGCGTCTTGTGTTCCTTATGAGTTTGCCAATCATCGCCGGTGCGGGTGTGTTCTCGCTGGCCGACGCGTCGATTTCGTCGGACTTCTGGCCCCCATTTCTGTGGGGTATGGCCAGTTCGGCGGTGACCGGCTGGGTTGCCGTGTGGGGAACTCTGCGACTGGTGCGCTCGCACACCTTCACGCCGTTCGTGGTCTACCGCGTGCTCCTCGGCATTGTGGTCTTCGCTGCGCTGGCCATCGGCTGACGTTCCCGGCCACTACTGAGGACCGGTGCCTGGCGTGGACAGGCCGTGCCTCCGGTTTTTCGTTGTGGGGTGCCTGATCGCCAGTCGGAAGGGGCTGCTGAGGGCGTGATTGCGGCGACAACCCGGCTGCACTGATGGTGGCGATCAACCGGGGCGCGTCGATCTCGGCGACCGCGATCCGGCCCTCGTCGACGACAAGCATCTCCGCAGATCGAACGGCCACCGAACCGGTGGCGAGGTCGTAGAGGCGAACGATGTCACCGACGGAGGTGGTTCGTTAATCTGCGAGCACGCTGAGGGCGAGGTGGTCGTAGGACAGCAGGGAGGTGATCACCGATGCCGCGCTGGGGTCGGTGCACGCTGAACGCAGGATTTCACCTGCAACAAGGCCGGTTGACGACCGCGACGAAGGAGGTAGATCGTGTATGGCGTCGGGGGGGGGTAAGAGGCCAACCGGCACGGCCTGAAGGGTCACCGCAGCAGCCTTGATGAACCCGCCGGCGGGGATGTCGCGCCCCGCGAGAACCACCGGCGTGTCGCTCACCCCCCACAACGCAGCGGCGGATGCCGCGCGATCGTTGGCCCGAGTGACGATGGCCGCCGCGAACGCGATGATCACCACCGCGAGGACGCGTGGGAGCAGGTAGCGGGCGTTGGCGGAGCGGATGGTGCCGCTGAGCACGGTTGTGAGGGGGCAGGCGTGGACGGGCGCAGCGGTGGCGCCATGAATCAATCCAGGGATCGAGTGTTCAGACCGGGGAAGTCGGTGACGACAAAAAGGCAGCTCAGTCCGATGACGAGCTGGAGGACGTCGAGGTTGACGAACTCGACGATTCGGAGCTCGACGACGAGCTTGAGGAGGACGAATCGGCCGAGGACGAGTTGGAAGACGACGAATCGGCCGAGGACGAGCTGGTGGAGGACGAGTCGGTCGATGACGACCCATGGTCGTTCTTGTAGAAGCCGTCGCCCTTGAAGGAGATACCGACCTTCGAGAAGACCTTCTTGACCTCGGCACCACACACGTCGGAATCGCCAGCATGGGTCTGGGGACAGACCGTCAGGTTGTCCTCGGAGAAGGATTGCCAGGTCTCAAACATCTCGCCGGTGCGCTCACAGCGGTAGTCATAGGTTGGCACGGGACGGAGGATACCGGTACCGGTGCCGCTCGGCACCGTACGATATGGCCATGTGGCTGGCCATAGGGATCGTTGCGGCCTACCTGGCCGGCACGTTCCCGACGGCGCTGTGGCTCGGCCGTCGGGCTGGCACCGATCCCACAAAGGCCGGCTCGGGGAACCCGGGCGCATCGAACGTCTACCGGCTGTCGGGGAAACGCACTGGGGTGATGGTCGGCGTTATTGACGCCCTCAAGAGCGTCGTTCCTGTTGTGACCGCGCTCGTGGTCGCAGGCCGGCCCGAGGCGCACGCCGTGTGGGTTGCCGCCGTTGCAGGCCACGTTTGGCCTTTCTACCGACGCTTCCGCGGCGGGAAGGGTGTTGCGACGGCAGGCGGAGGAGGTCTCGTACTCTCACCGCTGGTCGGGCTCGTCTGTGCCGTGTTGTTCTTCATGGTCGTGAAGTTCGGCCGGGTTGCCGCCCTTGGTTCCATCACGATCGCGGTCAGCTATCCGATCATTTCCGCGCTCATCGGACGTCCCGGTTGGGAGGTCGCGGTCGGCGCTGGAGTCGCTGCGATTCTCGTCCTGCGCCACCAATCGAACATCCGACGCATTCTTGGTCGTTCCGAGCAGCGCGTCTGACTGTTCGATCAGCGCTCGCCGGGTCCTAGGAGTTCCGTCGCCATGACCGCCGCCGCTGTCCGCACCGCTGTTGTCCCTGCAGCAGGTCTCGGCACTCGCTTCCTCCCTGCGACCAAGGCGGTGCCGAAAGAGATGCTGACTGTGGTCGACCGCCCATCGATCCAGTGGGTCGTCGAAGAGGCTGTCGCCGCTGGGATCGACGACATCGTGGTCGTCACGAGCCCGCACAAGAAGCCACTCGACGATCATTTCGACCGGGCGGTCGAACTCGAATTGGCCCTCGAGGAGGAGGCGAAGGTCGACCTGCTCGAGAAGGTGCAGGAGGTCACCGGCCTCGCCAGATTTCGCTTCACGCGCCAGGAGTCGCCGCTCGGTCTTGGCTATGCAGTCTCGATGGCAGCGCGTCAGGTGGGTGATGAACCGTTTGCGGTGCTGTTGCCCGACGAACTTCTTGCCGACGGTGGGCAGACCCTCAAGCAGATGATCGAGGTTGCTGAGTCGACAGGTGAGTCGGTCGTCGCGCTGATCGAAACGGTAGGGGCCGAGATCAGCAACTACGGATGCGCCGGCTACTCGTCGCGCGATGGCGACGTCGTCAACATCGATCGGCTCATTGAGAAGCCAGCGTTTGAGGATGCGCCGTCCAACCTGCGCATTACTGGCCGCTACGTTCTCACGCCCGAGATCTTCGACAAGCTCGCCCGCACCGAACCGGGTCGGGGTGGCGAGATCCAGCTCACCGACGCGATGGCGATGCAGATCGACGATCGAGGAATGCGCGGTCTGGTTATCGACGACATCGGCTTCGATACCGGCCAGAAGACCGACTGGCTTCGGGCCAATGTCGAGTTGTCGCTGCGAACCGATGACAGCCTCGCAATTGTTGCGATGCTCAAGGCGGTTCTGGAGTCGAACGGCTTCTAGTCTGGCAGGGTGCTGTCTCTCGACGAAGCCCGCCAACACGTTCTCGATCGCGTCCGTCGGCTTGGCGCAGTCGATGACGTGCTTGCCGATGCCGCGGGCCTGGTGCTCGCCACCGACGTAGTGGCGGCGGAACTGGTGCCACCGTTCGCCAACACGGCGATGGACGGCTTCGCAGTTCAGGCCACTGACACCGCCAACGTGCCGATCACCCTCGAGGTGATCGGCACGATCGCCGCAGGGTCGACGCTCGACGGTGAGGTCGGTCCGGGCCAGGCGGCGAGGATCATGACGGGGGCACCGATGCCGCCCGGTGCCGACGCGGTAGTGATGGTCGAGCGCACATCGCTCGATGAGGCGGCCAGGACCGTCGAGATCGAGATTACGGTCGACGAAGGAAACCACGTCCGCAACGCTGGCGAAGACGTGAAGCCAGGCGATCTGCTGTTCGGCGCAGGCACGCGACTCACCGCCGGCCATCTCGGGGTCCTTGCGAGCGTTGGAGTTCAGACTGTCTCGGCGGTACGTCGGCCACGGGTCGGTGTAATCTCCACTGGTGACGAGTTGGTCGACGACGGCCGGCCACTGCAGCCCGGCGAGATTCGCGACTCGAACCGACGCACGCTGTTGACGCTGGTCACCGAGGCAGGTTGGGAGGCGGTCGACCTCGGTATCGCAGTGGATGAACCCGATGCCATCCGAGAGGCCTTCCTTGCGGGAGCCGAGTCGTGCGATGCGATCCTCAGCTCCGGTGGTGTGTCGATGGGCGCATTCGATTACGTGAAGGTCGTACTCGACCAGATCGGCGATATGCGATGGATGCAGATTGCGATCAAGCCCGCCAAGCCGTTCGCTTTCGGTCTCATCGGCGCCAAGCCGGTGTTTGGTTTGCCCGGCAATCCTGTCTCATCCATGGTGTCGTTCGAGTTGCTTGCCCGACCAGCAATCGGCTTTATGGCCGGTACTGACGACACGGCACTGCCGCTGCTTCGTGCCATCAGCGAGGACACGCTTGGCCACCCCGCCGATGGCAAAGTCCATTTCCTTCGGGTCGAAGGACGAATCGATGACACCGGTCGGTGGCACGTTCGGCGAGCCGGCGGGCAGGGTTCGCATCATCTGACGGCGATGGCTCGTGCCGACGCCCTTGCCCTTGCCCCCGATGGCGTCGAGATCGCGCCGGGTGACGAGGTCGAGATTCTGCCTCTCCGGTAGCCTGCCAAAATGACGAAGCAGCTGATTGACAGGTTCGGCCGGGTTCACCGTGACCTCCGCATTTCGGTCACCGACCGCTGCAACTTCCGCTGCACCTACTGTATGCCCGAGGAAGGCATGCAGTGGCAAGAGCGCAGCAATCTGCTGACGTTCGAGGAGATCGAGCGTGTCGCCCGGATCATGGTCGAGCGCTACGGCGTCGACGGCATTCGGCTGACCGGTGGCGAACCGCTCGTGCGCGCCCGCCTGCCGTTGCTGGTCGAGAAGCTCGCCGCGCTCGGTGTCGATCTCGCCATGACCACGAACGGCGTGAGTCTCCCGCTCGTCGCCGCCGAGTTGAAGGCCGCGGGTCTGAAACGAGTCAACGTCAGCCTGGACTCGTTCAAGCGCGATCGGTTCCTCGAACTCACGCGACGCGATGATCTCGACCGGGTCCTCGCCGGCGTTGATGCCGCGCTCGAGGTGGGGTTCGATCCGGTGAAGATCAACTGTGTCGTGATGAAGGGGATCAACGACGACGAGGTCCTCGACTTCGCCGAGTTCGGCCGCGAGAAGGGGGTTCTTGTCCGTTTCATCGAGTTCATGCCGCTCGACGCCGACGAGATCTGGAACAACTCGCTTGTGCTCACTCAGGCTGAGATCCTCAAGACGCTTCAGGCCGAGTACGAACTCGAACCGGTCGAACGCTCGTCGGCGCCTGCTACGCGCTGGCGTTACAAGGATGGCAAGGGAGAGATCGGCGTGGTCGCCACCGTCAGTGAGTCGTTCTGCGAGACGTGCGACCGCACCCGCATCACTGCCGACGGCCAGTTCCGGTCGTGCCTGTTCGCTGTTGACGAGACCGATGTTCGGGCACTGTTGCGCAACGGTTCGAGCGACGACGTCGTCGCCGAGGCCCTTGAGCGCACCGTCGCTGCCAAGTGGGCTGGGCATCAGATCAACCAGGTCCACTTCATCCGGCCTCGGCGATCCATGTCCGAAATTGGCGGCTGATCGCCCCGTAGACTTCTGGTATGTCTGAACGCGGGTTCACCCATCTTGACTCCGACGGCAGGGCGCGTATGGTCGACGTCACCCCCAAGGAGCCGTCGCATCGGCGAGCTATCGCCCGAGGGCGGGTCAATATGACTCCGGCGACGGCCTCTGCGGTCGCCCAAGGCGCGATCAAGAAGGGTGACGTGCTCGCCGTGGCCCGTGTCGCAGGTATCCAGGCCGCGAAGAAAACGTCCGAACTGTTGCCCTTGTGCCACCCGCTGATGGTCGGCGCGGTCACGGTCAACTTCGAAATCAACGACGCGTCGATCGAGGTCGAGGCGACGGTCGACACGTTCGATCGCACCGGCGTCGAGATGGAAGCCCTCACCGCTTGTTCGGTCGCAGCCTTGACGATCTACGACATGTGCAAGGCGATGGATCGATCGATGGTGATCGACGCGGTTGCGCTATGGGAGAAGACGGGTGGGCGCTCGGGGACGTATCGACGCCTCGACGAGGACTGAAGTGAGGAGCGTCGAGTCAGCCTGCCGATTCGGCTGCCTTAGCCCGCGGCCAGAAATACGGCTGCGATGATTGCTTCCAGATGTCGTTCCGTCATATAATCGTCATCTGGAGTTTGGGACTCGGCGATACGACCGAGACCCAACGGTGTGGATCGCCGAACGGTTCCACCTTCTGGAAGGGTTTGTTCAATGGTGTCGACGTCGATCGTCGTGTTGGTGCTGGCCGCCGGTTGGTGTGCGTATCTCATGATGTGGTGGAAGGATGCGCGCAAGACCGCCGTCTCCCGCACCGACCGTATCGATTCCTTCTCGTCTGGCATGGGAAGCCTGGGTGGGTCGGCATCACGATCCCTGGAGGGGCCGGTGCCTGGTCCAATCGAGCTCAAGCCCGGATCGTCGGGTGCTGCAGCTCGTCGCCGCCAGCACGTCTTTACCGCTTTGGTCGGTCTGGCCGTGCTTACGCTTCTGGCCTCATTCGTTCTCGGTCCTGCGACGATGGTCGCCCACGTGCTGATCGATATGGCACTGGTCGCCTATGGCTACGCCGTGGTGCAGCGCCGCAATCTCGCGGCCGAGCGAGAGATGAAGGTGCAGATGCTGTACCCCGAGAACATCACGCCGCTCCAACCGCAGCGCCGCACCCTCAACGCCTGATCCGAGCTGCGAAGCCCGGTCGTTTCGGCGGATGTCGCCGCTACGATGTGGTCTCCCACGGGGGTGTAGCTCAGTTGGTAGAGCGCCTCGGTCGCATCGAGGAGGCCAGGGGTTCAACTCCCCTCACCTCCACTCCGTGAAAGCCTCAGGTCTGCCTGGAAGCAAACCCTGCGCTGGTAGATCCTCACCCAGTGGGCCCGTCGTCCGGTGCTTCTTCGAAGCGGACGACAACGGCTTGTCATGAGGAATACGATCAGGCTTTCGCGAATTGCCGGCGGCCGACGATGTCGTCGATCAACGATTTGCTGTGCCGGCCTGCGCTCTCGGCCGAACCGGTGATGGTTGTTGGTCAACTGTTCGGGAGCGTGGATCGATGAGTCAGCCGGATAGCTGCTCTTCCTTCTTAGATCTCGCAGTCGGAAGCCGATGGCGTGGGGACGGAAACTTTCGGTGCGGAGGTCGAACGGTGTCGAGTGCGATGCGGACTTTCTATAGGGATTGGGGGGTGTCTTACCGGGGTTGCTGTCTTACGCGGTCCGGTCGGAGTCTCCCGTCTGTGGGGGGCGTCGAAAGATCGAAAGATCGAAAGAATGGGTCGAGGCTTTACATCTGTAAAGTACTCGACAGGCGGTTCGGGTAGGGGCGTGTGGTTGTGAAGCTGTTTTCGATGCGGGCGGTTGCTGTTGCATTAGTTGCGACCGGTGTTGCGTTCATGGTGAGTCCGTCGTCGGCAACGACGAACGGCACGAACCCGGTTTTCGACCACACCATGTCTGAACCCCGTTTGAGCACCGTCATAGACATGCAAGGTGTCGGCCTTCAATCCGGGCACATCAATGCCGGGCTGAACGAGTCGTTCACTGAACGCACAGAGGACCTCGCCCCGATTGGTCCGTTCATGGTTCAGAACGAAGCCAACGCCTGCAACAACTACGACGAAAACGCAAACGAGTGCTACCTCGCGTACTGCGGCGAGTTCGGGGTCGCGGTGGACGGCAGCAGTTGGACGTCATACGAAATAGCGCCGAACGGTTACGTCGACGCTCGGGTCACGTATCTGACCTGGAAGTACGGCATCAAGTTTTACAAAGACAACAGAACGAATGGCCAGGCGCTTGAAACAGTCGTCGCCACGCAAGCACTCGTATGGGCTTGGCACTCGGATCCGGTCACCGGGTCCACCGTGTTCTCAAGCGTGGCAGCACCATACAACGACCCACTCAACTGGAACGGCCTCACTCCCTCGTTGCACATCGACTCGTCGCCTCGTGTCGGGTTCTGGGGGCCTGACCCGATCGACGACTACGAAGAGTTCGGCGGCCACTACACAGGCACCGACACCGAAGCGTTGCAGAACACAACACAAAAGGTTTATGACCTTGCTGCCGAAGCGACAGCAAAGGCCGGGCCCTGGAGCCTTGAGCAAGGCCCCGGTGAGAACGTGGCGACCTACGTTGTGCTGAGCGGAGCAAACGGACCAATCGAAGGCGAAACGATCGTCTTCAGCACAACCGGCGGTGACGTAAACGTCGTGACTGACTCCAGCGGACACGCAGCATGGCCAGCCGACGCTACGGCAGCGGCTGTTGAGGCACCCGGCGACACCTACATCGGCGACTCGACGCTTGCTAATCCC
>JAQWLJ010000021.1 GCA_029247365.1 Acidimicrobiales bacterium | reverse complement strand
GGCGCTGGCCGGCGAGCGCGGACGGATGGGTTCAGCGGCCGACATTGCGACTGCTGATGTGGTCATCAACGCAACGCCGATCGGTATGGAATCCAATCCCGGCATACCTGTCGAAACGGCGTATTTCCATGCCGGCCAAGTGGTGGTCGACCTTATCTATCACCCCGCTCGGACCGCCCTGCTCGACACCGCAGCGTCGGTAGGGGCCACCGTGCTCAACGGACTGCCGATGCTGCTTCACCAGGCGGCGATCCAGATCGAACTGTGGACTGGTGTCTCAGCACCCGTCGATGCGATGCGCGACGTCATACGCTCAAAACGCACATAGTTCTCACGTTCTGGTCTTGGTCGACGCGACCTTCGCCTTGCGGGCGTAGGACGGGAATCCCTTGATGAAGGCGTTCTCGAGTTTTGCGACCGCGTCGCTCGCGTCGTTCAGACGGTCGAGTTCGAGTCGGAGCTCGCCGTCGGCTGAGCCAACTAGCCTTGGCCCAATGACATCTGGCTCGATCGCCACCATCACCGTCGATCTTGGCGACCGGGGCTACCCGGTGCTGGTCGGCCACGGCGCGCGTTGCGAGCTTGCGGCTGTGCTTCCCGATGGCATCAAGCGGGTTGCCGTCATCACCCAGGCTGGTATCCCGTGGAGTGTCGACCCTGGCGTTGACTCGATCCGCATCGAAATTCCGGACGGTGAGGCGGCCAAGTCGCTGACCGTCGTTGAAGATGTCTGTCGACAGCTCGCAGTGGCCGGGTTCACTCGAGCCGACGCGATCGTCGCAGTTGGTGGGGGCGTGGTGACTGACGTCGGCGGCTTTGTCGCTGCGGTGTACCACCGGGGAATCCGGTTCGTCTCTGTGGCCACCACACTGCTTGGGCAGGTCGACGCTGCGATCGGCGGCAAGACGGGGGTGAATCTCCCGGAGGGCAAGAACTTGGTCGGCGCTTTCTGGCAGCCATCAGCGGTCATCTGCGATACCGAGACCCTTGAGAGCCTGCCTCGGCGCGAGTTTCAGTGTGGTGTCGGCGAGATCGCGAAATATCACTTCCTTGGTGGTGGACGACTCGACGAACTCGCCCTCGATGAACGGGTCGCTGCATGCGTGCAGATCAAGGCTGATGTAGTGATGAATGATGAGCGCGAGGGTGGCAAGCGGGCCATCCTGAATTACGGGCACACACTCGCCCACGCAATCGAAACGGCGGGCCAGTACGATCTGCGACACGGCGAGGCGGTCGCGATCGGCATCCGCTACGCGGCAGAGGTGGCGCACCGACTCGGACGGATCGACGCAGCCCGTGTGGCTGAACACGAGCGGGTGCTTTCGGCCTACGAGCTTCCTTCCACGGTGCCCGATGCGCTCGCCGACGATGCGCTGCTTGCCCTCTTCGCCAGCGACAAGAAAGCGATCGATGGTGTGACCTTCGTGCTCGACGGTCCGGCCGGCGTCGAAGTTGTCGTCGGCATCGACGCGACCGTCCTCGCCGACTCATTTGCGGCGGTCCGATGACCAGCGCCGAGGTTCTTGCGTCGCTGCCGCCCCTACGGGTCGAGGGCCGGGTCGACAAGCTGCGCAAGGTCATGGCTGAACGAGAACTTGACGGCTTCGTGGTCTCGGGTCTTTCGAGCCTGCGGTGGCTCACCGGATTCACGGGCTCGAATGGCGCGGCCGTGGTCACCGCCGATGCGTTCACGTTGGTCACTGACGGCCGGTACGCCACTCAGGCTCCCGATCAACTCGCCGAGGCCGGATGCTCAGCTTCCATTGTCCTCGACCGATGGCTCGTCACTGGCGCGGCTGCCGCACTCGGGTCTGCCCGGCGGGTTGCACTCGAAGCCGACGTCGTCACGTGGTCGGTTGTGCAGCGTTGGGAGAGTGAGGTTTCCGATGCTGTCGCTTTGATCCCGACCGCTCGGGTGCTCACCGAGTTGCGGGCCATGAAGGACGGAGCCGAACTCGCTCGGATTTCCAAGGCGGCGATAATCACCGACGGTGTGCTCGCTGGGGTCGAGGAGTTACTTGTTCCAGGAGTCACCGAGCGCGAGATCGGCCAGGCGCTTGACGACGGCATCCGGGCGTCGGGCGCCTCGGGGCCCGGTTACGAGACCATCGTTGGTTCCGGTCCCAACGCGGCGCTGCCCCATGCCCGTCCGACCGACCGTGTGATGGAGACCGGCGATCTGGTTGTGATCGACGTCGGCGGCCTAGTCGACGGTTATCGCAGCGATATGACTCGCACGTTCGTGATCGGCGGCGCGGCGGCGGCCAGCGATACTGCGATCGAAATTCACAGCCTCGTTACCAAGGCGCAAGCGGCGGGTGTGGCCACGGTTCGGCCCGGTATCGAAGCTCGCGAGGTCGACGAAGCGTGCCGGTCGATCATCCGTAACGCTGGCCATGGCGAGCACTTCGGCCACGGCACCGGCCACGGTGTCGGCCTGGACATTCACGAGCTTCCGTCCGTGCATGCCACCGACACCGCTATCCTCCAGCCCGGCCACGTGCTTACTGTCGAACCCGGCGTGTATCTCCCTGGCGTTGGAGGGGTTCGGGTCGAAGACCTTCTCGTGGTCACCGAGATGGGTTGTCGCTCACTGACGTTGTCGCCCAAGCTCCACCTCTCGCCCTCCTAGCAAGATCGAGGAAGCCCAGATGCCCACTATCACCACCAACGACCTGAAGAACGGCATGACCCTCGAACTCGAGGACGGCCTCTTTCAGGTAGTCGACTTCCAGCATGTGAAGCCGGGCAAGGGCCACGCATTTGTTCGCACCAGCCTGCGCAACGTCCGCGCTGGTGGCACCGTTGAGCGCACCTTCCGCGCCGGTGAGAAGGTCGAGCGTGCCACGATCGATAAGCGCAACTTCAACTTTCTCTACCGGGACGGCGACGACTACGTCTTCATGGACAACGAGACGTACGACCAGATCAACGTCGCCCCCGAGACGCTCGGCGACGCAGGCAACTATGTGGTCGATGGTTCATCGGTCGTGCTCGAGATGTTTGGATCCGAGATCGTGGGTACCGACCTGCCGGCCGCAGTTGAGTTGAACATCGAGTTCACCGAGCCGGGCCTGCAGGGTGACCGGTCGTCTGGGGGCACGAAGCCGGCCACACTCGAAACCGGTCTTGTCATTCAGGTTCCGCTCTTCATCGATCAGGGCGAGCGCGTCAGGATCGACACTCGCTCCGGCGAGTACCTGAGCCGGGCCTAGCGGCCAGAGATTCGAGCAGCGTCATGAGCTCAGATATCCCAGGCTTTGGCAGTCGCCGTGAGGCGCGTGAAGAGGCGTTGGCGATCCTGTATCAGGCGGAGCTGACGGGGGACCCCGTCGACGATGCGCTGTCGGGGCGTGACGTTGCTCCGTCGGAGTATGCTGTCGAGATCGCCGTGCGGGTCGACGACGAACGCGACGACCTTGACGCTCTTCTTGGCCGTCATCTCAAGAACTGGCGAGTCGAGCGAATGCCGTTGGTCGACCGGGTGATCGCCCGGATTGCGGTGTGGGAACTCAGCGAACGCAATGACATTCCGACTGGCGTAGTCCTCTCCGAGGCGGTTGAGATTGCTACCCAGTACTGCGCGGAGCCATCGCCCCGTTTTCTCAATGGCGTGCTCAGCAGCGTTGCCACTGAGGTCCGTGGCTGACCCACTGGTGACGCTGCGTGCTTGGCGGGCACAGGATGCGCGTGTCTTGGCCGCGGCCTGGAACGATCCGACGATCACCGCTGGCGCTCAACCGCCCGACGAACGCAGCACCGCCGCAGCAGAGCGTTGGATCGAGGGCTGCGCAGTTCGCGAGCAACGCCTCCTCGCTATCGACCGGGTGATTGCGGTCGACGACGCGTGCGTGGGTGAAGTTGGCCTCTCTTCGATCGATCAACGTCGCAAGGCAGCCCTGATAGGTTGGTGGACGTCGGTCGAGCACCGAGGTAACGGCTATGCGAGCGCAGCGGTGCGAGCCATGACAGCGCTTGCGTTCGACGTGTTCGGGCTTGTCACACTCGTCGCCGAGATCGGGATCGAGAATCCCGGATCTGTCCGTGTTGCCGAACACGGCGGTTTTGATCTGCTTCGGCGAGGCGGCGAGGGCCTGCCTCACGCCTACGTCTGCCATCACCGCGGCGGAACTGCCTAGCGCCTGGTGCCCAATCGGACCGGTGTTCCATGAGCAGTGTGGCAGGCTGCGGCCCATGACGAGTATCGACGACCTCAGTCACGGTCACCTTGAAGCGAACGGCATCTCGATTCACTACGTCGAGGCGGGGGAGGGGCCCCTTGTCGTGTTCTGCCACGGTTGGCCGGAGTCGTGGTACTCGTGGCGTCACCAACTCCAGGTCGTCGCAAAGGCTGGTTTTCGCGCCGTAGCGCTCTCCATGCGTGGCTACGGTGAGACCGATGCTCCGCATGAGATAGGGGCATACACAATCAACCACCTCGTCGGTGATGTGGTCGGTGCGGTCAACGTTCTCGCGCCAGGTGAGCAAGCAGTCATAGTCGGGCATGACTGGGGCGCGCCGGTGGCGTGGTTCTCGGCGCTGATGCGACCTGATCTGTTCCGTGCGGTCGCCGGACTCAGCGTTCCGTTTATCCCGCCGATCGGTGCGCTCCCCGACGGCGTCACCACCACGATGGCGATGGAGGCCAATGCGGGCCCCGATCGCAACTACTACCGGCTGTTCTTCGCCGAGCCTGGAATTGCCGAAGCCGACTTCGAGGCGGACGTCGATCGCAGTGTTCGAGGTGTGCTCTACACGCTGTCCGGTGATGCGATCACCGACGGTTTCCTGTCCGAGGGCTGGGACGGCCACTTTCCCGTGGGTGAGACCATGACGCAGCAGTTGGTCGTTCCTCCGAAGCTCCCAGCCTGGCTGACCGAGGATGACGTTTCGTTCTATGTCGACCAGCACACGAGGGTTGGGTTTCGCGGTGGCTTCAACTGGTACCGCAACATCGATGCATTGCCGGCGATCACCGGGCCGTTCGTTGGCTCGACGATCAAGCAGCCTTCGTTCTACATGGCCGGTTCGACCGACATGATCGCCGGTAACACGCCCGCCAATCTTGCCCTTGTTGAGAGCCTGCCCGGCCTGCGCCACTTCGAGATCCTCGATGGCGTCGGTCATTGGATTCAGCAGGAACGGCCCGCTGAGGTGAATCACGCCTTGGTGACGTTCCTTCGCGGTCTCGACTGACGCCTGCCGAGGCTGGCGAGAAATCCTCACCCCGCGCGCGCCGCACGGCGACGCGCGACGTGTATGTTCAGATCTCGACCGTGAAACGGGTCCTGTGAGGCCCGTACGGACGAAAGAGAACACAGATGGCAGAACGAGAGCGCCTACTCGCGGGTTCCGCGAGTGGCACCTTCCAATCGCGTACGCGGGTCATGTCGGCCGACGACGTTTCCCGTGCAGTCAAACGCATGGCCCACGAGATCCTCGAACGGAACCATGGCGCAGCCGGCGTCATGATCATTGGGATGCAGACCGGTGGCGTTGAACTCGCAAGCCGACTTGCTGCGGCAGTGACCGCGATCGAGGGTTCGCAGATTCCAATCGGCACGCTCGACGCCACGATGCACCGCGACGACTTCGGTCTTCGCCCGGTGATGCCGGAAGCAGCGACTGCTATTCCAGACGACCCAACCGGCAAGACGATCGTTCTCGTCGACGACGTGTTGTTCACCGGCCGCACGGTGCGCGCAGCGCTCGACGCAATCCACTCCTACGGGCGACCCCAGTCGATCCAGCTCGCTGTCATGGTCGACCGAGGCCATCGCGAGCTTCCGATCCGTCCGGACTATGTAGGCAAGAACCTGCCGACTCGGCGAAACGAGATGGTCGACGTCAACGACGATGGCGTCGACCTCGGCGAGATGCTGCCGTGACCGCAACCTGGCTGCGCCAACGCGGCCCGAAGCATCTGCTGTCGATGGCCGATCTCGATCGCAACGACATCGAGCAGATCCTTAACCTCACTGAGTCGTTCGCCGAGGTGGGAGAGCGCAGCATTCCGCGTGTTCCGGCTCTCCGAGGAAAGACGATCGCTTGGCTGTTCTACGAGGACAGCACCCGCACTCGCCTTAGCTTCGAGACGGCAGCGAAACGACTTTCGGCCGACACGATGAACTTCAGTGTCGGTAGCAGTTCGGTCAACAAGGGCGAATCGCTTCGTGACACGGTCGAGACGATCGACGCGATGGGAATCGATGGCATCGTGGTGCGTCACGGCGCCGCCGGTGCGCCTCACCAGGTCAGCCAGTGGAGCGGTGCGGCGGTCATCAATGCCGGTGACGGCTGGCATCAGCACCCCACACAGTCGCTGCTCGACCTCTACACGGCCCGCCACCACCTCGAAGATCTCGAGGGCAAGCACATCGCCATCGTCGGCGACATCACGCATAGCCGAGTCGCTCGAAGCAACGCGCTCGGCTTCTCGAAGATGGGAGCGAAGGTCACGCTGGTTGCACCGCCGACGCTGCTGCCGTCGGCGCTCGAAGGCTGGCCGGTCGAGGTCACCCATGATCTCGACGAGATCCTCGACGATCTCGACGTCTGCTATCTGCTCCGTATGCAGCTCGAACGGCAGGGCCAGGCTGTCGTACCGAGCCTGCGGGAGTATCACGCTGAGTACGGGCTCACGAGCGCGCGGGCCGACCGATTGTCGGACCATGCGCTGATCATGCACCCCGGCCCGATGAACCGCGGCGTCGAGATCGCCGGTGAGGTCGCCGACCGGCCCGCCGCAGTCATCACCGAACAGGTTGCCAACGGCGTCTCGGTCCGCATGGCGGTCTTGTTCCTGCTGCTCGGCTCCGGCCTCGACGTGGTGGATGATCAAAGGGCGATTGCGTGAGTACCGACATTGCCATCACGAACGCCACGATTGTCGATGCCAACGGGACCCGTCGAGCCGATCTCCGACTCGAGAACGGTGTGGTCGTGGAGATGGGAGACAAGCTCGATGGCGACACCGTCATCGACGCTGATGGTCTCGTCGTCAGCCCCGGCTTTGTCGACCTTCACACCCATCTACGCGAGCCGGGTGATGAGGAAGCCGAGACGATCCACTCCGGGTCGCGTGGCGCTGCGCTGGGCGGATTCACAGCCTGTGTGGCCATGCCAAATACTGCGCCGGCGATCGACAGCATTGCCGTCGTGCAGCAGATCTATGACGCTGCTTCTGACGCGCTCTGCGAGATCGTCCCTTCTGCGGCGATGACGGTCGGTCGAGCCGGAGAGCAGCTTGCGCCGATGGCTGAGCTCGTCCGGGCAGGCGTGCGCATCTTTACTGACGACGGTGCCGGTCTCCAGGACGCCCGGCTCATGCGCGCTGCGCTCGAGTACGCACGCGGGCTCAACCACCTGGCCGATGGGTTCAGTGTCGTCCTCGCCCAGCACTGTGAGGTTGAAGCGCTTGCCGCTGGCGGCGTGATGCATGAGGGGGAGTGGTCAAGTGTGCTGGGTATGCCGGGGCAGCCGGCTGAGGCCGAAGAGCTCATGGTTATGCGCGACGTCGCACTGGCGCGGTTGACCGGTGGTCGGGTGCACTTCCAGCACGTCTCGACCGTCGGCAGCGTGTCGATGATCCGAGCGGCCAAGGAAGAAGGTCTGGCGATCACGGCGGAGGCAACCACCCATCACTTCACCCTTGATCACAGTGCCTGTCAGACGTTCGATCCGGCGTTCAAGGTGCACCCGCCGCTACGCACCGATGCCGACATTGCGGCGGTCAAGGCCGGTCTGCTCGATGGCGCCATCGATGCAATCGCCACCGATCACGCACCGCACACTCGTCAGGCCAAGGAGCGACCGTTCCTGTCAGCCCCGCCCGGCATGCTTGGCCTCGAGACGGCCTTCGCGGTTGCGAATACCGAACTCGGCGCCGACATTGAACAGCTCGTCGGGCTGCTCTCGGTCAATCCGGCGCGCATCGCTGGGATCGACGACCGCCACGGCGGCACCATCGAAGTCGGGCGTCCGGCCAACATCACCATCCTCGACCTCGACGAGGAGTGGACAGTCACCGGCGCAGCGATGGCCAGTCGGAGCATGAATACCCCGTACGAAGGCCGCTCGGTCCGCGGCAGAGTTCGACACACCTTCTGGAACGGAGATCACGTGGTCAATATGGGAGAAGCAACGCGGTGACCATCAGGGAGTATCAGCTGGTCCTCGCCGACGGTGAGGTCTTTGAGGGTGAAGGTATTGGTGCCGAACTGGGGACCAACGAGTTTGCTGCTGGCGAGGTCGTGTTCAACACGGTGCTGTCGGGCTACCAGGAGGTCATCACCGATCCCTCCTACGCCGGCCAGATCATTACCTTTACCTACCCCCACATCGGGAACTATGGCGTGAACGCGGCCGACGACGAGTCCAGCCGTCCGTTCTGTCGTGGCGTGATCATTCGTGACCTCGCCCGCCGCCAGAGCAGTTGGCGTAGCGAGGAGCATCTCGACGACTTCCTGCGCCGCCACGGGCTGGCAGGTATCGCTGGAGCCGACACTCGTCGCCTGACCCGCCACATCCGCGACAGTGGCGCAATGCCAGGCGCGTTCGGGCCCGCTGATCACGAGACGTTGCTCGCCGCTGCTCAGGCCGAGGCCGGCACGGCTGGCGTCGACCTTGTGGGCCTCGTCACCACCAAGCATGCCTACACCGTCGGGAATGGGCCACGGAAGATCGTCGCCTACGACTTCGGCGTCAAGACCACGATGCTGCGGTACCTCGGTGAACTCGGCACCGTGACGGTTGTCCCGGCCCACACCACCGCCGATGAGGTGATGGCGATGAACCCCGACGGTGTGTTTCTCTCGAACGGCCCGGGCGATCCCGAACAGGCCGGTCCGATCGTCGACGAGCTGCCGAAGATGCTGGGCAAGGTGCCGATCTTTGGTATCTGCCTCGGGCATCAGGTCCTGTCACTGGCCCTTGGCGGCACGACCTACAAGATGAAGTTTGGCCATCACGGCGGCAACGTCCCGGTGCGGGACTCTCGCACCGGCAAGGTCGAGATCACGGCTCAGAACCACAACTTTGCAGTTGAGGCCGGCTCGGTTCCGAATGTCACCGAGACCCATGTCTGTCTCAACGACGACGCGCTCGAGGGTCTGGTGCACAACGACTACCCAGCGTTCAGCGTGCAGTATCACCCCGAGGCGGGTCCCGGCCCGCACGACTCCACTTACCTGTTCGAGGAGTTTGCAGAACTGATGGATCGCTTCGACGGGAAGGCAGCCTGAGATGCCGAAGCGGACGGACATTCAGTCGATCCTGATCATTGGCTCCGGCCCGATCGTGATCGGCCAGGCCTGCGAGTTTGACTACTCGGGCACGCAGGCGTGCCGGGTTCTGAAGGAAGAGGGCTACCGGGTCATCCTGGCCAACTCGAACCCGGCGACGATCATGACTGACCCGAGCTTCGCCGACGCAACGTACGTCGAGCCGCTCGATCTCTCGATCCTTGAGAAGATCATCGAGAAAGAACAACCCGACGCGGTGCTGCCGACGCTTGGTGGCCAAACGGGCCTCAACCTGGCAATGGAACTGGCCGAGGCTGGCGTGCTCGACAAGCACGGTGTCGATCTGATCGGTGCCGATGCTGAGGCGATCGAGACTGCGGAAGATCGGGAGAAGTTCAAGGTTGCGATGACCGAGATCGGCCTCGACTGCGCCCGGTCATCCATCGCCCACACGATGGACGAGGCGATGACGGCCATCGAAGAGGTCGGACTCCCGGTCATTATCCGGCCCGCCTACATCCTCGGGGGTCGCGGCACCGGTATCGCTGAGACGATGGAGGAGTACGGGCGCATGGCCAAGTACGGCCTCGACGCGAGCCCAATCTCGGAGATCCTGATCGAGGAGTCGATCAAGGGTTGGAAAGAGTACGAGCTCGAGGTCATGCGCGACCGCGCCGACAACTGTGTGATCATCTGCTCGATCGAGAACCTCGACCCCATGGGGGTGCACACCGGTGACTCGATCACCGTCGCCCCGGCGCAGACCCTGACCGACGTCGAATACCAGAAGATGCGCGACGGCTCGTTCGCCTGCATCCGGCGGGTTGGGGTCGAGACCGGCGGCTCGAATGTTCAGTGGGCGGTCGACCCCAAGACGGGCCGCCAGATCGTGATTGAGATGAACCCGCGCGTGAGTCGCAGCTCGGCGTTGGCCTCGAAGGCGACCGGCTTCCCGATTGCAAAGATCGCAGCAAAGCTCGCCATCGGGTACACGCTCGACGAGATCCCGAACGACATCACCGAGAAGACGCCGGCCAGCTTCGAGCCGTCGATCGACTATGTGGTTACGAAAATCCCGCGCTGGGCGTTTGAGAAGTTCCCTGGCACGAGCGGTGTGCTGGGTACGTCGATGCAGTCGGTGGGCGAGGTCATGGCGATCGGGAGGACCTTCCCGGAATCGATGCAGAAGGCGCTGCGATCGCTCGAACAGGGCCGTTATGGTCTCAACGCTGACCCGGGCGAGCAAGCGCTCGACGACATCCCCACCGAAGAGCTGATGAAGATGGCGGCGATCGGCACCCCCGACCGCCCCTTCCAGCTCGAGGCGCTGCTCCGCCGTGGTGTGAGTATCGACGAAGTGTTCGAGGCCACAGCGGTAGATCCGTGGTTCCTTGACCAGATGTCGATGATCACCGAGGAGCGGGCACACCTCGAGACCCTGTCGCTCGACACCATCACCAAGCGGGGGTGGAAGCGGGCGAAGCAGCTCGGCTTCTCCGACCCGCAACTTGCGTATCTGTGGGGCACGACCGAGGTCGAGGTGCGGGCAGCCCGGCTGGCGGCCGGTGTGGTCACGACGTTCAAGACGGTCGACACCTGCGCTGCCGAGTTCGAAGCAACCACGCCTTACCACTACTCGACCTACGAGGACACCGACGAGGTTCGCGACGGCGAGCGCGAAAAGGTCATCATCCTCGGCTCGGGTCCCAACCGCATTGGCCAGGGCATCGAGTTCGACTACTGCTGCGTGCACGCGAGCTTCTCGCTTCGCGACGCGGGCTACGAGACCATCATGGTCAACTGCAACCCCGAGACCGTGTCAACCGATTACGACACGTCCGACCGGTTGTACTTCGAACCGCTCACCTACGAAGACGTCATGGACATCATCGAGCGTGAGCAGCCCAAGGGTGTGATCGTCAGCCTCGGTGGGCAGACGCCGCTGAAGCTCGCCGATCAACTCCCGAAGGACCTTGTGCTTGGGACATCGCCGGAGTCGATCGATCTGGCCGAAGATCGCGAGCAATGGAATGCGCTTTGCGCTCGCCTTGAGATTCCCCAGCCCGCGGGCGGTACCGCGGTTGATATCGACCAAGCGCTTGAGATCACCGGCAAGATCGGTTACCCGGCCCTCGTGCGTCCGAGCTACGTCCTCGGTGGCCGCGCGATGGAAATCGTCTACGACGACGATCATCTTCGTCGGGCTATGGCCGAGCTCGCTGGGTTTGGCAGCCTCGGCAAGGAGGGTGGCTTGTCGGCAGAACGCCCAGTTCTCGTCGACCGCTTTCTTGAAGACGCCACCGAGGTCGATGTCGACGCGCTCCGCGATCACACGGGCGATTCGGTGATCGGCGCGGTCATGGAGCATGTCGAGGAGGCCGGCGTACACTCCGGCGACTCGGCCTGCTCGATCCCGCCCACCAGCCTCGCAGCCGACACGATCGCCGTGATTGAGGAGTACACCCTCCAGATTGCCGAAGCCCTCGAGGTGAAGGGTCTGATCAACGTGCAGTACGCCGTGAAAGGCAACCAGGTGTTTGTCATTGAGGCGAACCCGAGGGCGAGTCGGACCGTGCCCTTCGTCGCCAAAGCGACCGGTGTGCCTCTCGCCAAGGTTGCCAGTCGCATCATGGTGGGGGCCACGCTCGCCGAGCTGCGAGACGAAGGCCTGATGTGCGAGCGTGTCGAGGGCGACCATGTCGCTATCAAGGAAGCGGTGCTGCCGTTCAACCGTTTCCCCGAGGCTGATGCGGTCCTTGGACCGGAGATGCGCTCCACCGGCGAGGTGATGGGCATCGATCTCACTGCTGGCTTGGCCTTTGTGAAGTCGCAGCTGGCGGCTGGTCTTCGTCTTCCCACCGACGGCATGGTCTTTCTGTCCCTCGCCGATCGAGACAAAGACGTCGGTATTGAAGCGGCCCGGATATTCACCGACCTTGGATTCACGCTTGCGGCGACAAGTGGTACCGCCGCAGCGATACGGGCCGCCGGTGTGAACGTTGCCGTGGAGGTCGCCAAGATCGGTGACCACGAGGGTGAGAACGCGGTCGACCTGATCGAACGTGGGGACGTGAAGCTCGTTGTCAACTCGCCGAGAGGTCGCGGCCCTCGAGCTGACGGTGACCACATCCGGTCGGCGGCAGGACTGGAAAGTGTTCCGTTGCTCACCACCGGCAAGGCGGCCCTTGCTGCGGCCAAGGGCCTACGCGATTGGAAGGCCCACCGCCTCGCCGTCCGCAGTCTGCAGGAGTACCACGCCGGTGTCGGTACTGATGCTCTCGTTGCGAGCGGGAGTGACGCCTGATGGACCTCTCGACGACCGTCGGGTCGGTCGGGCTGCGCGCCCCCGTGATGACGGCGTCGGGAACCGCCGGCCATGGTGCTGAGTTTGCGAACTACCTCGACCCGGCGTCACTCGGTGCGATCGTGGTCAAATCGATGAAGGCCGAAGCGTGGGCCGGCAACCCGGCGCCCCGAGTGCACCCGACTGCGGCAGGCATGATCAACAGCGTCGGGCTGCAGGGTAAGGGGGTTGCGCACTGGCTTGAACACGACCTCCCCCCGTTGCTCGCCACCGGTGCAACGGTCGTTGCCTCGATCTGGGGCAGCAGCGTCGATGACTACGCTCGCGCCGCGGCGGCGCTCGCCGATGCTCCTGCTGGAGTCGTCGCCGTCGAAATCAATGTGTCATGTCCGAATCTGGAAGGCCGCGGTTCGATGTTTGCCCACAGCCGCACCGCCACCGCCGAGGTGATCGATGCGGCTGCGGCCTGCCGCCGGCCGCGGTGGGCGAAGCTCAGCCCCAACGCGGCCGACCTGCCCGAGATTGCCGAAGCGGCTCACCGCGCCGGTGCCGAGGCAGTCGTGCTCACCAACACGCTGCTCGGCATGGTGATCGATATCGAGTCACGCCGCCCGCTGCTTGGGGCGAAGAAGGGCGGCTTGTCAGGTGCTGCGATGCATCCAGTCGCGGTGCGGGCCGTGTACGACGTGTACGAGGCGCTTCCGGACATCCCGATCGTCGGGGTCGGTGGAACATCGAGCGGAGCTGATGTCGTAGAGTTTCTTCTCGCCGGGGCTTCTGCAGTCGAAGTTGGGACGGCGACATTCGCAGATCCTCGGGCTCCCCGGCGAATCTTGGCGGAGTTCACAACGTGGTGCGATCGGCACGGCGTCGGGTCTATGACTGAATTAATCGGAGGAGCGCATGGCTGAGTTCGAGATCGACCCCGCGGTCAAGGACCGCCTCGCATTGGCGCTCGACGTCGACGATCTGGTCGCGGCGATCCGCATCGGGCGGGAAATGAGGGACTACTTCTCGGTCGCCAAAATCGGTCTTGAGTTGTACTCCGCCGCAGGGCCCGAGGCGATCGGCGCCATCGCCGATCTGGGCTACTCGATTTTCCTCGATCTGAAGTTGCACGACATCCCGACGACGGTAGGGAGAGCGGCCCGCGTGCTTGGCGCTTTTGGGGTGCAGTACCTCACCATGCACGCTCACGGTGGAGTCGCGATGCTGCAGGCTGGGGTGCAGGGCCTTCAAGAGGGCGCCCGCAACGCCGGCCTTCCCGAACCGAAGTCGCTCGCCATAACTGTGCTCACCAGCGACGGTGACGCGCCGGCCGAGGTGATGCCGAAGCGGGTCATGCTTGCTGCCGAGGCTGGCTGCTCGGGCATCGTGTGCGCAGTCGGCGATTTGGTAGAGGCGCACCACTACGCGCCCCGACTCCTGCGAGTCACACCCGGCATCCGACTTCCGGGTGACAGGAACGACGACCAAGCCCGCGCCGCGTCGCCGAGTGACGCGCTTGCAAGCGGCTCTGATCTCCTCGTCATCGGTCGCTCCGTGACGCAGGCCGACGACCCGGTTGCCGCAGCACAGCAGATCCACGAGTCTGCCGCTGTCGCAGATCGACCATCCCGCTAGGGTCACGCACATGGCGACCCCGCCCATTCTCAGCGATGAAGCTCGCCAAGCCGCGCTCGCCAAAGCAGCTGAAGCGCGACGCGTGCGCGCTGACGCTAAGCAGCGCCTTAAGGACGGTGACCTCACGTTTTTGGAACTGCTCGACGCAGCAGAGAGCGATGAGATCCTCAACAATACGAAGATCCTCACGATCCTCGAGTCGCTCCCCGGGATCGGCAAGGTCAAGGCTCGCCGCACCATGGAAGCGATTGGTATCGCCGAAAGCCGTCGCATCCGTGGACTCGGTGAGAATCAGCGACGCGGCCTTGTGGCGGTCTTCGGCTGACATGACTGATCTCGGCGATCGACAGATCATCGTGATCTCCGGCCCTGGTGGGGTCGGCAAGGGAACGATCGTGTCCCGACTTCTCGACCGTGATCCAACTCTGTGGCTCTCTCGTAGCTGGACCACCCGGGCTCGTCGACCCGGCGAGGCGATGGAGGCGTATCACTTCACCGATCGCGCTCGGTTTCTCGCCCATGTCGAGGCCGGTGGATTCGTGGAGTGGGTCGAGTTCCTCGACTATCTGCAAGGCACGCCCGTGCCGACACCGCCACTCGGGCACGATGTTGTGTTCGAGATCGACGTCCACGGCGCCGGTCAGATCAGCGAGCGCTACGACGATGCGATGCTGCTTTTTGTTGTCGCCCCCTCTGATGCTGCCCAAGAGTTGCGGCTGCGGGGGAGGGGCGATCCCGAGGAAAAGGTCCAGGCCCGCCTTGCGAAGGCCGCAGAGGAGACCGCAGTGGCCAGCGAGCTCGGTATGCAGTTCGTCGTCAACGACGATCTCGAGCGGGCGATCTCTGAGATCCGGCAGCTGATCGATGATGGGCGCCGGTCGCGTCGATCCCAGGAGCACGGCTGATAACCTGAGGGCTCGGCTGAAGCAAGCCCGAGCGCAACGGAGAACCTGATGGCCCACGGTTACGACACCATGATGAACCCCTCGGTCGAGGAGCTCCTCGAGGAGACCGGTTCGAAGTTCCGCCTCGTGTCGCTTTCGGCGATGCGCTCTCGAGAGATCACCAGCTACCTCGGTGCGCTCGGCCAGGGTGCGGGCTCTGACGTTCCGCCGCAGGTCACCAGCACCGCTGCGAAGCCGCTGTCGATTGCCTTCGAAGAGATCGCAGCCGAGAAGATCATCTCCATCGAGATTGATCCTGAGGCTGAGGCCGAGGCTGCGTTGCTCGCCGCTGCGGAGGCTGCTGCGGCGGCCGAGCTCGGCGACGACTCCGCCTGATCTACTCGTTCTGATGGGAACGCTCACCGGTAAGCGCATCGTGCTCGGTGTTACCGGTGGCATCGCGGCATACAAGGCGGTCGAGGTTTGCCGTCGTCTGGTTGATGCCGGCGCGCACGTGCAGCCGGTCATGACCGACGGTGCGCTCGAGATGGTCGGCGCCACCACCTTCTCTGCACTGGCCAGTGAGCCAGCCCGGACCTCGCTGTTTCATGATCCAAAGACTCCGATTCCCCACACGAAGATGGGACAGGCTGCTGACCTCATCCTCGTGTGCCCGGCGACGGCTCGGATCATCTCCGACATGCGGACCGGTCGCTCGGCCGACCTCCTCATGGGGACGATCCTGGCGACCCGTGCCCCGGTTGTGGTGTGCCCGGCGATGCACACCGAGATGTGGGATCAGCCTGCGGTGCAGGAAAATATCGGCGTGCTCGAGCAGCGCGGCGTGATGATCGTGCCACCAGAGAGTGGCCGTCTCGCCGGTGGTGACATGGGTCACGGCCGGCTGGCCGATCCTGCGACGGTGATCGCCTACGTCGAGCGCGCACTCACCCAACAAGACCTCGCCGGCCGTCACGTGCTCATCACTGCCGGCGGAACCCGTGAGCCCATCGATCCGGTCCGCGTGATTAGCAACCGCTCCACCGGGAAGCAGGGCTATGCCTTTGCCGAAGAGGCGTGGGGTCGCGGAGCCAAAGTCACCCTGGTGACCACGGTCGAAACTCCCGAACCGGTCGGTGCTCACCGGGTCGATGTGCAGACCGCAGCCGACATGCAGCGAGCGGTCGAGGCGGTCGACGACGCCGACATCATTGTGATGGCCGCTGCGGTTGCTGACTTCCGTCCTGCCGACCCGGCTGATCACAAGATCAAGAAGACTGACGGCGCAGCGCCGCACATCGCGCTCGAGAAGACGCACGACTTCCTCATCGACCTCGGAGAAAAGAAGCCCGGTGGTCAAGTCCTGATCGGTTTTGCCGCCGAGACCCACGATCTACTCGGTAACGCACAGGGCAAACTCGAGCGCAAGAAGCTCGACATAATCGTCGCGAATGACGTTTCGCAACCAGGCGTCGGCTTTGCCCACGAAACGAACGAGGTCGTCATCATCCAGGCTGACGGCAGTTGCCAAGATGTCCCCCTCACCGACAAGCGCGATGTTGCACGACTCGTGCTAGACACCGCAGCGAACAAGCTCGGCTAATCACCCCAGGAGCCCACAAGTGACCCGTTGGACCTTCACCTCGGAGAGTGTCTCGGAGGGCCATCCAGACAAGATGGCCGACCAGATCTCCGATGCCATCCTCGACGAGATGCTCGCCCAGGACCCGATGAGTCGGGTGGCTTGCGAGACGCTCGTCACGACAGGGCTTGCCGTCATCGCCGGCGAGATCACCACCGAGGCCTACGTCGACATTGCTGGCACCGTTCGGCGAACGATCAAGGAGATTGGGTACGACAACGAGGCCTTCGGCTACGACGGCAACACCTGCGGTGTCATGGTCACGCTCGACGAGCAGTCGCCCGACATTTCCCAGGGAGTCACCGCCTCCGAAGAGGTCCGCTCCGGTACTGCCGGCGAAGAAGACGAGTTCGAAAAGCAGGGCGCCGGCGACCAGGGGATGATGTTCGGCTATGCGTGCGACGAGACCGACGTGCTGATGCCGCTGCCGATCCATCTTGCGCACCGCATGGCCGAGAAGCATGCCGAGGTCCGCAAGGCTGGGACGATCCCTTACCTGCGCCCCGACGCGAAAACGCAGGTCACCTTCGAGTACGAGGACAATCGGCCGGTCAAGCTCAAGACTGTGCTGGTTTCCACCCAACACAATGACGGCATCGACCGCGACTCGATGATCCGCCCCGACCTCATCGAACACGTGATCCGTCCGGTGATCCCCGCACAGTTCGCCGATGACGACTACGACGTGCACGTCAATCCGACGGGCCGCTTCGTGATCGGTGGTCCGGTCGGCGATGCCGGCCTCACAGGTCGCAAAATCATCGTCGATACCTATGGCGGCATGGCCAGACACGGTGGTGGCGCCTTCTCGGGCAAGGATCCATCGAAGGTCGACCGTTCCGCCGCGTACGCAACCCGTTGGGTCGCAAAGAACCTCGTCGCCGCCGGCGCGGCAAGCCGCTGCGAAATACAGGTCGCCTATGCCATTGGCATGGCCCGTCCCATGTCGGTTCTCGTCGAGACGTTCGGTACCGAAACGGTTGAGAAGGCGGCCATCGAAAAGGCCGTCGACGAGGTCTTCGACCTCCGCCCCGGTGCGATCCTGCGCGATCTGGATCTGCGTCGGCCTATCTACCGCAAGTCCGCTGCCTATGGCCACTTCGGCCGCGAGGCCACTGACGGTCTGTTCCCTTGGGAGAAGACTGATCGCGTCGATGATCTGAAGTCGGCGCTGGGCCTCTGAGCGATCCCGACCAGGGCCGCTTGGAGCTCGGCGAGGGCGGTCCGCCCGCCGGGTCCGATCACATCGGTGAGACGAGTCGCCCTGCGGGGCGGGTGGTCCGCGTGCTGCCCGACGTCGTTGGCATCGATCGCGAGTTTGACTATGTCGTGCCGCGTGCGTGGGAGGACGACGGGCGGGCGGAACGGCTCGACGTAGGCACGATGGTCCGAGTTCAACTGTCGGGCCGGCGAGTCGCAGGCTGGGTCACCGCAGTCGATGTTGAGCCGACTGTCGGGGTGCGACTGGTGCCGCTGGCGAAGCTCTCGGGGATGGGTCCGTCGAGGGAGTTGATCGACCTGGCCGGATGGGCCTCGTGGCGCTGGGCCGGTCGAAGGGTTCCGTTCCTTCGCGCCGCGTCGCCGGAGCGGATGGTTGCCGCAGCACCTCGTCGGCGCCCGCCGCCGATGGTCCCTGCTGGCCCGCGAGATGTCTTCGACGAGGCGTTCGACCACGGCATCGCCACCATTCGGGTGGCCCCAGCTGACGATGGCTTTGAGGTCGCGCTTGCGGCATGTCGGCGCGGCGATGCGTTGATTGTCGCCGCTGATGCCCGCCGAGCTCGTCACCTGGCCGTTGCGCTTCGTCGCGCCGGTATCACGGTGGCGCTCGCTCCCGACGACTGGGCAGTCGCCGCAGGTGGGGCTACGGTCGTCGGGACTCGGTCGGCGGCGTGGATGCCGATGCCCGAGCTGGCTGCGGTCGTCGTGATCGACGAGCACGACGAGCGGCTCAAGGAAGAGCGGACACCGGCTTGGCACGCACGCGACGTCGTCCTCGAGCGGGCCCGTCGGGCTGCCGTCCCCGCCGTCCTCATCTCTCCGGCGCCCTCACTCGAGGCGCTGCGAGCTGGGCCCCTGTTGCGACGCGAGCGCTCCCGCGAACGTGACGACTGGCCGATCGTCGACGTGCTCGATCGGCGCGATGACGACCCGGTAAAAGCGGGCCCGTTCGCGGAGCGGCTCCGGCTACATCTACCCGACGACAAGCGGATCGTGTGTGTGCTCAACCGTACGGGACGCGCCCGCCTCCTGGCCTGCGGCGCGTGTGGTGAGCTTGTGCGGACCGAGGACGGCTCCTCGATCATGCGTCTTGACGGCGATGAGCTCGTCAGCACCAACGGCGCAGAGCGCCGCCCTGTCGTGTGCATCTGCGGCTCGACCAGCCTCAAGACCCTGCGGGTCGGCGTCGAACGGGCTGGCGAGGAACTCGCTGCACTGATCGGCGAACCGGTCGACGAAGTGACGGCAACCAGCGAGGGTGATCCCAGCACCCGCGTCGTCATCGGCACCGAGGCGGTGCTGCACCGGGTGGCCCATGCCGACGTTGTCGCTTTCCTCGACCTCGACCAGGAGCTACTCGCGGTGCGGCAGCGGGCTGCGGAGCAGGCCTTTTCGATGCTGGCCCACGCCGCGCGACTCACTGGGGGTCGCAGTAGGGGAGGGCGCATCGTCGTGCAGACCCGCCAACCCGATCACGAGGTCATTGCTGCGGCCCGCAAGGGAGACCCAGCGATCGTCGCGATCGCAGAACGAAACCGTCGCCAGGCGTTGGCGCTCCCGCCGTACGGCACCCAGGTGGCGCTGAGCGGCGCAGGAGCGGCCGAATTGGTCGACGCGTTCGGGACTGTTGACGGTGTGCAGCTACGCGGACCGGTCGAGGAGCGGTGGTTGATCCGGGCGGCAAGGCTCGAACCGGTCCTCGATCGGCTTGCCGAGATACCCCGGCCTGCCGCCCGCGTACGGGTCGAAGTCGATCCGCTGCGAATATGAGCGCCATGTCCTCCCCGTTGCGTCGCCAACGCCTCGCTCTCATCGGCCTGTTGCTGCTGGGCATTGTCGGTTTCGTGCTTGTGGTCACTGCGCCTGGCGAAGGTCCGCCCCTCGCTTCGGTCATCACCGAAGAAGGTCTCGTCACCGAAGTACCTGACGGTTGGGAACGCAGCGAGCAGTTCGGCTTCCAGTTCCACCCGCCTACCGGTTTGGCTGAGGTCTTCGACCGATGGACGGTGGCCCGTTCCTGTGGTCCGGATGGTTGCGAGAAGCGATCGCTTGACGAGTGGCTCAAGGTGGCCGTCACCTTGCCTACATTCATCCAGGCATTGGCACCAGACTCAGAACTGCAGATCATCGAGGACGAGACCGGAGCTGATTACCGGACGATGGTCACCCGAACGTCGGCCGGTGGTGCAATTGTGTTCGTGGCGGCGTTTGACGACGGTCGCGATTTCTACGTCGAGTGCGGACTGGCGCTCAGCCCGGGTGGCGACACCCGGTTGATCGACGAAATTGTCGATGTATGTCGGGCGACGGAGACGGTGTCGGGTTAGACGCCGAACCAACGCTTGATGCGCTCGAGCGAGGGTCGATAGGTCCCGATCGATCGAAGGACATCGGCGCGCAGGATCGCCTGGTCTGGCCCTCGTTGCTCTACCCGCTCGGTTGGAAGCAGGATCGCCCCAGGTTGGTAAGCGAACACGTCGGGTGCATCCTCGGCTTTCACGACGTTGCCAAGCAGATCGACAACTGAGAGGTCGTGGCGGGTTGCGACCGTTGTGAGGGTGGCCGGCTTCGGGAAACCCTCGAGCCCGATTGTGGGGCGGTCGCGGTCGATGATGTTGGCCGCGCCAGCGAGCACACCGTCTGGCCCGTTCCCCCTGCCAACGCGAAGGAACGAGAGTGGTCCGGGCAACGTCCAGTCGTCGAGTCGGTCGATATCGACGTCCTCGCCCTCCACCGTCTCGGCGCCGAGGGCAACTTGCACGACGGTGATCCCCCGCTTACGTGCCCACTGGAACCGCAGCTTTGCCGCGGCTTTTGGGTCGGATTCGACGAGAAACAACTGAGATGGCCGGGCGTATCGACGAAGGCGACGGCTTTGCAGCGCTTCGCCGGCGCCGGCATCGACGACGAGCGCGTCGGGATAGACGTAGGACCGGTAATTGATGGTGAGGACCCGGTCCCAGTCGATTGAGGCGGACGACCGGCCCTGTTCGTTGCGCAGCATGACGATGTCGTCGACTGCATTCACGAACCGCTCCAGCTTCTCCGTCGGGTTTCATAGATCGCGATCGCTGTGGCGGCAGCGACATTGAGGCTGCCGACCTTGCCGAGCTGGGGAATGAACCCAACCGCATCGCACACGGCGAGTGTCGCTGGAGTGCAGCCCCGATCCTCATGCCCGATCACCAGTGCCACGTCGGTTTCCATCGAGACGTCGTGGAGTGGTTGGGCGGTGTCGGTCAGTTCTATGGCGACAATCTGGTAGCCGTCGGCGCGGGCCGCTTCGACCGCAGGGACACCCGATTCGAACTCTGTCCACGTTAGGTAGCGGGCGGTGCCGAGTGCGGTCTTGTTGACCTTGTCATGACTGGGCAGCGTGCCACCGCCCAAATATACGTGGTCGACCCGTTCCGCCGCTGCGGTGCGCACGATCGAGCCGACATTGAATGGGTTAGCCACATTGTCGAGCACGAGCGCGAGGCGACCCTCGGTGCGACGGCGCCACTCGCGATGGAGCCGTTTCATGCCGGTGCCGTCGAGTTGGCCCATTGTCATCCTCTCCGTCGAACTTCGAGGATACGGAACCCGGCGCGGCTCGTGATTCGGTCGACGTCGTAGCCCTCGGTTCGCAGCCAATCGGCGAGCGAATCACTCCCGAGGTGTTTCTGCACAACGAGATGCGCCTGCCCGCTTGGCGTCAGTCGGGGAAGCCAACGGGTCAGCAGCTCGTGGAGCGCCTGTTTACCGATTCGGATCGGCGGGTTCGACAAGATGCGGTCGAAGCGCACGTCGGTGGGGACGCCATCAGGATCGGCTACGTGAATCCGGTTTGCCGCGCCGATGGTGGCGGCGTTGGCAGCGGTGAGCCTTCGCGCTCGTTCGTTGATGTCGACCGCCCATACGACTGCCTGCGGCGCCCGGGCGGCCGAAACGCACGCGATCGGCCCCCAGCCGCAACCGAGGTCGAGCACCGTCTTGTCGGCCGCGCTGAGCGCCGGTGCCTCCATGAGCAGCAGCTTCGAGCCGGCATCGAGGTGGTCGGCTGAGAACACGCCCCGGTCGGCGGTCAGGGTGAACGCGACATCGGGGAGCGCGACCTCGATGGGTCGCGGATCGGACCCAACCGCCGGGTCGTCATCGAAGTACTGGCCACTGCTCACCTGTTCGACGGTAGCGGGCCTGGATCGCTACCCTGAGACCATGGCTGCGTTCGATATCCGCGTCATCGGCGATCCGGTGCTCCGCCAGAAGGCGAAGGAGATCACCGACGTCGACGACAAGCTGGTCCGACTGGTCGACGACATGCTCGAGACGATGTATGCCGCGCCCGGAATTGGTCTTGCCGCACCCCAGGTTGGTGTCAATAAGCGCTTGTTCGTGTGGGATCTCGGGGAGGGACCCTTCGCGATGATCAATCCCGAGGTCCGTGCGTCCGACGGTGAGTGGGTCTTCGAAGAGGGCTGCCTGTCGGTCCCCGGTCTCTCGTGGGAGATCGTGCGTCCCAAGACCATCCACATCGTGGGACGCGATCTCGATGGCAACGAGATCGAGTACGAGGCCGATGAACTCGAATCGCGCATGTTCCAGCACGAGATGGATCATCTCGACGGCACGCTGCTGATCGAGCGCCTCGACGATGACACCCGGAAGGCCGCCTTGAAGACCCTCCGCGAACTGCAGATCGGGCGTCCCGAGAAGCCCGCGACGGGCGGCTTGACGCTCCCGTGAGTATCACCCCGCCGGAGACGATCCGGCGGATCGCCTATCTCGGTACTCCTGGCCTTGCGGTTCCGTGCCTGCATGCCCTTGCTGGGGCCGGTTACGAGGTGCCGCTCGTGGTGTCGATGCCAGATCGTCGTCGTGGCCGCGGCAAGAACCTGATGCCGTCGCCGGTCAAGACGGCGGCGCTCAACCTCGGTCTTTCCGTGACCGCCGACCTGGCAGACCTCGATCCCCTGATCGACGGTGGAGCGATCGATCTTGCCGTGGTCGTCGCATACGGCCGCATCATTCCGGCGTCGCTGCTCGACCGGCTTGCCTTCGTCAACATCCACTTCTCGCTCCTCCCGCGCTGGCGAGGCGCCGCACCGGTCGAACGGGCGATCCTTGCTGGTGACGAGACGACCGGGGTCTGTCTGATGGATCTCGATGTCGAACTCGACACCGGCGCCGTCTACCGGCGGACCGAAACCCCGATCGGCCCCGACGAGACGCTCAATGAGCTGCGGGGTCGGCTGGTTGAGATCGGCACGCGCCAACTCGTCGACGCACTCGACGGTGGGCTTGGAGAAGCCACACCGCAGGAGGGCGACCCCGTGTATGCCCGCAAGATCACCGCCGACGAGTGCAAGATCGACTGGGGAGAGCCGGCGGTCGCGATCCATCGACGGGTGCGCGTCGGGGGCGCGTTCACCACCTGGCAGGGCAAAAGGTTCAAGGTTCATCGGACCCGGCTCGCAGAGAGCGGTGGCGAGGTTGTGGTCTCGACGTGCCACGGCGACCTCGAGTTGCTTGAAGTCCAGCCGGAAGGCAAGTCCCGCATGGACGCCACCGCATGGGCCAACGGCGCGCGCTGGACCAGCGATCAACGGTTCGGTTCGTGAGCGAACCGACCGACGATCCCCGCCGCGTCGCAATCGCCGCCATCGTCCGCATTGACGAAGACGGGGCCTTCGCCAACGTGCTGTTGCCCAGAATGCTGGGCGAGACCACACTCGACCGTCGCGACCGGGGGTTTGCCACCGAGCTTGTGTACGGCTCGACCCGTATGCGCCGAAAGCTAGATCACCTCGTCGATCGGTTCCTGCTCGAACCGCCGCCCCCATCGGCTCGGGCCGCTCTGCGTATCGGAGCCCATCAGCTGTTGCATCTCGATACGCCGCCTCATGCCGCTGTCTCGGCGACGGTCGACGCTGCGCCAAAGCGGTTTCGCGGTCTCGTCAACGCAGTACTTCGGAAGGTCTCTGCCTCTGTGAAGGAGGGTGTGACCTTCCCATCGAGCGGTATCGAGTTGAGCTATCCCGACTGGATCGTCGAGCGGTTGAGCGCTGACCTCGGGCCGGAGCGCGCGGCCGCCTGCCTTGCGAGCATGAACGAGTCAGCGTCTGTCCACACCCGTGACGACGGGTACATCCAGGATCCGAGTTCGCAGCTCGTCGCCGCAGCGGTCCCTGCCCAGGTCGGCGATCTGGTCCTCGACCTGTGCGCTGCTCCGGGCGGCAAGGCCACAGCACTCGCATCGCGCGGCGCTCGAGTCATCGCCGGTGATCAGCGACGCTCCCGTGTCGGCCTCGTCGTCACGAACAAAGAGCGCCTCGGGCTCGATGATCTGCACGTGTTTCAGGGCGACGCCAACTCGCCACCGTTCGCCCCCGCAGCCTTTGACGCGGTACTTGTCGATGCCCCGTGCTCTGGTCTCGGCGCCCTTCGCCGCCGCCCTGATGCCCGATGGCGGATCACGGTCGGCGACATTGATGAATTGGCATCGCTGCAGGGTTCACTACTCGCTACGGCCGCTCCGCTGGTGAAGCTCGGTGGAACGCTCGTCTATAGCGTCTGCACGCTTACTCGTGCGGAGTCGACAGCGGTGGTCGCCGAGACGTCGTCAGTGCTGGGTGAACTTGGCTTCACCGCTATCGACGCACCACCCGGTGCGTGGGAGCAGTTCGGGTCCGGCACGAACGTGCTCGTTCCCGGGCCGGAAGCCGACGGGATGGTGCTTGCACGCTGGGTCCGAACCTGAACCGGCTGGCTAGGGTGCCGTCATGTCTGAAGTGCAGCTGTCGGTGAAGATCGTGACGGTGTCCGACGGGGTGATCGCCGGGACTCGCAAGGACACGTCGGGCCAGGTGCTTGAGAACTACTTCAGTGAGGCCGGCTGGAGGGTGTCTGAGCGGGCCGTCACCGAAGACGGTGCCGAGCCTGTGGCCGCCACACTTCGCCGAATCGCCGTTGACTTCCATGGCCTCATTGTCACGACCGGCGGCACCGGCTTCGGGCCTCGTGACCGTACGCCCGAGGGCACGCGAAAGGTGATCGACCGGGAGGCACCGGGCCTGGCCGAGGCGATGCGCCTCGTCAATCCGCTTGGCCGGCTCAGCCGCGGTGTGGCGGGCACGCTTGACACCGCCCTGATCGTCAACACGCCGGGTTCCTCGAAGGGTTGTCTCGAGACGATCGGTGCCGTAATCGACGTCTTGCCGCATGCGGTAACCCTGCTCGTCGACAACTACGACCCCCACCCATCTGGCGAGGGACACGGCAGTGGTCACCTCGGCAGCGACCACGGAGCCGAATGACCGGCGACCGAGGTTGGATGGAGCGGGCGGTCGCAAATGCCGCTCGCGTCCGGCACTCGACGTCACCAAACCCGTGGGTGGGTGCAGTCGTCGTTACCGCCGATGGCACCGCGCATGATGGCGCAACCGAACCGCCGGGCGGCCGGCACGCCGAGCGGGTGGCACTCGATGCCGCCGGCTCCGCCGCGTCGGGCGCCACGGTCTACACCACGCTCGAACCCTGCAATCACACCGGCCGGACCGGGCCCTGCGCCGAAGCGCTTCTTGAAGCCTCCGTAGCCCGGGTGGTGGTCGCAGTGGGCGACCCCGATCCCCACGTGGCCGGTACAGGGATCGCCCGGCTCAAGTCCGCCGGCACTGACGTCACCGTCGGGGTGGGCGCCGACATCGCCAGGGAGCAACTCGCCCCCTACCTCCACCACCGACACACGGGCCGGCCGTTCGTGGTCGCCAAGCTTGCTGCGTCCCTCGATGGGCGTACAGCGGCCCCAGATGGGTCATCGACGTGGATCACGAGCGCCGGCGCTCGCGCTGATGCTCATCGTCTCCGAGCCGAGAGTGACGCCATCCTCGTTGGCGCGGGCACGGTGCGGGCCGACGATCCGTCGCTCACGGTGCGCGACTGGGAACCTCCGGAGGGCACGCCTGCCGCTGCTGATCCGCGACGGATCGTGCTTGGCGCAGCCGTGCCGAGCGCGAAGGTGCAACCGTGCCTCGCCTGGGACGGTCCGATCGACCGGCTTCTCGAACAGCTCGGTGACGAGGGTGTTGTCCAGCTCATGGTCGAGGGCGGGGCCGGTGTGATTGGCGACTTCCAGCGTGCCGGTCTCATCGATCGGTTCGTGCTGTACCTGGCACCGGTGCTGTTCGGCGGCGAGGATGCGAAGGGCCTGTTCTCGGGTGCGGGTGCCTCGTCGATCGATGGGGTGAACCGCGGCGAGATCGTGGCCGTCGACCGAGTCGGCCCGGACCTGCGGATCGAATTTAAACCCGGGTCGTAGCGAAGGCTCGCCGCTAGCCTGCTCGGCGACGAACACCGTCGCTTCCCCCGCTAGGACCCACCGTGCTCAACCTTGTCCTCCCCAAAGGCTCGCTCGAGAAGGCCACCCTCGAACTCTTCGCAGCCGCCGACCTCCCGGTCGACCGTTCCTCCTCGGTGGCGTATAAGGCCTCGATCAACGATCCGCGAATCGAGTCCGTCCGAATCCTGCGTCCCCAGGAGATTCCGACCTATGTCGCCGACGGCCTGTTCGACCTCGGCATTACGGGCCGGGACTGGATCGAGGAGACGGCGAGCGACGTCGAGTCGCTCGGTGAGCTCAAGTACTCGAAGGTGACCGCCAAGCCGGTCCGGATCGTGATGGCGGTGCCGCAGGACTCGGAGTGGCAGTCGGTCGCCGACCTGCCGGCAGGGGTTCGAGTCTCGACCGAGTACCCGGAGATCACCAGGCGATTCCTTGCTGACGCCGGTGTCGATGCCGACGTTCGACTCTCGTACGGCGCAACGGAGGCAAAGGTGCCCGACATCGTCGATGTCGTCGTCGACATCACCGAGACTGGGCGGGCCCTGAACGCGGCCGGGCTCCGCATCATTGAGACGATGGTCACGAGCTACACCGAACTGATCGCCAACCGGGCATCGTTTGCAGACCCGGAGAAGGCGCACGCAATGCGTCAGATCCACACGCTCCTGCAGGGAGTGCTCGATGCCCGGGGCAAGGTTCTGGTGAAGATGAACGTCCCGACCGGCGCTCTGGACGACGTCATCAACGTCCTGCCGTCAATGAAGTCCCCGACGGTCAACGAGTTGTTCCGCGGTGCCGGGTACGCCGTTGAAACCGTGGTGCCCAAGGACGAGATCAACATCCTCATCCCGCAGCTGCGGGACAAAGGGGCATCAGGCATCGTCGAGATGCCGATCTCGAAGATCATCCCGTGAGCGTGAGAACGTGAGCGTCCGGCGGTGACCGACGATCAGCCACGCCACGGTCGGGCTGATTCTGCTGCGCTCGCGCTCACGTTCTTCAGCCTCGGTATCACGCTCCAGGTTCTCCTGATCGACCGCGGCGCGTCGCTGTGGAACGCCCTCGCAGCATCGACGGTCATCTGGTCGGCCACCTCCCAGTTTTCCTATCTCGCGGTTCGAGATGCTGGAGGTGGCGATTGGGCCGCGATCATCGCCGGCGCAGTCGTTGCGACCCGGTTTGGAATCCTTGCCACCTCCCTCGTGCCGCGCCTACCCGCCGGTGCGTTCCGTCGGGCGCTCGCTTCGGTGAATGCATTCGACCCCAACGTCGCCATCGCAGTGCAACAGGCCGACGAACGCTGCGTCGAACGGGAGTTCTGGCGGGTGACAGCCGCAATGATGGGGGGCTGGTTTCCCGGGATTGTGGTGGGCACGTTCATCGGCAACGTTGTCGGTGACATCGGTCGGCTCGGGCTCGACGCGGTATTCCCCGCGGCACTGCTGTCGATCATTGCTGGACTGCTCCGCACCCGTGAGGGTTTCGCTGCTGGCCTTGCCGGCGCGTGCATTTGCCTGGCACTCATTCCGATCGCCCCGCCAGGCGTACCGATCATCCTGAGCGTGTTCGGCGTCGGTGCCGGCGCGGTCTACGCCAAGCGGCACATCGGTGTGGGCCCGTGACAACGCTCTCGATTGTCGCGCTCACCGTGGCCGTCTGGGGTCAGCGGCTGCTCGGCGGGTTTGTGGTCGGACCGGTTCTCGCCCGTCGCCCGGCGATGGCGCAGGTACTCGGGCTGGTTCCGGCTGCGGTGGTGATGGCAGTGATCGTTCAGCTCTCGGTGGCCGATGGTCGCTCCCTGGTGCTCGACGAGCGTCTGGCGGGCATGTTGGTTGCTGGTGTGCTCGTGTGGCGCCGGGCGCCGTTTCTCGCTGTGGTTCTCGCGGCAGCGCTCACCACCGCCGGCTTGCGAGCAATCTGACGTGACCGTCTCGGCGGTGGTCCTCGTCCTGGCGTCGTCGTTGCTCCACGCCCTGTGGAACGCCCGAACGCATGCAGGGGACGATCCCAGAGCCGTTCTGGCTGGATCCTATGTCGTGGCAGGCGTGCTGTTTTCGCCGTGGGTGGTGATGGACCCGCCGTGGTCTGTCTGGCCGATCATTCTCGTCTCCGGTGTGATCCATGGGCTCTACCTGTGGGGCCTGTCGGGCGCCTACCAGTCGGGGACGCTGGCGAGTACCTATCCCGTGGCTCGAGGCTCAGCGCCGCTTTTTGTCGCCGTGTTCGGTGTGTGGGTGCTCGATCAGACGCCCAATGTGCGAACCCTTTGCGGTGTGGCGGGCGTTGCCATCGGTCTGCTGTTGATCGGCAATGTGGCGCTCGGCCGCGGGGATCGACGAGGACTCCTGCTCGCCGTGATGACCGGCTGCTTTATTGCCGGCTACACGGTGATCGATGCGAGAGGCGCAGAGGAAGTCGGTGGGCTCGGCTTCTTCGCAGCGGTAGCGGTCGTCGGCGCAGTCGTGGTTGTGGCGCTCGGTCGAGTGTCGCCCCGGAGGCTGCTCACCTCGAGGCGCGAAGCGGTCGCTGTTGGTCTGGCTGCGAACAGTAGCTACGGGCTGATCCTGTTGGCGTATACCCGCGGTGCTGCGGCCAACGTCGCAACGTTGCGCGTCACCTCGATCCTCTTCGGTCTCGCTTTGGTTCCGACCGCTGTGACTCGTCGGCTGGCGGCAGGCGCACTGCTGGTGGTGGTCGGTTCGCTTCTTGTGTCGTGGTGACTCGGAAGCCGTCGAGGGATCTGGGGCCATCGGTTTTCGCAGCACATCACCGCAGACAGCTACCGTCGCACCATGTCTGACCCGTCAGCATTCACCGATGGTGCCCTGTCTGATATCCGTGTCGTCGAGTTCGCCCAGGCGCTGGCCATTCCCTACTGCGGCAAGCTCCTCGGCGATATGGGCGCCGATGTCATCAAGGTCGAACCGCCCCGCGGTGACACCTACCGGCTGCAGAGCCGGAGTTCGGTGAAGCACGAGGGCAAGGATTTTGCGATCGCCAACCGCGGGAAGCGAAGTATTTGCCTCGACTTCTCCAAGCCTGACGCCGTGACAGTGATCGAGGCGCTGGTGCGACAGGCCGACGCCGTGCTTGTCTCGATGAAGGGGTCAGACCTGCCCCGCTATGGCCTCGACTACGAGACGATCTGCTCGTACAACGAGCAAATCGTCTTCCTGCACAACTCGCCGTACGGCAGCCAGGGCGAGCTCGCTGAGATGGGCGGGTACGACGTTGTGGCGATGGGCCTGTCGGGCATGTCGTCACTTCTCGCCGATGCTGACGACAACGGCGACGCACCGGTGATGGTGCGTCCTGCGCTCGCCGACATGGTGACCGGGATGTTGTCGTGCCTGGCGGTGGTCACCGCGATCCGGCATCGCGATCGAACTGGCGAAGGACAGCGGGTCGAGACGTCGCTGTTTCACACCTCGCTCGGCCTGCTGTCGAACATGTTCTACCGATACGACGCGTATGACCGCGAGCCGATGTCGGCCTTCGCCGAGACGCTTGCCGACATCCGCGACGCTGGCGCGGGTTTCGGGGAGCAGAAGCGGGCGATGCGCGAGGAGTTCGCTGTCGACCCGCCCGGCAACATCTATTTTCGTCACTACCGAACCCGCGATGGCTTCATCTCGGTTGGATGCCTCACGCCGGTTCTCAACCAGAAGCTGCGCGATGTGCTTGGCCTCGACGATCCGCGTCGCGAAGACAGTTTCGACGCCGAGGCCCCCGAAGCGCGGGTCGCGCTCAGCGCATTCATGGCCGAGGCGGAACGGATCGTGGCAAAGCGAACCACCGACGACTGGCTCGCAACGCTGCGAGCGGTCGGTGTGCCGTGCGCGATCGTCAACTTTCCGCACGAGATTTTCGACGATCCTCAGGCACGCGCCAACGGCTACATCGAGGATCTGGTGCACCCAGTCCACGGCGCCTACCAGACCGTGTCGTCACCACTGAAGATGGACGGTACGCCGCTGCGCCATCACGGGCCGTCGCCGGCTATGGGAGAGCACACCGATGACATCCTTCGAGAGCTTGGCTTCGATGAGAGTACGGTGAGGTCGCTGCGTGAGGCCGACGTCGTTGGCCGTTACGACGACGAACGCAACGCGCACTGAGGAGACGGATTCGCCATGGTCTACGCACCCGGTCATCGTCCGTATTACGACGCCGACAGCCACATCATGGAGCTGCCTGATTTCCTTCGGGCCTACGCCGACCCCGACATACGAGACGAGATCCCACTCGTCGGCTACACCGCTTCAATCGTGACCGACGATGAGGTCGCTGAGATCGTCAACCAGGGAAACCGTCACAGCGATGAGCATCGCGACGCCCAGATCGCCCTCGGCGATGATCTGATCGCCACGTCCAAGGAGATCCAGGGTCTCGGCGCCTTCGACTCGGCCGACCGCACGACCGCACTGGATCTCCTCGGCTTCAAGAAGCAACTCGTCTTTGCTACCCACTCGGTCGTCACGCCCTTCCATCCGAGTTCGAACTATCCGCTGCGACTGAAGTACGGCGGCGCTCGCGCTCACAACCGCCACATGGCGGAGTTCTGTGCCGACGACGACCGCCTTATGGGCGTCGGCGTCGTCGCCCTCGACGACCCGGCGAGCGCAATTGAGGAACTCGAGTGGGCGATCGATGCTGGGCTCGAAGCGATGTGGGTGCCCCACCGTGCACCGATCGACATTGCACCCGGGCACGTTGATCTCGAGCCTTTCTGGGCCCGTCTCGCCGAGGCGGGCGTTCCGTTCGTCATCCATGTCGGGGGCGCGCCACTCCACACCAGCAAATCGTGGAGTAACAACGGGCGGGCCAAGACTCGCGATTGGATGGGTGGTGGTGAGAATGTCCGAACCAAGGACGCGATGCTCATGCACCAGAACCCTGAGGCATTCATCAGCATGCTGATCGCCGACGGCGTGTTCGACCGTCATCGCGAACTGCGGGGTGCTGCGGTCGAGCTTGGTGCGGGCTGGGTACCGGAAATGCTGCGGCGACTTGACGCTGTGGCCCGTATCTTTGGGCGCGTTGACGAGAGCGTGCGATTCGACCGGAAGCCGTCGGAGCAGGTGTGCGAGCAAATGGGTTTCACCCCCTTCCCCCACGAGGATGTCGCCCGCCTGATCGGCGACTCGTACGAGGACCTGTACCTGTTCTCGAGCGACTACCCCCACATCGAGGGTGGGCGCGATCCGATCGGTAAGTTCGAGGGTCGCATGGAGTCCACGTCCACCGATACGCAGACCAAGTTCTTCAGTGAGAACTTCCTGCGCCTCTGGCCGGACGCTCGCGTCGCGGCCTAAGGCTCTGTTCGAACTAGTCCGCGGCGTCGTGTTGCTGCTTGAGCTGGACGTACGTCATTCGTAACTGCTGCAGGCCCTCCTGCAAGGTGGGGACGGCATCGTCGAGTCGATCGCCGAGCCCATCAACGATGGCCGCCATTGCATCGATCGCCAGCCCGGCCTCCGCGAAGTTTGGCGTCGGTTGCGAAAGGTGGAGCGCCGCAAGCTCGAACAGGCCCATTGCGTGGTTCGCCACAACAGCAGATGCGGGTGCGTGCAACAGCCGCTCGCGTGCCGCAGCCATTTCGTGAATCATCTCCTCGGCCTGCGCCAACTGCTCGGGTGAGAGATCGTCGAGCGTGACGCCGTCGGGCAGCGACGCCGCAATGGCGTCCTCCATCTCGGCGTCAAGCCCGGTTGGGGCACCCTGCGCAGGTGCATCGGCGGGGGTGGCGGGCTGATCACGAGGAACCTCGTGTTCGCCGCCAGGTGTCCACAGAGAGCTCATGCTGGTACCCTAACGGGGACAATTCAGAGGGAAGTGGGGCAGATCTTCGGATCCGTCCCCACCCGGCCACCGATCCAGGTGCGCCGGGTCGGCCGATACGGCAGCACCGTGCATCGCACGAGGTTTTCGCGGGCGTCGACATCCCGACGTCCGTGTTGTTGTTTTTCAGCTGGCGAGAGTCAGCGAAGACAGGGCACGCCATTCATCCACCTACGGAGGTTCCGTGCTCACGAGGAGTCAAGGGCGATAGCAGCGCCAAGTAACGAGCCAAGGATCAACGACCGCATTCGGGCACGCGAGGTTCGCCTCGTCGGGCACGATGGCGAACAGATCGGTATCAAGCCACTAGCCGAGGCGCTCAACATTGCTCGAGCCTCTGGGCTCGACCTCGTTGAGGTCGCCGATCGGGCGAACCCACCGGTTTGCCGGATTATGGACTACGGCAAGTACAAGTACGAAGCCGATCAGCGGGCGAAAGAGTCCAAGAAGAAGGCCTCGAACCTGACGGTCAAGGAAATGAAGTACCGCCCCAAGATCGGGCCCGGTGACTTCACAACCAAGACGAAGAAGGTCGAGAAGTTCCTCGGCGAAGGTCACAAGGTCAAGGTCACGATCATGTTCCGCGGCCGAGAGATGCAGCACCCCGAGTTGGGGCGCAGGATCCTCGACAATGTCGCCGGTGAGGTCAATCATGTCGGCAAGGTGGAGTTCCACCCCCGTCAAGACGGCCGGAACATGGTGATGGTGCTCGCACCCGACAAGCAGGCTCAGGCTCGCCACGAGAAGGAACTTAAGAAGCAGGCGGCTGCAGAAGCGGCTGAAGCCGAAGCCGCATTGCGGGTTTCGGACGAGGAAGAGTAGAGATCAACATGCCGAAAATGAAGACCCACAAGGGCGCTCAGAAGCGCTTTAAGCGAACTGGTAGTGGCAAGCTCATGCGCCGCCAGGCCAATAAGAACCACATTATGGAGAAGAAGTCACCAAAGCGGACCCGTCAGCTTCGTGGCAGCACCGCAGTCGCCAAGGCTGACGAGCGCAATCTCCGCGACCTGGGCGTCTGAGCCCTCCGACACTGAACGAAAGGTAGAGACTGATGGCACGCGTCAAGCGTTCTGTTCATTCGAAGAAGCGTCGCCGCGTAGTGATGGAGCGGGCCAAGGGCCATTACGGCAACCGCAGCCGGGTTTGGAAGGCCGCCAACGAGTCGGTGATGCACGCCGGCAACTACGCGTTCCGCGATCGCCGAGCCCGCAAGGGCGAGATGCGAAAGCTGTGGATCCAACGGATCAACGCAGCGTGTCGCGCCAATGGCACCACCTACAGCCGGTTTATCGCCGGGCTGAAGACCGCAGGCATCGAGGTTGACCGCAAGAACTTGGCCGACCTCGCCGTGCACGAGCCGGAGGCGTTCGCTGCCCTCGTCGACGCTGCGAACTCGGCCAGCGCCGAGGCTGCCGCCTCCTGATCCACGATTGATCCTGCGCTGATGCGTCAGGTCTTCGGAGCTCAGAATCCGAGAATCGCTGAACTGCGCCGCCTGATCGGGCGGCGCAGTTCGCGTTCGGAATCGATCGTGCTCGAGGGACCGCGTGCGGTCGGCGAGGCACTTGATGCTGGTTATGTGCCGACCACGGTGGTCGTGCCGGAAACGGCGGCTGACGATGCCGCGGTGGTTGTCATCGACGATCGGCTGCTCGGGTCGTGCGAGTGGCTTGTCGTGCGTGATCACGTCTTCGAGAAACTCGCCCCGTCCGCCGCGCCGCAACCGATGCTCGCCCTGGTGCCCCGGCCCTCCCCAGATCTGCCCAACCTCGGTACCGATGCTGTCGTGCTTGTCCTGGCTGAAGTCGGAGACCCCGGGAATGTCGGCACCTTGATCCGGGCGGCTGATGCGGCAGCGGCCGATGCTGTGGTCGTCGCAGGTGGCACCGACCCGTGGGGTCCGAAGGCGGTTCGCTCGTCGGCCGGATCTATTCTGCGGGTACCGGTTGTCCATTTTTCCGACGTCACCGACGCAATCGACGCGCTGCGCGAGGCCGGTGTCGCCGTCGTTGGCACCGATGTCGCCAGCGGAGAACCCCACGATGGTGGGGTTCTCTCAACGCCAGTTGCGATCGTCATGGGCTCTGAACCGCACGGGCTCGACGCAGGCGCCGAGGTCGACGCGTGGTGTCACATTGCAATGCCCGGCCGCACCGAGTCGCTAAACGTCGCGATGGCTGGAACCCTGCTGCTCTTCGAGGCTCGGCGAGGCTGAACTAGGCCAACAGGTCCTCTTCGTCAGGGTGCTGGCGGATGTAGTCGGCGGCGAACGGGCACAGCGGCGTGATCGTGCGGCCCCCGCTACGCAGGTCGGCAAGCATGCCAGCCATCAGACGATCGGCCATGCCCTGGCCGCGAAAGCGAGGGTCGGTTTCGACGTGAGGCACGACGACCACACCGCCCCGGAGGCCATAGTCAGCGATCGACACGATGTGGTCGTCGACGACCAGCTCGTAGCGCTGGCGCTCAGCATTATCTCGGACGGTGTGCTCCACGTCGGCAGTGTGCCACCGAAACACGCACCGGGTGTGTCGATGTGCCCCTAACCTGTCGTTCCAATGAGCAGTGCTTCTCTCACCGCCGATCTCGATGCCGTTCTTGCCGACGCCAACGTCCGGTTGGCCGCAGCGGTCGATCTCGACGCAGTTTCGGCGCTCGACGCTGAGTTTCTCGGCAAGAAGTCGGCGGTCACCGCGGCGAAGAAGCAGCTCGGTCAGCTTGACCCCGCCGACCGCAAGGAGGTCGGGCAGGCGATCAACGCAGCGCGAACCACACTCGAAGCAGAGGTTGCGGCCGCCCGCGACCGGCTGGCCGCTGGCGCTCGTCAGGCCCAGTACGAAGCCGAGCGACTCGACCTCTCTGAGCGGCTCAACGAGGTCCGCCGGGGCTCGTTGCATCTCAACACGCAAGCTCGTGATCGACTCGAGGACGTGTTCGTCTGCATGGGGTTCACCGTCGCGGAGGGTCCCGAGGTCGAGACTGCCTGGTACAACTTTGAGGCGCTCAACATCCCCGAGTGGCACCCAGCCCGGGGGAGCTTCGACACGATCTTTGTGAATCTGGGCGAGCCGGAAGAGGTGATGTTGCGGTCGCACACCTCACCGGTTCAGATCCGCACGATGGAGAACACGGAGCCGCCGATCTACATCGTTGCTCCCGGTCGAACGTTTCGGACCGACACGGCCGATGCCACCCATCTGCCGGCGTTCAATCAGATCGAGGGTTTGGTCATCGACCGAGGTATCACGCTGGGCGACTTGCACGGCACTATCGAGGCGTTCGTCCACGCGTTCTTCGGCGGCGACGTGAAGACCCGCCTGCGCCCGTCGTACTTCCCATTCACCGAGCCGTCGGCCGAGTTCGATATCAGCCGCGATGACGGGTCGTGGCTCGAGCTCGGCGGCTGCGGCATGGTCCACCCCAACGTGCTCCACAACTGCGGCATCGATCCCGAACAGTGGCAGGGCTTTGCCTTTGGCTTCGGCATCGACCGGCTCGCAGTGATGCGCTACGAGCTCGATGACATCCGTGAGCTCGTGAACAACGATGTTCGCTTCCTGAGGCAGTTCTGATGAAGGTCACCCTGTCCTGGCTCCGCGAGTTTGCGCCCGACATCGACGGCGACCCTGTCGAACTGTGTGAGACCTTGTCTGCGCTCGGCCTAGCGGTCGAGGAAATGGACGTGGTCGGTGAGATCGTCGACGGTGTCGTGCTCGCAAAGGTTCTCGACCTTCGGCCTCACCCCGACGCCGACAAGATTCAGCTGGTTGATGTCGACCAAGGCGATGGTCAACCCCTGCAGGTCTGTTGTGGCGCGTTCAACATGAGCGTCGGCGACCTCGTCCCCTTCGCCACGATCGGCACGGTGATGCCCAACGGCATGGAGATCGCCCAGCGTGAGCTGCGTGGTCAGACCTCGAACGGTATGTGCTGCTCGGGTGCGGAGATCGGCCTCACGAGCGACGAGGACGGCATCTTGATCCTCAACGACCGGGTGGTCGACGGCGCCGAGCTTGGCCAGCAACTCGCTTCGGCGATTGGGGTCGAGCCCGACATCCTGTGGGATCTCGAAGTCAACGCGAATCGGCCGGACGCAATGTCGGTTGCCGGCGTGGCGCGCGATCTGGCGGCCGTCCTCGGCGTCGAGTTCCGGTTCCCTGACTACGAAATCACCACCGCCGACGAGTCTGTTGACGGGCTCCTTGACATCGTGGTCGATGACCCGACGCTGTGTGGTCGATTCGTTGCCACGGTGCTCCGAAACGTCACCGTCGGGGAGTCGCCTGTGTGGATGCAGGAACGCCTTATCCAGCTCGGTATGCGTCCAATCAATTCGATCGTCGACATCTCCAACTACGTGATGCTTGAACTCGGCCAACCGAACCACACGTTCGATCTCGGCACGGTTCCCAACGGCAAGCTCACCGTGCGGCGGGCGAAGGACGGCGAAACACTCGTCACCCTCGACGAGGTCGAACGGTCGCTCAAAAGCAACGACGGTGTCATCTGTGCTGAGTCGGGGGAGATTGTCTCCCTCGCCGGTGTCATGGGCGGTGCCTCGACCGAGATCTCGGACTCGACCACCGACGTCCTTGTCGAAATGGCTTGGTGGGACCCGCCATCGATCTCCCGCACGGTCAAGCGTCTCAACCTGCCATCAGAGGCTTCCACCCGCTTCCGTCGGGGGGCGGACTACGGCGAGAACATCGTGCGGGCCATGCACCGATTTATCCAGCTGGTGGCCGAGAGTGGCGTCACCGCAGTCGCCGGTTTGGTCGACGTGCCTGGGAAGACGCCGGACCGGTCTCCGGTCACCGTCCGCGTTGCCAAGATCAACGGCCTGCTCGGCACCTCGTTGTCGGCCGCCGAGATGGTCGCCCACATCGAGCCGATCGGCTTCGAATGCGGCAACGTGTCAGACGAGACGATCGAGGTCGTCATTCCCACCTGGCGTTGGGACACCACGACCGAAACCGACATCGCCGAAGAAGTCGGTCGCATGTTTGGCTATGAGAACATTGAGCGCACCGTCCCGAAGGGCGAGGACGCCGGCGGCCTCAGCCAGTACCAAAAGGACCGCCGCCTCGTTCGCGAGGTGCTCACCGGGGTCGGATGCGATGAGACGCTGCCGATGCCATTTCTCGCACCGGGGGATCTGGCCAAGGCTGGACTGCCCGAGGACGGGGTCTCCCTGACCAATCCGTTGCACGCTGAAGAGTCAATCCTTCGTACCTCGCTTCTGCCTGGCCAGCTCAAGGCGATTGCGTACAACCAGTCACATCGCAACCCCGACGTGCGTTTCTTCGAGATCGACCATGTCTTCCTGCCGTCTGGTGAGGGCGACCCACTCCCTGATGAGCGCGAGTATCTTGCGGTGGCCTTGGCCGGGGAGGAGGCGCCGGCGGCGGTCGCGATCCTCGACTTGCTCGACCGAGCGCTCGCGTTGCCGAACTTGCAGCTCAAGACCGACCGGGTCGCCGGTTTGCACCCGACCCGCGCCGCCGAAGTCGTCGTCGCCGGTCGTCCCCGCGGCTACGTCGGCGAAGTCGACCCGGCTGTCCTCGAGGCCTATGGCGTCGACGGACGCGTCGCGTGGCTCGAACTCGATCTCGGGGCGCTTCTCGACGGTCCACACGGCAACCGCAAGTACAGGCCGGTTAGCAAGTTCCCGTCGAGCGACATTGACCTAGCGTTCGTGCTCACCGATGACGTTGCGGCATCGCAGGTCGAAGCATCTCTGCGCAAGGGCGGTGGCGACCTGCTTGTCGGCCTTGAACTGTTTGACGTCTACCGAGGTCAGGGAGTTGACGAGGGTTCCCGTTCGCTCGCGTACCGCCTCCGCTTCCAGGCCAAGGACCGCACCCTCACCGATGATGAGGTCGGCCAAGCTCGTCAGTCCTGCATCGATCAGGTCGCCAAGAAGACCGGCGCCAGCCTTCGCGCGTAGCGGCCCGGGCCTCGCCCCACTTCGAAGCGCCATGTCGCCGTTTCGGTTGCGGAGACAACGACTGCCAGTCGATGGTCTGAGTGGTCCTGGCTGGCTGTGCTCTCGGCTCCTCCCCAACCAGCGGGCACGTTCGGTCTGGAGAGTGGGGAGCGCAGGATTGGTCCGTGGAAACACCCGAACGTATTGGTTAGGAAACTTCGCATTCGCGCTAGACCCTCTAACTAGAACCTCGGTACAGTCGCGTGGAGAGAAGGGAGGTCGCGAATGGATTTCCGCGCCGCATCACAAGCCCACGTTGTCCCGCACTTCACGAAGGGGGCAGCGTGGAAGGCCGACGACATGCTGGTCATGGATCGCGGCGAGGGCTGCTATGTCTGGGATGACGAGGGCAACAAGTACCTAGACGGCCTTGCCGGCCTCTTCTGCACGAACCTTGGTCATGGCCGCTCCGACCTAGCGGCCGAAGCGAGCAAGCAGATGGAACGCATGGCCTTCTATCCCAACTGGGGAACCACGCACGAACCGGTCTCGAAGGCAGCAACCCTGATTGCTGAGGTTGCTCCCGGTGACCTCGAGGACACGTTCTTCGTCAGCTCTGGCTCCGAGGCGGTCGAGGCAGCGCTGAAGTTCGCACGAAACTTCCATGTCGCGAACGGTGACGACGCCCGCTACAAAGTCATCAGCCGTGAGTGGAGTTACCACGGCACGACCCTTGCAACGTTGACCGTCACCGGCGTGCCGAAGTTCCGCAAGACGTTTCTGCCAATGATGTGGGACGGTGTTCGCCACGTTCGCAACACGATCGGCGACACGGCGCAAACGCTGGACTCAGCGAAGGCGATCGAGGAGATGATCCTCGCCGAAGGCCCCGAAACAGTCGCCATGGTCATTGCCGAACCGGTGCAGAACGGTCGTGGCTGCTTGGTGCCGCCTCACGGCTACTGGCAAGAGCTGCGACGCATTTGCGACAAGTACGGCGTGTTGCTGTGCGCAGACGAGGTGATTTGCTCGTTCGGTCGGCTCGGTCATTTCTTTGGCAGCGAACGATTCAGTGTCGTACCTGATCTGATCACCTTCGCCAAGGGCGTGACGAGCGCGTATCTGCCGCTCGGTGGCGTGATCGTGCGTCGCCCATTGCTGGAGACGATCTGGGACTCCGAGGTGGGTCTCTACAACCACGGTTCGACCTTCGGTGGCCACCCGGTTGCCACTGCGGTGGCGGCCGCGAACATCTCCGCAATGCAAGACGAACGGATCATGGAACATGTGCTCGCCAACGAGAGCTATATGGCCGCCGGCTTCGAGGCGCTTGTCGAAAAGCACGATGTCCTCCGCGAGGTCCGAGGCACGGGCTACTTCTATGCCCTCGAGTTCATGGCGAGCCGGGCCGCCGACCACGACCTGCCCGATGAGCATGCCCTAGCCCTTCAGCAGGGCATTCTTGCGCGAGCGTGCCGCGATGCGGGCCTGCTGATCAGGCCGGATGACCGAGGAGCGACAATGCTCGTGTTCTCGCCGCCGCTGATCGCAGATACGGCAGTCATCGACGATATGCACGACAAGGCAGACCAGGTCGTCACCCGGGCTGCGGAGTGGTTGGCGGGTGAGGGGTCGTCCTCCGGTGGTCCGAGCCGAAGCTGATCTCGTGGCTCGGCAAAGGCTGACCCAGCCGTCATGGTGAGTATTATCGACGAGTGGTACCGGCGCGCCGCCGCCATGCCGCGGCGGATTTTGCTCGCCGATAACGATCCGCGGACGTGCGAGGCTGCTGATCGACTCAACGCCGACGGTCTGGTCGAGGCGCTTGTGATCGGGCGAGACCTCGGTTCGTTGGCTGAGGCGGGTCACCCAGCGGCCGAGGAACTCGTCGAGCAGCGAGCATCGGTAGGTGAGGACAGTCCGTGGCACGGTCGTCCGCTCGATGCCGACGATCCGCTGACGATGGTCACCGCGCTCGTAAAGACCGGATGGGCGGCAGGTGCTGTGGCCGGGGCGACGCGACCGACCGGCGACGTCATTCGCGCCGGGCTGCGGATCCTTGAGGTCGCACCGTCGGTCAGTGCCGTCAGCAGCTGCTTCTTCTTTGTGCTGCCCGACGGTCGTCCGATCGTCTACGGCGACTGTGGGGTGTTGCCCGATCCAAACGTTGAACAGTTGGCATCGGTGGCGGTGTCGAGCGCAGCGTCGTTTGCTCAGCTGGCCGGTGAGGAGCCTCGGGTTGCGATGCTGTCCTTCTCTACCAAGGGAAGCGCCACGCATCCTCGTGTCGACAAGGTGGTGGAGGCTACGGCGCTTGTTCGCCAGCAGGCGCCCGACCTCGCCGTCGATGGCGAGCTGCAGTTCGACGCGGCGTGGGTGCCCGCTGTCGCTGAGGCGAAGGCACCCGGTTCGCCGGTCGCTGGCCACGCGAACGTCTTTGTTTTCCCCGATCTCGACAGCGGCAACATCGCGTACAAGATCACCGAGCGCCTCGGTGGAGCGCAGGCGTTCGGGCCGTTACTGCAGGGTCTCGACGGCGTGCTGCACGACCTCAGCCGGGGCTGCAGCGCAGACGACATTGCCAACGTGGCTGTGATCGCCTCCCTCCAGGCCGTCGGCTGACGTGGAACTCTCGGGCGAGGCGTTCGCCCTCGCCCTGGTGGTGATCGTTACGGGTGCGGCGATTCGAGGGTTCACAGGCTTCGGCGCGTCGCTGATCTGGGTGAGCGGCCTTGCTTTGCTGATGGACCCTGACGAGGCGGTTCCAATCATCTTCTGCCTCGAGGTGTTTGCCTCCGCACTCCTGATCCGCGAGTGCCGGGATGAGGTGATGTGGCGGCCGGTTCGATGGCTGGTTGGAGGCGCCGTGATTGGAATGCCGATCGGCGTGGTGGCGCTGTTGGCGATCGATCCTGAGCCGATGAAGTTGGTGATCTCGATCGCTGTGCTGATCTCAGCCATCGTGCTTGCTTCGGGATGGCGCTCGAAGCGTGATCTCGGTCTAGTCGCTCTCTCGACCGTCGGCGTTGGGGCTGGCGTGCTCAACGGTCTGACCAGCGCGGGTGGTCCTCCGGTCATCGTGTTCTTCCTCGGTTCTCCAGCCGGTATGACGGCAGGTCGGGCATCGCTGATCGCGTACTTCCTGTTCCTCGATTCTCTTGCGATCGTGGTTGTGCTCGCAGCCGGTCTTCTCGACAGCACCGTGTTGGTGCGGGTTGCAGCGTTCCTGCCGATCATGCTTTTAGGCACGGCGATTGGCGCTCGCTGGTTCGGCAAGGTCGATCCCGAGCGGGCCCGATTCGTCGGAATCGGCGTTCTGGTCGCCCTGGCCATCGTGGGCATCGTTGGTCGCATCTGAAGGACTGATCGAATGTTCAGTTGGTTCTAACCGATCAGCGATACTCTCTAACGAATGCCCCGCGCCTCGCTCGACACGCAAAGAGTCATCGACGAGGCCGCGAGCATTGCCGATGCCGAGGGCCTCGATGCTGTCACGCTCACCCGTGTCGCCGACCGACTCGGCGTTCGCCAACCGGCGCTGTATCGCCATGTCGAGGGGTACGACGACCTCCTCCGAAGCCTGGGGCTGCGGGGCCGTGAGATGCTCGCCGACCGGCTCAGCACCGCAGCGCAGGGCGTTGCCGGGCCTGACGTCGTCCGGGCCTTGGGCGATGCTTGGCGTGGCGTTGTGCGCGAGGCTCCTGGCCTCTACGCCGCGACTGATCGCTACCCGTGCGCCGGCGATGCCGAACTCGAGGATGCGGTGGAGGAAGTCGTGACGATCATCTTTCGCTCGCTCGGCGGGTTCAAGCTCGATGAGGCCCAGCGGATTCACGTCGCACGGGCGCTGCGAAGCTCCTTTCATGGGTTCGCCCACCTCGAGTCGGGCGACGGCCACCCCCACCCGCACGACCTCGAGGAAACGTTCTCCAACCTCGTGGATCTGCTCGTCGCTGGGATCCGCCAGCTCGAATCGACCGCTGACACGGCTGCCTGATAGAGATAGCATCTCACTGTTCTGTTAGAGCCTCTCACTGAGGTTTGATCACCGGCTCCACGAGCCAGGCAGGGGGACCACAACATGACCCGTATGACTCCGTCCGAGGCCTTCGTCGAGACGATGGTGGCCAATGGCGTCACCACGACCTTCGGCATCATGGGCAGCGCGTTCATGGACGCAATGGACATCTTTGCGCCAGCCGGAATTGAGCTTGTGCCGGTTGTGCACGAGCAGGGTGGGGCCCATATGGCCGACGGGTACGCCCGAGTCAGCGGAAAGCACGGGGTGGTGATCGGTCAGAACGGCCCGGGCATCTCCAATTGCGTCACCGCCGTCGCTGCTGCGTTCTGGGCCCACAGTCCGGTCGTGATGATCACGCCCGAGACCGGCACGATGGGCCAGGGCTTGGGCGGTTTCCAGGAAGCCAACCAACTCCCGATGTTCCAGGAGTTTGTGAAGTACCAGGGCCATATCGCGAACGAGAACCGCATGGCGGAGATCACCGCGCGCTGCTTCGACCGGGCCATGTCCGAGATCGGCCCAACCCAGCTCAATATTCCGCGCGACCGCTTCTACGGCGACATTGACGTTGAGATCGCCGAGCCGATGCGGATCGACCGCGGGCCCGGTGGAGAGCGCACCTTGCGCGAGGCTGCCGACCTGCTTGCGGAGGCGACGTTCCCCGTGATGGTGAGCGGCGGTGGTGTCGTGATGGGCGACGCAGTTCCGGAGGCGATCGCCCTCGCTGAACGCCTTGGATGCCCGGTGGTCAACAGCTACCTGCACAACGATTCGTTCCCAGCTAGCCACCCGCAGTGGTGCGGTCCGCTCGGGTATCAGGGCTCCAAGGCTGCGATGAAGCTGATCGCCCAGGCCGATGTCGTCGTGGCCCTCGGCACCCGGCTGGGTCCGTTCGGCACGTTGCCCCAGCACGGCATGGATTACTGGCCCAAGGACGCCAAGATCATCCAGGTTGATGCCGACCAGAAGATGATCGGACTTGTGAAGAAGGTCCAGGTTGGCATTGTTGGCGATGCCGGTGCCACCGCAAGCGCGTTGCTTCAGCGCCTGGAAGGAAAGACCCTCGCATGCGATGCCAGTCGCGACGAGCGAGCCGCCACCACCGCCTCCGAGAAGGCAGCGTGGGAAGCTGAGCTGGACGAGTGGACCCATGAGCAGGACGACTTCTCGATGGAGATGATCGCCGAGGCTGACGGTGAGGGCGGTCACTGGCTTCACCCCCGCCAGGTCCTCCGGGAGCTTGAGAAAGCCATGCCAGCCCGGGCAATGGTTTCGACCGACATCGGCAACATCAATTCGGTTGCCAACAGCTATCTGCGGTTCGAAGAGCCGCGTTCGTTCCTCGCACCGATGAGCTGGGGCAACTGTGGCTACGCGCTGCCCACGGTGATCGGCGCCAAGAAGGCCGCGCCCGATCGTCCGGCCATCTCCTACGCCGGTGACGGCGCCTGGGCGATGAGCATGGGTGAGCTCATGACCGCCACCCGTCACAACATCCCGGTCACATCGATCGTGTTCCACAACCGACAGTGGGGCGCCGAGAAGAAGAACCAGGTCGACTTTTACGGTCGTCGCTTCGTCGCCGGTGAGCTTGAGGGTGGCGAGAACTACAGCGAGATCGCCAAGGCCATGGGCGCCGAAGGCGTACGGGTCGATCAGCTCGACCAGGTCGGCTCCGCCCTCACCGCCGCGATCGATGCCCAGATGAGCGAGGGCAAGACCACGGTCATCGAGATCATGTGCACCAAAGAACTCGGCGACCCATTCCGCAAGGATGCACTGCAGACCCCGACGCGCTACCTCGACAAGTACAAGGACTACGTCTGATCCCATGAATGATTCGCCGGATGTCCCGATCGATGTCGTCGAGACGTTCGGCTTCTCCTCGGACCTGAAGGTCCTGGGCTACGCCGAGCGCAACGAACACGTGCCCGAGGTCGACCCGGCCTATCGCTTCGACCCCGCGGTGACGAAGGCGATCCTCGCCGGCTTTGTGTTCAACCGCCGGGTGCTTGTGCAAGGCGCGCACGGAACCGGCAAGTCGACGCACCTCGAGCAGGTGGCGGCGCGGCTCAACTGGCCGATGGTGCGTGTCAACCTCGATGGACACATCACCCGGCTCGACCTCGTCGGCCGCGATGCGGTGGTGGTGCGCGACGGCGTGCAGGTCACCGAGTTCCGCGAGGGCATCCTCCCGTGGTCGCTCGAGCGGCCAGTGGTGCTCGTGTTCGACGAGCTTGATGCCGGCCGCCCCGACGTGATGTTCGTTATCCAGCGGGTGCTCGAACGCGGCGGGAAGTTCACGTTGCTCGACCAGAACCGGGTGCTCACTGCGCACCCGGGTTTCCGCATTTTCGCCACCGCGAACACAGTCGGCCTGGGCAACCTCACCGGCCTGTACCACGGCACGCAACTGCTCAACCAAGCACAGGTCGACCGGTGGGACATCGTTGCGCGCCTCGACTACCTCGCCCCCGAAATCGAGGCGGGCATTGTGGTCGCCCGTGTGCCCGAAGGCGATGCGGCTGCGATCGCTGGCATGGTCGCCGTCGCCGGTATGACCAGGGTCGGGTTTGCGGCCGGTGATATTTCGACGGTGATGTCACCCCGGACCGTCATCGGATGGGCCGAGAACGCCGAGATCTTCGGCGATGTCGTCGAGGCGTTCGAATTGGCGTTCGCCAACACCTGCGATCCGGCCGAGCGGCCCATCCTCGCCGAGTACCTCCAGCGGGCGATGGGACTCGAACTGCCCGAGCTCGGATGAGCACCGAGACCGCCCGTCGGCGCCGGGCGGAACGCCGCGGCGCTGCGATCGTGCGAGCAGTGGGTGAGCGCCCCGACGCCGACCTACGCGGCGGTGCACTCCGCATTGGTTCTCGACGGGTCGGGCTCGCATCTCCCCACCTGGCCGCTGACCTCGGTGCGGTCGATCCGGCCCGGGCGAGGGGTATCGCCGACTCGCTCGGTCTCTTGCTGCGCCACTCCGACCTCGACCTCCATCGTGAGCTGGCCCCAACCGAACCACTCGAGCGGGTCGTGTTCGATCTCCTCGAACAGCTTCGGTGTGAATCGCTTCGCCCCGAGACGTGGAGGGGCATGGACGACAACCTTGCCGCCGCGTTCTCCGGCTGGTCAATTGACTGCCTCCAGGAACGGATCGCCGAGTCCGGGGTGGGGCTGTTGGTGTTCACCGTCACCCACATGGCACGCGGCCGGCTCCTGCGGCCACTCACCAGCGAGATCGTCGACGACATCATCGAGGCGCAGCGCTTCACGCTTGCGCCGCTCATCGGTGAGGCCCTCTATGCGCTGGCGAACACCCGTCAGGATCAGCAGGCGTTCGCGTTCCATGCCCGCGCCATCGCGGAAGCGATCGCACTCTTGGCCAGCGATGCCGATCTTGCGGCCACCGATGACCGCGACCGGATGAAGCTGCTCCTCTCCGGTTGGGATGACGAGGAAGAAGGAACCGGCCTCGTCGCTACGGGCACGGCGGGCCAACTCGGTCGCTTCGCTGATCTCGACCATCTGGGCGACTACGGCGTCTTCACTCGTCAGTTCGATCGCGAGCTGGGCGGCGACGCGCTCGTCCCTGCCGCTCGGCTGCGCGCGCTGCGAACGGAGCTCGACCAACATCGCAAGGCGCAAGCGGTGAGTGCTGCACGGGTCGCGCAGCGCCTCGTGCGTCTGTTGGCCCGCCCCGCCGACGATGGATGGACGATCGCCGAGGAGGACGGCGAGGTTGACCCTGCACGACTGTCGATGATCGTCACCGATCCGGTCGAACATCGGATCTTCCGCCAGCCACGGGTACAACCGTTGGCCGATGTGGCGGTCACGTTTCTGGTCGACACCTCCGGATCGATGAAGCAGCAGCGATACGAAGCGGCCGCAGTGCTGCTCGACACGTTCACTCAGGCGCTTGATCTCGCGGGCGCATCGGTCGAGGTGCTCGGCTTTACGACCCGCTCCTGGGCCGGTGGGCAGGCAGCCAAGGCGTGGAAGTCCGCCGGTGCGCCTGACGGCCCCGGACGAGTCGCCGAACTTGAGCACATCGTCTACAAGGATGTCGGAACCTCGTGGCGCCGTGCTCGCCGGTCGATCGGCGCGATGCTCTCGGTTCATCACTACCGCGAAGGGGTCGATGGCGAAGCGCTCGCGTGGGCCTACCGGCGGCTAGCCGGGCAGGCGGCGAGCCGGCGCCTGTTGGTGGTCGTGAGCGACGGCGCTCCGATGGAGACCACAACGGCGGCAGCAAACCGTGACGGCTTCCTCGACGATCACCTGGCCGCAGTGGCGGCGGCGATCGACGCCCGCAGCGACGTCGAACTCGGTGCCCTCACGCTCGAAGCCGACGTCTCCGGGATCTTCCGGAGATCACAGCTCATCGACCTCGACGGCACCCTCGGCCTCGGTCACTACGAGGCCCTCGCCGACCTCTTCGGCTAGCGGTCAGCCGAGGCGTTCGTCGAACGGGTAGGTCGCCAACGTAGCTCTCGACGCAGATCACCATCCTGGGCTCGAAACATCCGGGAAGTGGATACGGATGGGTTCCGAAGCTGGGCACGTTTGGATGACCGCCCGTCATGGCGAGTCCAAGGGCGAGGCGGTAGAGGTGGCGCTGCAGTACCTCGTTGCCGTCGGCCAACTGCAGTCCAGCAGGGGTGAGTGCGGGGTCGACGCCGTGACCGAAGGCTTCGATGGCCAAGCGCCCGCCGACCTCGTGGGCGATCTCGGCGGCGAACGTATGGATCTCGTCGCGGAGGTGCGGTGACTTCTTGGCGACGAGCGCGTGGCGGGGCGGACGTCGTCGACGAAGCGAGCGTGGGCGGTCAGGTACTCGCAGCTCGCGAATTCCCTCAGGACCGTTCTGCCGTCGGCGTGGATCAGCGCCATTCAGCCGGGTCCGAGAACACCATGGACTGTCATGTTGCGCGTGCCTGTGGCATACCTGATGCTGAATAGATCGCATGTGAGAACCGCGTCGATATTGAGCTCATCGAGCATCGCCAGCAGGTGGCAGGGGCTCCTCGACGATCGGATCGGGATCGATGCTCAGGCAGTCTCCATCGGAGTGAGGATTGGCCGAGCCGTTAGCCTCACCCCCATGTTCATTAACGGGCAGTGGGTCGACGCCATCGACGGGGGCACGTTTGCCGTCACCAATCCGGCCACCGGCGAGGTCATCGCAGAGATGCCGGCCGGTGGTGCCGCCGATGCCACTGCAGCCATCGATGCCGCCGACGCCGTGCAGAAGGAATGGGGAGCCAGCACCGCCTACAGCCGAGCTGATCTCTTAATGGCTGCATGGCGGCTGATGGGGGAGCGAGCCGACGAGCTCGCGCACCTCATGACCGAGGAGCAGGGCAAGCCGCTCAAGGCGAGCCGAGCCGAGGTCACGTACGGCGCCGACTTCCTGCGCTGGTTCGCTGAGGAAGCCCGCCGGATCAGCGGCGAATGGCTGCCATCGGGGCGACCCGACCAGCGGTTCCTGTCGGTCAAGACCCCTGTCGGGGTGGTGGCGGCCGTGACGCCTTGGAACTACCCGATGTCCATGCTCACCCGGAAGATGGGTCCGGCGCTCGCCGCTGGCTGCACACTCGTGCTCAAACCGGCAGAGGCGACCCCACTGTGCGCCAAGGCGATCTTTGAGTGCTTCGTCGATGCCGGTGTTCCCGACGGCGTGATCAACATGGTCACGGCCGAAGACCCGGTTCCGATTGGCGACGTCTTCACGAGCGATCCTCGGGTCAAGAAGCTGACATTCACCGGTTCGACCGCCGTTGGGCGGGTCCTGGCCGCCAAGGCGGGTGCGAACCTGCAGCGGGTTTCGGTGGAACTCGGCGGGCATGCCCCGTTCATCGTCTACCCCGACGCCGATCCGGTCCACGCGGCGAAGGGTGCTGCGGCGCTGAAGTTCCTCAACTCGGGTCAAGCCTGCATCAGCCCCAACCGTCTCTACGTCCACCGCGACCACGCCGATGCATTCATCGACACGATCGTTCCTCGCGTCGCCAAGGTAAAGGCCGGCGTCGGCACCGCGGAAGGCGTTGGTGTTGGACCGCTCGTGAACGAAGCAGCGGTCGCCAAGGTCGCTGCTCAGGTCGACGATGCCCGGGCCAAGGGTGCAGAGGTCCCGGTTGGCGGGATGCGGCTCACCGATGACGGGCTCGACGCCGGCCACTTCTACGCGCCGACCGTCGTCACCGGGGTGACCGAAGCGATGACGATCTACCGCGAGGAGACGTTCGGGCCGGTGGCCCCGATCATCGTGTACGACGACGTCGATCAGGTGATCGACCTCGCCAACGACACCAACTACGGCCTTGCCGCCTACGTATACACGAAGGACCTCTCGACCGCGATTCGGGCGATGGAGGGTTTGCGGTTCGGCATCATCGGCATCAACGACGTGAACCCCACCTCGGCAGCGGCGCCGTTCGGTGGCATGAACGACTCCGGCCTCGGCCGAGAAGGGGGCCACGAAGGCATCGCCGAGTACCTTGAAACCAAGCTCGCCGGGATTGCCCTCTGACAATGCTGGTTCGGCATCGCAGCGCCTGAGGCGCTCTGGGTGCGATGGACAGCGTCGCCCGCGAATACCCACCTGATCCCGTTCCGACAGCCAGTTCCGAGAACTATGCGTATCGTTGTATAAACATTCGACACGTCGTAGAGTGCCCACATGCACAAGGTCGCCATCGTCGGCGCGTCCGGATTCACCGGCGCAGAACTCATGCGCATCTGCGCGACGCACCCCGATCTCGAGGTCATTGCCGCCACCGGCGAGAGCCAGGCCGGTAAGAAAGTCGCCGACCTCTACCCATCGCTCGCCGGGGCCTATGACGAGCTTGTATACGTGCCCACTGGCGACGAAGCGATACGTGACGCCGACCTTGTGTTTCTTGGCCTTCCGCACGGAGCCAGCCAGTCGGTCGTGCCGGGACTACGGGGGCAGGTCAAGCACATCGTCGACCTCGCATCGGACTTCCGGCTCGACGACCCCGGACTCTACCCGGATTGGTATGGCGACGAACACGGCTCACCTGAGCTGCTCGATGACTTCGTCTACGGCCTACCGGAGCTCTTCCGGACCGAGATCACCGGGGCCGAACTGATCGCAGTGCCGGGCTGCTATCCCACCACCGCGGTGCTGGGCCTGGCGCCGTTGGCGAAGGCAGGCCTGATCGACTCGACGGGCCTCATCGTCGATGCTGCCACCGGGGTCAGCGGCGCCGGGCGCCCAGCCAAGCCCCACACCACCTTCTGCGCCGTCGACGAGGACTTCAGCGCGTATGGCCTGCTCAACCACCGGCACACGCCCGAGATGGAGATGGTGTTGCGTCAGCACGCTGGTGCCGACGCGTCGGTTATCTTCACCCCGCATCTCGCACCGATGAACCGCGGCATCCTCGCCACCTGCTATGCCAGGCCTGTGGGCGATCTCACGACCGACGACGTGCTCGCAACATTGCATGATGCCTATGACACCGAACCATTCGTCGTCGTGAGCGAACGCTCGCCGTCGACCAAGGCCACCCTCGGCTCCAACAGTTGCCACATCACTGCCCGGGTTGACCCGCGCACTGGTTGGGTGATCGTGCTGTCGGCGCTCGACAACCTGGTGAAGGGCGCTTCGGGTGGGGCGGTTCAGTGCGCCAACCTCGCCCTCGGATTGCCCGAGGCAACCGGCCTCGCTGTCGCCGGTATGTACCCCTAAGGCAGCTGAGATGGCCGACGCAGTTTCCCCGCTTGCTCCCGACACGTTTCCGACCATGCCGCCCATCGCCGGCGTCCGGCTCGCCACCCACGCAGGCGGAATCAAGTACGAGGAGCGTGCCGACCTCTTTCTCGCCACCCTGGCTGCGGGCACGACGGTCGCCGGCACGTTCACCAAGTCGCTATGCCCGTCAGCACCCGTCGATTGGTGCCGCCAAGTCCTTTCGGACGGCGACCGAACGGCCCGCGCCATCGTGTGCAACTCGGGCAACGCCAATGCATTCACCGGTCAGGCGGGGTGGGCTGCTGCCCAGCTCACGGCCGAGACGATCGCAGATGCACTCGGCGTGTTGCCCGATCGCGTCTTCCTGGCCTCGACGGGCGTGATCGGCGAGATCCTTCCCGAGGAAGCGCTACGCGACGGACTGCCCAAATTGGTGGACAACCTCACGACGTCGAGTCCTGACGGATGGGCGCAGAGCGCCGATGCCATCCGCACGACTGACACCTACCAAAAGGGCGCCTACGCACGGATCGGTGGCTGTGCCTCTCACATCGTCGGCATCGCCAAGGGCAGCGGCATGATCGCCCCGGACATGGCCACGATGCTCGCCTTCGTCTTCACCGACGCTGCCGTCGAGCCGAGCCTCCTGCAACGCTGTCTCTCCAATGCGGTAGAGCGGAGCTTCAACCGGATCACGGTTGACTCCGATACATCGACGAGTGACACCGTCTTGTTGTTCGCCACAGGCGAGCAGATCGATGAGGACTTCACCACTGAGGACGACCCCCGCCTCCCAGCGCTCCAAGAGGCCCTCGATACGGTGCTGCTCGACCTCGCCCACCAGATCGTGCGCGATGGCGAGGGTGCCACGAAGTTCGTCGAGGTGACCGTCACCGGTGCAGCCGACGATATGGCGGCGAAGGCGATAGGGCTCGCCATTGCGAACTCGCCGCTCGTCAAGACCGCACTTGCTGCCGAGGACGCCAACTGGGGTCGCATCGTCATGGCGGTCGGCAAGGCGGGCGAAGCCGCTGATCGCGACCGACTCGAGATCTGGATTGGGCCCGAACAGGTGACGGCTGAGGGCTGGGTGCTCCCCAGCTATTCCGAGGAACGAGCGACGGCGCATCTCCAAGAAGACGAGGTCGTGATCCGTGTCGACGTCGGTGTCGGCAACGGCAACGCCACCGTGTGGACGTGCGACCTCACCGCCGGCTACATCGAGATCAACGCGGGGTACCGCTCATGAGCGAGACGAATGACCTTTTGCCCGACCGGGGTTTCTCGCCGACCCAACGCGCTGGTGCGTTGGTCGAGGCACTGCCGTACATCCAGCGGTTCCGCGACGCGGTCGTGGTGGTCAAGTTTGGTGGCAATGCCATGGTGGATCCGGCGCTGTCTCAGACCTTTGCAGAAGATGTCGTCTTGCTGCGCTCGGTCGGCCTCAAGCCGGTTGTCGTCCATGGTGGTGGTCCCCAGATCGGTGAGCTGCTCGGACGCCTCGGCAAAGAGACCGAGTTCGTCGATGGCCTCCGGGTTACCGACGCTGAGACCCTTGATGTTGTTCGGATGGTGCTCGTCGGCAAGGTGGGTCGCGACATCGTCGGGTCGATCAACGTGCACGGCGCCTATGCCGTTGGCCTCTCCGGCGAAGACGGCGGCTTGATCACTGCAGAACCGCGAGACGAAGCTCTGGGTTTCGTGGGTGATGTCGTCTCCGTCCAGCCCAACATCATCGAACGATTGCTGGCCGAGAACATGATCCCGGTTGTGTCGACGATTGGTGTCGATGACTCCGGGCAGGCATACAACATCAACGCCGACACAGTCGCCGGCGCCCTCGCCGGTGCCCTCGGGGCGGAGAAGGCCGTGTACCTCACCGATGTGCCGGGCCTGCTCACCGACGTCGACGATCCAACCTCGATCGTTGCTCGCGCCTCGGTTGACAAGATCCGTTCGCTGATCGCCGATGGGACCGTCCGCGGCGGGATGATCCCAAAGGTCGAGGCGTGCATCCATGCGGTCGAGGCGGGGGCGACGTCCGCTCACATGCTCGACGGGCGGGTTCCGCACGTTCTGTTGCTCGAACTCTTCACCGACGCCGGCATCGGCACCATGATCACTGGCTCGCCCTCATCGGGCGACGAGCTCACCGAGGGATCCCATGACCGCTGAACAAGCCACTGCCTGGGGCGCCGATGGCGCGCACAGTCCCGTGATGAACAACTACGGCTCGCCGCCTCGGCTTTTCGTGAAGGGCAGTGGTGCCGAGTTGTGGGATCGCCAGGGCGCCCGGCATCTCGACTTTCTGTGTGGCTTGGCGGTCACTGGGCTCGGGCATGCGCACCCGGAGGTCACCGAAGCGATTGCGGCACAGGCCGGGATCCTGACTCACACCTCGAACTTGTTCGCCAACGAGCACCAGGCACCGGTGGCCGAGGCAATCTCGCGCTTGATCGACGCCGGCCCAGGCCAGGTTCTGTTCCAGAATTCCGGGGCAGAGGCCAACGAAGCGGCACTGAAGATCGTTCGCAAGTATCAGGGCCGCGGCCGCCACGGCGTCGTGAGCGCGTATCGCAGCTTCCACGGCCGCACCCTCATGACGCTGGCCGCCACCGGCCAACCCGAGAAGCACGAGCCGTTTCAGCCGCTCCCAGAGGGGTTCCGGCACGTCATCTGGAACGACCTGGACGAGTTTGAGAAGTCGTTGACGCCCGAAGTTGGCGGGGTCATTCTCGAGCCGGTGCAGGGCGAAGGGGGCGTCAACCCGGCTGACCCGGAGTACCTGCAGGGCGTCCGGCGGATTTGTGACGAACGTGGGCTGCTACTCATCCTCGACGAGATCCAGACCGGGTTCGGTCGCACTGGCCACTGGTTCGGTTTTCAGGCCGCCGGTATCACCCCCGACGTCGTCACCATGGCCAAGGGCATCGCTAACGGCATGCCGGTAGGCGCCATCTGGGCACGTGACGAGGTCGCCGGGGCCTTCGTGCCAGGCGACCACGGCTCGACCTATGCCGGCCAGCCGCTCGCCCTGTCAGCAGCGCGAGCGACGATCGCTGAACTCGAAGCTATCGATGCTCCGAGGGCTGCTATCACGATCGAGACAGCGCTGCGGGAGGGCCTCGAACCGCTTCCAGGCGTCGACCACGTGCGCGGCCGAGGCTTGCTGCTCGGGGTCGAGCTCAATGAGGCCGGTCTCGGCGGCCGAACTGCTGGGGAGATCGCCCGTGCGTGTCTTGACCGGGGTCTGATCCTCAACGGTGTCACCCCCAGCGCGTTACGGCTCGCCCCTCCGTTCATCCTTACCGATGCTCAGGTCGCCGAGGCGATCGACATCATGACGTCGGTTATCGCCGAAGGAGCCCCCTGATGCGTCATCTCCTTGAGATCGATGATCTCACCGCCGAAGAGATCGACCGGATCCTTTCGATCGCCACATCGGTCGAAGCTCCCCGCGTGCTTGCGGGCAAGGGCGCCGCGTTGATCTTCGAAAAGCCCTCGGCTCGCACCCGCAACTCGATGGAGATGGCGGTAGTGCAACTCGGCGGGCATCCGGTCTACATCCAGGGCCACGAGGTCGGTTTCGACACTCGCGAAACGGTGGAAGACGTGACCAAGACAATGGCCTGTTTCCACTCTGTCGTCGCTGCCCGGGTCTTTGCCCATTCAGTAGTCGAGCGCATGGCTGCGCTCGATCTAGTCCCGATCGTCAACATGCTCAGCGACGACGCCCACCCGCTCCAAGCACTCGCCGACCTTTTGACGATGCGTCGGGAGTTTGGCGAGCTCACAGGGCGAACCGTTGCGTATGTCGGCGACGCGAACAATGTCGCCCGCAGCCTCGCGTTGGGTGCTGGGCTGAGCGGCATGAACTTTCGGATTGCCAGCCCGGGTGGCTACGGCTTTTCTGAGCGCGACGCTGATCGCATCGTGACCGCAGGCGTCAGCATCGAGGTGGTCGACCGGCCTGAAGAGGCGGTTGCGGGCGCCGACGTTGTCTACGCAGATACATGGACGTCGATGGGGCAGGAGGCCGAAGCCGAGCGGCGGCGCCGTGCCTTCGAGGGGTTTCAAATCGATGAGCGGCTGATGGGGTTCGCCAGTGCCGGCGCCATCTTCTTGCACTGTCTACCGGCTCATCGCAACGAAGAGGTGACCGACGCTGTCCTCGACGGTCCCCAGAGTCGCATCTGGGTGCAGGCCGCCAACCGCATGCACGCAGCTCGGGGTGCCATGGCTTGGCTGCTGCAGGAGAAGGACTGACATGGCTGCAATCTCATGAGCAAGGCTCAGCGACAGCACCGCATCACGGCCCTCCTCGAGGGGCACGCAGTCACCTCCCAGGCCCAGCTCACAGCGTTGCTCGAGGCTGAAGGGCTTGACACCACACAAGCCACGGTGTCGCGCGATCTCGATGATCTTGGCGCAATCAAGGTGCGAGGTCCGGGTGGTGAGACCGTCTATGCGATCCCTGAGCACCCGGTTGACCGGATTGCGCCGGAGGACCACCTTCGCCGGGTGATGTCGGACTGGGTGGCCGATGTGAACCACTCGCTCAACCTCGTTGTGTTGCGGACGCCTCCGGGCTCGGCCCACGTGGTCGGCTCGGCCCTCGACCGGGCGGGGATGTCCCAGATCCTCGGTACTGTCGCAGGGGATGACACCTTGATCGTGGTGGCCGCCGAAGACATCGGTGGTGCCGCCCTTGCCCAACGCCTGCGGGTCCTCGCCGGACTCGACTGAACCCACTCCCCGAACCCCGAGAGAAGTATGTGAATCATGAAGGTCGTACTCGCTTACAGCGGTGGTCTCGACACCTCCATCATCCTGCGGTGGCTGCAGGAGACTTACGACGCAGAGGTCATCACCTTCACTGCCGATCTTGGGCAGGGTGAAGAGGTCGAACCCGCTCGCGTCAAGGCACTCGAGATGGGCGTGCCCGCCGAGAACATCCATATTGAGGATGTGCGCGAAGAGTTCGTTCGCGACTTCGTTTACCCGATGTTTCGGGCGAACACGATCTACGAGGGGGAATACCTGCTCGGCACCTCGATCGCCCGCCCGCTGATCGCGAAGCGTCTCGTCGAGGTCGCGGCCGAGCACGGCGCCGATGCCATCAGCCACGGTGCTACCGGCAAGGGCAATGACCAGGTCCGCTTCGAACTCGGGGCCTATGCGCTCGCCCCCGAGATCAAGGTGATCGCGCCGTGGCGCGAGTGGGAACTCGGCGGGCGCGAAACGCTGATGGCCTATGCCGAGGAACGCAACATCCCGATCGAGATGAAGCGGGGCACGAAGTCCCCGTTTTCTATGGATGCCAACCTGCTGCACATTAGTTTCGAAGGTGGTCCACTTGAGGATCCGTTCACGGAGCCGCCATCGGAGATGTGGCGCTGGTCGGTCAGCCCCGAGATGGCCCCAAACGAGGCGACGTACATCGATCTCACGTACGACAAGGGTGACATCGTCGCTATCGACGGCAAGGCGATGAGTCCGGCCGAGGTCCTCACTGAGCTGAATCGACTCGGTGGGGAGAACGGCATTGGTCGTCTCGACATTGTCGAGAATCGGTTCGTTGGCATGAAGAGCCGCGGCGCGTACGAGACGCCGGGCGGCACGATCATGCTGCGAGCCCACCGGGCGATCGAGTCGATCACGCTCGACCGCGAGGTGGCGCACCTGAAGGACTCGCTCATGCCCAAGTACGCCGAACTGATTTACAACGGCTTCTGGTGGAGCCCTGAGCGTGAGATGCTGCAGGTCGCGATCGACCACAGCCAGGAGTACGTGAGTGGCGAGGTCCGAATCAAACTCTTCAAGGGCAATGTCGACGTCGTGGGCCGCAAGAGCGCGTACTCGCTGTTCGACGAGAAGATCGCGACGTTCGAAGAGGATCACGGAACCTACGACCAGGCCGATGCCGAGGGCTTCATCAAGCTCAACGCCCTGCGCCTGCGGAACCTTGCCCGGAAGCGGGCCCAGTCGTGAGTTCGACGCTCTGGCACGGGCGCTTCGAGGGAGGGCCGTCCGAGGCACTGCAGGCGTTGAACGACAGCTTGCCATTTGACCAGCGCATGTTCCGCGAGGACATCGCAGGCTCTCGTGCCCATGTTCGCATGCTCTGCGATGTTGGCCTCTTCACCGAGGACGAACGTGACAGTGTCCTGACCGCGCTTGACGCCGTTGAGGGTGAGATCGAGTCGGGCTCGTTTGAGTTCAAGGTTAACGACGAAGACATCCACACTGCAGTTGAGCGTCGGGTCACCGAACTCGAGACCATCGGTGCCAAGAAGCACACCGGCCGAAGCCGCAACGATCAGGTTGCAACCGATATGCGGCTCTGGACCCGAGGTGCGATCGACGAAGTGATCGATCTCACCGAGCGGCTCATGCGTACCTTGCTCGCACAAGCCGAAGCTGCTGGCGACGCCTATCTGCCGGGCTATACCCACCTGCAGCAGGCGCAACCGGTCGCGTTGTCGCATCATCTCCTCGCTCACGGATGGGCGCTCGCCCGCGACGTCGATCGCCTTCGCGATGCTCGGAGTCGAACCAACGTATCGGTCCTCGGTGCCGGGGCGCTCGCTGGTTCGTCGCTGCCTCTCGACCCCGAGAAGACCGCGGCCTACCTCGATTTTGAGGGCGTGTTCGACAACAGCCTTGACGGTGTGGCCGACCGCGATTTCGTCGCGGAGACGCTGTTCTCGCTGTCGTTGCTGGGTGTCCACCTGAGTCGGATCGGTGAAGAACTCATTCTCTGGGCTTCCACGGAGTTCGGTTTCATTACGCTCGACGACGGCTTTTCCACCGGTTCGTCAATGATGCCGCAGAAGAAGAACCCTGACATCGCCGAACTGGCGCGAGGCAAGGCGGGCCGGCTGATCGGCCACCTTGTGGCCTTTCTCGCCACGCTCAAGGGCCTGCCGCTGACCTACAACAAAGACATGCAGGAGGACAAGGAAGGGATGTTCGATGCCGTCGACACCGTCCGCCTCACCCTGCTCGCCCTCGATGGCATGATCTCGACCACGACGTTCAACGTCGACGCGATGGCCGCCCAGGCCGACACGCCGTATGCGGCTGCCACCGATCTCGCCGAATGGCTTGTTGGGCAGGGGATGGCCTTCCGCGACGCCCACGGAGTGGTCGGCGAAAAGGTGCGTCGGGCACTCGCTGGCGAAGGTTCGTTGGCTGATCTTGTCGCCGCCGACCCGCAGTTGGGCGATGAGGCGGCGGCACTGCTGGCACCCGGCGTGTCGGTCACCCGGCGCACCACCCGTGGCGGCGGGTCGCCTGCCGCGGTCGCCGCGCAGATCGATCGGTTCCGCGCTCGTCTCGACGGGTGAGCCGACTACCCCGATCGTTTTTTGCTCGGCCGGGCACCGAAGTCGCTCCCGAGCTGCTCAACGCGGTCCTCGTTGCCCCGGCGTGCAGGGCCGCATCGTCAAGGTTGAGGCCTACATGGGAGCTGATGATCCCGGATCGCATGCCTACCGAGGGCCGACGCCGCGCACTGAAGTGATGTTTGGCCGGCCCGGCCACCTCTACGTGTACTTCACCTACGGGATGCACTGGTGCGCCAATGTCGTGTGCGGCGAGGAAGGAACTGCCTCCGCCGTGCTTCTCCGAGCGGTCGCACCACCGGCTGGGCTCGACTTGATGCGTTCTCGGCGGCCGAAGGCCCGGCGAGACATCGACCTCTGTAACGGCCCGGCCAAGCTCGCCTCGGCCTTTGGGCTGAACGGTGACCATGATGGACTCGATCTACACCGCAACGGTGCCGGGGTGCGGATCGTCAATGACGGCACGCCGCCACCATCGACGCCGGCCAACGCGGTCTGGGTTGGCCTCACCCAGGGGGCGGGCATCGCGTGGTGCTGGGCGGTACCGGGGGTCGCTGAGGTCAGTCGGCCCCTGCTCTGACCGTCACGTTGCGATGCGTGGATCGTCGAGTGCGGCTGCGACCCAGAAGGACCGAGCGCGCCCGACGCATCGCCCGTCGCGATCGAACGCAGCCGCGGCACCACCGCGCTTTCGGTCATCCCACGCAGCGGGGTAGTCGCCGCTCCAGGCGACCACGGCGTATCTCTGGCCTGGCTCGAGCGGGGTCAATACCTCGGCGGCATAGCCGACCGTGAAGGCCGGCCGCAGGCCATCGGAGTAGCCGATGTACCAGGCCGTGGTGCAGTCGAGTGCAGTCCAGAGCAGTGCGCTGTCGACCTCGCCACCGGTCTGCGTCCAGTCTGGGACGGTCCAGTCGACAGCGAAGCGGCCGGTGCCGTCGTCGAGCGGGCCGGCATGGACCCCCATCGACGACTCGACGGGGCCGCAGGAGAAACAGTCGGGCACTGGGTGCACAACCTCTGTGGCGGCAGGGAAGCGGCGTCGGGCGTCGGCCGCAGCGTCGATAGACACCGGTTCGGTGTCTACGAACGGCTCGGTGCGAGGGCGCGCGGTCATCACCGGACGCTTGGTGTCGTCGTGGAGTTCCCACCCGCCAGCGACTTCGAACACCTCGAGGTCGGTTTCGAGAGGGATGCCGCGCGTGATGGAGATGGTGAGTGGCTCGCCGACCGTCCGCTCGAAGAGCGCCGAGGTCCACCCTCCCTGCCCGGTGCCGGATGGTCCCTGGAACCCATGGCCGATACGCAACGATGTCACGAAAGGCAGCGTAGATCGCCGGTACGCTCCGGCCGTGCCCGAGTTACTCACCGCCGAAGCTCCCCAGCTTCGCCCTGCCCGCGACCCTGAACTGGCGTGGGCATCGGTCGACCCGGTGGCTGCTCCCGATCTCGCCATGACGCGCCGCCGAATGCGCGAACTCATCGATACTCGCCCTCGTCCGCTCGATCGGGTCGAGAGGCCCGGGCACTTCACCGGCTCGGCGTTGGTCGTGCACGCCGACCTCGAGCGCACTCTCGTTTTGTTCCATGCGAAGCTGCAGATCTGGGTCCAGCCCGGCGGCCATGCCGACGGTGATGCGAACCTCCCAGCCGTTGCACTGCGAGAGGCTCAGGAAGAGACCGGCATCGAGGGCTTGCGGGTGTGGCCCATCGCGGTCGATCTCGACATCCATCGTGTCGACCCGCCAGCCGAGGAGGCACACGACCACTACGACGTGCGGTTCGTGGTCCTTGCGCCGCAGGGTGCAACGGTCGACGCCAACCACGAGTCCGAGGCCCAGCGGTGGGTGCGGCCCGATGAACTCGCAGGGCTCGGCGCCGATTCCGGCCTCCACCGTCTCGCAGCCAACGGGTTGGCGCTCGCCCGGTCGATCAGTGGCTGATCTCGTTGCTGATGTGGACTAGATGTCGCCGGGGATAACGCAGGCTTCCATGTCGTTCACGTTGGCGAGTCCGTCGATTCGACGGCCGTACCGGAGGTCCTGCACGAGAAACGCAAGGTCCTCACCTGGCGTCTCGGGGGTGGCAGATTCCAGTCGCTCTACATGTGCCCACCGGTCGGCGAGGTGCAGATCGTGCCAGTCGTCAAACCACTGGCGCAGGATACTTGCGTCATCGGGGTCGGTCACGAGGTAAGCGATCGCCTCGAGGTCGGCGACCATCTCCTCAATAATCTCCGTTCCCTCGCGCACAACAGCGGCGCGCTCGCTGACGGTTGGGGTCTGGCGACCGCTCGGCAGGGCGAGGATGTCCTCGTGGGCTGCCTCGCAGATCGGGTTAGCGGCTTCGGGAAACGCTCGTTCCGAGAATCGGTCGACGTTCTCGCGAGGTGCGAAGAACCAGATCCACGCCCACATGATGAGGAGCGCGACCAGCACTGCGATGACGGCGATGCGCCCGGAGCGCGATTGTTCGAGGGGCTCAGGGCTCGGAGGAGTGGATGCGTCGGGGGTGCGACCGTTCGAACTCACTCGCCGTCCTCGTCTGCGGAATCGGGATCGGGCTCGACCCAGATCGTGACCGTCTCGACCTCATCGCGTGGCGTCTCTGCCGCAGGGTCCTGCGCCCATACCGACCCAATGATGGCTTCGCCAGCGTCGGGGTTCGGTTGGTACACGATCTCAATCGCAAACTCGGCGTTGGTGAGTACTTGCACCGCGCTGGCCTCGTCGAGTCCGACGAGCGAGGGGACTGGCGGCAGGATCGGTTCGACCGCGATCTCGACGGTTATGACGGAGCCGCCCGGCACGATCTGGCCGGGTTGTGGGATCTGGTTGAAGACTTTGCCGATCTCAAAGCTGCGGGTCTGAACGAAGACCTGCTGGATGATCCAGTAGTTCGGCTCGTCCTGAAGGGCGAGGACAACTTCTTCGGTCATCTCCTGTCCCGTGAGGTCGGGCACTTCGGCCTCCTCAGGGATCTCGGGCAGGGTCGTGGTGGTGGATGACGCTGGTGGGCTCGGGAAGCTAACGACCTCCATCCCCTGATGGGCTTCGGTCATGAGTTCGTGCCAGATCAGCGCGGGGAAGGTACCGCCCTCGACCTTGTCACCGTTGAACTGGGTCCGCATCGGGATCTGTTCGTCAGGAAACCCGACCCAGACCGCAGCAGAACGCTGCGGGGTGAAGCCAGCGAACGTCGCGTCGGCATTGTTCTGGGCGGTGCCGGTCTTGCCGGCCGAGGGACGATCCTCGAGCGCAGCGCGCCAGCCCGTGCCCTGCATGACGGTCGAGAGCGCCCACGTGAGCTGGTCATTGACCGTCTTGTTGAGAACGGCTTGCGTGGAGGTCTCGGCGTACTGGTAGAGCTGTGTGCCGTCAGGGTTGACGATTCTTGTCACCATCACCGGATCGACCCGAACACCGTTGCGGGCGAATGTGGCGTAGACCGTCGAGAGCTCGACCATGTTGGTGTTCTCGGTGCCGAGGATGGCAGCACACACGGGCTGCAGACGACCCTCCCCGATACCGAGCCGCTCCGCCATGTCGACGAAGCGCGACGGGCTGATATCGACCATCAGTTGGGCGAACACGGTGTTACGGGACCACTTTGTTGAATCGGCAAGTGTACGGTCACCGTCGGTGCCCCCCCGCACCTTCCATGTCGGGCCACAAACCGGTCGGTTCTCGATCTCGATCGGCGAGGTTGCGTCGTAGAACCGGGTGATCGGAATGCCGATCTGGAGCGCTGCGGCCAGACCGATCGGCTTCATCGACGAGCCGGCCTGCCGGCCGGACCCGCTCGCAAGGTTGAATTTGGCGTCGTCATCGCCACCGAAGAAGTCGCGCCCGCCAACCATTGCGATGATGTGCCCGTCGTCTGTGTCGGTGACCCCCTGGATCACGGCTGCGGCATCGGGATTCAAGGACCCGTCGGCCGCCACTTGGGGCAGGACGCGTTCCACGGCCGCCTCGGCTTGGGCCTGCAGGGTGAGATCGATCGTGGTGTGAATGTCGAGGCCACCCTCGAACAGCAAAGTCGTGCGTTGGGCGCGCGTTTCGCCGAAGGCCTCGTTGCCGAGGAACCACTGCTTGACGTCTTCGACGAAGTGGGCTGCGGGGTATCGCTCCTCGAGGATCGGGACGTTCTCGATCAGGTCGATCGGCTGGAGGAGGGCCGCCTGGTACTCCTCTTCGGTGATGAAGTCGTTGGCGAACATCCGTAAGAGCACCAGGTTGCGGCGGTCGCGGGCATCCTCGGGATTGTTGAACGGGTTGAAGCGGCTTGGTGCTTGAATGAGGCCAGCGATGGTGGCCGCCTCGACCAGTGTGAGCTCGCTGACCCTGAGGCAGTTGCGATCGTCATCATCGCTGACGTCAGTCTGGCGCTGACAGGTGGGTGGGCCGAAGTAGGTGCGCGCCGCGGCCTCGACGCCGTAGGCCTGACGGCCAAAGAACACCCAGTTGAGATAGCGCTCAAGGATGAATTCCTTGGTGTAGCGCTGCTCGAAGCGACGGGCCATGAAGATCTCTTCGATCTTGCGAGAGCCGGTCTGGTCGGATCGGTCAAGGAAGACGTTGCCCACATACTGCTGGGTGATTGTGGAGCCACCCTGTGAGATGCCACCGGCGCTGACGTTAGATCGGGCGGCACGGAGAATGGCCTTGAAATCGACACCGGAGTGGTCCCAAAAGCGTTCGTCTTCGATGGCCACGACAGCGTTGATCAGCACCTCAGGCATTTCGTCGTAACGGATGTCGGTACGGTTCTGGTCGCCCCGCAGCTCGGTGATCAGGATGCCGTTGCGGTCATAGACACGCGATGACTGTGCCGTCTCGAGCGTGTCGACGGAGAAGTCGTCGCCGAAGAGTGTGTCGAAGTCTTTAGTCTCGATGGAGCAACTTGTCGCGAGGACGGCGCCGGCGAGAGCGGCGAGTAGCGAGCGGCGGGCACGGCGCATGAGGGGTCATTCTGGTGCGAAAACGTCGGGGATCCACGGCACCCCCGCGTATCGTTGAGCGTATGTCTGGCAGCGCCATCATCGATGATCTGAAGGCCCGTGGCCTCGTGCATGACACGACCGACGAGGCAGCTTTGCGGGCCCGTCTCGATGAGGGGCCGATCACGCTCTATCACGGCATCGATCCTTCCGCGCCCAGCCTGCACCTTGGCAACCTCATCGGCATCCTCGTCCTGCGTCGCTTCCAAGACCACGGTCATGAGCCGATCGCGCTCGTAGGCGGGTCCACGGGCATGGTGGGCGATCCGGGCGGGCGTTCCGAGGAGCGCAATCTCCTCGATGCCGACACCCTCGCTGCGAACGTCGCCGGCATTCGCAGCCAGGTCGAACGGCTGCTCGGCGAGACCAGTGGCCGCGATGTCGCAATGGTCAACAACTACGACTGGACCAAGGATGTCGGCGTGCTCGACTTCTTGCGCGATGTCGGCAAGCACGCGACCGTCAACCAGATGGTGGCGAAGGACTCCGTGCGGTCCCGGATGGAGAGCGAGCACGGGATCTCGTTCACGGAGTTCAGCTACATGCTGCTCCAAGCCTTCGACTTTTGGTGGCTTCGGCAAAACATGGCCTGCGAGATGCAGATCGGTGGCTCTGACCAGTGGGGCAACATCACCGCTGGCATCGACCTGATCCGCCGTCGCGAGTCCGCCCATGCCCATGGGCTCTCGTGGCCTCTTATCACCAAAGCCGACGGCGCCAAGTTCGGCAAGTCGGCTTCTGGAGCGCTTTGGCTCGATGCCGAGCAGACGATGCCCTACGAGTTCCACCAGTACTTCCTTCGCAGCGATGACCGCGATGTCGAGCGGTTCCTGCTCCAACTCACCCTGCTTTCGCTCGATCGGATCGCCGCGATCATGGCGGAACATACGATTGAGCCCGAAGCCCGGCGTGCCCAGCAGGCCCTTGCGGATGCGATCACTGAGCTCGTCCACGGAACGGCCGCGGTTCGGCAGGCGAACTTGGCGGCTGGAGCGCTGTTCGGCGGGGGCGACCTCGATGCCGAAGCGCTCACGGCGCTGCGCGGCATTGTCCCCGAGACCGAGGTCGTAGCTGCTGTTTTGGCTGGTGACGAGCCTGTCGTCAACGTGCTTGTGGCTTCAGGAGTGGCTTCTTCCAAGGGCGACGCCCGCCGCACGCTCGCACAGGGCGGCATCCGGTTCAACGGCGAGAAGGTCGACTCTGCAGAGGCGGCAGTGGTCGCTGTTGATGGGCGCTACGTGCTCATCCAGAAGGGGAAGAAGCAGCGCCATCTCTTGGTGATCACGCCCTGAGGCGGGCTGCGGTGGGCGTGTGACGGAGTTGACGTGCCGACACTGCCAGCAGGCGTTGGTGCTGCAGGTGGCCACGGCTAGCGCTTCCGGCGCTGCACCCGACGAATTTCCCGGAATTCCGAAGAAATCTGGTAACCCAGGGTTGAACTTCCCTGGGGCGCCTGTAGCGTAGCGATTCGCCCCATGCGGTGGCCGATAGGCCGCTGAACGGGGAGCAATTGGCACCTCCAGTCCGCATAGCGGGCAGCGTGCCCGGCACATAATGCCTCGAAGCAAATGCTCCGAGCACCGTGCTGACTGCACCTTGAAAACGGAAGAGACGGACGCAAAAGCGAGTGCGGGGGATGTTTTGAGTTTCGCGACTCAGAACAATCTTCTGTCAATTCAAAATGCCGACCTTTAACGGGGTCGGCGAGCCAGTCGTCGGCATTGCCGGCGACGAACCGCTGAGTGACATCAGCGGGTAAAGCGGGTTGCTGCAGCCAGCGGTGACCCGTCTCTACGTACGCACCGTCTGCCACGCGAACACCCTCGGGTGTTTGGCAGACGAGCACACCGATCGTGGAAGCCCCTCGGGGTGACCAAGATCTCGACGGAGAGTTTGATCCTGGCTCAGGACGAACGCTGGCGGCGTGCCTAATACATGCAAGTCGAACGAGAACCCGGAGCTTGCTCCGGGGGACAGTGGCGAACGGGTGAGTAACACGTGAGAAACCTGCCCTAGAGACCGGGACAACCATTGGAAACGATGGCTAATACCGGATGCCTTCACATGGCCGCATGGCCAAGTGAAGAAATGCTCAGGCGCTCTAGGAGGGTCTCGCGGCCTATCAGCTAGTTGGTGGGGTAACGGCCTACCAAGGCATCGACGGGTAGCTGGTCTGAGAGGACGATCAGCCACACTGGGACTGAGACACGGCCCAGACTCCTACGGGAGGCAGCAGTAGGGAATCTTGCGCAATGGGGGAAACCCTGACGCAGCAACGCCGCGTGTGGGATGACGGCTTTCGGGTTGTAAACCACTTTCAGAGATGACGAAAATGACGGTAATCTCAGAAGAAGGTCCGGCCAACTACGTGCCAGCAGCCGCGGTAACACGTAGGGACCAAGCGTTGTCCGGATTTATTGGGCGTAAAGAGCTCGTAGGCGGTTTTGTAAGTCGGATGTGAAAACTCAGGGCTCAACCCTGAGACGCCATCTGATACTGCAATGACTCGAGTCCGGTAGGGGAAGATGGAATTCCTGGTGTAGCGGTGGAATGCGCAGATATCAGGAGGAACACCAATGGCGAAGGCAGTCTTCTGGGCCGGTACTGACGCTGAGGAGCGAAAGCATGGGGAGCAAACAGGATTAGATACCCTGGTAGTCCATGCC
>JAQWLJ010000011.1 GCA_029247365.1 Acidimicrobiales bacterium | reverse complement strand
GCAGTTCGAAACTTTCAGGCCAACCAAGGGGTGACCCCCGACGGTGTGACTGGCCCCGACACCGTTGCCGCACTAGCTCGCCTGGCAGGCCGGCGCAGTGGTGAAAAGACGATCGCCGAGGTAAGAGAAGCCGAGATGTTGCGCCACAACGACACCAGCGTCGGTGGCCGTCGCATCGTCATCGGCGAAACGGGCGGGCTGCCAACCCTCGTCGATGCCCTTGCCCGACGGCTGCGGCTGGACGGGGCTGAGGTTCTCACCTTGCATCACCCGGATCTGTCAAAGCAGGCCCTCACCGCTAACAAGTGGGATGGCGCCGTCTACGTCGGTCTCACGCTGGCCGATGACGACTGCTCAATCGCGTTTTATCAGACCGAGGGTTTTGTCTCGGCAGGTGGTCGAGGTCTCGCCACACACACGAGTCGGCGTATCGAAAACGTGTTGGATGGCAACCACCCGTCGATCGGCATGCGATTGCCAATCCTGCGCGAAACACGGATGCCAGCGGTCTGGTGCCGCGTTGGCCGTCCAGCGGCGGTCGTCGAGCAGGGACCGTCGCTCGCTGCAGCCCTGCACGAGGCGCTGGTTATTTGGTGTGGCGAACCGGTCGACCCGGTGACCTGATACTGATGTCCACCACTGTCCCCAGCATTATCCATGCACAATCGCGCTACCTATCCCCAGATTTATCCACAACTTAAGTGTGACTTATGTCACACTTCTTGCTCACACCGTGGTACCGGGCGGCGTGATCACGCGGTAAATGCGCTCAAGGTCATCCAGGTCCGCGAACTCAACCATGAGCTTTCCCGGACCTTTCCCCAACTGAACCTTGACACGCGTCTCCAACCGGGCTGCCAGGAGCTCCTCGAGTTCCAGTACGCCTGCGTCGGGAACCCGAGGAGCGGACGGAGTTGCGCCGGCACCCTGCTTCCCGGTATCCGGTTCGTCGTCATCGTCGACCACGTCGTCTCCCCGCAAGATGGCCTCAAGATCTCGCACCGTGAGGCCTTCGGTGATCGCCCGCTCTGCGAGGGTTTCCTGCTCAACTCGATCCGGCGTGGCCAACAGTGCCCGCGCGTGACCGGCCGAAAGTTGGCCCTCGATCACGAGGCGCTGGACTAGAGCTGGAAGTTGCAGCAACCGAATGGTATTTGCAACCGCGGATCGACTCCGACCAACACGGTTCGCAACCTGATCCTGTGTCATGGCGAAGTCTTCGATTAGCTGCTGATAAGCCGCCGCCTCCTCTAGGACATTGAGATCCTGGCGATGCAGATTTTCAACGACCGCTGATTCAAGCGCAGATGTGTCGTCAGAGTTGCGAATGATTGCCGGGATCGCCGGTAGCCCTGCGCGCTTCGCCGCCCGCCAGCGCCGCTCCCCCGCGATCAACTCATAGCCATCATCATGCTCGCGCACGATGATGGGCTGGATAACCCCTACCTCACCGATCGACGCAGCCAGTGATGCCAGCGTTTCCTCATCGAAATGATCACGTGGTTGGTAGCGGTTGGGCCTGACGTGGTTTACATCGATCTCACGGAAGGTGCCGCTCGCCCCCTCAACATCTGCAGGAATGAGTGAACTCAGTCCCTTGCCTAGCCCGCTACGTCTCGTCGCTGACACCGAGAATCTCCTTTGCTAGGTCCCGATAGGCGATAGCACCACGAGACAACGGATCGAACGACGTGATCGGCTGGCCAAAGCTTGGGGCCTCACTCAGCCGGACGGTTCGGGGGATCACATGCCGCATCACTTTGTCACCGAAGTGATCGCGGACCTCGTCGGCCACCTGACCCGACAGCTTGGTCCGAGCGTCGAACATGACGAGCACAATGGTGCTCAGCAACAGGTCTGGATTGAGATTCCGGGTTACTAGGTCGACATTCCGAATCAGTTGACCTAGTCCCTCAAGGGCATAGTACTCGGTCTGAATTGGGACGAGCACCTCTGTCGCCGCTGTTAGACCGTTGATCGTCAGAAGGCCAAGTGACGGGGGACAGTCAATCAGCACAATGTCGAAGTCGCCGGCCACAGAAGCGATGGCTTCCTTGAGCTTTTGCTCACGCGAGAAGGCCGGAACAAGTTCGATCTCCGCGCCTGCAAGATCGAGGCTCGCTGGCGCAACATACAGATTCTTGACTGACACCGGTTCGATCACGTCCTCCATCGGCACGTCCTGGAGGAGGACGTCGTACAAGGAGTGGTCGAGTTGCCGCGGGTTTAGGCCGAGGCCTGTGCTGGCATTCGCTTGGGGGTCGAGATCAACAATGAGCACCCGTTGGCCTAACTCGGCGAAGCACGCGCCGAGATTGACTGTGGTCGTCGTCTTTCCGACCCCTCCCTTCTGGTTTGCGACCGCAAAGATACGCGGACCGCCCGTGGTGGCATCGTCCACAGCGTCTCCCTTTCGGTAGAGATGCCCATGTTTGCCGCGTTGAGCGAAGCGGTCAAGGACCATGTCAACGTTTCACATGAAACGCAGCGCAACTCTCAGATCAGTGGCTTCCGGGACCGGGCAACCGAGCGCCGAGGATAGATACTCGGGAGTTCATCCGTCACAGAGACGATAACGAATGCGCCACCGGCAGTCGTCAACGCCTCCACTGACCCGATAGCGCTTATGACCTCGGGTAGCGTGCGCCACTCAGCAAGCTGCTGCCTTCTACATGATACGACGGCAACGCCACCCGGTAAGACGCACGGCAACAAGAGCTCCGCTGCCTCAGGTGGTTCGGCAAGTAGGCGGGCCACAACCACCTCATAGGCGCTGCGATGTGAGCTCTTGTGAGCTAGATCGTCCATCCGAGCATGCTGAATTTGGACTCTGTCAGTCACGCCAAGTGCACGAACAGCCGCTCGTGCATGATCAAGGCGGCGCTCGGAGCTATCGACCAGCGTGACTTCAGCCTCGGGGAATTGGCGCGCGAGCAGCACCCCTGGGATACCTGCACCGGTACCCGCATCAAGAATTCGGCCGTTCCACGTGGAACACTCAGCTGAAAAAGCGGAACACACCGCCGTGGTAAACCCAGCGGTGTGCTCCCATAGTTCTTCGATACTGGCATTGCCCAGCACCCCGGCCCGGCGGGCAGGCTCCCAGGCGGCGCCAAGCGCCGCCTTCTCAGGATCAGCCAGCATCACCGGCCGGCACGATAATCACACGACGATTGGGGTCTTCACCCTCGGACGCCGTATCGACCCCATCCTCCTCGGTAATGGTGTCGTGCACGATCTTGCGGTCGGCTCCGCCCATAGGATCAAGCACCCGAGCCACGCCGTCTTCGCGGACTGCCGCGGCTTCTGCACGACAAAATTCCACCAGTGCGGCGGTTCGACGAGCCTTCAGGCCCCCAATGTCAATCCGAACACGACCATCACGGCTGGTTCCATGGCGCTGCAGAACCGTGCGGACGAGATCATCGACTGCCATAGCGGTTCCACCACGCGGGCCAATCATTCGACCCAGGTTCTCGCCACTCACCGTGATTCGGATCTCGTCGTCAGCAAGGTCTTCACGAGCAAAGGAAACGTTCGCCCCCATCGCCTCGGCTAAGCCAGTCACGAAGTTCTCAGCCATATCTGCCTGCTGGGGGAGTGGCATCGACGGTTCGTCGTTCATGTTCTCGCTCTTTTCGTGCTTCTTTTCAGTCTTCTGACCGCCACCTTGGCGGTGCTTTTGCTCGGCGACGGGCTTGTTGCCACCTTTGCTGTCCTGCTGGCGGCCTGTACCGCCCTTGTTTTGGTTGTCGCCACCCGACTTGTTCTCGCCACGTGACTCTCCCCTGTTTTCACGGCCCTGTCCACCCTTGCCGTTTCGGCTCCGAGAGTTTCCACCCCGTCCTCGCTTGCGGCGTCCGTCTTCCTTGGCTCTCGGCGTCGTCGGCTGGACTCGAGCTCGTACCCGGGCATCTTCCTTCACTCGGCCGAAGAGGCCTGTCTTCGCTTCGGTGACAATTTCGAACTCCGCGTCATCTTCATGGACACCAAGGGCATCCAACGCGGCTTCTTTCGCTTCTTCGACCGACTTAGCGGTCTTCTCCACCCATTCCATGGGATTCACTCTCTTCTGTTGATCAACGTCGCTCTCGCGGGCGGCGTCAGCGTTTGCGTTTATTGCTCTGCGTCCCGGGTTCGGTCACACGACCTCCACCCGTGGTGTGACGGGTGGGTGCCCGTCCAGTACGGCCAGCGCCAGATCCACTGGATCGACTTGGCTGCTTACTGCCCTTCTTTCCCTGCGTAGCATTTCGCTTAGGTGTGGGCTGCCCCTTCTTCTCAGTGGTGCGGCCGCCAGAACCTTTGGTCTTGGCGCCGGAGTCAAGTTTTTCGCCTTCCTCACGGGAACGGCGTGCCTGAGCACCGAGACTGTCCTCGCCTTTGTAAAGCGATTGCGTGATATATCCCTGCTGCGCGATCCGATACAGGTTGCTTACAACGAAGTAGACGACGAGTGCTGCTGGCATCGTCAACGAAAAGACCGGAAGCATCCAGGGAAGGATCCTCATAATCATTTCTTGCTGTGGATTGACCTGAGCACCGGTGTTCCGGCCGCGAATTTGTTTCTGTTGATAGAGGCTTGAGATCAGCACGACAACGATCAGCGCGAAATAGGGGAGCGCATTGATGATGCTTTCGCCTGCAACCTCAAGGGGTGTTTGCGATAGATCAATCGAGAGGAAGTTCATCTCGGTCGTACCCTCGGTGAGGTCGCGGTACATCGCGCTGTCGACCGGAAGATTTTCTGGGTCGAAGGGAAGATCAGCATTGCCGAGCGAGGTCGCTTCGCTGGCATCGATACCTCGGCCGGCGGTCCACCCAGCCTGCAGTCCGAAGTCGGTCACTCGTCGGGTAATACCCTGCACCACTCGAAAGAGGACCAGAAAGACGGGAAGCTGGACCAGCAGCGGCAGACAGCCACCCAATGGGTTGATGTTGTTCTCTTGATAGAACGCCATCAACTCTTCGTTCATCTTCTGCCGGTCATCCTTGTATTGGTTCTGGATGGCCTTGAGTTCTGGCTGAAGACGCTGCATCTGCAGCATCGAGCGGGTGCTCTTGAGCGTTAGCGGCGTCACGACGATCATCACGGCCATCGTCAGGCAGATGACGGCAAACCCATACGACGGATACACGTCGTAGAAGAACGCAAGCGTCGATGCGATCAGATCGAAGAAGAAGTCGAACATGAATGCTCCCGGAGAGGAGGGACAGGGTCATAGCCGTGATTACCCCACGGATGGCAACGGCAGAGTCGGCGTGTGGCGTGCCAACTGCCTCGAACCGCGCCATGGCGTTCGAGGGCTTCAACTGCGTACACCGAACACGACGGCGTATAGCGACACGGCGACGGACGTCCGTCCGTAAGCCGTTGATAGAGGTGCACCCCCGACCTGAGCAGACGCGCGCTAAGACTCACCGCTGGTCCTTGCTAGGAACAGCACTTGCCATGCTGGCAGAGAGTTGCATCAGGTCAGCCATCGTTCCTCGCAGTTTGGCATGCGACCAGTCGGTGATCGGTGCTGTCACCCGGATGAGATGATCCCCACCAGGAAGACCAAACTCACTATCGAGTTCGATCAGAACGGCCCGTACCCGGCGCTTGATCCGGTTCCTGACCACCGCAGAACCCACGTTCCGTGGGATCGCGTGCCCAACTCGGGCACTCTGCGTGAGATTAGGGCGGCTCAGTAGTCGCACCGGCCCTCGTCCCGCGCGGACCCCGTGAGCACGAAGCTCATCGAATGTCCGTCGGCTCGAGAGCCGTTCGATCATGCCGACAGGCGGGCGCGGCCCTTCTGGCGACGCGACCGGAGAACGGCTCGGCCGCCGCGGGTACTCATACGGCTGCGGAAGCCGTGCTTTTTTGCACGTTTCCGAACGTTGGGCTGATACGGGCGCTTCATGACTCCTCCAAGCCGTGGACCGGCGGGCCGCACGGGAAGTACAAGATCTTGAGAAAGTGGTGCCTTCCCGCGAGTCGAGGGAGCGGACACCGATTGACGTCAGCCTCTCACGGTACGGTCCTGGAACCACCACGCCAACGCGCGAAAAGCCTTGCCCATTGGACAGCGCTCTAACTACTCGACCGTTTCCGGTCAGTATCTTGAAACCACATCCATGGTATTTCATGTTTCACCACTGTAATTCGATGGCAAAAAATATGTTCTGACCTGGTGTTTTGTAGTTTCCCACAAGCTTGATTTGCGGATATCACTCTCATTGCTATGTTCGCCGCCCAAGCGGAGGGGCTACGGGTCTTCGTCGACGTGGTTTTCCACGCTCTGACCCCGGTCTTCACTACTGAAAGCTGTAAGCGTTCTTCCACACCTGTGGATAACGCTGTGAATAGGGGAGTGGAACAAGGTGGAACAACTCGGAGATGCAGACGGTCTATGGACGACATGCGCCGAAAGTATCCGGGCCCAAGTGAGTGATGCCGTTTGGCGCACCACCTTCAGCGGCGCAAAGGCGGTTGCCTTTGACCAACAGGAACTGATTCTTGTCGTGCCGAACGGACTACAAAAGGAACGAATCGAAGGTCGTTATCTGGGCCTGGTCCAAGATGCGATCGATGAAACAGCCGCCGATGTCTCGGTCCGTGTCGAGATCGAAACTGATTGGTCTGAGGTCGAGATTGAACTCCCCCCCGCCTCCCTAAGACTCCTCCATGCAGACGATGTTGACGACGCCCGCTCCCCAGCTGTTGCGCGACCAGGGCTAAACCTCGGAGGGCACGAGGAAAAATTCATCTTCGAGCATTTCGTCATCGGCCCAAGCAATAGGTTCGCTCATGCGGCCGCTCTTTCGGTGGCAGAGACTCCCGCAGCGAGCTACAACCCCCTGTTTATTCACGGCGACTCCGGTCTCGGGAAGACCCATCTTCTTCGGGGAATCGCTCATTACGTTGCACATCACTACCCGACCTATCGGGTCCGCTACGTGTCAACCGAGACCTTCCTCAATGAGTTCGTTGAAGCAATCCGTACAAACGCGCTTCCTGAATTCAAACGTCGCTACCGCGACATCGACGTGCTGTTGATCGACGACATTCAGTTCATGGAAGGCAAAGACGGTCTTCAGGAGGAGTTCTTCCACACGTTCAACGACCTCCACCAGAACGACAAGCAAATTGTCCTGTCGTCGGATCGCACTCCAGACGCCATGCCGACCCTCGAAGATCGACTCAGAAGCCGCTTCAAATGGGGATTGATCACCGATATTCAGCGCCCCGACCTTGAGACCCGCCTTGCGATCCTCTCGAAGAAGGCCGAGTCGAAGACGATCGAGATACCCGACGACGTCTTGTCGTTCATCGCTGAGAACATCACCGACTCGATCCGAGAACTTGAGGGAGCTCTGATCAAGGTCACGGCGTACGCCAATCTCACACAACAGCCGCTCACCATTGATCTCGCCTCACTCGTTCTGACCGACCTCATCACCCAGACCGCCAAACAGCCCGTTACCGCGGAACGCATCATCACTTTGACGGCAGATATGTTCGGCTTCGAAATTGATCAAATCACCGGCGGTAGCCGCCGGCGCCCCTTGGTTGATGCCCGCCAGGTGGCGATGTACGTCACTCGCAACATGACCGATCTATCCTTCCCTGACATCGGCAAGGAGTTCGGCAACCGCGACCACACCACCGTGATGCACGCGTGCCGAAAGATTGAAGGTCGGATGGGTGAACGTCAGCAGATCTTCGACAAAGTCACCGAACTCCAGCAGCGCCTCAATGGGTCCTCGTAATGGCGTTCACCACCATGTTCTGCGTGGATGATCCTGGGGACACTTCGTGGCTTCCTTGGGATGATCAGGGGACAAGTGCTGAGATTTCCACCGTCATCATCACGTCATTCACTCAGCTGTGATCCAGCCGGGATCATCTGGGGACAAAGATTTCCTGTCGTTCCCGGTGAGAATCACCATCATCCACAATCCACAGCCCCTATGTACTTCTATTATCTGAGTTCCATACGACCGGGAGAAGTAATCGCACCATGAGTCTGAAATTCCGTTGCGAACGAGACACTCTCGTCGAAGCCCTTGGCACAGCTGGCCGCGCCGTCACCACGAGAGGTGGCGCCCTTCCCGTTCTGGCCGGAGTTCGGATGGAACTTGCCGGTGATCGATTGACCGTGACGGGAAGCGATCTTGATCTCACGATCATCGTTGAAGTTGAGGTAGCGGGGGGAGAGGACGGTGTCGCCGTCTTACCATCCAAACTCATCTCTGACGTCGCTCGATCATTGCGGCCAGGTGCAGTCGATCTGTCGATCGAAGACGACGATGTCCGTGTAGTTCAAGCACCATCAGAGTTCTCGATCCGCGTGATCCCCGCCGACGAATTTCCTGAACTTTCCTCGGCCGCGGGTGATGCGGTAACACTCGATGCGACGGCATTCCGCGCTGCCATTGATCAGGTTGAGAAGGCCGCTTCAAGCGACGACGCGCGCCCGATCCTTACCGGCGTGTTGATGGCTGCAGAAGAAGAGGGCCTTCGGTTGGTATCCACCGACTCGTACCGCCTGTCGGTCCGTGACCTCAAAGGTACGTCCATCTTGGGGGAAGGCCAGAAAGTACTGGTGCCGAGTCGAGCGCTGAAGGAGTTGTCGCGTGCGGTGGGTGAGGCCGACGAGATCACGCTTCGCCTCGGTGAGCGGGACGCTGGCTTCGAGGTTGGAGCGGTAACGATCATCACTCGCCTGATCGAGGGCGATTTTCCGAACTACCGCGGTCTCATCCCGAGCAACCATCCCAACTCGCTAACCGTCAGTCGTGAGGCACTCCTCGACGCAGTGCGGCGTGTTCGATTGCTTGCCCAAGAGTCGACGCCGGTCCGTCTTGCCATGTCGGCCGATGGCCTCGAATTGGTTGCTGTTACTCAGGACGTTGGCCAGGCCCACGAATCGGTTGAAGCGAACTACACCGGTGACGACCTCACAGTGGCTTTCAACCCGGAGTACCTCATCGATGGGATTGAGGTTGCGCCCGGCGATGAGATCACACTCGAAACAGTCGATGAGTTGAAGCCAGCCCTGCTCAAATCGGCTGAAGATCCAGCTTTCCTGTATCTGCTGATGCCGGTTCGGGTCAGCTGAATACCGAGTGAAGATCCGCACCCTGTCGCTTGTCGACTGGCGGTCCTACGAGCAGACGAGTTTGTCGTTTGGCGATGGACTCACCACGATTATCGGTGAGAACGGTCACGGCAAGACCAACGTGCTCGAAGCGATCGGGTGGCTGGCGGGAATCGGCAGCTTCCGGAGGGCGCCCGATGAAGCGCTCGTACGGGTGGGTGCGGATGCCGCGGTCATTCGAAGCACGGTTGAAGCTGACGACGGGCGTGAGCAACTGATCGAGATCGAGATTCCTCGAATCGGGCGAAATCGGATCCAGGTGAACCGCCAACGCTTGAACCGAACAGGCGATTTGGCAGGGGTACTGCAGGTCACAGTGTTCTCGCCTGACGACCTTGATTTGGTGAAGGGGGCCCCGGCGTTGCGGCGAGGTTGGCTCGATCTTGCGGTTGCAAGCCGCCACCCAAAGAACATCTCACTCCGTAGCGATGTCGAGCGAATTCTCAAACAACGCAACGCCTTGCTGCGTGGGGTGCACGGCAAACTCGACATCGACGCAGCCTTCACCCTTGACGTTTGGGATTCGAAGCTGGCCGAGACAGGTGAACGCTTGGTAGCGGCACGCTTGGACCTGCTGGATGAGATGACCACCACCCTCGCCGGCGCGTATGACGCAGTGGCGCAAGCGGCCGCCCATGCAACCGCCAGGTACCAGGCCTCATGGGATGGGCCACTCGTAGACGCCCTCGCAGCGAATCGAGATCTTGATATTCGGCGAGGGGTCACCACCGTTGGACCTCATCGCGACGACGTGGTGTTGAGCCTCGGTGCGATGCCTGCCCGAACCCACGCGTCGCAAGGTGAACAACGATCACTAGCGCTCGCACTGCGCCTTGCGGCCGATGGCGTGGTCCGCGACGCTGGCGTTGCCGAACCGGTGTTGTTGCTCGATGACGTGTTCTCTGAGCTTGATGCCAACCGAGCAGGAGCATTGCTTGAAGCGCTTCCGGCGGGCCAACATATTCTCACCACCGCAGCAGGGCTGCCGCCGGCTGCTCGGCCTGAGAATGTGGTTCGCGTGCATGATGGTGTCTTGACGGTTGGCGAACGATGAGTAGGCCCGACCCTGGGCCACGCCCACTGGGTACCAGCCTCGACCATCTGCTCGGCAACCTCGATGCGCCATCGGTTGACGTGCTCGACAGCATCTTCCACGACTGGTCGTCGATCGTGGGTCCTGATCTCGCGCAGCACACGCGTCCTTCGATGGTCGATGGCGATCGACTCGTTGTCACCGCAAGCGACTCAGCGTGGGCAAATGAGGTGCAGTGGCTCGAGAAACACATGCTTGAACGCCTGTCGGAAGTGACCGGATCGAGTCGAATTACCAGCGTTCACGTGCGGGTTTCGCGAACGTCCTAAGCGCCACGCGGTGAGGGTTGTCGCCGCTGAAAGGACCTCCTCGTCTGACGCGAATTACACGCCTGTAAATGGTAGGATAGGGGGATCGTGAACGGCCTTCTCGACCAGTGCAAATCGTCTGCACCGAGATACCCCAAAACCCTGGATTTTCGTTGCCCCCACAGGGATTTTAAAGGGCCGAGGTGACCGATAACGACGAGCACACCATCTCCGGTACATCCTCCAAAGCGGGAGATGCAGCGGGAAGGCAGGAGTCTGAGTTGACCACCACCGAATCGTCGTCCTACGGGGCGCAGGACATCACCGTCCTCGAGGGTCTTGAAGCTGTCCGGAAACGCCCCGGCATGTACATCGGATCTACTGGTCCGACCGGGCTTCATCACCTCGTGTGGGAGGTGGTTGACAACTCCGTTGATGAGGCCATGGCGGGTCATTGCAGCCGCATCGATGTGTCGATCCTCGCCGACGGTGCGTGTGAGGTTTGCGACGATGGCCGGGGCATTCCGGTCGACAAGCACCCAAAGTACGAAGATCTATCGGCGGCTGAGGTCGTCCTTACCGTGTTGCACGCTGGCGGGAAGTTCGGTGGCGACGGGTACAAGGTATCAGGCGGTCTGCATGGTGTCGGCATCTCGGTCGTCAACGCGTTGTCCCAGCGCGTTGAGGTAGAGATCGACCGCGCTGGTGAGCGACATGTCATGGTGTTCGGCGACGGTGGAGAACTGAAGGATCGCCTTGCAGTCAGTGGCCCGGCGCCAATGGGTGAGGACGGCGAGGCTCGTACCGGCACCATCGTCCGCTTCTGGCCCGATCCGCTCGTCTTCGATGAGGTGGACTTCCGTTTCCAGACTCTTGTCGAGCGTTTTCAAATGATGGCTTTTCTGAATAGGGGCCTAGAGATCCGCGTGCGAGACCTCCGCGAGAACTCCACTATTGACACCGCAGATCCCGACGGTTGGGTCAACTTCAAATACGACGGCGGCATCATCGATTTCGTGAGCCACGTAAACGCCTCAAAAGACGCGTTGTTCGCTGCGGTCGGATACTTCGAGGGCGCTGAGCAGATCGACGACAACCCGCACGAGGTCGAGATTGCGTTCCAGTGGAACACCGGCTTCAACTCGGACGGACTTCACAGCTTCGCGAACGGCATTGCGACCCTCGAAGGCGGTATGCACGAGCAGGGGTTCCGCACCGCAGTCACGCGTACCGTCAATGCCTACGCGCGCGAGAAAGCGTTGCTCAAGGAAAAAGACGACAACCTTGCTGGTGAGGACATTCGCGAGGGTCTCACGGCCATCATCTCGGCCCGTATTGGCGAGCCTCAGTTCGAGGGCCAAACCAAATCGAAGCTCGGTAACGTCTCGATGCGCTCCTTGGTCGAGAAGGTCACGAACGAGCGAATGGCCGAATGGCTCGAAGAGCATCCGTCTGAGGGCAAGGCGATCGTTACCAAAGCCACCAACGCAGCTCGAGCTCGCGTGGCGGCCGCCGACGCCCGGAAGGCCATCCGGTCCAAGTCGTTACTTGACGGTGCCGGAATGCCGGACAAGCTCAAGGACTGTTCGGCGAAAGAGCCTGAGCGGCGCGAGTTGTTCATCGTTGAGGGTGACTCTGCGGGCGGCTCTGCGGTTCGAGCCCGCGATCCCAAGACGCAGGCAATCCTCCCAATTCGCGGCAAGATCTTGAACGTCGAGCGGGCCCGCATCGACAAGATGTTGAAGAACACTGAGGTACAGACCCTCATTACCGCAATCGGTGCTGGTTTCGCCGACGAGTTCGATATCGAACAGGCCCGCTACCACAAAGTGATTTTGCTGGCCGATGCCGATGTTGATGGCAGCCACATTCGCACGCTGCTGCTCACGTTCTTCTTCCGCCAGATGCGGCCGCTGGTTGAGGCCGGCTACGTCTACATCGCCCAACCGCCGCTCTACAGCACCAAAGTCTCGAACAAGGAGACGGCATATCTGAAGGACGAAGCGGCCAAGGACGCATTCCTCGCCGAACGCCCGAACTACACGAAGGATTTTGCCCGCCTCAAGGGGCTGGGTGAGATGGACTGGGATGAGCTTCGCGACACCACGATGGACGTCGCCACGCGCTCCCTGCTGCAGGTATCGGTTGAACAGGCCGCGATCGCCGACGAGATCATGTCGATTTTGATGGGCGACGACGTCGAGCAACGCAAGAACTTCATTGTCACCAACGCCCGCGAAGTCCGGAACTTGGACTTCTAGTCGAGATCTCGTCAGCCGGGTGCACCGGCGCAGAGAGGTACACGGACACAGATGTCAGACACACCCGTCGAAGACGTACAGCCCGAGGACATCACCGTCATCGAGATCCAGGAGGAGATGGAGAGCTCCTTCCTCGACTATGCGATGTCGGTCATCATCAGCCGCGCGCTGCCCGATGCCCGTGATGGCTTGAAGCCCGTGCATCGCCGCATCTTGTGGTCCATGTACGACCAGGGCTTCCGCCCTGACCGGGCCCATGTGAAATGTGCTCGTGTCACGGGAGATGTGATGGCTCGCTTTCACCCGCACGGTGACAGCGCCATCTACGACGCTCTGGCACGCATGGCTCAACCGTTCTCGCTGCGCCACCCGCTGATCGATTTCCATGGCAACTACGGCTCACCCGAAGACCCACCGGCCGCAGCCCGATACACCGAGTCCCGACTCGACCGCTTGGCCATGCAGATGCTTGCCGATATCGACGAGGACACCGTCGATTTCGCCGACAACTACTCGGGTGACTTCACCGAGCCGGTGGTCCTTCCCGCTCGCTTCCCGAACCTGTTGGTTAACGGGAGCCAAGGCATTGCCGTCGGCATGGCCACCAATATCCCGCCGCACAACCTCAACGAGGTGTGCGCAGCCGTCACCCATTTGCTTGTACACCCCGAGGCCACGACCGACGATCTCATGGAGTTCGTCAAAGGACCCGACTTCCCCACCGGCGGTCAGATCCTTGGCCGCGTCGGTATCGAGTCGGCGTATCACACCGGCCGGGGCTCGGTGAAAATGCGTGCGTCGGTCGAGGTCGAAGAGCGCGGACAACGTCAGGCCCTCGTAGTCACCGCGTTCCCGTACCAGATCTCGGCTGGCGCGGTCGCTCGAAAGATTTCTGAGCTGGTCAATAATCGCGAACTTGACGGTATCGCCGACGTCAACGACGAATCCTCGGGTGACGACACGCGGTTTGTCATCACCCTCAAACGTGATGCCAACCCGGAGGTAGTGCTCAACAACCTGTGGAAGGCGACACCGCTGCAAACCAGCTTCGGCGTGAACATGGTTGCCCTCGTCGGTGGTGTGCCCCGCACGCTCACGCTTCGGGACGCCCTTGTCGCCTACGTCGACCACCAGATTGAGGTGGTTACCCGCCGGTCCGAGTACCGCCTGGACCAGGCGCAGAAGCGGCTCCACATCGTTGAAGGCCTGCTCAACGCACTCGACTTGATCGACGAGATCATCGCGACAATCCGAGCGAGTGAAGACCGCGGGGCTGCCCGTGAAGCGCTCATGGCTGGTGTCGCCCCCGCAGGTGGGGGAGAGGCGGTTGCATTCTCCGAGGTGCAGGCGAACCACATCCTCGACATGCAACTCGGCCGCCTGACCCGACTTGGCCGAGCCGACCTCGAAGAGGAGGCCGGTCAACTCCGTGAGACCATCGATGAGCTCGAGGCCATTCTTGGCGACGACACCAAGCTTCGTACGGTGATCACCGACGAACTCAACGAGATTGCCGGCAACTTCGGTGAGGAACGTCGTTCCAAACTCGAGATCGATCCAGGCGAGTTTGATATCGAGGATCTCATTGACGACGACCCACTGGTGTTCACCATGACCGCCACGGGGTACGTGAAGACCACGCCGGCCGAGGAGTTTCGCTCCCAGGGTCGTGGTGGGCGCGGCATCGCCGGGGCCAAACTCAAGGACGAGGACACCGTCACCCACCTCATCCAGACGAGTGCGCACAGCTACCTGCTGTTCTTCTCCACACGAGGACGGGTCTACCGCCTCAAGGCCCACGAGATCCCGGTGGCAAGCCGAACGTCGCGCGGGACCGCGATTATCAACCTCCTGCCCCTTCAAGACGACGAGACGATCCAGGCGATCATCGATACTCGCGACTACGAGACAAAGCGCTATTTGTTCTTCGCGACAGCCAAGGGCCGAGTCAAGAAGACTCGATTCAACGCGTACGACTCATCGCTGCGAGCCGGGCTCATCGCTATCAAGCTCAACGACGACGATGAATTGGTCGAGGTGATCCCGACCAACGGCGTCTATGACATCCTCCTGTCGAGCCGTTTCGGTCAGACGATCCGTTTCAAGGAGGACCAGGTGCGCGAGATGGGCCGCAATGCGGCCGGGGTGATTGGACTCAAGTTCAAGAAGCCTGGCGATGCTGTGGTGGCCTGCGATATCGCGCGCAGTGGCGCCACGCTGCTGCACATCACCGAGCAGGGCTACGGCAAGCGAACGGACGTCGATGAGTACCCGACCAAGGGCCGTGGCGGCATGGGTGTGGTTGGTATCAAGATTGTTGAAGAGAAGGGCCCCGTCATCGGCACGCTCGTCGTGGAAGATGACGATGGCATCTTGGCGGTCACCCGTCAGGGCGTCATGATCCGCACGAGCGCCGCCGATATCTCAACCCAGAGTCGGTCGGCGAGCGGCGTGAAGGTGATTACCCCCGATGCCGACGATGCGGTGGCATCGATCGCTCTCGTAAGCATTGCCGACGAGGTTCCCGCCGCTGAGAGCGAGACAGAGACCGGCACAACGGATGGTCTCTCCGAGACCGATTCGCCGGAGAGCGCCTGAGCCTCGCTTCGAGTGCGCCAAAACTTCTTCCACCACTTCCCCATCGACACAACCGGCTTGAGTCGGAGGATGGAGAGTGAACATGGGTCGCGCCTGCTGGTGTGGCGACGGTGGTCAGGCGCTGCCGTGGATGTTGTTGTTGATGACGATCGGCCTGGGAATGGTTGTCGTGGCAGTTCGGCTCGCGCCGGTGCTCGACGACGCAGCGGAGGCCCGAACCGCAGCTGACGCTGCTGCGCTTGCAGGCGCAGCAGCCGGTAAAGCGGAGGCCCAAGCGGTCGCATCAGCCAACAACGCCGAACTGGTCGAGTACCACCGTTCGGGTTCGATGGTCACGGTCGTGGTGCAGGTGGGTGAGGTGAGGGCGCGTGCCAGTGCCGCCGCCACGGTGCGATGGGTGCCGATCTGAGGCCAGACTGGGCAGGTGCCGCTTTCGTTTGCCGATGTCGTCCCAGTTGCACTGTTCCCCGCGCAGGGATTTCGCTGGCGACTCGCGACCCGCGGTTTGTCAGCCGATGCCTGGCTGCAGTTTGACGACACCTGCACGACGTATCTCGCTGAGAAGTGTCGCGTGCTCCAGGAGCACCGAGATGACGCCCTTGCGGTCGTCCCTGGCTCGGAGGTGGCTGCTGTCGAATTGGCCGATCTCGTCGCCGAGGCGCTGACGGCCGCGGGACGCCAGTTGCCACCCGACCGTGCGGAGCAGCACCCGATCGAGTGGGCCGCGCGCGGTGTGCAGGAAGATCTCTGCCTGCTCGAACGTGATGACGCAGGCTGGCGGTTCACAGCGGCTGCCGTGTGTTTCCCGACCCGGTGGAGCCCCGCCGAGAAGGTCGGACTCGAGCTGCGGGCGGTACACGACCCCGTGCCCCGCTATGACGACATCGCAGAGACGGTCGACCGGTTCTTTGATCGCCTCCGACCGGGTGCGTTGGCGTGGCGTCCCAACTGGTCGCTGGTTGGCGATGATCGTTTGCGCCTACCGGTCGACGATCGGCAGGCTCCCGCCGAGGTTGTTGACCCGGTCGGTGAGCTCTGGATGCGGGTCGAACGCCAGACCATCCGACGGCTGGTCGATCACCCCAATGCCGCGGTGTTCACCATCAGGGTGCATCGGTGGCCGCTCACTGATGTGTTGGATGATGTCGACACTGGGTTGGCGCACGAGTTGCGCACGATGCCGTCGGACGTCGCCGACTACAAGAACGTCGAAGAGTGGCGCAGTCGTCTTGTGGCGACGCTTGCGCGGCGGTCGAGCGGAAGGTGAAGGGTGCGGGCCGGTCGCGTCCCGTACACTTCTGACTGCTCATGAGCGATCTGCCCGAACCCGACGACGCGACGTTCCAGCTCGCTACCGGCGAAGAATTTGTGTTGCCCGGCGACCTTGATGAGGTTGTCGATCCTGGTGTTCCTGCGAATCCGCACGCGGGTCCAGTTCTGACCCCGGTGGCACCGCGTCCTGTTGCCCGGCCCTCGTACCGAGACCGCCGAACGGCGGGAAAGCTTCGTGCTCGCAAGGTTCGGCGTCTTGTCCGTCACGTCGAGCCGTGGTCAGTGCTCAAGATCGCGCTGATCTTCTACTTCTGCCTGTGGGTGATTCTGCTCATCGCAGGAGTCATCCTCTGGAGCCTTGCCGTTAGTTCGGGGATGGTTGACAACATCGAGACGTTCGTGACCGAGCTGTTCGCTCTCGAAAGTTTCACGTTCAATGCAGATCAGCTGTTTCGTGCGAGCGCCATCGGTGGTCTCGTCCTGGTGGTCGCCGGGTCGGGCTTCACTGTGCTTATGGCAGTTTTGTTCAACCTGATCTCAGATCTGAGCGGCGGCGTCCGGTTCACGGTCGTCGAGGAAGAGACAGCTCGCCCTCGGCCCAAACGACTTCGGCCGCGTCGCGGTGTGATGTCGCGCATCACCGGTGCCCCTGGTCCGGTAACGGTCCCTCCGGCCCCGATCCCAGGCCCCGGGCAGATTCCGATGCCCGAACAGCCACATAACGCCGTGAAGGAGCCAGCGTTTGCTGAGTCGTCTGAACCGGATACGGACAGCGATGAGATCCCCGTGCTGGCGACGGCAGCGTCGATGGCAATCGACACCAATGAGGCCCTTGACTTCACGGCTGGCGCAGAGCCCGACGCGATCTCCGACGATGAGGCTCCTAACGAGGTGGCCAATACCGAAGACGACCGGTAGCGTTGTCCGCCGCACGGGGCTATAGCTCAGTTGGTTAGAGCGCACCCCTGATAAGGGTGAGGTCGCTGGTTCGACTCCAGCTAGCCCCACGCTTTGTGCCCCGGTGTTTGCACCGGTGGCGCCCGTGTCGAATCGTCGGGAGGGTCCATGGGCGCAGGATTTATCGCAGTGATTCGCCGAACCGTCGTCGCCATTACGGTTGGCATTGCGGTCGCAGCTGCGATCCGTGTTCGGGGGAGTGGCGGCGTGCCACCGCAGACCGGCGGCTGGCGCGAGTTGCGCGGCGACGACCTTCGCTGATGAGCCGTGTCCTGCTGTTCGGTGCCGGCGCCACGGGTTCGCGTATCGCGCGGCAGTTGCGTTCCACAGGACTGGTCGATGTTCTCGAGGTCCGGGATCCGAACGAGGAACGGCTTGGCGCGCTGACCTCGTCCTTTGATGGTTGGTTGACGCCGGGGAGCGGCCGCCGAATTGAAGGCCGCTACGACGCAGTTGTCATCGCCACACCACCAGGCACCCAGGTTTCGCTGGCGCGCCGCGCGGTCCATGTGGGCGTACCGACGATCACGACATCGAACCAAACCTCGGAGGTACGTCGCCTCCTCGCCCTCGATGACGAGGCCGGCTATCACGGCGTTCCTGTTGTGGTCGGTGCTGGGTTCATGCCTGGGCTGACGTGTCTGTTGGCTCGCCACGGCGCTCGTGATTATGACGAGGTCGACGAAATCCATGTCGCAAAAGTTGGTACTGGTGGTCCGGCCTGCGCTCGCCAGCATCACCGGGCCCTGAGCTCCACCGGCGTCGATTGGCGAGATGGTCGGTGGACGCGACGCGCCGGCGGCTCCGGCCGCGAGCTTGCGTGGTTTCCTGATCCGGTTGGGGGGCGCGACTGTTACCGAGCCGCACTGCCCGACCCGTTGCTGCTCGCCGGTCACTTCGATCGGGTCCAACGGGTGACTGCTCGGCAAGCCGCAACCCGTCGCGACCGCCTGACGGCGCCGCTGCCAATGTTGCGTCGTCCACACCCCGAAGGGGGGATCGGCGCTGTGCGGGTCGAGTTGCGGGGCCGCGTTGGCGTGGAACGTCGTGTCTCGGTCTTTGGGGCGGCCGAACGCCCAGCGGTCGCCGCCGGTGCGATGGCTACGGTCGTGACGCTCGAGGTACTGCAGGGCCGTTTCGGCTCAGGTGCCGCGGGTCTGGCTGGGGTCGACGACACGGTGTCGATTCTCGAGGCGCTCGCTGATCGAGGCGTGAAGCCGGTGCGTTTCGAGGGCATGTCGACCTTCGTCTGATTGCCTCGGCGGGTTTCGTGGAGATTTCTTGCGAAATCAGCCAAAGAGAGGTTAAGGCTGCGCCGGTATCTTCCGAAGATTGCTCGAGACGACAACGATTCGACCAATTTTGGAGAAATGTCGGAAAATCGCTAAAGGTCGTTCCGAATCCTGTCGAAGGCTTCTCTGTTGGAAGAGTGTTGGGGTGAGATCTCCCCAATTGCAGTGATGGAGATTCGGCGATGTACCAGGGCGAAATGGAACAGCGAAAGCGGAGTACTCGAGCCTCACGGCGGCGGGTTCGACTCACGCAAGGAGCCGATTCGATGCCGGCCGAGTTGGCCGAGATGATTGAGGCGAACCTTCCGTTGGTGAAGTACATCGTGTTCCAGGTGGCAGTTCATTTTCCCCGCCACGTCGACCGTGATGAACTCGCCCGATCCGGTGCCCTTGGCCTCGTCGAAGCAGCTCGTCGCTACGACGAAGACCGTGGCGTGCCGTTCGAGCGCTTTGCCGCTCAGCGCATCCGAGGAGCGATCCTCGACTCTGTTCGTGCGGCCGACTGGGCGCCCCGCTCGGTTCGCAGCCTTGCTCGGAAGCTGGAAAATACTGAACAGTGCCTCGCTACCGATCTCGGTCGAGTGCCGAACAAGGAAGAGATGGCTGAGGCGCTCGGGATGAGTCAGAGCGAACTCAATCGTCTCCAGGACCGCCTATACCGCAGCGTCGTGATCGCACTCGAGCACGAGACCTCTGACGAGGTCGAAAAGGACCTCACCCTCGTTGACGTACTTGTCGATGAACAGTCTCCCGAGCCGTCCAACGAGCTCGAATCCCGCGAACTGCACGGTTACCTCCGAGACGCGGTCGCACTCCTACCTGAGCGGCATCGTCTCGTTGTGGTCGGTTACTTCCTCGAAGGCCACACCAGCCAGGATCTGGCGGACTTCCTCGGTGTCACCGAGTCCCGCGTCAGCCAGCTTCGTTCGGAAGCGCTCCTGATGCTCCAGGAAGGCATCGAAGCGCAGTACGTCGCCGACACGCCAGACCCGTCCGAGGTCACCGGCCGGGTCGCCCGTCGCAAGGCGGTCTACGCGAAGGGCATCGCCGAGGCTTCGGTGTTCGCCGACCGTATGGAAGAAATCAACCTGATCGAGTCTGATGCCCCAGCGCTTGCGGGTCGTTCTTTCTGACCCGAGCTGATCTAGCTCGACCTTGAGAACTCGGTAGCGTGGTGGCCCATGGGTCGCCACGCTTGTCGTTATGGACTGTTCGCTGGTTGTTTGGCTGGTTTTGTGTTCAGCGCGGCGTCGTGTGGTCTCTCGCCAGCGAGAGACGAGCTCCAAGGGAGCGAGGATGGGGATCTGTGCCCAGCGGTTGAGCAACCGGATCCGGTCGCTCTCGGACTTGGCGTCGTAGTTGAATCTAACTCCGACGGCACCGACCACGTTCTGTGCGATGTCGAGTACTCGACCAGTCCACCAACGAGCGGCTCACACTTCCCGGTTTGGCAGGCATGCGGCTTTTACACCGAGCCGATTCGAGCCGAGACGGCTGTGCACTCGATGGAGCACGGTGCGATCTGGATCGCATACGACCCGGATCTCCCGGTCAACGAGGTCGATGCGATCGCTGCGCTCGTCTCTTCGAACGGCCACTACCTTGCCGCCCCCTATCCCGGGCTCAAGAACCCAATTGTGCTGTCGGCGTGGCAGCGCCAGGTTGCGGTGGAGCGCATCAGCGACTCCGTCGTCACCGAATTCGCCGAAGTTCAGTTGGGTCGAGTCTCAGAAACTGCCCCAGAAGCAGGAGTCACATGCGAGAGCCAACTCGGTAGTCCTCCATCTGAGCCCGATGCCGGCTACCAGGAGATCTTCGGACAACTGGCGTCGTGATCGGCTGCTGCGCCACGGCTTCTTGTTAGCCGGCTCCCCACAGCCCGAGCAGCTCTGCGTGGACTGAGCCGTTCGTCGCCATGCCGGAGCCACGCTGCCAGGTGTCGGGTCCGGTGTGGCCGTCGAAGCCGGAGAACGTCCCGCCCGCCTCGGGAATGATTATGGAAATCGGCGCGATGTCCCATGGGTTGGCCAACGGGTCGATCATCGCCTCGGCTCGGCCGGTCGCGACCAGCGCGTAGCCGTAGGCGTCACCCCAGGTGCGCAAGACCGCAGGGCTCGTGAGCACGGCGTCGAGTGCGTCGTCGGGCCAATAGGAGAAGCCACTCGTCATGACGTAGGCGCCGTCGACGCCAACATGGTCTGACACTCGGCACGGCTCACCGTTCCAGGTAGCGCCCAGGCCTCGGCCCGCTGCGACGGTTTCGCCGAGCCCGGGCAGATGGATCACGCCGATAGCGGGACCGTGTTCGTCGATCATCGCGATCAGCGTGGCGTAGAGCGGAACGCCTTTGGTGAACGCCTTGGTCCCGTCGATCGGGTCAACGACCCAGGTCCGTCCGGTGGCCGTGTCTTGCTCACCGTGTTCTTCGCCAACGATTCCGTCGCCTGGGTGCACGTCCGCCAGGCGCTTCCGAATGAAGGTCTCGGCCGCAAGGTCGGCGGCGGTCACCGGCGATCCATCGCCCTTGTAGTCGACTTGAAGCGAGCGGCTTTGGAAGAGTGCGAGGGTGGTTGCGCCGGCACGGCGAGCGAGATCGATTGCGAATGCAAGGTCGTTGGGGTCGGCAGGAGGTGCCGTCATGTACTGATCTCCACGGTCGGACGGTGGGGCACGAACGAGGACCTGTGGGCGGCGTGAACCATGTCTTCGTGGTTGGTTGGGTTGGACCGACAACGCATCGGTCGGAGATCGGCCGCCGCCTCGAAGAAGAAGCCGGTGCCCCAGTCGACGCGGTCGAGCGCGCCGAGTTGGCCGCTCATGGCTCGACCGGGGTGTGGTCAGTCGCCGCCACCGGGTGCGAATTTGCCGTCAACTGCGCGTGAATCCAATCATCCATGTCGAGCCAGCGGTCGACGAGCCACTCGGTGAACTCGTTGTCGTCGTTGGGGACGTCGGCACGGGCGTAGCGAGTGGCCATGACAGTGATCGGGTGCGGTTCGTCGATCGTGGCGATGATGTCGGTGATTTCGCTGCGGCCCTCGGTGCCAACGTTGGCGAGGATGACGATGTCGGCGTCTGGTGCCCCGTGGAGCAGGGCAAGCGTTCCGGCTGGTCGGGGCGGGAGCACGTAGCGGAGGCGGTCGGCACGGTCGGCCAACTCAGGACGGGTTCGTCGGAGCCGTTCGATCGCTCGGTCGTGTCGCTCAAGCGTTCGAAAGGTGCCTTCCGGAAAAATCACGGCGCTGCCATCGGGGGGCATGTCGCGGGCAAGTTGCTCGATCTCAGCGATCATCGGTGAGCCGGGCTGTGGCGTACGGTCGATCCAGACGTTGTGGGTGCGTTGCCCGACGAGGTCCATTGCTGGCGCCCACTGGAGGTCTTGCTTGAGCGTGTAGCAAGGAGTCCGATCGGCTATCTCGAGCACGGTGAGTGGCACGATTGCGTCGATGTGACTGGAGTGTCGCGAGACCACGATCGAGCGGCCACCGCGGAGCGGGTCGACGTCGAGGAGGTTGATCTTCACCCCAGCGAACCGTCGAAGATTGTGCAGGTGGCTGCGGCACCACCAGAACTCCAGCCGGTAGTTCGCCGCCACCCAGCCGCCGGGATTGATGCGGCCCCCCAGAAAACGAACCCAAAGAGCGGTCGCGCCGAAGATACCGAGGTACTCGAACCAGATTGTGGCCCCGAACAGCAACCACACGCGGCTGCGTTTGCCGCGGGCATGACCGGTGACTAAGTCGGTCAGATACAACAGTGGGAGTACGGCGGGGGTGAGCACCATGAACAGCAATGCCACGACAGTGGTGATGCCATAGCTGATCGGTCGGCGCACAGCCGCTCTCGGTATCGAGGCCACGCCGAGACCGTAGTGTGGGGGCATGATCGATGCGCCTCTCTGGTCACCCGATCCTGCGCTGGTTCGAAACACCAACCTGTACCGGTTCATGACGGCGGCAGCGGCTGAGGTTGGGCTTGAACTGCCGGCTGACCCAGTGACGGCCTACGAACGCTTTCACGAGTGGAGCATCGCTTCACGGGGTGAGTTCTGGGCGCTTGTGTGGGACACCTTCGGCGTCATCGGCGATCGAGGTGAGCGACTCATCGAAGATGCCGAACGTTTCCGTGACGTCCGATTCCTTCCCGACGCGATGCTCAACGTGGCCGAGAACCTGCTCGGCCAACCGACAAACGAGATGGCGATGATATTCCGGGGTGAGGACGGCGAAGCCATTGACCTCACACGGGCCGAACTCCACGACATGGTCGCTCGTATTCAGGTTGTGCTCCGTGACGCGGGGGTGGGGGTTGGCGATCGCGTCGCTGCGTGGCTGCCGAACCGGCCCGAAACCTACGCAGTGATGCTTGCCGCAGCTGGGCTGGGTGCGACGTTTGCGTCGACGTCACCGGATTTCGGCGTCGATGGCGTGGTCGACCGGTTTGGGCAGATCGAACCGCTCGTGTTGTTCGCCGTGCCTGACTATGTCTACAACGGCAAGCGCCATGATTGCCTCGACCGTCTCCAGGAGGTTTGCCGCGCGTTGCCGAGCGTCGCCTCGGTTGTCGTGATCGAACCTGGATGGCTCGATGGGGTCGCGGCTGCGCCGATCACGTTCGAGTCGTTGCCCTTCGATCATCCCTGGTACGTCCTCTTTTCCTCGGGCACGACCGGGAAGCCGAAGTGCATCGTGCACCGGACGGGAGGGGTACTTCTCAAGCACCTCACCGAGCAGGTGCTGCACTGCGATATCCGGCCCGGCGACAGGGTCTTCTATTTCACGACGGCCGGCTGGATGATGTGGAACTGGCTCGCTTCGGTCCTCGCGGCCGATGCGACACTGGTGTTGTACGACGGCGCACCGACATGGCCTGATCACAACCGGGTGTTCGATCTCGCCGACGAGGTGGGCGTAACACTGCTCGGTACGTCGGCCAAGTTCCTCGACGCATGCGCCCATGCTGGGATCCGGCCGATCGACACCCACGACCTGTCGAGCGTTCGGACACTCACCTCGACCGGGTCGACCCTGAACCCTGAAGGCTTCGAGTTCGTCTACGACGCGATCAAGACCGATGTCCATCTGGTGTCGATGTCGGGTGGCACTGATCTCTGCGGATGTCTGGTCATTGGGAACCCGCTCGCGTCAGTGCACGCAGGTGAGATTCAGGCCCCGGCACTCGCGATCGACGTTGACGTGGTCGACGAGCACGGTGCATCGGTGGCCACCACCGTCGAGGGCGAACTCGTGTGCCGAGCCCCGTTCCCCTCAACGCCGCTTCACTTCTGGGACGATCCCAATCACGAGCGCTACGACGCTGCGTACTTCGACCGATTCGAGGGGATGTGGCATCACGGCGATTTCATCTCGCGCAGTCTCTGGGGTGGCTATGTCATCAGCGGCCGCTCCGATGCCACCCTCAATCCGGGAGGGGTGCGCATTGGAACCGCCGAGATCTACCGTCGGGTCGACACCATGCCCGAGATCGAGGAAAGCGTTGTCATCGGTCAACCGTGGGAGAACGACACGCGGATTGTTTTGTTTGTGAAGATGGCAGCGGGCCACGACCTCAGCGACGAGCTCAGTACGGTGATCCGCTCGCGGATCCGCGCCGAGGTCACCCCGCGCCACGTACCTGCCGTCATCGCGGCGGTTGATGACATCCCTCGTACTCGAAGCGGGAAGATCACCGAGCTCGCGGTGCGCGACATCGTGACGGGACGCGCGATCAAGAACGTGGAGGCGTTGGCCAACCCGGAGGCCTTGGAGCACTTCCGGGATCGGCCCGAGCTGGCGACCTGATCCGCTGATCAGGAACGCGAAATCAGGCGGCCGGAACGCGGTAGGTCGGCGCGGTTGGAAACAATGTTCGTAACGTCCGTCGTACCCGGAATGGCCGCCAGCCTCCGATCGGCTGGGCGAGGCGGTCGGCGACCACGATCAGCGCGGCAAGGTTAAAACCCAGGCCGCAATGGCTTCCGTAGACCTCGACGTTCTCGGTGTGGTCCTCGTCGTGGTTGAGGCAGTGCTGCCACCGGACCACGCCGTCGCTGCGTGTGTAGATCGACGTGGCGGGCACCTCGAGCGGTTCGCGGACGTATGCGGGGACGCGCATCTCGAGTTCGGGAGCGTGAAGGTGGCTGAGCGAGCGGTACGCCGCCGACGCATTGCTGTCGCTGGGTGTTTCGATCTGGAATGGACTGCCGAGGGTGATGACTTGGCGGATCGCGTGGGGCGCAATGCGCGCCAGTTCGCGGGCGTAGATTCCACCGAGGCTCCAGCCGATGATGTCAATCTCGCCGTATTTTTGGTGGAGTTCATCGAGGCGTTCGACGATGCCGTCGAGGATTTGGGGGGTAGGCCCGAGGTTGCGACCAAGATCCCAGCCGTATGTAGTGTGACCGAGCGCGTCGAGCACCTTGCGCAGCGGACTCGTGCTGATGTCGTCGGCAAGAAACCCCGGCATCACGAAGACGGGTCGGCTCCCGGTCGGCAGGAATCGCCGCAGAACGGGGGCGCCAAGCGCAAATGAACCGAACTCACCGACCGCCCGGATCTCGGCAGCAACCTGCAGTGGGTACGGGCGCGACATAGCCCAAGACTGCCACGAACGTGACGCCATGGCCTACTACCGGCATCATGGAGCTATGGCATCGCACGATCTGGTCATTCGCGGCGGAACGCTCATCGACGGCACCGGTGCAACTCGCCGAGTTGCAGATGTGGCAATCGACGACGGCATCGTCACTGCGGTCGGTGTGATCGAAGGCAGCGGCGAACGCGAAGTCGACGCATCGGGCATGGTCGTGGCGCCCGGTTTTGTCGACATTCACACCCACTACGACGGCCAGGCGACGTGGGAAGCGACGATGCAGCCGTCATCGTGGCACGGCGTCACAACGGTTGTTTTCGGTAACTGTGGTGTTGGTTTTGCACCGTGTCACGACACCGATCACGAACGTCTGGTGCAGTTGATGGAGGGAGTGGAGGACATTCCCGGCACCGCGCTTCACGAAGGCCTCACCTGGGAGTGGAATACGCTGGCGGAGTACCTCGATGCCCTTGACGGGCCCAAGGACATCAACATTGCGGCACAGGTTCCGCATGCCGCTCTGCGCCTGCACGTGATGGGGGAGCGCGGGGCCAAGGGTGAGGAAGCCGAACCAGACGACATCGCTGAGATGGGACGCCTCGCGGCCGAAGGGATCGACGCTGGCTTCCTTGGCTTCACCACCAGCCGCACCCAGAATCACAAGACCTCACTCGGCGAGCCGACACCTACCCTCACCGCAGCGCGAGACGAGCTTGTGGGGATCGCCGAGGCGATCGGTACCACGGGTCGCGGGGTGCTGCAGCTCGTGAGCGACTTCACCGACATCGACGGTGAGTTTGCGCTCGTGCGGGCAATGACCGAATCGTCGGGGCTCCCCGTCAGCTTCACGCTTGTCGAATCACCCCGCGGCTACGACTATCACCGGCGCATCCTCGAACACATCGAGAACGCCCGAGACGATGGGCTCCGCGTCACCGGCCAGACCGCAGTGCGGCCGATCGGGGTGCTTCTCGGCTTCGAATGCACGCTCAACCCGTTCCTCGTCAACCCGGTGTACCTCGAGGTCGCCGGTCTTCATCAAGCCGAACGCACCGAGATGCTTTGCGACCCCAACTTCCGAGCTCGTCTGCTCGACGCAGCGGGTGGCAAGGACATGCAGGCCGTCGGCGGCCGGCTGATCGAGAAGTACGACATTATGTTCCCTCTCGGCGAGGATCCGAATTACGAACCCGACCCCAACGACTCCGTGCTGGCGATCGCCGAGCGCACCGGCCAAACGGCCCCTGAGGTCGCGCTCGACGCGATGCTAGAAAACGACGGCACTGCGATGCTGTGGGTGCCGTTCTCGAACTTTGGGCAAGGCAACCTCGACGGCACTCGAGAGCTTCTCACCCACCCGTATACCGTTCCGGCGCTCTCCGATGGCGGGGCGCATGTTGGCACGATCTGCGACGGCTCGTTCCCGACCACACTGCTGCAGCACTGGGGCCGCGATCGCAAGGGTGAGAAGATCGAACTCGAGTTCCTGATCAAGCGGCAGTGCGCCGATACGGCGGCGGTTGTGGGCCTCGATGATCGGGGCGTGATCGCGCCGGGGTACCGCGCCGACCTCAACGTGATCGACTTCGACCGCCTCCGTGTACACCAACCTGAGTTGCTCTACGACCTGCCGGCCGGTGGTCGTCGAATCGTGCAGCGAGCTGACGGCTACCGCCACACCTTCGTCGCCGGGGTGGAGACCTATCGCGATGGCGAAGCAACTGGGGAGTTACCTGGTCAGCTCATTCGCGGCCCCCAAGCCGCCCCGACGAGCGGAGGAACCTGATATTGCCGAAAAAGCGTTGTCTGAAACAGTCGGGCCGCTCGAACGACACGCCGAGTGGCGCGCCGCCGATGTGAGCGACCCTTCGGTGTGGACCCACCACCTGACCAACCCCGAGATCGCTGAACTTGAGGTGGCTCTCGGTGTTGCCCGTGCCCACACCAACGAGGTGCTCGACGTGGACAAGGAGCACTTCCCACTGCCGACGCTGTCCAAGGTCCTTGCCGACATGACCGACGAGTTGATCAATGGCCGTGGCTTTCACCGCATCTCGGGTCTGCCGGTCGACCGCCTCGGGTTCGACGATGCGTCGTGGATTTACTGGGGTATCGGTATGCACCTTGGCGTCCCTTGGGCTCAAAACGCGCTCGGCCACGTGTTGGGTGATGTCAAGGACGGCGGCAAGGCGCCTGATGATCCGAACATCCGGGGTTACGAGATGGGTGGCGCGGCGCTCGGGTTCCATTCCGACGGCTCCGATCTCGTGGGCTTGTTGTGCCTCGACCCCGGTATTTCGGGCGGCGAGAGCCTGATCTCCAACGCGTTGCTCTGCCACAACCTGCTGGCCGAGTCAGACCCTGAGCTTGCGGCGGCGCTCTACGAGGGCCTGCCCTACGACTACCGCGGTGAGCAGCCCGAGGGGGGCAAGCCCTGCTACCACATTCCCGCGTTCACCCGGCACGGCGATCGACTTTTCATCCGCTACATCCCGCAGTTCGTGCTGGCGTCACAGCGTCACGAAACGACGCCGCGCCTGACCGACATGCAGAAGACGGCGATGAAGGCGTACTCGACGCTGGTCGATGATCCCGAGCATTGGGTGCAGATGCGTTTCGAGTCCGGCGACATGCAGTTCGTCAACAACTATCACGTGTTGCACGGCCGCCGGACCTACGAGGACGACCCCGACAGTGGTCGGGTGCGGTGGCTCAAGCGACTGTGGCTCGCTACCGAGGCACTCGTTGCGGAGCAGCGTCCTGAACGCTTCCAGGTAACTGGAGCGTTATCGCACTGGTCGGAGAAGCGGACCAAGGCCTGACCTGGCAGTCCGCGCAGGCCGCTACCCTGTTGCCGTATGAGCCGTTTCCATGAGTTCGAAATGGCGTCGCTTGATGGTGAGCAGGTCTCGTTCTCGGATTTCGCTGACTCGGCCTGCCTCGTCGTCAACGTCGCATCCGCTTGAGGCCTCACGCCTCAGTACGCAGGTCTGCGTGCGCTTCATCATGACGAGAACGGGGTCCAGGTTCTGGCTTTCCCGTGCAACCAGTTCGGCGGCCAGGAGCCGGGAACGGCCGGAGAGATCCGGGCCTTCGTCGCGGAGAATTTCGATGTCGACTTCCCAATGTTCGCCAAGATTGATGTCAACGGTGACGGCGCAGCCGATCTCTACACGTGGCTCAAGGCCGAGCAGCCCGGCACCGGGGAGACGTCCGATGTGGCCTGGAATTTCGAGAAGTTTCTGGTGAACGCCAGCGGCGAGGTCGTGCAGCGATTCGGCCCAACGGTCTCGCCTGAGGAGATCAGCGAGCAACTCAGCGGCCTCTTGGACTGACGTCGCTCGCCTTTGGTGCAGCGATGCATTGACCAAGGGGTTTCGCAGAGATGAAATGCTTCGCCTATGGCGAGCGGCAGCTTTTTTCTTCGCAGTGGCGAGACCTGGCGGTCACCGTGGGAGGACTACCGAACTCTTCGTGATGACTCGCCTGTGCACTTCGTGCCGGCTGAGGGTGACAACGTCGACTTCTGGGTGCTGTCGCGGTTCGCCGACGTGTTCACCGCAGTGCGCGACACCGCCACGTTCTCATCAGCGCAGGGGCTCACACCGAACGCCGATGCCATGGCGATGTTCGAGGAGGGCCAGCAGCCGATTGTGATGATGGACCCGCCCGACCACACCGCAATGCGTCGGTTGGTAGGCAAGCAGATGACGCCCCGCCGCGTGGGGTACATCGAGGCCGCTGTGCGCGAGTTTGTCGACGCTCGTCTCGACCACATCGCCGACGCGGGCGGGCAACCGATCGACATCGTTGGCACCTTGTTCAAGCCGTTGCCGTCGTTCGTCGTTGCGCACTATCTCGGTGTGCCAACCGCCGACCGCGACAATTTCGACCGTTGGACCAACGCCATCGTTGCCGCGAACGCTGCCGGCAGGATTGAGACAGCGATGGACGCGGCGCTCGAACTTTTCACCTACGCGACCGAGCTTCTGGAAATGAAGAAGATCGAACCGGGGGAGGACCTCGTGACCGATCTGATCGCAGTGGGCGAGGGCGTCGTGTCCGCTGGTTGGATCGTCGGATTCGTTTTCACGATGGTCACCGGCGGAAACGACACGATGACCGGCATGCTCGGTGGGTCGGCTGAGCTACTGACCGAACGCCGTGACGAACGGCAGCGACTGCTCGATGACCCAACACGGATCGAGGACGCAGTCGAAGAGCTTCTGCGACTCACCTCACCGGTGCAGAACCTGGCCCGCACCACGACCACCGAGGTTGAGCTCCACGGCCAAACGGTTCCTGAGGGCAACAAGGTTTTGCTGCTGTACGGCTCGGCCAACCGAGACGAGCGGGAATTTGGTGCCCGTGCTGGCGATCTCGACGTCGGGCGCGCCATCGACAAGATGTTGAGCCTTGGCTACGGCGCACACCACTGTCTGGGGGCGTCAGCGGCGCGGCTCCAGGCCCGCGTTGTGCTCGGTCGGTTACTCGAGCGATTTCCCTCCTTTGTCGTCGACGCAGCGGCCGGGCGCTTTGCCCCGGGAAGTTTTGTGCGCCGCTACGAATCGCTTCCATTGACGGCGTAGGCAAGCATGGGGGAATGAGCGAGCCCCTGTCCGTCACGCCCGAACTCCTCGTCGAGATGGAGCTCATCAAGCGCTGCAAGTACGCCTACCTGCGGCTGGTCGATCAGCACCGCTTCGACGACCTCCACACGGTAATGACCGACAACTGCACCGCCGCGTACTCCGACGGCACTTACAGCTTCGATGACCTCGCCGGGATCATCGCTTTCCTCCACAAGAACATGGGGCGGCCCGAGTTCCTGTCGAGTCACGCCTGCCACCATCCCGAGATCGATGTGTTCGACGATGGCACTGCCACGGGCATCTGGAAGCTCGAAGATCAGGTGATCATCACCGATTTCGGTGTGAACCTCCGTGGCGCAGCGTTCTACGAGGATCGTTACGTGAAGACCGATGACGGTTGGAAGCTCAGCCACACCGGCTACACCCGCACCTACGAGGAGATGCACCCAAGGACTGGGATTGAGGGCCTCAACCTCTCCACCAACGGGTTCAGCTGACGCCGAGGATCAGCCAGAGGGTGGCCATCCCGATCAGCAGGCTGGCGGGAACGTTGCGCCACCGCACGATGACCACCGAGGCGACGACCACGGCGATGACGCGCGGCCAGTCATCGCCGAAATTTGCGAACCGATCACCGTTGAGGGTCGCCGGTATGGCGATCGCTGCAAACGACGCAGGGGCGACGTAGCGGAGCGAGCGCTCAACGGTTGGCGGCAACGTGATCCGGTCGCCGGCGGTGATGAACGACGCGCGACTGAGGTACGTGATGATGCCGGCGGCGAGGACGGTTGCCCAGACGCTCACGAGGCTGCTCCCAACCGAGTCTCGGCGAGGGTGCTGGCACTCACCCCAGCAATGATCGCAATGAGTACGCCGGAGCCTTGGGGAAAGCCGGCGGTAAGCAGGGCGACACCACCGCCAACCGCGGCGGCAACGATGCCCGGACGGTTGGTGATGCTCAGCAGCATCAGCCCGGCGAAGAGCAGGGGAACGGCAAAGGTCAGCTGCCAGTCAGGATCGATGATGTCGCCCAGGAAGAGGCCGGCGGTGACCGACGCGACCCACAGCACCCAGAGGGTGATCGCCGAGCCGAAGTAGTTCCACATCCGCTCACGGTCCGGCATGTCGACGGGCTGTGAGGCGGCGAGCGCGAAGACCTGGTCGATCAGGAAGTAGGGCCCCACGAAGCGGAACCAACGCGGGAAGCCGGCAAATCTCGGCCGGAGTGCAGCGGAGTACATCGCGTGGCGAGAGTTGATGAATGCCACGGTGAGCAGAACGACCGCCGCGCTGGTTTGTTCGGCCATCAACTCGAGCATTGCGAGGTTCGCGGCCCCAGCAAGGATGACCCACGATCCAACCCAGCCGGCAAGGTCACCGATGCCCGACTCGGTGATCACGACACCGATCACCATGCCCACCGGAATGCCGGGGAATCCGAGCGCAATGATGTCTCGTGCCCCGGTAGAGAACGCTCGCCAGTCGAAGGAGAAGTCGCTCACCCGTCGGAGGCTACGGCGTCTGTTGGGGAGCGTGGCGAAAAAGTCTTCGGCTCGGTCCGGTGGAGACGGTGTGCTCGTGGTCGAAGGGAGTTCGGTCCTTGCCCGCTCGCCTGGGACAAGATGTTGCGATGTTGTTTCCGGACTGGTCGATCAATGCCGTCAACCTCGAAGAACACTCCGATAACCCGGTGCATGCCGTCGAGGGTGGACTCGCCGCGGGCTACGCAGGTGCTGTCGTCGCTGGAACGACGATCTTTGCCTACGCCACCCGACCCGTCGCTGAGGCATGGGGTACCGACTGGGTGACCGGTGGCGGTCACGAGGTCCGGTTTCGTGGTCCGGTTCTGGCCGATGAGCTCGTGGTCATAGGTGGCGACGAGAACGAAGTGACGGCCTCGGTCGATGGCCGAGCCTGCGCCGTCCTGGTGCCAGAGCGGGTCTCGGCGGCGCCGCCTGACCCCGACGGTGACCGGCTGGAACCCCTCGTCGAGGTGATAACCGATTCGTGGGCTGGCTACGCCGGCCGCTGCGGTGAAGATCTCGGTCTCTACCGCAACGAGAACCTCGTACATCCGGTCGTGTGGCCGTCCCTGGGTAACCGAGTGTTCACGCGGCAACTCGTTGACGGTCCGTGGGTTCACACCCGCAGTCGTATTCGGCATCTTGGTGTGGTCAGGCCGGGCGACACCGTGGTGATCGAGTCGTGGGAGATTGACCGGTTCACCACGCGAGCGGGTGAGCGTGCGGTCGTGGACATGCGCATGACGGTGAGTGATGAACTTGTCGTTGCAGTCGAGCACGAAGCGATCGTTCAGCTCTCGTGACCCGACACATGTGCAGCTGAACGGCATTTGACGATAAAACGCCCTCGCGTAACACGAGGTTCACGAGTGCTACACGGGCCGTTCGTAAGCGATTCGTACCGTGCAACGCATGACGCTCACCACCGACCTCGACACCCCCCGTTCAGGCCTCGGTGGTGAGCGTCAGGCGATCGCCTCTGAACTCCTCACCGAGGCCGACCCGGCAGCCGTGGGGGCCTGGCAGCGACCACTTCGGCTCATCACCCCAGTGCTCACACACTGATGGCTCGACATCGGCATCGACGGAGCGGAGAACATAGCGGTCGACGGCCCGGCCATCGTTGCTGCGAACCATCGTTCGTTCCTCGACTCGCCCTTACTGATGACCGACCTTCGCCGTCCCGTCACCCTCCTCGGCAAGGCCAAGTACATGACCAACCGCGTGACCCGTTATGTGTTTCCTCGCGCCGGCATGATCCCAATAGACCGGAGCGGGCGAGGCATCGGGCAAAGCCTTCGCCTCGCGTTGGACCGACTCGGCGCAGGCCACGTGATTGGGATCTTTCCGGAAGGCACTCGCAGCCGCACCGGTCGTCTCCTTGAAGGCCATCTTGGCGCCGCCCATCTCGCACTCCGGTCGGGTGCTCCACTCATTCCTGTCGGGATCATCGGAAGCGATGTGGCCCTCCCTGTCGATCACAAACTGCCCTACCGGCATGCCTCCGTACAGGTCCGTATCGGTGCACCGATCGATCTCGGCGCCCTCGGTACTGGGCAGCCGACCGCCAGCAACAAGCGTGCGGTCACCGATGAACTCATGGCCGCGATCAGCGCGCTGTGTGGCCAGATCGAGCCGGTGGACCGAGTGCCTTCGTGGTTGCCCTAGGCCGGGCGACAGTACCCGTCGTAGCGCTCGCTGCTCATCGGGTGCTCCTCGAGCGTGTCGGGGTCAAAGACCGACCGGTCGACGCCATCGATGTTGCCCAGGTACACGTGAATCGCACGGGCAGGGGTGTGAGCTGGTGCACTGATCGCATGAATCGCTCGCTCGCCGAGGACGACCACTTCGCCCGCCTCGAGCATGCGGCCAGCCGCGGGCGTGATGCCCCCCTCCGCCCGCGCCCAGAAGCGTTGCTCCTCGCAGCCTTCGAACACGCCAATCAATGCAACCATGTTGTGATCGTGGGGCGGCTGGAGCACGCCGGGCAGCGTGTCGAGCACCATCACAGTCAAGTCGGACGACTGGTAGCAGATGTGCTCACCACCGAGCCGGAATCCTCGGGGACTTGTCGCGACCTCATCGTCGCGGAACCGAGGGATCGTTGCGGCGAGCGTGGCGGGATCTTCGAACAGCGCGTTCATGACCGCGCTGATGTCCTCGCGGGCCCGGTCGCCGGCGACCGCCTGCTTGCACCGTGCAGTCAACTGCTCCAGAACCGGCATGGTTTCCATGAGCCGGGATCCTAGACCGGGCCAGTCAGCCCCTCGTCAACGATCGCATGAGGCCGGTGGCCGGCGCGATGGTGCCGTCGACCAAGCCAGTCCACGCGTCGGTGAGTGCGTCCGGGCCGTCTGCTGTCTCGATGTCGAGCCATTGGTCGGTGAACTGCATGTAGGCAGCGAACGCTTTTGCCACGCGGCGCATCGGTTCGCCCGAACCCCAGTCGGTGTTGCGCTTCTCGATCTGGCCCGGTGCGAAGAAGAACGTGGGTGTTGGGCCCGCCATCTCGGGCCGGTCGCCGAATGACTCCCAGTGGCTGCCACCGATCGCCATCGAGTAGGCCAACTCGCCACCGAAATGGTTGTGCACGTCAGCGAGCAGGTGACCGTTTCCGGCCATGTCGATCACGACGGAGCGACGAGCATTGTCGATCGAAGCGATGTTTTCGTAGGTGATGACCTCGGAGTAGCAACCGAGCCCCTCAACGAACTCGCGGTTGCGTTCCGACGTCAGGCCGACGCTCAAGCCGCCTCGCTGTTGCACCGTCCAGCCCGTGGCAATGCTTGTTTTCGATGAGGCGCTTGTGATGATGGTGGCTTCGGCGCCGAAGTTGTCGTTGTCGAACAGGAGGTCCTCAGCCAGCCAGCCGGTCATGAACAGGCCCCGAAGCAGTGCCACGTGCGCTTCCCGGTTGGGGTCGTGCGCCGGGTCCTTGGCGACGTTTGCGAACTGGCGGTAGACAGGCGCGTGATTGACCCGGTGGGGGCCGATGTCGAGCAGGCCAGCATCGGTTGCCTCTGCGAGGAGAACGTGCTCGTCGGCCATCGGGAAGAAGCCAAAGCAGCGCATCCCTTGTGCAATGTCGGGGTTGGCCGACTCGATGATCTCGCCGTAGCCCATCACCGGCACGTGGCCCCACGGTTCATCGATGGGGAAGAACCCCCAGTAGTCGAGCATGTCACCAGCGACCGCGTACGTGACGTTGTTCGACGTCAGTGCGAAGTGATCGATCGAGAAGCGCACCTCGCCGGCCAAGAGGTCGCGCCCATCGCGGCCGACGAACTGGGTGTCACGGATGGACGATCGGTTGACTTGGAAGGAGGTCGCCATGGGCCGAACCGTAGCAAGTGCTAGCCAAACTGGCAGAAGTGGATCCGGTCTCCCTCAGTCAGACCGCGGGAGCGGAGAGCAGCGTGTCCATCAGGTCTGGCTGCGAGGTGGGGAACGCCGACCGCATACCTTCGACAGCACCGACCCGCCATCAGTTGAGCGTGGTCGGGTTGTCCGTCAGAGGTCAGCCCCGCCGGGGCCCACCACCCGTTCCTGGCCACCGGCTTCCACCGATCACGTCTGCATGAGCCCCGAACGCGTCGGGGTCGAGCGGGCCGGCATTCGAGATCTCGCGGGCTTTCATCTGGTGAGTGACAAGCATCGCTTCGACCCCACCTTCTACCGGTAGATAGTGGGCGACCGGATCCCAGGGCGAGTCGAGCAGCGTGACTTCGCCGTCGAGGTGTTCGACGTGAACAGGCTGCATAGTGGTCGCCACGTCGACCACCACGGGGGCAAAGTCGTAGCCCTCCCCGCCGCCAATCTCGCGGCTGTACTTCGTCCACCATTCGTGTTCGGTGTACTCAGGCCCGGGAGTCCCGTCGCCGGTGACCGTGCCGTGATACTCGACAAACGTGTAGCCCTGATGGGTTGCTCGCGCGCCGACCGAGTCACCGAGGCGGTAATAGTCGATGTCACACAGGAACTTCGGTTGGCCATTCCGTTCGCCGGAGATGAAGACCGCCGCTTCCTGATCGATGCCCATGCCGAGGTTGTACTGACCCTTGACGCCCTGCCAACGGGCCGGGACCTTGATCGACACGCCGTACTCGGGTTCGCCTTGAATCGGGACGCAATAGATCCCGACCTGCACGGTGTTGTCGCCGGTCGGCTCGATACCGGCCGGGAGCAGTGGGGCGATGTTTCCATCGCCGGTCTGGTACGTGATCACGAGCTTCGGCCAGCCGGCGATTTCACCGCGACGGGCCTGTGGTGCTTCAGCCATACCGACAGCGTCTCACGTGCCTGCTGTGGAAGGCGAACCTTAGGCAGAAATGGAAGCGGCGACCACAGCGTCGAGTGTTGTGGCAAAGACCGAGGCGTGGTCGATTGGCTCCGACAACGCGTCGACGGTTTCGGCGTCGAGGCCCGCTTCGGTCTTCGACCACAGTGCGGGAGCTCGCAGGTTCGCAGGGATGGCCGATTCGTCGCGAAGTGCCCCGACGAGGAAGCCGCCGACGGTCGACAGGATCGAGCGAAGTGCATGCGCTGCATCGTTGCCGGTGAGGCCGGCGGCTTCGATCTCGTGAGCGAGCGCAACTTCGAGCGGATGTTCGAGCAGGGCCGTCGTGCCGGTCTGGTGGGCGAGCGAGGTGACCGCACGGTTGGCGAATGCGCTGTCCCATACGTTGCGGGCGGCGGAGACGACGCGTTCCCGCGCCGTTGTGCCGACGACCTCGCGGGTGGCCATTTGCGTCGAGCGGGTGCGGATAACCTCAGCGATCAACTCGTCACGGGAGCCGACGTGCCAGTAGACGGTGTTGGTGGTGACGTCGAGTTCGGCGGCGAGGCGGCGCATTGTCAGCGCGTCGGGGCCGCCACTCTCGACAAGGCGAAGCGCGACGGCGACCATGTCGGCCTGGTCAAGGCCGGCGCGTCTGCCGGTGTTGACGGCTTGAGCGGTATTCTGGGACACTGTGCAAGTAATACTAGAACGCCGTGCAAGTCACCGCAACGGTGGACAGAGGGAGTGCCATGCCCAACCCGCTCGAAGGCGTTGATCAGTCCAACGCTCCGTACATCATCATCAGCTCTGACACGCACGCTGGTCTGTACGTTGACGACTACCGCGAGTACCTAGAGTCATCCGTCCATCCACAGTTCGACGAGTGGCTGGCCGGTCGCCATGAGCATCGCGTCATGGTCGAGGAAATGAACGGCGAGTACGTCGAGCAGTGGGAGAGCGAGAACGAGCACGGTCTCAAGGGCGCCTACGACCCCGATATCCGCGACGAAGCCCTCGACGCCGACGGCATCGCGGGCGAAGTGATCTTTGCCGACGGTGACGCGGTCACGGGCATGGAAGCACCGCCATTTGGCGCTGGCCTCCACGCTGGAGCCATCACCGACCCAAAGCTGGCATGGGCGGGCGCTCGAGCCCACAACCGATGGCTTGAGGAGTTCTGCGCCACTAACCCGCCCCGGCGGGCCGGCGTGGCGCTCGTCCCCGTCACCCATGGGGTAGAGGAGTCGGTGAAAGAGATTCATGCTCTCGCTGATAAGCCCGGCATCAAGGGGATCATGATCCCGACGATGTGGCATGACGCCCCGTCGTACGGCCACGAGATGTATGACCCCGTCTGGCAGGCCTGCCACGAGACTGGCCTCGTTGTGCACACCCACTCGGGCGAGGCCGATGCTGCGTCTTACAACGACAACATGGCCCAGTACATGCTCGAGGTCGCGTTCTGGACCCATCGCCCCCTCTGGCAGTTCCTTTTGTCCGGCAAATTCGATAAGTTCCCGAACTTCAAATATGCGCCGGTCGAGTGCGGTTCGTGGTGGCTCGGTGACCTCATGTGGAAGACCGATGTGATGTTCGGTGGCACCAACTGGAAGGTCAAGAAGATGAGCAGCCGTACCCACGGCCTCATCGAGCGGTTGCCGTCGGAGTACATCGGCGAGAACGTCTTTATCGGCGCGTCGACCATGAGCAAGGTTGAGTTGCGCCGCCGCTACGTCAATGGCGTCGACGCCCTCATGTGGGGTACCGACTACCCGCACCCCGAAGGATCGTGGCCAAACACCAAGACCCGCCTTGAGACCGACTTTCAGCAGATCCCGATCGAGGAGACACGTCTGCTTCTCGGCCTCAATGCGGTGAAGTGCTACGAGCTCGACCAGGACGCCCTGACCGTCATCGCCGACAAGGTCGGCCCCACCCCCGAGCAGCTCAATCAAGACCCGGGGCTGCGCACCGACCCGAATGCTATCCGCGAGGCTCGCTGGTGGTTCGAGGACTACGGCGTCCCCTGGCCCGAGTAAACGCGTCGGTCACCATCGAACCCGCCGGTCTGCGTCCGCAATGCGCCGTCCGAGCCACGGTGGGCCTGGACGACGCATTGCGATACGTCAGAACGACAACCTGACGTTCAGTCGAGGTCGAAGCGGTCGGCGTCCATGACCTTGACCCAGGCCTTGGCGAAGTCGTGCACGAACTTTTCACCAGCGTCGTCGGCCGCATAGACGTCGGCGATCGCTCGCAGGATTGAGTTCGAGCCGAACACGAGGTCGTTTCGAGTACCGCTCCAGCGGGCTGCCCCGGTGGCGCGGTTGGTGCCTTCGAAGACGCCTTCAGCGGCGGCGGACTCGCTCCACTGCGTCGACACGTCCATCAGGTTGACGAAAAAGTCGTTGCTGAGGATACCGACGCGGTCGGTGAGGACGCCGTGGCCGTCAGTCGACACGCCAAGGACTCGCAGACCGGCGACGAGCACGGCCGTCTCCGGGGCGGAGAGACCGAGCAACTGGGCCTTGTCGACCAAGAGGTGCTCGGCGACGTGGGCATTGCCCTTGCCGAGGTAGTTGCGGAAACCGTCCCACTGCGGCTCGAGCCAGGCGAAGCTCTCTTCGTCGGTCTGATCCTGGCTTGCGTCGCCGCGGCCGGTCGAGACGTCAACGCTGACGGCGACGCCTCCGGCGGTCGCAGCAGCCTCCACGGCGGCGGTACCGCCGAGCACGATCAGATCGGCCATCGAGATGTCGAAGCCGAGGCCGGCCTGGACACCCGCGAGGGCGGTCAGAACCCGGCTGAGTTCGGCGGGGTTGTTGGCTTCCCAGTCCTTTTGCGGAGCGAGGCGGATTCGACCACCGTTCGCGCCACCGCGCATGTCGGAACCGCGGTAGGTCGATGCCGACGCCCAGGCGGTGCTGACAAGGTCGGTGACACTCAGGCCGGTCGCCATGATCGCAGCCTTGGCAGCGGCGGTCTGTTCGTCGTTGAGCTCGGTACCGGCCGGGATTGGGTCCTGCCAGATCAGCTCTTCGGCCGGAACCTCAGGGCCAAGGCAGCGGACCTTCGGGCCCATATCGCGGTGGGTCAGCTTGAACCAAGCGCGGGCGAAGGCATCGTCGAGCTGCGACTGGTCATCGCGGAACCGCTGGCTGATCTCGTTGTAGATCGGATCCATCTTCATGGACATGTCCGCGGTGGTCATCTGGGGCGTGTGGAGGACGCCATCGCGGCCACCAGCATCAGGGACGGTGCCAGCGAGCGCAGGAGCGTGCCACTGCTTGTGACCGGCGGGGCTCTCCGTGAGCTCCCACTCGTTGTCCATCAGCGTCTCGAGGTAGTTGTTGTCCCATGTTGTGGGCGTGGAGTTCCATGCGCCTTCGAAACCCGACGTGGTGGCGTGCACGCCGACGCCTGACTCGAAGTCGTTCTTCCAGCCGAGGAGCTGCTGCTCCATGGGTGCGCCCTCGGGCTCGGCGGCGACGTCACCCTCTGGACCGGCGCCGTGCATTTTGCCGAACGCGTGGCCGCCGGCGACGAGGGCAACGGTTTCTTCGTCATTCATGGCCATGCGGCGGAATGTTTCGCGGACATCGCGGCCCGACCCAACCGGGTCAGGGTTGGCGTTTGGACCCTCGGGATTCACGTAGATGAGGCCCATCTGCACCGCACCCAGTGGCTCCATCAGGTCCCGATCGCCGCTGTAGCGCTCATCGTCGAGCCATGTGGTCTCGGGTCCCCAGTAGACGTCCTCTTCAGGCGCCCACGTGTCGGTGCGGCCACCAGCGAAGCCGAACGTCTCGAAGCCCATCGACTCAAGGGCCACGTTGCCGGCGAGGATGAGGAGGTCGGCCCAGGAGATCTTGCGGCCGTACTTCTTCTTGATCGGTTCGAGTAGTTGGCGAGCCTTGTCAAGGTTGCCGTTGTCGGGCCAACTGTTGAGCGGGGCAAATCGCTGCTGGCCGGTGCCGCCACCGCCGCGGCCGTCGTGGGTGCGGTAAGTACCGGCGGCGTGCCAGGTCATACGGATGAAAAACGGGCCATAGTGGCCGTAATCGGCGGGCCACCAGGCCTGGCTATCGGTCATCAGGGCGTGGAGGTCTGCCTTGAGGCCGTCGTAGTCAAGCGACGCGAACTCGGCGGCATAGTCGAAGTCCTCGTCCATCGGATCGGCCGATGGGTTCCCTTGGTTCAAGATGTTGAGGTTGAGCTGGTTCGGCCACCAGTGCTGGTTGGCCTGGCTACCGCGGGCGGAGTGGTCGTTGTGGAGGACCGGACACTTCTCTTCAGACATGGGGTCTCTTTCTGATTCCAGGACTAAAGAAAGCCTAGCTGGATGGTTTGGACATGGTCCAGATCGAGAACCCATCTAATCGGAGAGTTTTTCCCTCACCCCGGAACGGTCGCCTACGCTTCCGCGCTTATGGGAACGGCGCTCGAACCGTGGGCTCTGATTGACACTGATCGTTACCCCATCGCGACCACCGGCCCCCGTCGTGATGAAGTTGTGGCTGCGGTGCGGGCCGCGCTGGCCGACGTCGGCTGCGCTGTGCTCCCGGGGTTTTTGAGCGCGGTAGGAGTTCGCGAACTGCTCGCCGAAGCGGCCGAGCGCGAACCACGGGCGTTTTACAACCCGGTGAACAAGGCCAATGTTCACTTGGGCGACGCCGACCCATCGCGGCCCGCTGATCACCCCCGCAACCGGTTTTTCGCGCGGACCAACGGCTTTGTGCGAGCCGATGAATGGGACGACTCCACTCATTCCAAGCGTCTCTATGACTGGAACCCGCTCAAGGACTTCCTGCAGGACTGCCTCGGCAAGGACGAGCTGCATATCTACGAAGACCCAGTGTCGAACATGATCGTGAACGTTCAGCGGAAGGATCAGGAGTTCAACTGGCACTTTGACACCAACGAGTTCACGATCACCATGCTTTTGCAGCGCGCCGACGAGGGCGGACTGTTCGAGTACGTACCTGACGTCCGATCGCCCACTGATGAGAACGAGGCTGGCGTAACTGCCGTTCTCGATGGTGACCGAGCCGGTGTTCGCAGTATCGACCTCCGCCCTGGTGATCTGCAGTTCTTCCTCGGCCGGTTCTCGCTGCATCGAGTGACACCCAACGAAGGTGACACCACACGCCTTCTCTTGATCATGTCGTTCAGCGAGACGTCGGGCTCGGTTGGCTCGGTCCAACGGATTCGCAGCCTGTACGGCAAGGTCACCAATGAGCACCTAGCGGCGGCCGTGGCGCCAGTACGCGCCGACGCGCTGCTGGACTGATCTGATGCGCACGCTGATCATCGGGACCGGCATCGCCGGCCTGGCCGCAGCTCGCCGTCTGCTTGAGCTTGGCGTCGAACCAGGTGACCTTCGGATCGTCGACAAGGGTCGCGGGGTGGGTGGACGCATGGCGTCTCGCCGAATCGAGACGCCTGCGGGTGTTGCCCGATTCGATCACGGTGCGCAGTTCTTCACGAGCCGAGGTCCTGCGTTCAGCGAAACCGTTGCGGCGGCGGTCGATGCTGGTGCTGTGGTGGAGTGGACCCGCGGGTTCGGCTCGGAGCCCGATGGCCATCCGCGGTGGCGGGGTACCGATGGGATGACGTCGCTGTGCAAGTGGCTCGCCAAGGACGCTGGACTTGAGCCGGTGCTTGGCCACCGGGTCGACAATCTGAGCGCTGAACTGGCTGCCCACCCGGTCAATGCGGTCATCCACACCGCGCCCGTGCCGCAGGCACTTGCGACAATGGCGTTGGGTGGGCTGTTGCCGGAGCCGGCGTTGGCCCAGCGCTTGTCCGAGATCCATTACAAGCCGACGATTGCGGTGCTCCTTGCGCCGGCGACGGACCCGACCGGCATGGCCGCCCATGGCGGCGCGCAGTATATCGATCATCCCAATCTTGCGTTTGTGACCGACAACCGGGCGAAAGGGATCTCGCCGATTCCGGCGGTCACAATCCATCTGTCGAACGAACGCAGCGGTGCGCTGTGGAACGCCACAGACCGAGACGTTCTGCATGTCGCCATGGATGCCGCGGCCGATGTCCTCGGCGCTGCTGGGGACCGCTCCGCCCTTGTTGGCCACCAGATCCAACGATGGCGCTACGCCGGGCCGGTCAACGTTCACCCCGACCAGACCGTCGTGTGGGGGAACGAGCCTGTGGTTGCGCTTGCGGGCGAGGCGTTCGCCGGGCCGAAAGTCGAAGGGGCATTCATGTCGGGCCGAGCGGCCGCTGAAGCGATCGTCGATCGGTGAGCCGCCCCCTCAGCGTGATCGTCGCGCTGGTTTTGCTTACGGTCGGCTGCGGCTCCGATGATCCGGTCAGTCCGTACTCGGCCACTGTGGTGGTACAGGGCCTTGACGGACCAACGCAGCTTGCGGTCACTGACGAGGCGTGGTTCGTCGCTCATCTCAACGGCGCCGAAGGCGCCGCCACCGGCCAGGTGCTTCGCCTCAACCCTGAGGATCTCGACGCAGCGCCCGTTGTCGTGCTCGATGGGTTGCAGAAGCCGACGGGGGTTGCGGTCTTCGCTGGCCAGTTGTGGGTGATGGAGCAACGACGGCTGACCCGCAGTGCCCTCGACGGTTCGAATCGTGCGGTGGTTGTCGATGACATGGCCTACAACGGGCGATCGCAAGGGACGCTCACCGTCGATGGTGACCGGCTGTTGTTCGACACGTCGGGGTCGACGCGACTTCCTCCTGGCCCCGACGGGTCACCGGTGGAGATCTCTGGTGCGCTGTGGGCCGTCGACGCAGATGGGACGATCACGAACGTGGCCTGGGGCTTCAAGCACGCGTACGCACATGTCGTTACTGCCGATGGCACCCTCTGGACGACCGAGATGTCTGACGGCAGCTTCGACGGTGTCCCGGCAACCGATGAGTTGGTTGCCGTGCGGGAAGGAGCCGATCATGGTTGGCCCGTCTGCGTGGGTGACAACCGCCCGGTTGAGGACGCCGGCGTTGCGGATCCGTGTCGGGGCGTGCCCCGGTCGCAGGCGGTGTTCGGACCGGGCGCTACACCCACCGGCCTTGCGGTCTCGCCGTGGAACTCGTCTCGGTTGCTCGTCGCACTCTGGGTTGATGCTCAGATCGTCGAGGTCGATATCCGCGCCACAGCACCAGCCCCTGCCCTCGTGATCACCGCCAAACTCGATCGGCCGCAGCACCTCGTTGTGGATGGATCGCAACTGTTCGCCACCGACCACGCGGCGGGCACAATCGTTGCAATCGAGCCGCGTTAGTCAGCGGGCTGGAGGAGGTCCCAGCCGTTGCCGTACTTGTCGTCGAAGACGGCGACGGTGCCGTACGGCTCGTGGCGCGGTTCCTCGCGAAAGTGCACGCCAGCGGCACGCATACGTGTGTGATCGCGAGCGAAGTCGTCGGTGTGGAGGAAAAAACCGACCCGGTCACCGAGTTGGTTCCGAGCGCAGCCTGTTGTGCAGGCGTGGACGCTTCGGCGAGGACAAGGCCGGTCTCTGATGCTGATGACGGTTGCACCACGACCCACCGCTTCCCCTTCTGCGCCGTGTCTTTGACAAGCTCGAACCCGAGATCGTTCACGAAGTGATCGATGCCGTCGTCGTACGAGGGCACGAGGATCGTGAAGAGGCCGATTTGCCTATGGCTCACTCGTCGACCTCGGCTCGGATCTCGGCGGAGTGTTCGCCGGTGCGCGGGGGCCGAAGGCGGGCGGTGTTGATCACCTCGCCATCGAGCCGGATCGGATTGCGAACGGCCTGGTACCCATCGGGGCCGTCGATCTGGGGTTCCATTCCCATTTGCTCAGCCCACGCCAGTGCCTCTGGCAGTGAGTTCACCGGTCCACACGCGACCTGTGCGCCTTGGAGGCGCTCGACCCAACGGGCACGGGTGTCGGTGCGAAAGATCGGCTCGAGGATCTCGTTAAGTTCGCCGACGTTCTGGCGTCGCAGCGTGTTGGTGACGAATCGAGGATCATCGATCAGGTCGCTTCGGCTGATCGCGTGGCACAGGTTGGCGTAGAGCCTGTCGTTGGCTGCTGCGACGACCATGTCGCCGTCGGCGCAGCTGTAGCTTTCGTAGGGCGCGATCGAATAGTGCTTGTTACCGCCACGGCCGGGATTCTGGCCCCCCATCATCACGCCGGTCTGGTGGTTCAGTAGTCCGGCGAGACCGGCGTCCATCAGCGACACTTCGACGTGGCAGCCGGTCCCGGTCTGGTTCACTGCGTGCAGCGCCGCGAGCACGCCGACCGTGGTGTTGTAGCCGGTGAGCATGTCGACAACCGGCACACCGGCCCGCAGGGGCCGCTCACCGTCCTCTCCGGTGAGATGCATGATGCCGGCCATACCTTGCACCGCAAGATCGAGACCCGGAAGGTGGGCGGCGTCGCTGGTCGATCCGAACGCGGTCACCGACGCAGTGATGATCGACGCCTTGTCAGCCGCGAGGGATTCCTGATCGAGCCCAATCTTCGCCATGAAGCCGGGCCGGAAGTTGTCGAGCACGATGTCGCCGGTGAGGGCGAGCCGACGGGCGAAGGCGATGTCGTCATCGTCCTTGAGGTCGAGCGCAACCGAACGCTTGTTGCGGTTGAGTGACATGAAGTACGTCGCCTCGAGATCCTCAGGCTCACCGTCGGCTGCGTAGTTCTTCCAAGGCGGACCCCACGCTCGAGTGTCGTCGCCGCCGTCAGGACGCTCGACCTTGATTACGTCGGCGCCGAGGTCGGCGAGCAGTTGGCCGATGAGTGGCCCGGCGAGCACTCGTGAAAAGTCGATGACTCGGATGCCGTCGAGAGGGAGCTGCGATGTCATGGCCCGCAGTCTGGCAGGCCGCCGCTCAGCCCACCCAGTAGTGCCAACCCGCTCGGCCCGCGGCTCGAGCAGGCTTGCGCCGATAGCTGGATTGCTGGTGGTCGCACTCGTGAGGCCGGGTTGGGAGAGGGCGCACACCGGGGTGTGCGCCGAGTCAGCGACCGTAACATGGCGGTGTGAACGCGCCGACCAGCAACTCTGGGACCGACTTCGTCCGAGAGATGCTCAAGCAGGACAGCTCCAACGGCCCCTATGGCGGGCGGGTCCAGACGCGCTTCCCGCCGGAGCCGAACGGCTACCTCCACATTGGGCATGCGAAGTCGATCTGTCTCAACTTTGGCGCAGCCGATGAGTTTGGCGGTACCACGATGCTCCGCTTCGACGACACCAACCCCGAAACCGAGGACGAGCGTTTCGTCGACGCCATCCAAGACGATGTCCGCTGGCTCGGCTTTGAACCCGAAGAGGTCCGCTATGCGTCTGACTACTTCGATCAACTCCACGCGTGGGCGGTGGAACTGATCGAAGCCGGCCTTGCCTATGTCGACGATCAAGACGCCGAGACGATCTCGCAGAACCGCGGCGGGTTCACCACCCCCGGCATCGATTCGCCGTGGCGCGACCGCAGCGTCGAAGAGAACCTCGACCTGTTCGCTCGCATGACCGCCGGCGAGTTTGACGAGGGCTCGCGGGTGTTGCGGGCCAAGATCGACATGGCTCACGAGAACATGCAGATGCGCGATCCCGTGATGTACCGCATCCGCGACCAGCACCATTTCCGCACCGGCGACCGCTGGAAGGTGTACCCCACCTACGACTGGGCGCATGGCCAGTCTGACGCGATCGAGGGTGTCACGCACTCGATCTGCACACTCGAGTTCGACAGCCATCGGCCGCTGTACGACTGGTATCTCGAGCAGCTCAACCAGGGTCCTGACCGGCCTCGCCAGACGGAGTTCGCCCGGCTGAACCTCGCCCATACGGTCCTGAGTAAGCGCAAACTCTTGCAGCTCGTGGACGACGGCCATGTCGACGGGTGGGACGATCCTCGCATGCCGACGCTGCAAGGCCTTCGCCGTCGCGGCTATCCGGCAGAGGCGATCCGGGCATTCGCTGGCCACATCGGCGTGGCGAAAGTCAACGGTGTCCACGAGATCGAACTGCTTGAGTCGTTTGTTCGCAGCCACCACAACGCGCACGCGCTGCGTCGCATGGCAGTGCTCGATCCGGTCGAGGTCGTCATCACCAACTGGCCCGAAGGCCAAGACGACACCCGGCAGGCGATCAATAATCCTGAAGACGGTGCGGCCGGCACCCGCGACGTGCCGTTTTCGGGCCGGCTGTACATCGAGCGAGATGACTTCATGCTCGACCCGCCGAAGAAGTTCTTCCGGCTCGCGCCCGGCCGTGAAGTCCGCTTGCGTGCGGGCTACTTCATCACCTGCAACGACGTCGAGATCGGCGCCGACGGCGAGGTGACGCGCCTGCTCTGCACGTACGATCCCGAGACAGCCGGTGGGCAGGCCCCCGACGGCCGCAAGGTCAAAGCCACAATCCACTGGGTGTCTGCCGACCATGCGATTGATCTCGACGTCGCGCTCTACAACCGACTGTTTACCGACGCTCATCCTGGCGCTGACGGCGGCGATCCGCTCGATTCTCTCAATCCGGACTCACGCGAGATGAGGCGAGCGAAGGCCGAGCCGGCCATTGGCGATATTGCGCCGGGGGAGGTCATCCAGTTCGAACGTCTCGGCTACTTCGCGCGTGACCTCGACGTTGGTGACCTGTTCCACCGCACGGTCGGCCTGCGCGACGAGTGGGCCAATATCCAGAAGCGGCAGCAGCGGGGCTGATCGATGACCGAGCGGCGTGTGATTTCGGTGACGGACCTGTCGGCCGCTATCGACGAGCACGAGGCGGCTGGGTTCCGCCTCATCACGATCTCACCGGCCGACGACCCGCGCCGTGCCGACATGGATGGCCCTGAAGCGATCCGGCTCGAACGGTCAGCTGATGCGCCAGCCGCTGCGGGCCGTGCCGGCATGGTCTATCGAGATTTGATCCCTGGCCGGCTGGGAGGGGCGTTCATTGCGTCGCATATCTCGATCCCGACCGGCGGCCCCGTCCCCGACTACGTCCATCATCACGACGTCGGCTTCCAGATGATCTTCTGTCATGCCGGTTGGGTGACGGTTGTCTACGAAGACCAAGGCGACCCGTTTGTGATGCGACCAGGTGACTGTGTGATCCAGCCACCAGGTATCCGGCACCGGGTGCTCGAGTCTGGCGATGGGCTCGAAGTGGTTGAGATCGGCGCACCCGCCGAGCATGACACTCACCGCGAGCACGACCTCGAGCTTCCCAACGGTGTCGGCGACCTCGGCCGCGAGTGGCGAGGTCAGCGTTTCGTTCGCCACGAGTACGCCGACGACAAGTGGATCGAGTCACCCAACGCCGGCTGGGAGCTTCAACACTTCGGTGTCGAGGAAGCTTCTGGCGGGGTGGCCGCAGTCCGGCTCGCTCGAGCGATCGACGCTGCCCCGCCGCTTCGGACCCACGACCTCGAGCTGTTCTTTGGCTTTGTCCGGTCCGGTGAACTCGAGTACATCCGGCCGTCGGGTCGTGCCACCATCGCGGCTGGCGAAGCCGTGGTGGTGCCGGCTGGCGAGGAGTTTGCGCTCGGAGCACGCATGCCGACTGAGATGCTGGTGGTCACGCTTCCGGGCTAGTTCGAGCAAGGTCGCCATGCTCGAACACCGTTCCCCTGCGCGCCGATCCTGTGACCGGTAGGGCCTTCTTCGACATTGCGCGTGCGTTTCTTGTCTCGTGTGGCGATCAACCCCGCCAGGCTCGATGGGTGCCCGCGCCGGGGTCGTCGACCACCTGGGTGGTTTCGTCGAATCGCATCGTTGGGCGCCGCTCCGTGTCGTAGGCGGGCCATTCGCCGATGCCATCGTGGCTTGGGTCGCCTGTGCGTACATAGCTGATCCATGCCTGGTGGAGTTGGTCACTCAGCTCGGGTGGAGGTTCGGTACCGAAGGCGAGATCCCAGCCGAGCATCGTCTTCCAGACGAACGGGATCTCGAGCGCATGCATCGCGCCGAAGGTGCCCCCAAGCCCCTGCGCCTTCCAGCTGAACCGGTAGACGTGAACCGGCGTACCTGCGTTGACCGCAGCATCAGCGACATCGAGCGAGCACGTCCAGAAGCGCAGGTCGCCCATCCACTGCACGGCGATCTGATGTGGGGTGAAGTCCGGGTATTCCGCTTGATACGCGGTGATCACGTCATCGGCGCGATCGCCGACTCGCTGGGCTGCTATTGCCCGGAGCCCGTCGAGGGTCATGGAGCGGTCGAGATGAAGAGCGAACATCGTGCCTTCGTCGTCGTTGGTGCCGATCATGATCGGCACGGCCCGCTCGCCTGCGGCTTGGGCTGCGTCTCGCGTGATAGTGACGCTGTCGATTGCGGGCCGAAAGCCGCGGCCGGAATTATCGGGGAGCGCGGGTGGGTCGGTGTGCTCCATCGCCCGAGTGCCGGCTGTGAGCAAGGTTTCCTGAGCGGCCAGAAGTTCGTCGGCCGTCAGCGCGAGGAGGTCGTCGATCGAGGTTGCGCCGACGTGTTCAGCAAGGTTGTGGGCGACGGTTTCGTGGGGTGGCCCGAACGCTGCGGGTGCGCTCTGGCTGATGACCCGATGGAACAGACCATCGGCAGACGGCGACGCAAGGATCGCGAGTACCGAGCCAGCCCCAGCCGACTCGCCGCAGATCGTGACCTGGTCGGGATCGCCACCGAACGCTGCGATGTTGTCGCGCACCCACTGGAGGCCGGCGATCTGGTCTTGGATACCAAGGTTGTGTGATCCGACCCGGCTCTCATCGAGCCACGCCAACTCGATGAAACCGAGGAGGCCCATGCGGTAATTGATGGTGACGACGACGATGTCGCCGTTGCGGCACAGCTGCGTACCGTCGTTGGAGGCACCCCGGCCGTTCTGATAGCTGCCGCCGTGGACCCAGAAGAAGACGGGCCGCTTCGCGTCGTCGCAGGCCGGTGTGTAGACGTTGAGGTTGAGACAGTCCTCGCCGATTTCATACGTTTGGGCGGGGAGGGGTCCGCCCGGCTTGCGCAGTACCTGCACTGCCGCAGGGCCTGGTCGATTGCATTCGAGTACGCCGTCCCAGGGCGCGGTCGGTTGTGGTGGTCGCCAGCGGCGATCACCGACGGGTGCAGCGGCGAAGGGAACCCCGAGGAAGGCTTCGATCGGCGTTTGATCCTTGACGCCGTCAGGACCGCGAGTAATGGATCGGCCGCTGATCTGCCCGGCAGTGGTGGTTGCCAGTGGGGCCTCAGGCATCGGTCCCGACCTTGAAGTGTGAGATCTGGATGTCTTCCACGCCGTAGTCGGCGAAGTTGTCCTGGGCGCGACCGCTGATGTAGTCCGCCCAGGTGAACGCGCGGTAGGCAGGCGTGGCGCTGGCGGCGTCGAGTACGGACACCAGCGGTGCGAGCTGGGCGTCACGGGGCGGGTTCGCGAAGTAGGGGATCGAGTAACGGCTCTGTCGCGTCACTGGGACGACCCGGTGGACGGCCGCCTTGTACTGATCGTTGGTCCAGACCTGCATCGCATCGCCGAGGTTGACCACGATGGCACCGTCGAGCGGTGGCACGTCGATCCAGCCGTGGGTTGTCGACTCGGCCTGAAGACCGCCAACCCTGTCCTGCAGGAGGAGGGTGAGGACACCGGGGTCGGTGTGGTAGCCGAGTGCGGTTGGCCCGAGCTCGGCGAGGTCGCCGCGGTGTTCAGTCGGCACGACATCACCAACGGGGTAATGGTTGAGCCGAACCGTCGACGACGTGCGAGCCGTGATGAAGCCGAGCTGCTCAGCCGTCTCGGTATCGCTCAGTCCGAGAGCGCTGCGCACGATGCCGAGCGTGTCGGTGGCGAGCCTCGAGAAGGTATCGAAGAACGTCATGAGCGTGTTGTTGAACTCGGCGCTGTGAGCCCACGCATCACCAGGCCACCGGTTCTTGGCGATGCGGGCGTCGAGTTTGGGGTCGATGTAGTCGAAGACTTCCTTGTTGTCGCGCTTGCGCTTGGTGAGCTCGCGATCCCAGTACCCGAGTGCGTTGTCGGCGTCGCGGCGAATCGGCCCTTTGACCGTTTCACCTTCGGCGAAGAAGGCTGCAGTGATCTCCCACATATCCGTGATGAGTTGGTTGGCGCCGTGGCCTACCAACAAGAAGAACCCATGGTCGCGACACGCGGCATCGACCGCGGCGAGTTCGGTCGCTGACGGGTTCGACAGATCGACGGTGGGAACGAGGGAGTGGGCGTCGAGGGTCTGGCTCATTTCGTGAGCGTAGGGCAGGGCTAGGGTCCGCTTCGAATGTCCGACCGATCCGCTCCACAGCAGGCCCGTGCCGCCAAGACTCGCGCGAAGCTGCTCGATGCGGCCGCCACGGTGGTGCGTCGCGACGGCGTGCAGGCGATGACGCTCGCTCGCGTTGCCGAGGAAGCCGGAGTCAGCAAGGGTGGCCTGCTCCACCACTTCGGCTCCAAGGAGGTGTTGGTCACGGCGCTGCTCGAGCAGACGCTCGCCGACGCAGACGCGGGCCTCGACGAACTGACCGCTGACGGTCCAGGCGCATTTGCTCGCGCCTATCTGGAATACGTGCGGCGCCCCGACGAGCACCAGGCCGACGCTGCCACGGCTGTGTTTGCGGCCGCAGCAGCCGGCGACGGTGAACTTGGGCCTGCGGCCGATGTGTTCGAGGCTTGGCAGCAACGCCTGATGACTACCGATGGCCTCGACCCAGCGCTTGGTTTGCTGGCTCGAATCGTGGGCGATGGCCTGTGGCTGATTGATCTCTTCGGACTGGCCCGCCCATCAGAGGCCGATCGAGCGGCGGTGATCGATCTGGTGGCACGCCTTCTCGACGACGGGGTACAGTAACCGTCCAGTCAGACGGTTTCGGGGGGCGTTGTGCCTGAAAAGACATATGACTACGTGATCGTCGGGGGTGGCTCCGCTGGCTGCGCGCTCGCCAACCGCTTGAGCGCCGACCCGAACAACGAGGTGCTCGTTCTCGAAGCGGGTCGCCCGGACTACAAGTGGGACGTCTACATCCACATGCCAGCGGCGCTGATGTTCGCGATCGGAAACCGCTTGTACGACTGGAAATATGAATCTGAGCCGGAGCCGGGCATGAGTGGCCGTCGGGTGTATCACGCCCGCGGCAAGGTGCTCGGTGGCTCGTCGAGTATCAACGGGATGATCTTCCAGCGGGGCAACCCGATGGACTTCGACAAGTGGGCCGACATCCCCGGCCTGGAGTCGTGGGGCTACGAGCACTGCCTCCCGTATTTCAAGCGAATGGAGAACTGCCTCGGCGCAGGTCCCGACCTCGACGCGTACGAAGGGGCCGAGCTTCGCGGCAACGATGGTCCGCTCACGATGGAGCGGGGCCCGGCCGAGACACCACTGTTCAACGCATGGCTGACCGCCGGTGAGCAAGCGGGTTATGGCCGTACCGACGACGTCAACGGCTATTGCCAGGAGGGCTTCGCCGCCTTCGACAAGAACGTCCACCGAGCCCGTCGACTTTCCGCCGCTCGGGCCTACTTGCATCCTGTTCTCAAGCAGCGGCCGAACCTCACGCTCAAGACCCGCGCCCTGGCTGAGAGGATCCTCTTTGAGGGCAACAAGGCGGTTGGGCTCCAGTACCGCCAGGGCCGCGCTGGTCTGGGTATGCGTGGAGCCAAGACGCATACGGTGAAGGCAAAGGAGATCATCTCCTGCGGCGGCGCGTTCAACTCACCCCAGCTGTTGCAGCTGTCGGGCATCGGTGACCGTGAGCACCTCGAGGGACTCGGTATCAACGTTGTCTCCGAGCTGTCTGGGGTTGGCGAGAACATGCAGGATCATCTCGAGGTGTACATCCAGTACGCATGCAAGGAACCGGTATCGATCCAACCGCACCTCAAGTTCTGGAAGCGGCCCTTCATTGGACTGGCCTGGTTGTTTCGTTCGGGCCCGGCGTCATCGAACCACTTCGAGGCTGGCGCGTTTGTTCGTTCAAACGATGACGAGGCCTACCCGAACCTCATGTTTCATTTCTTGCCGATCGCAATCCGCTATGACGGCTCCGCCCCTGAGGGCGGCCATGGCTATCAGGTGCATGTCGGCCCGATGTACTCTGACGCGCTTGGCACGGTGAAGATCACGTCGACGGACCCGGCTGACAAGCCGGCGGTGCAGTTCAATTACCTCACGACCGAGCAGGATCGGCGCGAGTGGCCTGAGGCGGTTCGGACTGCCCGCAAAATCCTTGAACAGCCAGCGTTTGATCGCTTCAACGGTGGCGAGATTTCTCCTGGCCCGTCGGTCGAGACCGATCAGGAGATCATGGACTGGGTTGCGAAGGACGCCGAGACAGCGCTGCACCCGTCGTGCACATGCAAGATGGGTCCAGCTTCGGATCCGCTGGCAGTCGTGGATCCCGCAACGATGCGCGTCCACGGCACCGAAGGCCTTCGGGTGGTCGATGCCTCAGTCATGCCGGTCGTGTCGAATGGAAACATTTACGCACCCACGATGATGATTGCTGAGAAGGCCGCTGACCTGATCCTCGGCAACGAACCGCTGACGCCCGACACCACCCCGGTCTTTCGCCGCTGACGACGCGGTCAGGTCCGGTCAGTCGCAGCTGGCGCAGGTGCCGACGAGGTCGAGGCGGTGAGCTTCGACGGTGAAGCCCACCTGCGCGGCGATCTCATGGAGGGCGTCGTCGAGGCTCGCCTCGGCGAGGTCGTCGAGCGAGAAGTCGGTGACGTCGCCGCACGAGGAGCAGATCAGGTGGTGGTGATGGTGGGTCAGCCGCTCGGCGAGTTCGTATCGAGCAAAATCGTCGTTGGTGATGATGCGGGTGACCACCCCTGCGTCCTCGAGTACGACGAGGTTGCGATACACACTCGACTGGGCGAGCCCATCGCTTGCGGCGAGGATTTGGGGGATTGTGACCGGCTGCCCCACCGCTCGGAGTGTGGCGACGAGGGCGCGCCGACCTTTCGTGTAGCGCTGGTCGTCCTGGCGTAGGAGGGTGTTGATTTCGTCGTCGAGTTCGTCGGTCGCCATCGGTCTAGTGCTGATGATGGTGGTGCGGGTCGTCGAGGATCAAGCGGTCACCCACGCGAATGAAGCGGCCGCCGAAGGCGTGGATGAGGTGATCTTCGGTCAGTACCTCGTCGGGCGTACCGACGGCGATGGCGTGCTTGTCGACCAGCAGAACCTGATCACAGATTCGGGCGTCGTCGAGGTCATGGGTGGTCACGATCACGGAATGGCCGGCTGCGAGCTCGTCGCTGATGACGTCAAGGATGAGCCCCCGGGAGGTGACGTCGAGGCCGGTGACTGGCTCGTCGAGCATCAAGAGGTTGGATTGCTGAGCGAGGCCTTGGGCAACCAGCACCCGCTGGCGCTGTCCGCCGGACAGCTCATGGAGCTGCTGGGTGGCGAGGTCGTCGATATCGAGACGTTGAAGGGCGTCGGCAACCTCGGCGCGATCGGCGCTGCCGAAGCGGCCGAGCAGACTACGAGAGGCGTAGCGGCCGAGCCCGACGGTGTCGTGGACGGTGATGGGCAAGCTGCGGTCGACTTCGGTGGACTGCAGGACGAGCGCAGGGGCTGAGCCGCCGTAGTGGATCGAACCGGCTGCGATCGGGGTGATCCCGGCGATCGCATTTAGCAGCGTCGACTTCCCGGAGCCGTTGGGGCCGATGACCGCCAGCGAGCTTCCGGCCGGGAGGTTGAGGTTGACGTCGGTCAGCGCGACCGTGTCGCCGTAGCGGACCTCCAGGCCCTGGATCTCGAGTGCAGCTCCCACCGGATCGAGGGTAGCACTTGAAAACAATTCTCATTCCGATTGTGAGTTCGGCTCGCGGCCGGTAGCGTCCTATTCTGACACTGATAGTCATTCTTATTTGGAGCCCTCAATGCACCGAATCCCCAAAACACTCGCCTTGCTCGCCGCAGTAGTCCTCTTCGCAGTCGCATGCAGTGACGACGTCACCGACGCGGGTTCAGACGACCGGCCGACCGTCGTCGTGACGACAAACATTCTTGGCGACGTCGTCGCCAACCTGGCTGGAGGAGCTGTTGAGATTGTGACGATCATGCCGGTTGGCGCCGATCCCCATGACTTCCAGGCGTCGGCGCGTCAGGCCGACGCCATGCGATCAGCCGATGCGCTGGTTGTGAACGGGGGCGGCTTCGAGGAGGGTCTCATCGACGTGATCGAGGGCGCAGAGGCAGACGGCGTGGCGGTGTTCGAGGCGATGAGCGCCGTGTCCACGATTGAGTACGGCGATGACGATCATGACGATCATGACGATCATGACGATCATGACGATCATGACGGCGGTGAGGATCATGACGATCATGACGATCATGACGGCGATGAGGATCATGAGGATCATGAGGATCATGAGGATCATGAGGATCATGAGGATCATGACGGCGAAGAGGATCATGAGGATCATGAGGATCATGACGATCATGACGGCGATGAGGATCATGACGACCATGACGATCACGACCACGACGGTGCGGATCCGCATTTCTTCACCGACCCCGCCCGAATGGCGGTCGCCGCCCATGCCATTGCTGACTTCCTGATAGCCGAAGTTGACGGGATCGATGCCGATGCCGTGGCGGCCGCAGTCGAGGCGTACGAGTCGGAGCTCGAGGCGCTCGACGCTGAGGTTGCCGAACTCGTTTCCTCGATCCCTGAGGAAAGCCGTGTCCTGGTCACCAATCACGAGGTCTTCGGTTACTTCGCCGATCGGTACGGCTTTGACGTCATCGACACCGTCATCCCCGGCGGCTCGACCACCGACGGAGCAAGCGCTGGGGCGCTCGCCAAACTGGCCGAGACGCTCCAGGCCGAGGGTGTGACGGTGATCTTCGCCGACACCTCGGCATCCGACGAACTTGCGCAGACCCTGGCTGCTGAGGTCGGCGACATCGAGGTCGTCACCCTTTACTCGGAGTCGCTCGGGAAGCCAGGGTCGGATGGTGCAACCTACGTCGACATGATTCGCGCTAACGCGGAGCGAATCGCTGCCGCCTTGGCATCATGATGGTGTGATCGAGTTCTTCACGGAGGCGTTTGAGCCGGCGTTCATGCAGCGAGCGCTTCTCGGCAGCCTGGTCGCTGTCGTCGCCACCTCGGTTGTTGGCACCTGGGTAGTCCTGCGGGGGCTGTCCTTTCTGGGTGACGCCTTGGCTCATGGCGTGATCCCAGGGATTGCGCTCGCGGTGCTCTGGGGCTTCAGTCCGATCATTGGTGCGTTTGTGGCAGCCATCATCATGAGTGGCCTCGTCACGGCTGTGTCGTCGCGAACGACGGTCCGTGAGGACACCGCAATCGGCCTGCTTTTCGTCGGCATGTTGGCACTCGGCATCGTGATCGTGTCGCGCGCCCGTGCGTTCACGACCGAGGTCACTTCGCTGCTCTTCGGCGATGTCCTTGGCGTCACTACCACCGACATCCGCACGCAGGCGGGGGCCACGGTGGTGGTTCTGGTCGTTTCCGTCGTGATGTACCGGCCCTTCCTCGCGCTGACATTCAACCGAGCGAAAGCCCAGACCCTCGGCATGCGCCCCGCGCTGGCACAGCCCGTTCTGCTCGCGCTGGTTGCACTCAGCATCGTCGCCAGCTTTCAGGCCATCGGCACGCTGTTGGTGTTCGGGCTGCTGGTCGGCCCGCCCGCCACTGCCATGCTTTTGGTGAAGCGGGTTCCAACGATCATGATCACCGCGATCGGCTTCGGTTCGCTTGCGGTCGTTCTCGGCCTCGCGATCAGCTTCCACTACGACACGGCTGGCGGGGCCACCATGGCGGGGATGTCCGTGCTGCAGTTCTTCGTCGTGTTGATCGTGCAGGAGATCCGGGCGTCGACCCGGCGCGCGACGCTGGCCGAGGTCGGCTAACCGCGTAGTGCCTCAAGCACCCGAATCGCGTCGTCGGCCTGGTCGATCGGCACGAGGAGGTGGTCGTGATGAAAGCCGGCGAGTGTGTTGCACGGGATTGCGGCTTCGGCGAGCGCAGCTGAGAAGGCGGCCGTGAGGCCAACCGCTTCGAGGGCGGAATGAATGTTGAGGGTCAGCCAGGCCGCCTCGAAATCGACCGACCATCCTTCTGATCGGGCGCGTGTCACGGTGGCAACAACGGTCAGACCCTCGGTCTCTTCAATCACGGCCGCAATGCCGTCGCCAAGTGGCGGTGCCGAGCGCAGCGTCGCAAACGTATAGGTCTTGGCTCGACGCGTGACCGTCAGAGTCCGCAGCATTTCGTCGAGATCGGTCAGGCCTGCCATGGCGCGACGGTAGCGGCGCGAGCGCATAGCCGCCGATACGCCCCCTGGTGGACTCGAATCAGGGTGGCGCTGCTAACTAGCGAGTGACCTGACGGTCGGGTGCGATCACGAGGATGACACGCTCCGACTGGATCTCTGGCTTGTAGTCGTCGCCGGTGTACTTGCGGGAGAGCGCGTTGATGTTGTCGAGGGCGGCCGGCCCGGTGATCGTCTCGACGACCCGACCTCGCACCTCGACGAATGAGTACGCGTTGTTCACATCCCAGATGGCGACCGTCACCCGGGGGTCGGCTTGCACGTTCTTGAACTTGCGGCGGTGGACCTCTGTGTTGATCAGGATGTGGCCGTCGTCGCAGCCGACCCACATGATGTGGGTCTGGGGTTGCCCGTCGGGCATCAGGGTGGTCAAGGCAGCGAAATTGGCACCCTCGGCGAACGTCCGGACCTGTTCATGAAGCATTGCCTCATCGTGCCACGTCGGAGTCGGTCGGGTCGGCGACCGCAGTCGCTCAACACGAGCCGGTCGGTGGCCCCCAGTCGGTCGGAATCCCGACGATGTCAAGGAGGCGGTGGTCACTGCCGTCCGCTCGCATGATCGCAATGGCGGACCCGGCCTGCTGGTAGGCGATCCACTCGCCGTCTGGTGACCACACCGGGTGCTCACCACCGGTTGCGCCGGTGGTGAGTTGTGCTGTTTCGCTGCCATCAGCACCCATCACGAAGATCTGTTTGCGCTCGTTGACACGACTTGCCCAGGCGATGCTGTCGCCGTCGGGGGACCAGCGAGGCCCGGTGTCGCCAACGGTGTTGTCGGTGAGTTGTCGTTGACTGCCGTCGACGAGGTCGAGGACGACGATGTCGGTGTCTCCACCCCGATCACTGGCAAACGCGAGCTGTTCGCCAACCGGTGACCAGTCGGGTGTCGCGCCGTCACCCCCGTCGGCAAGCGGTGTTGTCTCGGCGGAGTCGAGTGCCAGAAGATGGAGCCCATGGGCGCCGGTGGCTTCTTCTCGCAGTGAGAACGCGATCCGGCGACAGTTGGGTGCCCAGGTCGCCACGTCGCCGGAGCGAACCGACGTGACGGCCACCGAGTTGGCGCCGTCAGGCTTGCCGACCCTGATCGCAGCCGCACCGTCAGCCGAATGCTGGGTCCAGAGCAGGCGTTCACCGTCGGGAGCCCACCGGCCCGCAGCGGCGCCGTCCGACATGGGCACGAGGATGGACGACTCGACGGTGTCGAGCGAGACCGAGACCAGTGTGGGAGGACCACTCAACGGCCCCTGTTGAACGATCAGATCGCCCGTTGGCGCAGCGGGAGGCGTGTCGTCGACGCCGCAGCCTGCGAGCATGAGCACGAACATTGCAATGCCGACCGCCAACCGGCTGTCGGATCGACTGGTTTTCATCGATGTGTCCCTCGTGTGCGGTGGCCTGTCGCCAGCAGTGCCATCGTGCCACGGAGAGCGAAGCGGAGGAACAACGTGAGAATCGCCCACACCAGCGACTGGCACCTCGGCCGGAGCTTCGGGCCGGTGTCGCTGCACGACGACCAGGCGTCGTTTTGCGATGTGTTTGTCGGCATCGTGAACGATCACGATGTGGACCTCGTGATCATCGCTGGCGACATCTTCGACCGAGCGATCGCCCCGACAGAATCGATCGAACTGTTTCGAATGACGTTACGGCGGCTCCGGGACCTTGAGGTGACGGTCGCGGTCATCTCTGGGAACCACGACGGCGCCGACCGACTGTCGCCCTACGACGATCTTCTCGATGGGTCCGGCGTGTACGTCCGAGGCGGGTACGAAGGCATCGGTCGGGTTATCCCCCTGGAATTTGGCGACGGTCCGCTCGACCTCGTGCTGCTGCCTTTCCTCGATCCGATTGCAGCGCCTGACGACGACCCCGACCGAACCATGGACGAGAAGCTCGACCGCAGTGTTCAGCGAACCCACCACGAGGTCTTGGCCGATACGATCAAGCAGACCCACTCGGAACTGCGAGCGCCGCGCTCGGTGGCGGTCGCGCACGCTTTCGTGATCGGTGGAGACCGACCTGAGGACCGGCCTCAGGAGTCCGACTCTGAGCGCGTGGTCGAGGTCGGCGGGCATGGGGCGGTCAACGCCTCCGTTTTCGACGGTTTCTCGTACACGGCGTTGGGGCACCTGCATCGCCCCCAGAACGTCGGCCGTGAAAACATCCGTTACTGCGGAACACCGCTGCCGTACTCGTTCTCTGAGGACCATCAGAAGTCTGTCACCATCGTCGACATGGACGCCGCCGGTGCCGTCGAAATCGACACGGTCGAGCTCGCCGTCGGCCGCAAGGTCTATTCGATGACAGGCACGATGGAAGAGCTGCTCGACTCGACAAGTCACCGCGACGCCGAGGGGCGGTTCGTTCGCGCCACGGTCACCGATCCGGGCCTCATCCTCGATGCCAAGTCGAGACTGGAAGCCCGATACCCCTTGACGGTCGAGGTCCACCTCCAACCCTCGGGTGTGGTCACGACGACGGCTGTCGAGCCGCAGGCATCGCCCGACCGGATCGATCCACTCGAGACCGTGGTCGCGTTCTGGAGTGAACGGCAGGGTGCAGAACCCGATGATCTCGAGCGTGAGTTGTTGACCGCAGCGGTTGCGGCGGCAACGAAGGAGGCATCGTGAAACCGCTCAAGATCGAATTCGCTGCCTTCGGGTCGTACCCCGACGCGGTTGAGGTCGATTTTTCGGCGCTGTCGGCGCGTGGCCTGTTCGTTATCTCGGGTGACACTGGCACGGGCAAGACGACAGTCTTCGACGCGATGAGTTTTGCCCTCTTCGGCAAAATGCCGCTGAAGCCGGCGGACGACATCCGCTCGCACCATGCCGATCCCGGAATACACACGTATGCGCGGTTCGCCTTCGAGGCCGGCGGGGTTGTTTATGTTGCCGAACAATCACCGAAGTACGACCGTCCAAAAAAGGTTGGCAGTGGGACGACGACGGAAAATCGGACGGCGTCGCTCAAGAGGATTGACGGCAACCAGCCCACGACGTTGGCATCTGGCACGCAAGACGTGTCGGACTACATCAACAACCTGATCGGACTCAATGCCGATCAATTCCAGCGGGTCATGGTGCTTCCGCAAGGCGAAGTGCAGCGTTTTCTCCTCGACAAGTCCAGCGACCGCGAAACCTTGCTGCGCCAACTCTTTGGCGGTGACGTCTTTGAAGCGATCACCCAAGAACTGAAAAAACAGAGCGACGAAACCGCAACTGCGGTCGGAGAGGTTGAGCACCGGATCAGAGAACTCGTTGGTATCGCAGCGGGGATGATCAAGCAGGCGCAAGGAGAATTCGAACTCGAACCGCTCGACGAAGCTGAGCAACGCGACCGTGAACAGCTCGGTCAAGAACTTGATGCCCTTCGCAAACCGGCCCAGGCCCTTGCGGCCGAGGCGACTGCTGCCCGAGCGATTGCGAACAGCGCTTCGGCGACTGCCACAACCGCGGTCGACGCTGCCGACCGATACGACCGGGCCAACGGCTATCAAGAAAAACTGAAAGACCTGAGCGAACGTGAGGCGGCCGTGAACACGGCAGCAGCAGCGGCGAGACAGTCGGCCACTGCCCGTCCAGTGACCGATGCCGATGGCGTATGCGCGGCCGCCAAGGAATCGGAGGCCTTGGCCGTCGCTGCGTCTGAAGCTGTATTCGGTGAGCTTCGATCAGCCGGACAGCAGCTCGAGATCAGCTTCGCCGATCCGTCACCGGTCAAGGTCGCGACCGCGATCGAACAAGCGAAGTCCGCAGTCGCGGCTCAGCGAAAGGCGCTCGACGATTACAGGAGCGCAATGGGGGCTGCCGAAGGCGCTGCCGAGAAATTTGCCGAGTGGAAACAAAATGTCGAGACGAATGAGGCTGAGACGGGAAACCTCCAAGCCGAGATCGAAGGACTCGACGAGAAGCTTCGAGCATTCGCCGAGATGTCTCTTGACACGGATGCGCTCGACGCTGCGCACCGTGATCTGACGAAGGTTCTGGCCACTATCGAACGTCGTGACGGGTTGCAGGCTGAGCTTGGACGTGCGGTCACAGCCGAACGCTCAGCAGAGGACCTTGTCAAAGAAACGATGCGGGCCTACCTGCAGAGCGAGGCGCCCCGGATGGCTGCCGAACTCAAGGCTGGAGAGCCCTGCCACGTCTGTGGTTCGACGCAGCACCCCCGGCCTGCGGAGCACGCCGATGGGGATCAAGTCGTCGGCCACGACGATGTACTGAAGACGCAGGAGCAGTTGCAGCGGACCCAGGCAACGCGAAGCGCGTTCGACGCCGACCTCGCTGCGGTACTGACTTCACTCGGTTCCGATGCCGAAAGCGACGTGGCGGCTGTCGAAACGCGCGTCGAGGCTGCACAGGTGGCATTTACGGGCGCTGTCAACGCGATCGAACAACGCGCCGAAACGCTGTCGATACGCGCGAAGTGCGACGAGCGACGAGTGCAGCTGATGACCGATGCAGCGCGGCTTTCCGGCGCGAAAGGAGGCTTCCAGCAAGGTGTGGAAGACACCACCGAACGGCTGAAGGTGGCAACGAATGGGGCAGCAGGTATCGATGCGACCATCCTTGAGGCGAACGACACGGTGCTCGCCAAACTCGGCGAACTCTGCGATCGGTATCGGGAAACGGATGAGAAGAGGGTGTCGTCCACGACGACCAGAACAGATGCCGAAAAGGAGTTCGCCAGTGTTCTTGCTTCGAGCATGTTCACGACAATCGCCGACGCCCAACAGGCTCTCCTCGATGTCACCGTCGAGCGAGCAGCCCTTGATGCCGAAGCCAACCACCGTGAGGAGACGACGAACGCAAGAACCTCGCTGGAAACTCTCGTGGAGCAAGGTGTCCCCGAAACCCGACCCGATACCGAGGCCCTTGCCAACACTGCGGCTGAAGCTGATGGCATGGCCAGAGCCCTCGAAGAACGGCACACGAGGGTCGAACAGTCACTAGGGACCGCGACCGAAGCGATCAAGGACTACGACACGACCCAGATGGCTTCTGCGGCGCTTCGCAAACGGGCCAGCGCTGCTCGCCTCGCGCATGCTGTCTGCCACGGCAGCCACGACGTCAACCTCCTGCGTTGGGTTCTCGGTCAGCAACTCGATCAGGTTGCAGCCGTTGCGTCAGTGCACCTTCGCCAGATGAGCAATGGCCGCTACACAATCCGGCGTGACGATGATGAAGGTGGCCGAGGGGCAAAGGGTCTCGACCTGACGATTGACGATGCTCACACCGGGCGCGACCGGTCGCCCTCGTCACTTTCGGGTGGCGAACAGTTCCAGGCATCGCTCTCACTGGCGCTTGGCCTTGCCGACGTCGTGAGCCGGGCCGGGTCGGCTCGAAGCCACACCCCGGAGGCGCTCTTCATCGATGAAGGATTCGGGTCGCTCGACCAGCGCTCACTCGATGATGCGATCGACACGCTGTATGGGCTTCAGGAACAGGGCCGCATGGTCGGAGTCATTACGCATGTGGAGGCGATGAAGGAACGTCTCCACCCCGGCATCGTCGTTGAACGTCACGCTGACGGCCGAGGTTCGAAACTCACCGTCAACCCCTGAGAGGCGATGTGAGCGATGCCCCAGGCTCTGGCTACCAACCCGGCATCGCCAAAACCAGCACGTCCCCTGCGGTTGCAGGGGACGTGTCCAGCGCGCCCGGAGAGATTCGAACTCCCGGCCTTCTGATCCGTAGTCAGATGCTCTATCCAGCTGAGCTACGGGCGCAGATCAACCAGTGTAAGACCACTGAATCGACTTTCGCGGAGACGGTGGGATTTGAACCCACGAACGCCTTACGACGTTACTTCCTTAGCAGGGAAGCGCCTTCAACCTGGCTCGGCCACGTCTCCGTGTACCCCGAGAGGTACGGCAGGGGAGGTTAGCGCGAGGCCACGGCGGTGAGGCAGGGTGAGTGCATGAGTGACACACCCGAGATCGTGACGGTTCTGTTTCCGGAGGACGAGTTCACCCACGAACCTGACCCGGTACCGAACTACAACGAATCGATGTACCTCAACGGGTTCGATCTGACCCAGGGGTTGGGGGCATGGTTCCGGCTCGGCAACCGGGTGAACGAGGGCTACGCCGAGATGTCGGTCTGCCTCTATCTGCCCGATGGTCGGGTGGGTTTTATGTTCGGCCGACCCCGGATCGAGACCAACAATGAGATGAACGCCGGCGGGCTCGAGATAGCGGTCGTGGCGCCGTTCGAACACCTCACCATCAGCTACGACGGCAAGGTCGTGGTGCTTGACGAACCGGAGCAGATGACGAACCCGCGTGAGGCGTTCCGCGACAACCCGACGGTTGAGTGCCGGGTTCGACTCGACGTGCACGGCGTATCGCCGATGTACGGCGGTAAACCGCAGTACGCCGACGGCACCGAGATCGAGACGGACGCGCAGAACTCGTTCGCCAAAGCTCACTTTGAGCAGCACACACGGGTGACAGGCACGATCGAGCTCGACGGAGTCGGTGATGCTGGGGGCGAGGTCTGGGAGATAGACGGCCTCGGTCTACGCGACAAGTCGTGGGGCCCTCGCTACTGGCAGGCACTGTCGTGGTACCGCTGGACCCCGATGATCTTCGACGAGGGCTTTGCGCTGATGCTGTCGATCATCGGCCGCCCCGACGGCAAGGAGCCTCGGCGCGGTGGCATGGTCCTCGAAGGCGACGAGTATCACCATCTCGTTGACTGTCGAATCGAGACCGACTTCGACGACCTCCACCACCAGACGTCGATGCGGATGTGGGCGAAGAGCGAAACTGGCAAGGAGTACGAGATCACTGGCCGGGTCAATGCGCTGATCCCATTGCGGAATCGACGCAAGGATCTGGTCGGCAACGAACTGTTCACCCGCATCACCGAAGCGATGACGACTTTCGAGTGCGAGCACGACGGCGTGTTGAAGACTGGAATGGGGATGACCGAATACCTGGACCAGGTCGTCGACGGTGTGCCGATCGGTCCCGACTACGACTGAGCGAACCGGTGGCGCAACAGGCACGTGTGATTGCGTATCGACGGCACCAGCTCTAGCGCGGTGTTGTCAGCGCGCTTCAGCCAGCGCCTTGGACCCTTCGATCACCTTGGTCATGTTCTTGGCCCACTCGGCGAGGCGGTTGGCGACGATGGCGTCTTCGCGGTCAGGCATCCGTTCGATCGCCGGGTTGAGCCCCGACTGACCGGGGCCCATCTGGGCATCAAACCGCAGACGCGTACCGTCACCCTCCGGTGTCATGGTGAACACCCACTGGGCGGGACCGCCGTCGTCGCCGGTGACCCGCCAGCCAAATGCGCGGCCGGGTTCGCACCAGTCGACCCGGCAGACAACCTGCCACTCGCCGATCAGCTCGTGTTTGTTGAACCCGGCGAATGTGGCGCCAGGCGCCGGTCCGGTGGCTGGCTCGATCCACTCGGCTTTCTGGAGTTCGGTGTCGTAGCGCGCAGGAAGGTTGATGTCACTGACGATCGCCCACACCGCTTCGGGGGCGGCATCGACATGAACCGACACCCCTGTGCCGGGCTGCTGGTGGTACTTCATGAGCGCTCCCGATCGGCCGGTCCAACTGCTTCGAAGCCGTCCTTCGAGAAGCTGACTTCGACGCCGCGGTTGATGCTCACCCAGTCGCGGGCGTTGAGGTACGGGGCGAAGGTCTCGGCGATCGCCCGCTCGTCGCGCTTCTGCTTCGGCTGTTGGAGTTCGTAAAGGAACGGGAACTCAACCCACGCAGTGACGGCGTCCCACAATCGCATCGCCGCATCATCCATCGGGGGGTCGACCAGAACGGGGCCGAACAGAGCGTGCTCACTGCCGTCGTAGCGTTCGAAGAAAAGGGTCGGTACGCCGTAGCCGCCCACGTTCATGACTCTGTCGTGCTCATTGCGCACTTCGTCATGTGTGGTCTGGTCGGCCATCGCTTCGTCGACGAGCGAAGGGTCGAGACCGATCTCTTCGAGCAGGTGTTTTGCGACATCAGGCTGATGTGGGCGATGTCCATCTTCGTGCAGTGCTCGGCCGGCCCGCTCGTACCACTTGTCGAGGTCGTCCATGGAGTTGCGGCGCAGCAGTGCGCCGATACGAAGCATCGACCAGCCGTAACTCCACTTGCGCTCCCACGGGTGCTTCTTGCCCTCGATCCGGTTGACCTCTTCGAGCGAAAAGAATTTCCAGTTGACCTCGAGTCCGTTCTGCCGGCGGACGTCGCGGATCCACTTGGCGGTCTGGTACGCGTACGGACACATGATGTCGAAGTGGAAGTCGACCTTGGACACGTCGGGTTTCATGGCTGCTAGCTCACTCGGTCGGCTCAGTCTTCGCAAGCTGCGGGTTTGGGCGGGCAATCAGGAACGCGCCAACCAACGCAACCACGAGCCCGACGATCTGGATGGTGTCGACGGACTCGTCTCGAACCGCTACGCCAAGGATGATCGCCACGACGGGAGCGAGATAGGCGGGCACACCGCTTCGCTGCGGGCCAGCTCGTCCGGCCAGCGTTGCGGACAAGGACCGAGCGACACCGGTGCCCATCACCCCGAGAAACGCCACGGCGAGGACCGGCCCGGTCTTGAACTCTGAAGCGGACAGACCGGCAAGGCCGATGGGGAGCAGGACGACCGCAGACAGGGCCTGGGCGTTGGCTACGACAGCCATCCCGCCGTAGCGCTGCTGCAGTGGCACCACGACGTTCCCCGTCAACGCATACCCGAGGACCGCCGTGAGCGTCAGCGCGATCCCGATGGCCGAGGCATCGGCCCCGCTCAGTTCAGGGCCGGCCATCGCGGTGACGCCGGTGAACCCGAGGCCGATCCCGGTGACATGCACGGCCCGTACGCTCCGGTTTCCGAGCGAGAACGCCAGGACAAGGGTGAGTACGGGAGCCACGGACACCAGCATCCCAACGACCGCGGAGTCGAGGCGCTCTTCCGCCAACGCGAACAGCAGCGCCGGGCCGCCGTTGCCAGCAATCGCAACGATGGCCACGTAGGGCCAGTCGCGAGCGTCGATCCGACGCCGCGCAGCAGGGAAGAGGAACAATGCCGCTGCCCCAAGGGCAACCCGCAGGAACGCGATCACGCCCGGGGCCAGCGCTTCAAGCCCGATTGCGATCCACAGGTAGGCCGACCCCCATGTGACGCCAACGATGATGACGAGCAGCCAGTCGAGCGGCTCGAACGAGGCCCGGCTGCCGGTGCCTGTCAGCTTGGACACGAGCGGTTCAGCTCGCCGGTTCGATCAGGCTCGGCTCGTAGTCGGCGGGGGGTTCGTACCCCATGAGGTCGAGGACTGTTGCGGCCACGTTGGCAAGCCCGGCGTCGGGCATGTCGACCAGCCGGTAGCCCGGGCTGTCGCCGGTTCCGTCGTGGATCACGAACGGGACTGGCGAGAGGGTGTGGCTCGTCTTGGGCGTGACCTCGCCATCGGCTTTCTCGGTGTACATCACGTCGGCATTGCCGTGGTCGGCGGTGAAGATCAGCACCCCGCCGACTTCATCGATCGCCTGTACGAGCTGGTCGACGCAGTCATCGAGCACCTGCATTGCATCGATCGTTGCTTTGAGGTCGCCGGTGTGGCCGACCATGTCGCCATTGGGGAAGTTGATCCGACCCATCGAGTAGCGACCCGAGCGCAGCAGCGAGATCGTCGCTTCGGTGATCTCGCGCAGCTTCATCTCGGGCGCAGTGTTGGGTTCGACGTTGTCGGACGGGATCTCAACGTAGGTCTCGAGCGCTTCATCGAAGTAGCCTGATCGGTTGCCATTCCAGAAGTAGGTGACATGGCCGAACTTCTGGGTTTCGCTCACGGCGAAGCTGTGCAGTCCGGAGGCACACAGGTATTCACCCATGGTCCGATCGATCGACGGTGGGGCGACGAGGTGATTGGCCGGTACGAGAAGATCGCCGTCGTATTGCAGCATCCCGGCGAACAAAACGTCGGGGTGGTTGCCACGGTCGAAGTGACCGAAGTCGAGGTCTTCGAACGCCTGGCTGATCTCGATGGCGCGGTCACCTCGGAAGTTGCTGAGGACGAGTGCGTCACCGTTGGTCATTGCCCCAACAGGGTCGCCTTCGTGATCGGCGACGATAAACCGGCCGAGGTACTGATCGCCGTCGTCGGTCTCGGCGTACATCGTCTCCACCGCTGCGCGTGCTGATGGGAACGGGCGTCCTTCGCCGTGGGCGTGGCACCAGTAGCCCCGTTCGACCATCGGCCAGTCGGCGCCGTAGCGGTCCATCGTGATCGTCATCCGCCCACCACCGGATGCGATGGCAACGTCGGCGCCGGCCGAGTTCAGTTCGGCGGCGACCGCCTCGGTGGTGTCGATGTACGTCAGCGCCGAGCGTGGATCGACGTCGCGCCCGTCAAGCAGGATGTGGATGCGAATTCGTTCGATTCCATCGGCGACGGCTCGCCGCATCAGTGCGTAGAGGTGCTCGTTGTGACTGTGGACGTTGCCGTCGGAGTGGAGCCCAAGCAGGTGAAGTGTGGCGGGTCGAGCCCGCTCAACGATGGCCTGCCACACGGTGGACTCGAAGATGTCACCCGACGCGATCGCTTGATTGACGAGCTTGGCCCCCTGCGCGAACACGCGGCCGCTGCCGAGCGCGTTGTGGCCGACTTCACTGTTGCCCATGTCGTCGTCGGACGGCAGCCCGACCGCCGGACCGTGGGCCTTGAGCGTTCGATATAGGCGGGTCTCGGCAAGACGGTCCAGCGTCGGGGTAGCCGCCTCGGTCACGGCGTTCATCGGGCCGGCCGGTGCCTCACCCACGCCGTCGGCGATCACGACGAGCACCGGTCTCCGGTGAGGGAACGATGACGACGGCGTCAACTCGAGCGACATGATGTCGAGGCTAGAGCGATCGCCGCCACGACCGACGGGTCAGGGGTGGTCGTCGACGACCAGGCGACTCGCCTAGATCACGGCTCGTTCAAGGAACGGCTCGTCGGCCAGAATTCGTTCGAACCCGAGTGGCGTGAGATCGAGTGATCGGTACTCGCCGTACGCGATCATCTCGGCTACGCCACGGCCCATTGCCGGTGACTGCTGGAGGCCGTGGCCGGAGAACCCGTTGATGAACACGAAGTTCTCGATGGTGGGGTGCGTGCCGACGATCGCATTCTGATCGAGCGTGTTGTACGAGTAGTGCCCGACCCACCGGTTGAGGACCTTCACCCGTTCGAACGCAGGGATGCGGTGGGCGAGGACCGGCCAGATCTTGTCCTCCCAGACGTCGGGATCGGCTGCCCGGTCGTCGGGGTTCACGGCGTGATCGTCGTCGGGGGTGCAGCCGGCCAAGTATGAGCCACCGTCGCTTCGGCAATGGACTCCGGTCGGGTCGATTGTGAGCGGTAAGGCTCGGTCGAGTGACTCGGCGGCGTCGAAGGTGAAGCAGTAGCGCTTCCGGGGCTCAACCGGAAGGTCGACGCCGGCCATGGCAGCGACCAGGGCGGCCCGAGGACCGGCTGCGTTCACGACCGTCCCGCAGTGGACTGTCTCGCCGGTCGCAAGTCGAACGCCGGTGACCCGGTTGTCGAGGAGTTCGATTCCGACCACCTCATTCGTGCAGTACTCCACGCCGTTGCGCCGGGCCTGGGTGCGCCATGTGTCGAAGATCGTCCCGCCGTCGAAGTACCCCTCATCGGTGAGGTTGTGACTGCCGCACACGATGTCATCGACGTTGTAGAAGGGGTAGGCCTCGGCGATCTCCGCCGGTGTCATGATCTGCGTCGCTGCCCCCCATGACGCTTGGAGCGCCTGGTTTGCCCGCAAGGTCGAAGCGAACGCTTCGGTATCGGCGAGATACATGTAGCCGAAGTAGTGGGTGGCCAACGAGGGGATTTCGGCGTCTTCGAATCGCTCGGGAAAGGTTCGGATGAAGTCAGCTGTGAACTGGCTGATCTGGACGTTGAGCTCGTTAGAGAACTGCTGCCGAATACAGCTGTTCGAGGCAGCCGTCGATGATCCTTCGTAGGAGGGATCACGTTCGACAACCAGGACAGAGCCACTGAATCCAGGATCGAGCGACAACCACCAGGCCACCGCCGAGCCCATCATCGCGCCGCCGACGATCACCACGTCGTAGGCGGGTCTGCCAGCTGAACGCAGCGTCGTTTGTGCCATGGTCAACTGGTGTAGCCCTGTCTGCGATCGTTCTCGGTTGCTGCTGGGTCGCGTTTGGACGGATCGCCGAAGCCACCACCGCCGGGAAGCTCCATCACGAGACGTCGACCGGCAGGCACCGTGGCGACCCCCTTGGTTGGGAAGGGTGTGCCGTCGTCGAGGTACACCCTGCCCGTTGCGCCGTCTTCGCCGCCGTAGCGGCCCCGGGCTGGGTTGGCGACCCGGTCGAACATGGCCGAGAACTCGAACTGGTACCCGCCGGTGGGGCTGACTTCGAGGATTTGTCCCATGCCGCCGCGCTGGCGACCGGCGCCGCCGGAGTTTGCGCGGATCTCCTTGCGCCAGATGATGATTGGTCCGATCTGTTCGGTTGCCTCGGCCGACATGGTGCGAACACCGGACGGAAATGCGGTGGCGGTCAGCCCGTCCAGCGCTGGACGGGCCCCCGAACCGCCGCTGTTAAACATCAGGAGCTCGACCGGCGGCCTCGGGTTGCTGGCCGACGCCTGACGAGCACTCGCCTGGAAGTTCCAGAGTGCACCCGCCCCTTCGGCGGGGACGACGTCGGGCAGCGCCTCGGCGATTGCGCCCAGCGCCAGGTCGGTGACGAAGTGGCCGATCACGTGGCGCACCGCGACCGGGTCGGGATGCTGGGCGTTGAGGATCACGCCGGGCGGTGCGCTCACGGTGAATGGTGCGAGCGATGCGAAGTTATTCGGTAGCTCGGGTGCGAGGGCAACGAGCATTGCGTACGTGAAGTACGCCTCTGCGTAGCCGAGCGGAACGTTGATGCCCTGGCGACTGAGTGGAGAGGTACCGGTGAAGTCGGCGTGCATCCCTTTATCGGTGACGGTGATCTCGCACGCCAGCTGGACAGGGTCGCCATAGCCGTCGACCGTCATCGTGTTCGAGTACGTGCCCGTGGGGACGCTGGCCAGCGCAGCCATCGTTGCTGCGGTAGTGCGCTCGAAGACGAACGTGGCGAGATCGTCGAGATCGGGAATGTCGAACTCGTCGAGCATCGACAGCAGCCGCCGACGCCCCGTCTCGTTGCAGGCGGCCAAGCCGTGGATGTCACCGATCACCTGATCGGCCTCCCGGACGTTCCAACGAACCATCGTGGCGAGATCGTCGTTGAGGTCGCCACGTTCGACCCATTTCAGGATCGGGATACGGATGCCCTCCTCGTAGACCTCGCGGGCTTCGGGGCCGTAACCCCGCCCGCCGACGTCGACGACGTGGGCCGTGGATGAGAAGAAGCCGATCAGGGAACCGTCATCGGCGGGGTCGCGGAAGACGGGTGTGGTGACCGTGATGTCGTGGAGGTGGCCGGTGCCCTTCCACGGGTCGTTGGTGATGTAGACATCGCCGGGGTAGATGCGTTCCGGTCCGATGTCGTCGATGAAGTGACCAACGGCCGCCGCCATCGTGTTCACGTGACCAGGTGTGCCCGTCACCGCCTGGGCGACCATCCGTCCCTTGCGGTCAAACACGCCGGCCGAGAGGTCGCCCGCCTCTCGCACTGACGTCGAGAACGCGGTACGGACGAGGGTGATTGCCTGCTCCTCAACGACGGAGACCAGCCGGTTCCACATCACCTGGTTGTGCAGTTCCTGGGCCGCGCTCATGCGTTCTCCCTTCGGACGAGCAGGGTTCCGTCGGTCTGCATCACCGCTCGGTGGTGCGAGGCGAGGATCGTGGTGGTCTGCGACTCGACGATCACTGCGGGCCCGTCGATCTGTGAGCCGGGGGCCATCGTGGTCCGCTCGACGCGAACGGCGTCGGCGTTGCCGCGCGTCACCGGATCGAACATCGGGAGCGAGTCGATTGTCGTAGCAACGGGTTCACCGGCCGCAACGAGCTCCACCGCCGGGGGTGGGGCGACCACCGATGCGACCTTGACCGACCAGCTGACCGCCTCGATCGCGAGATGGTCGATCGCTCGGCCGAAGAACTCCTCGTAGGCCTTGGTGAACTCGGCTGCGAGGAGTTCGGCCGCCATCTCGTCGAAGACATGGCCGTTCGATCCAGCGTCACCGAGCCGAACCGGGATCTCCCAGCCCTGACCCTTGTAACGCATCGCCACTTGGCGCTCCACGACGACCTCGGCATCGGTGCCCTCTCGAACAAACGCGACGGCTTCGTCGGTGAGTTCGGCGAGCACCCGGTTGGCACCGTCGACGTCGAAGTCGGTGGTGGTCGTGTAGAAGCTGCGGACAGCCTCGTACGCGAACGGTGCCCGCAAGAATCCGACGGCCGACCCCACGCCGGCATCGGGTGGCACGATCAGTTCGTCGAGTCCGAGCTTGTCGAGCAGGCGGCTTGCGTGCAGCGGGCCGCCACCACCAAAGGCGATCATCGAGTAGCCGCTCAGGTCCTTGCCGTTCTCGACCGCATGGACCCGGGCTGCATTGGTCATGTTCTCGTCGACCACTTCGGCGACACCCCGGGCGGCGTCGCCAGCTGACAGACCAAGCCGGTCGCCGACGGAGCGCACCAGTGCCTCGGCCGCGAGGGCGGGGGAGAGGTCAATGTCCTTCGCTCCGAAAGTATCGGGGTGGAGTCGTCCGAGCTCGACGTTGGCGTCGGTGACAGTGGCGTCCTGTCCGCCGAGCCCGTAGGCGGCGGGCCCGGGTTCGGATCCTGCGGAGTGGGGTCCGATACGGATCTGGCCAAGCGAGTCGACCGATGCGATCGAACCACCCCCTGCGCCGATCTCGATCATCTCGATAACCGGGATCGAGATGGGCATGCCTGAGCCCTTCTTGAACCGGGCCGTGCGGTCGATCTCGAAGGTCTTTGCGGTGGCCGGTGTGTAGTCCTCGATGAGCGCGATCTTTGCGGTGGTCCCGCCCATGTCGTAGGACAGCACGCGGTCGCGCCCGTACCGCTTGGCGAGGTCGGCGGCGAAGATCGCGCCGCCGGCCGGCCCGGACTCGACGAGTCGAACCGGGCACGCTGCGGCCGATTCGACCGACATCAGGCCGCCGCCCGAGTGGATCAGATACAGCGGACACGTAGCGCCCCGGGCGGCGAGTTCGTCGCGCAACCGCACTAGATACGACGCCATCAGTGGTTGAACGTAGGCATTGGCGCAGACCGTGTTGAACCGTTCGAACTCGCGCATCTGCGGTGACACCTCGCTCGAGATGGAGCAGGCGATGCCAGGAATCTCAGCTAACAACAGGTCGCGGAACCGCTGCTCGTTGACCGGGTTGACGTAGGAATGGATGAAACCGACGGCCACCGACGCGTAGTTCTCCTCGCCGATGCGTTCGATAAGTGCCCGGGCACCGATCTCATCAAACGGAACGAGCTCTTCGCCGCGGGCGTTGAGTCGTTCGCACACGACATGGCGGTCGGCACGCTGGATGAGCGGCGCCGGCAGCACAATGTTGAGGTCGTACTGTTCGAACCGGCTCTCCGTCCGGGTCTCGATGACGTCGCGGAAGCCATCGGTGGTGACGAGCGCCGTCTTTGCACCTCGGCGCTCGATCAGCGCATTGGTGGCGAGCGTGGTGCCGTGGATGATCTGCTCGACGTCGGCGAGTGACACGCCTTCCTGGTCGGCAATGCGGCCAAGACCGTCGAGGATGCCTACCTCGGGTGCGGTTTGGGTGGTGAGGACCTTGATCGACGAGTAGTCGCCGTTGGCCAACTCGATCACGATGTCGGTGAAGGTGCCGCCGACGTCGGCCCCGATGCGCAGACCCATGGTCAGACCTCCGTCATCCGTGCTGCGACTGCAGCGATGGTGGCGTCGTCGCGGCGGTAGTACGTCCAGCCTTTGCGGCGGGTGGGAACGATCATGCCGACGTCAACGAGCACCTTGAGGTGGCGCGATCCAGCGGGTTGGCTCACGCCTAGTTTCTCGACGATGAACTGGTTGCAGGCACCGTCGGTGAGGTGGTCTCCGTATTCCTGAGGCGGGAAGTTTGCCGGCACGTCCTTCAGCCACTCGAGGATCTGGAGCCGCCGCTCACTGGCCAACGCTTTCAGCGCAGCCTCAAGGTCGACGATGGTGGTCGGTTCGGCGAGTGCCATAGCTAGATAGCTAACCAGTTATCTCGTGGCTGGCAACCCTTGTCGTGTTTCGGCGGTGAGTGCGGCGATGATCCGGTCGACCGTGCGCTCGAGGTTGAGCTCGACCACCTTCTCGGGGTACAGCAGCGTACGGACAAAGAACGGGCCCTCGAGGAAGTCGAACGCGTCGAGGTAGTCGAGGTCGGCGGGGAGCTCGCCGCGCGCCTGGGCCCGAGTGAAGATCGTCTGCATTGCTTTCGTGCGGTCGCGGACAGTGTGGCGGTGAAGGATCCCGAGTTCGTTGTCTCGTGCCGCAGCGGCCATGAGGTCGAGGGTTGCGGCGCGGAGCTGCTCGTTCGCGAAGAGCGGTTGAATGGTGGTGAAGAAGTCGAGCAGGTCAGCCCGCAGATTCCCGGTATCGGGGACGGGAGGGACCATCGTCTGACCGTCGAGCGCTTCTAGAAGGAGCTGGTTCTTTGTCTCGAAGTGTCGGTAGATCGTTGTCTTGGCAACCCCGGACCGTCGGGCGACTTCTTCGAATGTGACCGCATTCACGCCGTCGGCCAACACGATCTCGGCCGTTGCTCCTAGCATCTTGTCCCGGGCTGCGTCGCTGCGGGGTCGGGCCATCTGTTCTCCGTTCAAACGTTTCGATCCGAGAGCGTAGCGAAACTAGCACATCTCCGATAGATCGCTACGACGGTGTAGCGAATCCCCCTCGGCTCGCCGACTGAGTCCTCCCATTCCCCCAAGGAGCCCCCATGTCCACTGCGTTGTATCGGCTCGGTCGGTTTGCTGCCCGTCGGCCTTGGACCGTGCTCGGCATCTGGTTTGTCATCGCCGCCATCGTGATCGTTTCGTCGGCGACCGGTGGCAAGGAGTTCGAAGACACCTTCACCGTTCCCGGCCTTGACAGTGATGAGGCCCTCGTCCTCCTCGAGGAGGCCCAGTCTGACGAGGCGGGAGTAAGCGCTCAAATCATCGTCGCATCGACCGATGCCGACAGCACGATCGTTGAGCAGCCATCGCAGGTCGAAGCCGTTCGAGCTGACTTCGCGTCGCTCGATGACGTCATTGGTGTGACGCCGGCCCAGTTCTCGCCCGACGGCACGGTCGCACTACTGCGTGTGCGGTATCCCGCCACCGCACAGCTTTCGGTCGAGACCCTGGAGGATCTCAAAGAGCTCCAGGCTGAACTCGACGGATCCAACGACCTTCAGATCGAGGCGAGCGGCGAACTGTTCTTCACCTTCGAAGAGCCCGAGACGGGCACTGGCGAGATGATCGGCATCGTTGCCGCCATCGTCATCCTCCTCGTCGCCTTCAGCTCGGTCATCGCCATGGGCCTGCCGATCGGCACGGCCTTGTTCGGTCTTGCCCTTGGGGTCAGCGCCATGGGCCTCATCAACTACCTGCTCGACATTCCGTCGTGGGCTCCACAAATGGCGGCCATGGTCGGTATCGGCGTCGGCATCGACTACGCCCTTTTCCTTGTCACCCGCCATCGTGAGTATCTGAGCCAGGGTATGACTGTCGAGGAATCCGTGGGTCGAGCGGTCGCGACCGCAGGTCAGGCGGTGATCTTTGCGGGCGGCACCGTCGTCATCGCGATCCTCGGACTCGCCGTGGCCGGTATCCCGTTCATGACCGCAGCCGGCGTTGCTACATCGCTCGTGGTTCTGATCATGGTGGTTGCCGCGGTCACCTTGCTGCCGGCCTTCCTTGGGGTTGCTGGCCACAAAATCAACGGCATCCGCGCAAGTCGCCGTCGAGTCATCAACCCAGGCATCTCCCCTCGTTGGGAAGCATGGGGCGCGCACGTCTCGCGCCACGCCTGGAAGTACGCGGTCGGTGTCACCGCAGGGCTCCTGATGCTTTCGGCTCCAGTCCTCGCGCTGGAACTCGGCTTTCCGGACGACGGCAACCTGCCCGAGGATCGCACTGAACGGCAGGCATTCGACCTCACGACCGAGGCGTTCGGTGTCGGCTTTTCAGGTCCGTTGCTCATCGCGGTCGACACTGGCGGCGATGCCGAGCTGATTATCCAGCTTGCAGCTGCAGTCGAGGCCGATGACAACATTGCTGCCGTGCAGGCCTCTGCTCCGGCTGCGGGCAGCAACGTCGTCACCCTGTTGGCGTATCCGTATACGTCCCCGCAGGACGCCGAGACTTACGAGACCGTCCAGCGGCTCCGGGCCGATGTGTTTCCCACAGTCGTCGGTGCCGATCAGCGCGCCCACATCGGCGGCCAGACTGCGAGTTTTGGTGACGTTGGCAACCAGATCGAACAGCGGTTGCCGTGGTTCATCTCCGCCGTCGTTTTCTTGTCGTTCTTCCTCCTGACCGGCGTGTTCCGCTCGCCGATCGTCGCCCTGAAGGCAGCGATTCTCAATCTCTTGTCGATCGGCGCTGCCTACGGCGTGCTCGTCATGGTGTTCCAGTGGGGTTGGGGCATAGAGCTCCTCGGCCTGCAAGAGACGGTGCCGATCGTCTCGTTTATTCCGATGTTCATGTTCGCGATCTTGTTCGGACTTTCGATGGACTACGAGGTGTTCTTGCTCAGCCGGGTGCGCGAGGAGTACGTCCAGTCGGGTAACAACGACCAGTCGGTCATCCATGGCATCGCTTCGACCGCCCGCGTGATCACCTCCGCAGCGCTGATCATGATCTCGGTCTTCGGTGGTTTCGTGCTCGGCCCCGACCCTGCGATCAAGATGGTCGGTCTGGGATTGGCCACAGCGATCTTCGTGGACGCCACGATCGTTCGTATCATCCTCGTCCCTGCGACGATGAAGCTGATGGGCGACTTCAACTGGTGGATCCCGGCGTGGCTCGATCGGCTGATCCCCGAGATCGACATCGAGGGTGACTCTGCTCTTCCGGCGCCGGAGTTCGAGGTGGCCCTCGTCGATGACGCCTCGCTGGCATCGGAGCCTGCGCTCGTCTGATTCGGCCCTCCAACGCCCCCGCACGGTCTCGGATTCGGCCCCCGCTCCAGGTCCGCAACAGTGCATGTGCATTCAGGTTTGATTGAGTTTGTCCATGAAATCAGAGGAAAACTAGGGTTTCCTGCCATGGGAAATCCGACCATGATCCGCACCGGTGACGTCTTCGTCATCGACATCGGTGACGATCTCAACATGACCTCTGTGGCCTGGATTTCGGCCATGAACGAATTGCTCGACGAGATCGATGCTGCTGACGGGCCGAAAGGTCTGGTCACCACCTCGTCGGCACCGAAGCACTATTCGAACGGCCTCGATACGCCGTATATGGCCGAATGCACTGCTGTGGAAGTGGGGGCCTACGTTGAGACCTGCTTCTCGCTGGTCCACCGGATCATGCTGCTGAGCGCGCCTACTGGCGCTGCGGTCACCGGCCATGCCTTCGGGCTTGGCGCTTTCCTGGTGCTCGCTCACGACCAGGCGTTGATGCGTGAAGACCGGGGGTACTGGAATCTCCCCGAGGTCCACCTGTCGATGAACTTCCCGCGACCGCTGATGTCGGTGGTTGATGCTCGGCTGTCCAACGCCGAGAAGCAGAGGGCAGTGGTCGTCGGTCACCGCTACGCAGGGCTCGAGGCCGCCGATGCCGGGATTGTTGACGGTGCCTGTGCTCTCGAGACACTGACCGGCGCAGTCGTCGAACGCGTCGCTGCGGTTGCGTCCACTGCAGGCGACAACCTCGCGCTGATCAAGACGCAGCTCTATCCGGAGATCGCCGAGATCGCCGGCCGCTGAATCAGGTGGCGCCCGTCATGAGCGCGCCGTAGGCCGACAGCAACACCGATCCACCCCGGGTTTCTCCCTGCAGCGTCGGGGCCATGCGATTCATCACGTACGTGACCGACATCTGTGTGTCAGGGTCGATCACCGCAAGCGAGCCACCCCAACCGCCCCAGAAGAACGAATTGGGGCTCGGGAGTGGTACACGATCGCTCGGCAGGCCAAAGCCGAGGCCGTAGCGAAGGTCGGCGTCGCCGGCGAGGATGACGTCGGGTCCGGCGTACTGTTCCTCGGCGATGCGACCCACTGTTTCGGGCCGCATCAGGGTCACGCCGTCGACCGTGCCACCGCAGGCAAGCGCCGAGTGGATCCGACCAACCGAGCGGGCATTGCCGAACCCCCCGGCGGCGGGTATCTCAGCCGCGCGCCATTCGCGGCGTTGCGGCTCGGTCGCATCGAGATGGCAGCTACTGGCGGTTCGGCCGGCGATGGATTCGAGATCGATGTCGGGATCAGTGAGAGCGTTGCTGTCGTGTGGGATCAGCTCGCCACAGCGGGGATCGAGTTCAGGACCGAAGCCGATGTGGAAGTCGGCCCCAAGCGGTTCAGCGACTTCCTCGCGAAAGAACGTGCCGAGTGACCGGCCGTCGACGCGCCGGACGATCTCGCCTTGCAGATAGCCGTGCGTGATGGCGTGGTAGCCGGCGATGGTGCCGGGTTCCCACCATGGCGTCATGGCGGCGAGAATCTCGCAGCACCGGTCCCAGTCATAGAGCGTCTCGGCGGAGATAGCAGGCTCGAACCCAGCCAGCCCAGATGTGTGCGCCATGACCTGCGCAACGGTGATCATGTCTTTGCCGTTGGCGGCGAACTCGGGCCAGTAGGTTGCGACCGGCGCGTGAGGGTCGACCAAACCGCGGTCGACGAGCATCATGAGCGAGATGCCGCACATCGTCTTGGTCGTCGAATAGACGTTGACGATTGTGTCCTCGGCCCACGGCGTGCCGTCGGGCCCTCGATCACCAGCCCAGATGTCGACCACGGGTCTGCCGTGCCGGGTCACGAACGCGCAAGCGCCGACCTCGAGACCGTGCGCGAAGTTGTTCGCGAAGGCGTCGCGCACTCCCTCCCAACCGGGCTCGACGGTCCCGTGGATCTCCGGGATGTCAGCCACGCGGGACGTCGACCCAGGGGATCTCCTTATCGACTCGCGGCTCACCGGGCAGACCGAGTACCTGCTCGCCGAGGATGTTCTTCATCACCTCGGTGGTGCCACCCTCGATCGTGTTGGCCCGAGCTCGCAAGAACGCATACCCCTCACCGCCGCCGGTACCGGACAGGTCGACTTCGCCAGGTCGACGGAAGGTGTAGTCAAAATCGATCTGGCCAGCCATGCCCTGCAGGTCGATCGACTTCTCATAGATGTCCTGATTGAGATTGGCCATCATCGACTTGCCGACCGACCCCTCGGGGCCGGGATTGCCGGCCTTGGCGAGCTGGCCAGCGCGCATGTTGGTGAGGCGCAGCGTCTCAGCGCGCACCCAGAGCTTCATGACATCGTCGAGGTTGGCAGGTGTTTTCTGGTCGTCGACTGCGTTTTCCCAGACACGCACGAGCTGGCCAATGGCGCCACTGCCTCGCTTGGGGCCGCCACCGCCGCCACCACCGCCACCGATAGCGGTGCGCTCATTCATCAGGGTGGTGAGCGCGGCGCGCCAACCCTCGCCCTCGGCGCCGATGCGGTTGTCGTCGTGGACGCGCACATCGGTCATGTAGACCTCGTTGAACTCGGCCTCACCGGTGATCTGGCGAAGCGGCCGAACCTCGACCCCGGGTGCCTTCATGTCGAGCGCGAAGTACGTCATGCCCCGATGCTTGGGGACGTTGGGGTCGGTGCGGGTGACGAGCATGCCGAAGTCGGCGACGTGGGCGAGCGTGTTCCAGACCTTCTGGCCGTTGATGAGCCACTCGTCACCGTCACGGACGGCCTTGGTACCGAGGCCCGCGAAGTCGGAGCCGGCACCGGGCTCGGAGAACAGCTGGCACCACTTCTCCTCACCGGTAAACATTGGGCGAAGGAAGCGCTCCTTCACTTCCTCGGAGCCGTGGGTGACGATCGTCGGACCGGCCAGCGCAATGAAGAACATCGACGCTTCCATCGGGGGCGCACCAACGGCGTGGAGGCGCTGGTTGACGTGCTTCTGCAGCTGTGGACGCACCCCGAGACCGCCTCGTCCTTCGGGGTACATGACCCACGCCAGACCGTGGTCGAACTGATGGCCTCGGAACTCTTCGTACCCCTGGGCCTTCGGATCGTGGGCCTCGAGGAGGGTGTCGATGGCGGCATCGACCTTCTGCAGTTCAGTGTCGCTCATAAGCGGCACTCTATAGCGCTCAAGTTAACGGTCGCTAACCCGTGCCTTCGTCCTTGAGGTCGTGGTCCGGTTCGGGTTCGTCGGCGAGCGCCGGTTGAATGAAATGGCCGTTCGGTGCTGCGGCGTGCCGGCAACTACGTTCTCGACCCATGAAGTCTCTCGCTGAATTCATCGACGCCCATCGCACCGCGCTTACGGAAATCGACGACCTGATCGCCGAATTGACTGACGAGCAACTCGCCGCGCAGTCCCTGTGCCCCGACTGGGATGTGAAAGCTTGCATTGCCCACGCTGTCAGCATCGAGAAGGCGCTCACCGGTTGGGAGCCCGATCCCGAGCAGCTGTTTGACTTCGGCGTCGTCATGTCGTTCATGGAGGAAGCAGCAGCAATGGACGCCGACGCGTTCCGGACGGCGATCCGCGACATCGGCGATGCGCGTCTCGCGCACCTCGAATCGCTCGATCCAACAACCGTCGATCAACCGTCGATGACCCCGGTTGGGCCGCAGGCCTACGGCAACTTCCTGCAGATCCGCGTCTTCGACATGTGGGTGCATGCGCGCGATTGCGCACTGCCGCTCGGCATCGAGTTACCCGATGGTGGCGCAACCGCCGAGCAGGCGCTCAACGAGGTCCACCGGTCGATGGGCTACATCGCCGGCAAGAAGATTGGTCTCGAGGACGGTATGTCGATGACGGTGAACGTCACTGGTGGTGCGCCGCGCACGATCCACGTCGCAGTCGACGGCCGGGCCGGTCTCGTCGACTCGGTCGATGACCCAACGTTCACGCTCAACGCTGACACCGAAACGTTCGTGATGCTTGCCTGTGGCCGCGTCGATCCGCAGGAACGCATCGACGCCGGCCGAATCTCGTGGACGGGCGACGCCGAGTGGGGCGAGAAGGCGGCTCGCAACCTGCGGTTCACGATGTAGTTAGCGCGGCTGGCGATGCAGCCGCACCGGAGCTGGTTCGCCTCAGCCGACGAGGGCCATCGCGGTATAGAGCGCCACACCGTTCTTCATGGCGTCTTCGTTGACCCGCATGAGGTTGGAGTGGTTGGGTGCCGCGGTCGACGGTGATTCATCTTTGGGACACACGCCAAGGAACGCCATCGCGCCCGGAACGTGCTGGAGGACATAGCTGAAGTCTTCGGCTCCCATGATCGCCCGCGGCATGATCGTGAAGTTCTCCTCGCCGAGGATCCTGTGGGTGACGTCGCCGACGAGTTCGGCCTGATCGTCATGGTTGACCGTGACGGGGTAGCCGGGGTCGATCTCGGTCTTGCAGCTGCAGCCGTGAGCAGCAGAGGTGCCTTCTGCGACGCGAGCGAGATTGGCCTTGAGCGTGGCGCGGGTTTCTTCGTCGTGGCTGCGAATCGTTCCTTCCATCCAGGCGTGGGGTGGGATGATGTTGTTGGTGGTGCCGGCCCGGACGTGAGCGACCGTGACGAGCCCGGCGCGGGTGGCCTCGACCGAACGGCCGACCATGGTGTGGATACCGGTGATGGTCTGGGCCATGGCTGGGATCGGGTCGGCGCAGTGATGCGGGGCCGAGGCGTGGCCACCCTCACCATGAATCGTGATGCTGAACTTGTCAGCAGACGCAAGCAGTGCGCCCGCCTTGGTGGCGACCATGCCGGGTTTCTGGTTTGTGGTGACGTGGATAGCGAAGGCGCGGTCGACACCATCGAGGACGCCCTCGTCGATCATGTATTTGGCGCCGTGGAAGCCTTCTTCGCCGGGTTGGAACATGAACCTGACCTTGCCGGTAAGGGTGTCCTTACTGTCGGCAAGGAGTTTGGCCGCGCCGACCAGCATCGACACATGGGTGTCGTGTCCACAGGCGTGCATCCGGCCGTCGTGCTGCGACGTGAAGTCAGACGGGTAGTCCTCCTGGAGCGGCAGCGCATCCATGTCGCCACGCAGCAGCACGGTAGGGCCGGGCTTGCCGGTGTCGAGGTCGGCGACGACCGACGTGGTCGACCGGCCGAGCGTGATGTCGAGTCCGAGGCCGGTGAGTGCCTCGGTGATCTTTTCCTGGGTGCGCGGGAGGTCGAGCCCGAGCTCAGGGTCGGCGTGGATCGCGCGGCGGAGTTCGACGGTCTCTGCGTCGATTCCGGCGGCGGCTGCGGCGATGTCAGGTCCGATGTCGTTCATGCTCATGGCCCAACGTTGGCCCACGCGCCGCGCCGCCTGCAACACTCGGCGCCATGCGTCTCGGAATCCACCTGCCCCAGTACGGACGAGCGGCGTCGGCTGACGCGATCACGACCGTTGCGCGTCGGGCCGAGGAACTCGGTTTTCAGGACGTGTGGGTGTCCGATCATGTCGTCGTTCCTGCCGAACAGGGGTATCCGTCGCCCTACCTCTATGAGCCACTGCTGACGATGGCATGGGCTGCCGCAGCAACCAGTCGGGTCCGGCTGGGTACGAGCGTGCTCGTGGTACCGCACCACCACCCACTCGGCATGGCGAACAGCCTTGCCAGCCTCGACAAGCTCAGCGGTGGCCGCCTGACGCTTGGCGTCGGGGTTGGATGGTCGGCAGCCGAGTTCGCTGCTCTCGACCAGGACTTTGCAACGCGCGGTAAGCGCATGGACGAGGCGCTCGACATCTACCGCGCGGCGTGGGAGACCGACCCGGTGAGTCACGACGGTGGCTTCTATGACTTTGAGGGTATGAAGCTCCAGCCCAAACCCGAAGCGCGAATCCCCATCTGGGTCGGGGGTGGGGCCGATGCGGCCATCAGGCGCGCCGCACGCCACGACGGGTACCAGGGCATCTCCACTGAGCCGGACGAGATGGCCAAGCTCATCCAACGACTCAAGGATGAAGGCGCACGCGACGACTTCGTCATCTCCTACCGGACCGGCTGGGATCCCAACGGCATGGATCCCGAGCAGATCCGCGAGGAAGCCGCAGCGTACGCCGAAGCCGGTGTCCATCACGTTGTGTCGGCGCCGTGGCGGTCGACGGTCGAGGAATGGGTCGACTCGATGGAGCAACTGACCGAGCTCGTCCCCTTCGATCCCGCCGAGTAGCTTCGCCGCCATGAAGCTGTCGATGATGCTCACGTACTCTGGCGATCCGCGGCTGGCCGCGGCCGAAGCTGGCGAACTCGAACGCGCCGGTATCGACATTGGGTGGGTGCCGGAGCTCTACGGCTTCGATGCCGTCTCGATCCTCGGCTACCTCGCGGCAAAGACCGACACGATGCTGTTGGGCTCGGGCATCTTCAACATCTACGGCCGAACCCCATCGACAATTGCGATGACCGCCGCTGGTCTCGACGCAGTGTCGAGTGGCCGATTCATTTTGGGCCTCGGGGCCTCTGGTCCCCAGGTGATCGAGGGTTTCCACGGGGTCAAGTACGACCGTCCACTCGGCCGTCAGCGCGAGATCATGGAGATCTGCCGCAAGGTGTGGCGCCGAGAGCGGGTCGTCCATGATGGCGCCAGCTACACGCTGCCACTGCCCGAGGATGAGGGCACCGGGCTCGGGAAGCCGTTGAAGCTGATCAACCATCCGGTGCGTGAAGACATCCCGATTTACCTCGCGTCGCTTGGCCCAAAGAACGTCGAACTGACCGCCGAGGTCGCAGATGGCTGGCTTCCCGCGTTCTTCCACCCCGACAAGTCCGATTCGGTGTGGGCTGATGATCTCGCTGCCGGCGCGGCAAAGCGCGATGCATCACTCGGTCCGCTCGAGATCTCCGCCGGAGGCGCACTGTGCATCACCGACGACGATGAGATGGCCGGCAAGCTCCGCGATGCCGGTCGCTTCATGGCGGCGCTCTACGTGGGCGGCATGGGAGCCAAGGGAACGAACTTCTACAACAACATCTTCCGCAAGTACGGCTACGAAGACGAGGCGGAGCAGATCCAAGATCTCTACCTCGATGGCAAGAAGGAAGAGGCAATGGCGCTCGTGCCGCAGGAGTACCTCGACGCGACCGCCCTCGTCGGCGACGAGGGCTACGTTCGGGAGCGGGTTGAAGCGTTCCGCGCCGCTGGTGTGACCCAGCTTCAGATTTCGCCCACCGGCCCGAACCAGCTTGCCGATATTGAAAAGGTCAAGACCTGGCTAAGTTGACGCGCGCTGTTCGCAGCACAGCCGATGAGCTTCCGAGACCGATCGGCTAATCGGCGGTGCGTTCGCGTTCGATGTGGGTTGCGAGCTCAACGAGAGCGGCGTCCACTGCCTTCATCAGACCCTTCGACGCGAGTCGCAGTATCCGGGCGGCCACCTTCGAACGCGCCTCAAATCCCTGCATGTAGGTGACACGAACGCGGTCGGTGGACAGCACCTGGATATCGATCCGCTCGAGGACGGTCTGCGACAATCGGCCTAGCGGGCCGTCGGCGGCAAGGATGATGAACCCGAACGCTGTGGGTTGGTCCCACACAATGAACTCCTCATCGATTCGCCACTTCTTGACCCAGACGGACCGGGTCGAGCCGAATCCGTCGCCCCCGGTGCGTTCAGCCCGCTCGATCGTGTCGAACCACTCGGGCCAGCGTTCATGAGCCACGAGCACGGCCCAGACCTCGTCTGGCGATGCGATGATCTCGCGTGATGCACGGATCTTGATCGGGGCCTTGTCGATCCACTCGGCAGGTTGGAGGACGAGTTCGTTCATGGCGTGACGGTAGCGGTTGCGTCGTTGGGTTAGCGCACGGCGGATGGGGTGAGACCACAACCCTCGGCCACCTCCCCGACGGTCAGGAGGCCGTCACCGTTGGACGTTGCCAGGGGTCTGCCTTGAGCGGAGGCGCACTCGAAGTTCTACGATCCGGGCATGACCGTCGCGCCGGAGACCAACTGCCCGGACCCAGGCGCGCGCAGTACCACTGTCGTGGTCGGGGCGGTCGACGACTTCGCCGAGGGCGAGATGAAGATGGCGAAGGTCGGTGAGCGTCGCGTTGCCGTGATCCGAACCGCATCCGGCATTCACGCGATCGACAACGCGTGCCCACACCAGGGTTATGGGCTGGTGACAGGCGCGCTCGATGGAGAGCTTGTCACGTGCCAGTGGCACAACTGGAAGTTCCGGGTTGACACCGGCGAGTGCGTGATGGGCGAAGAGGGCGTTCCGTGCCATGCGGTGAAGGTCGAGAACGGCGAGGTGTGGGTGACCGTCATCGAGCCGACCCCCGACGAGGAGCGTGAGCGTCTCTGGCCGAGCCTCCAGCGGGGCGTCGAGGGCAACTATGTCGGTCAGGTCGCCCGAGATTCGATCCGTCTCATGGCCAGTGACGCCACGCCCGAAGCCATCGCGTGGGTTGGTTTCGAGCACGCCCTACCTCGCGAGGAGTGGGGCCCGGGGCATGCCATGGCCACGGCCGTCGACTGTCTCGCCTGGGCCGTCGAGCGCGATGGCGACGAGCGAGTGCTGCCCCTGGTGCAGGGCCTCGCCGGGCTTGCCGAGCTCACGCGGGGCCGACCTGCTCGGCTGCGTCGCGATCCCCAGATCGGCGATCTCATCGCTGCCGTCGAGCGCGAGGATCACAACGCAGCGATGGGGATCGCCCGTTATCTCGCGGCCGAGGCCGATCCGGCCGAGGTGCGCGAGCTCTTCATTGAGGCCGCCTCGATGCACCACCTCAGCTACGGCCACGGGATCATCTACACCCAGAAGGCGTTCGAACTACTCGACCTCGTCGGCTGGGACAAGGCCGACCTGATCCTTCACGAACTGGCGCTCGCGACCACGTGGGGGACCCGCGAGGACACGCTTCCGTACATGCGCAAGACTGTCGCCGAGGTGGAGGCGCTCGACCTCGCAGCGCTTGCAGCCGTCCCAGTCGACCCAGAGTGGGACGACCCTGGGCTCGTCGATGAGATGCTCGATATCGAGCGTGCGCCCATCGCCGCCGCGGTCGCGGCGCTTGAGGCGGGTGCCGGCGTTGAGCGACTCCTCGATGCGGTTGCGCTTGCGGTGAGCCGCCGGTTGCTTCGCTACGACCTCGACATCGAGTTTGACGTCGACGAGAGCTTCGGCTGGCTTGACATCACCCACGGCCTCACAACGGCTCGTGCCGCCCGGTGGGCCTGGCGGGTCTATCCCTCCCCGGCCACCGTTCGTCAAACCCTGTGGGCGGTATGGCTCTGCCACGACACATCGCGGGGTGAGCAGCGTCACGGGATCCGCCCCGACCCTGAGATCGTCGGGGCGGAGGGCGACATCGCCGATCTCATTCGCCGGGGCGATGTCGAGGGCGCCCTTGCAGCTATTCGGGCCGCTGGGTTCGACGCCGGTCCGTCGATGATCGAGGCCTCGCTGGCCGATAGCGCCGGGTCGTTCATCGTGACGGCGCACCTCATCAAGCTGACGAAGGCGGCCATCGAGGAAGCCGAGGCCACCGGCTCTGACCTCCCGCTTCTTGCGGCAGGTCGTTACCTAGCGGCCCCTCGACTCGAGCGGTTCGTGAGCGGCGCGGTGAACGAGTCGCTCGCCTTCGTGAACACTGGACGTCCGCCGACCCGGTAGGGCCGGGCGGTTGGTTAGGCCGCGAAGTTGGCGGCGGCGAAGTCCCAGTTGACCAGGTGGTCGAGGAAGGCCGCCACGTAGGCGGGCCGAGCGTTCTGGTAATCGAGGTAGTAGGCGTGCTCCCAGACGTCGATCGTCAGCAGCGGGACCTGGCCGTGCTTGAGCGGGGTGTCGGCGTCGTCGGTCTTCACGATCGCCACGCCGTCGCCGTCCTTGATCAGCCAGGTCCAGCCGGAGCCAAAGTTGCCAACGGCATCGGCGGTGAACTGCTCACGGAAGGCCTGGTACGAGCCAAAGCAGCTATCGATTGCAGCGGCAAGCTCGCCCGTGGGCGTGCCGCCACCGTTGGGCGCCATCGACTCCCAGTAGAAGGTGTGGTTCCAGATCTGTGCGGCGTTGTTGTAGAGGCCGCCTGGCTCGGCTGCGTCGATGATTTCTTCGAGCGTCGCATCGGCGTGTTCGGTGCCGTCGATCAAGCCGTTGAGGTTGTTGACGTAGCTGGCGTGGTGTTTGCCGTAGTGGAAGCTGATCGTGTGCGCAGTGATGTGCGGATCGAGCGCGTCGTCGGCGTAGGGCAGGGGGGGAAGCGTGATGGCCATGCGGTAAGGGTAGTGCCGCTCGCTCGACTTGCTCAAGGCAGACATGGGGAAATTCAGCACCCGGCTGCGGCGAGATCACCAAGGTGGGCTGGGTCGCTATCGGAGTCGACGACGAAGACCAGAAGGGTATCGTTGCACTCGTTGGCGCCGCTCAGCGGATCGTGAATACTGCCTCCGGTCAGTAGACCGGCCAGACTGAGCGACTGTGACGGCTGAGAGCATCACTGACTCGACGAAACGCCTCGAGTACATGCCATCACTCGACGGCTTACGAGCCGTTTTTGTGGTCGCGGTGGTTGGGTACCACAGCGGCCTTGACATCCTCTCCGGTGGGTTCCTGGCAGTATCGGCGTTCTTCACGTTGTCAGGCTTCCTGATTACGGCTCAATGGCTGGCCGAGTCTGAGGACAACCGTCCGGTTGGCGTCGTGGAGTTCTGGCGGCGCAGGCTGGTCCGGCTGACGCCTATCGCGGCGCTCGTGGTCGCCGTTGTTGTGGTCGCGGGGACCACCACCGACGTTTTTGGGTCGGCATCGGCCACTCGTGCCGATGGCGTTGCATCGCTCCTCCAGGTCTTCAACTGGTGGACGATCGCCGAGGGAACCACTTACGGCGACCAGTTCGCGGAGACCGGCGCGCTCGTCCACTACTGGTCGCTTGCGGTCGAGGAACAGTTCTACGTCCTTTTCCCGATCGGGGCGGCGGCCCTACTCGGGGTCGGCCGACGCGGGCAGCAGGGCCTCGCTCGCAACCTGCTGGTGTTCGCCATCGTCAGTTCGTTGCTGTGGCCGACGGTGGTCGCCATGACCGGCGCCAGTTCGAACCGGCTCTACCTCGGAACTGACACCCGAATCGGGGAGATCCTCGTCGGCTGTGGTCTTGGGTGGCTCTGGCACGTCCGGGTACGGCCGGCAGGCAAGCGGCTGTTTTCGTCGGTCGTCACGGCGCAAGTTCGGGCGGTCGCGAGCGCAACGGTTCTCGTGATGTGGTCGACCGCAACCCCTAGCGACCGCTGGCTCTTCCACGGCGGACTTGCCTTTCACTCGGCGCTCATCGGCTTCATCATGCTGTCGGTACTGGCCCCGAGGGGTTGGTTTGCTGCGGTTTTGTCGGTTCGGCCGCTGCGTCGGTTGGGGAAGTGGTCGTACGCGATCTATCTCGTCCACTGGCCCGTGCTCGTCGCCCTCGATCGCCACTACAGCCAGGAGCCCTGGATTCTGTTCGTCGTTGGCGGCTTGGTTTCGATCGTGCTTGCGGCCGGGCTGCACCGTTGTGTGGAACGCCCACTTCGCCGTCACCGCCATGAGCGGTGGGCGCTGGGCGTGACCAGTGCCCTCGTTGCCGCCGCTCTTGTCGCTGCCGTCTCGTTCGCCGACCCGTCGCAGGACGTTGTCGACTTCGATGCGGCAGTTGAGGAGTTCGCTGCGGCGGCGGCTGCGACTGGCCCGGTTGTACTTCCGCCCGAGCCCGATGAGCTGGGCGAGGTGGGCCCGATGGCTGTGTCGCGACCGCTGCGAATAGCAATGTTCGGCGACTCAACGGCGTTGATGACCGGGATCGGGATCAATCGGTGGTCGATTGTGAACCCGGCCTCGGTGGAGTTTGTCGGTGGTGTCGTCGACCTGGGTTGTGGCCTCCAGCAAGACGGCGTTCGCAAGCAGGGAGGCGACACGTTCGATGTGCCCCTCTATTGCGCTGACTGGCTGACCGAGTGGGCTGAGTTCGCAGCTCTTACCCAGCCTGAGGTCGCGGTGGTCCAACTCGGCCCGTGGGAGGTCGTCAACTTTCGAGCGGACGGCGACGACACCTTCACGTCGCTCGAAGACGAGACGACGCGGATGGCGATGACGGCGCAGCTCGATGAACTCGTCGCCAGCTTGGTCAGCGAGGTGGCCGCCGTTGTGCTCGTCTTGCCTCCCGATATCGGTACAGCTCATCCGAAGTTCGCTGAGTTCCCGGAGACAGACCCTGCCCGCATGCAACGGTGGCGTGACATCACCTCGGAAGTCGCAAAACGGCACGACGAGGCGGTGACGGTGGACCTCGCGGCATGGGTTAAGACCCAGGACGACGAGGTGGTCCGACCCGACGGTGTGCACTTTGACCGATCGTCGGCCCTCGTCGCAGCCTCGTGGCTGATACCGACGGTGATCGATCGGTACGGCTTGCCCGCAGCGGACGACGCGGTAGACGGGCAGCGCCGTGTCGTGGTCATCGGTGACTATCTCGCTCGGCCAATCGCGGAGGAGCTCAGCGATCTGTTCGCCGACGTGCCGTCGACCCATATCGGCTTCGCTCACCTTCCCGAGCTTCCTCGAGACGATGCGACGCAGGCTAGCTGGGAGACCCGACTCGGCTTCACCCGTCCCGATGTGGCGGTATTCGTGCTCGAGCCACTGAAGGAGTCGCGCAGCGAACTTGAGGGGAGTACTGCTGCGAGCTCCCAGCTTGAGGAAGAGACCCACTTCATCGACGTGGCCGAGCGCTTCTTCGATCAACTTGGCACCGAGGTCGATTTGATCGTGATCGCGTTCCCTGGATCGTTCGATGATGAGGTTCTCAATAACAAACGCGAGTACCTCGTGGCTGCGCTCGTCGCCCTTGCGGCGGAACGCGACGCCGTTGTCACACTTGAGTTGCCGCCGGCGACCGTTTTTGAACGTCTGGGCCAGCTGGGGGCCACCTACGAGCCGGAGACGGCCTCGGTTGCGGTCGACCTTCTCCTGCCCCTGGTCGAACCGGCGTCGTAGGGCGGATCGAAGCCATCTTCGAACAGCAGATGCACTCGCAAGCCAACCCCGGTCGAGAACGGGTCGGTCGTTGTACCGGTCGGCCATTTCCGGCGGTTCTGCGCCAAGAAGGGGGCTGAGGTAGTGGTCCAGCGTGCCTGGCCGTGAAGAGCGGACAAGACTGACGATCGTGACCGATCACCGCCACATCCCTGCCCTTGACGGATTGCGTGGGCTGGCGGTGCTCGTCGTGGTGATCTACCACGCGTGGCCGGAGCTGCTCCCGGGCGGCTGGGTCGGCGTGTCGGTCTTTTTCACGCTGTCGGGCTTTCTGATCACACGAATCCTGCTCGACGACCACGTTCTCGCCCGGGCATCGCTCGCGTCATTTTGGAGCCGACGAGCCCGCCGGTTGCTGCCCGTCGCGCTCACCACGGTCGCCGCGACGGTTCTGGCCGTGGTGATGATCGATGGCGAGGTTGCTGAAACGGTGAATGGAGCGCTCGCTGCGACCCTGTACGTCCACAACTGGTGGGCGGCGGCTTCAGGGGATGGCTACTGGGAGATCTTCGAGTCGCCTTCGCCGCTTGCGCACATGTGGAGCCTGGCGATCGAAGAGCAGGTTTACGTGGTCTGGCCGCTGTTCGTGCTCGGTCTCGACTCACGCCGGGCCCTCATCGCCGGAGCGGCGGTGGTGGTCGCCGGCTATGCCGTGTGGTGGGGCACGGCCGAGGCGTACTACGCAACGCCGGTGCGCTTTGCAGAGGTTCTGGCCGGTGCAGTGGTCGCCGTTGCGGTTCTGCACCGCCCGGGCCTTCGGGTTCCCACACCGGCCGCTGCCGTCGCCTTTGGGGGCATCGCGTTCCTCATCGCGACCCTGCCCGAGGACGATCCGTCGGTGGCGCGTGGCGTCCTGCTCGGGCTGGCAGTAGCTGCCGCAGTCCTCGTGGCGTGGGCGGTAACCGATCGCCGGCTGCCCGATGTGTTGTTCGGCGGGGCAGTCATCGGCTGGTTGGGGCGCCGAAGCTACGCGATCTACCTCTTTCATTGGCCGTTGCTGGTCGTGTTCGACGCGCCGCCCGCAGTGGCGGTTTCAGCCGCACTGGGGCTCGCCGAGGCGTCGCATCGGGTGATTGAGCGCCCGGTTCGCAGCGGCAACCGGCTCCGCCGGCCGCTGTTCGCCCTCGGAGGGGCGACGGCCGTACTCGCGTTGACATTGGCGGTTGCTGCGGTCGGCTTCGACGGAACCTCTGAAGATGAGATAGCTGCTGCGACTGCTGCCGCCCTCGTCACCACGCCGACCGCTCCTATGTCGACTCTGGCGCCGCCACCGCCCACCACCGAGGCGACACCCGGGACCGCACCGCCTACGAGCGCGCCACCAACCTGGCCAATCGAGGTGCCGGCTGGCGCGTCGGTGCTTCTCGTGGGTGATTCAGCGGCATTCGAGGCTCGGGGTGCCTTCACCGGTTGGGTTGAAGCAAATGGTGGCTCGGCCACGATTCGGGCATGGGGGGCCTGCTCCCCGGCCTTCGGGGAGCACTCGTGGGCCGATTGGGTCACGCCGTTCTTCGACTCACTCGAGGAGGCGTGCCGAACCCGGATTACCGACAACACCGACCTCGTCGTGGTCATGGACCACGGGGCGGCATTCATCGACCACCGCTTGATTGAAACGGGGGAGTGGCACGACATCACCGATGATGTCCTCGGCCCCGTGATGCGCTTTGCGTATGACTCGATGGTCGCGGAAGCCGGCGAGGTCGGCGCACTGGTACTGATCCTTACCCCTCCGGTACCGATCAAAACTGAATTGCTTCCCGGCTATCACCCGGAGCGCATGGAGGCATATGACCAGATCGTTGCGGCGGTCGGCGAGGAGTCCCACGTGTACGTCCTCGACGTGGGGCCGACGGTCGATGCTGACCCGCAGCGGTATCCGCGCACCGATGGGCTTCACCTCGATGCCGAGACAGGCGCGGTGAACCTGTTCGTCGATCTTGTTGCGTCAGCGGTCATCTTCGGCGATCAACCGGGTTAGGTTGCGGCAAAGTCTCGCTGGGAGTTGACATGGCCCGAGTTCCTCACGTTCCCCTCGCCCAGCTCCCCACCCCACTCGAACCGATGCCGCGGCTGTCGGCCGAGCTCGGCGGCCCCCGTATCTGGGTAAAACGCGACGATCAGACCGGTCTGGCCATGGGTGGCAACAAGGTCCGCAAGCTCGAGTACCTCCTGGCTGAGGCCCAGGAGCTCGACGCCGACATCGTCCTCACGACCGGCGCAACACAATCGAATCACTGCCGTCAGACTGCTGCTGCGGCGGCCCGGCTTGGCCTCGACTGTGAGCTGTTTATCGAGCATCGCTTCCCCGACTGGAGTGACGACTACCGGCACGGCGGCAATCTGCAACTCGACCGGCTGCTCGGCGCTGCGGTGCTCAACTTTGACAAGGGCACCGACACAACGATCGAGATGGATCGCAGGGCCGACGAGCTTCGGGCCGAGGGACGAACGCCGTACGTCGTCCCGCTCGGAGGTTCGAATGTCGTGGGCGCGCTTGGCTATCGCACGGCGGCCGTCGAGATCCTCCGCCAAAGCGACGACCGAGGCTTCGAACCGCGCGAGATCGTGCACGCGACCGCAAGCGGTGGCACCCAGGCCGGACTCCTCGCTGGGCTTGCAATCAAGCGCAGCGAGGTGCCACTTCTCGGGATCTCCGCTGGTGCGCCCGAGAGCTATCTCGGGCCAATTGTTCGCGACCTCGCCGAGGGCGTGTTCGATCTCATCGGCATCGAACGCTCACTCGGCTCGCACGCCGTTGTGATCGACGACTCCCATGTCGGCGAGGCGTACGGCATCCCCACCGAGGGGATGCATGAAGCGGTCGCCATGTGCGCCCGCCTCGAAGGTCTGCTGCTCGACCCCGTCTACTCCGGCAAGGCAATGGTGGGACTGATCCACCATGCTCGAGCCGGTCGATGGTCGCCCGAGGACCACGTCGTGTTCATCCACACCGGTGGCACGCCGGCCTTGTTCGCGTATCGCTAGGCGGCGACTGTCTCAGGGCTCGGTCGTGGGACGCGCGTTGCGGTGAAGACCACTGCAGCGGCGAAGCTCAGGACCCCCGCTACGACATAGCTGGTCTGGTAGCTCGACTGGTCGCGGAGGAAGCCGAGCAGGAAGGGGCCACCAGCCACGCCGGCCGTGACAATCAGGCTCAGTAGAGCAAAGAGTCGCGGATAGGCGAGAACGCCGAACCCGGCCGCGACGATCAACGGCTGGAGCATCAGTAGGTTGCCGACGGTCGTGCCCCACAGGAACGCGATGACGGCGAGTGCGACCCGTGAGTCGGCAAGGCCAATACCGATCAGCGCAAGGCCTTGGCCAACCGAGAGTGCGGCGGCCAGCCGGATCAACGGGAGGCGGTCGGCGAGGATGCCCCCAATCAGACGTCCGATCACACTCCCGAGGGCCAGTGCGGTGAGCGCAGTGGCACCCGCAGCGCGATCGATCCGCTCGGAGCCGAGGTTCGCAATGTGCGACAAGCCGCCGACCTGCGCCCCCATAGCCAGAACGAACGCAGCGGCAAGGACAGCGAAGAAGCGGGTGCGGATGGCCTGGTCGTACGGGATGCCATCGGCGGCTGCTGCAGCCGACGCGTGTTCGGTCGCTTTGCCATCCGGTGCGAGTCCTCGCGACTCTGGCGACGGCCACAACCAGGGAACGACCAGCGCGGTCAGGACGAGATAGATCAAAGCCAGGACCGGCGCCGCGTCGGCCAGGCCCCGGTCGTTGATCAGCGCCGATGCTGGCGCGCTCAGGGTGAACGCGCCGACCGACAGTCCGGTCGACGCGATCGACAGGGCCGTCGCGCGTCGAACCTGGAACCATCGGGTGACAAGCGTGGTCGCGGGGATCAGACCCACGAGCGCGAAACCGACTGCAAACAGCAGGTAGACGGCGTAGAGCTCGGCCACCGTGTCGACACTGCCCAGCAGGTAGATGCTGAGCGACGACACGGCACCACCGGCGGCAACGATCAGTCGCACGTCGTAACGCTCGAGGAGTCGGGCCACGAGCTGTCCGACGACACCGCTGACGACGAAGAACATCGACGTTGCGAGCGACACGCTGGTTGTGGTGAATGCCCGCTCGTCGGTGAGTGCGTCGAGATAGATGGCGAGGCCGTAGAAGGCGAGGCCCGAACTCGTCATCAGCTGAATGAAGATGGCGGCGACGACGATCCACCCCTTGAACGGGTGTCTCATGGGAGTTCCCTTGTCTGAGGCGGTCGCGTCACACGAGTTCCTCGAGGACCCGGGCGACGCCAAACTCGGCGTTTGTAGACGTGACCTCATCGGCGGTTGCCCTCACCCGGTCGAGGGCATTGCCCATGGCGATGCCTCGGCCCGCCCACTCGAGCATCGTGAGGTCGTTGTGGTTGTCGCCAAACGCAATGACCTCTTCGGCCACGATGTCGAGGCGGGCGCAGAGGCGGGCGAGCGCTGCGCCCTTGTCGGCGCCGTTCGGGGTCATCTCGATGAAGTCGACCCCGGAGGTAGTGATGTGGTGGAGCGGATCGACGTGCGGTTCGACGTGGGCCAGCAGTTCGACGTTGGACAGCTCGGGGTGGGCGACGAACGCCTTGTCGACGGCGGGCGGTGCAGTGTGCACGATGCGGTTGCCGTGGGCCCGGGCCTGACCGTCGAGCTTCATCGGGTGGATGTCGAGGAACGGGGGCTCCCAGTGCTGACCATCCGCTGTGGTCCAGCCGTAGGCCAGGTCGGCGTCGTGGTCGCTGAGGCGGCGGCGGAACTCGACGATGTCGGCATCGTCGAAATGGAGATGCTCTTCCATCTCGCCGCTGCGGATGTTGAGCCGGTGGCCGCCGTTCGAGCCGACGAACCAGTCGAACTCGGCGCCGCCGGATGTCGCCCGGGACAGACCTCCGCGATGCCCACGACCGGAGATCGCCACGCAGACGATGCCGGCGGCCTGAACCGTGTTGAGCGCGGCGATCGTGCGCGCCTCGGGGAGGTGGCCGGGACCGAAGAAGGTGCCGTCGAGATCGGTGGCGACGAGGCGAACAGGCACAGGGTGACCGTACGCCAACCGTGCACTCAGGCAGGAACCATTCCCAGCAGCGACCGATGGTTCTTCGAGGCGCTAGTCGAAGTGAGGAAAGTCGACAGTGGGATCGCGCCCGATCTGTTCGACGAGTGCGACCTCCCACGTGAGGTAGTCGTGCATGTGCTGCTGGACGACGTCGCCCGGCTCGTCGTGGTCGTAGGGCTTGTACCAGACATCGTCGGGGGTGGTCGTGGCCCGCTCGAGGCCGGGCTCCATGTCGTTCCCGGCGTGACGCCAGCCCTTGTTGCCTCCGGCCAGCGCGAACACGTCGGCGGCCGGCCATTGGGCCTGCGCGTCGCGAACGGCCAGCTTCGCAAGTTGCCCATCGGTCGAGGTGAGAACGATTGTCGTCGCCTCGCCGATCGCTGCCCGGGCCTCATCGAGACGACTCCTGACCCCCCACCAGGCTCCGGGGATGTGGCCCCGCTTGCGGTACTTGATGCTGGTACCCAGATCGATCACGACTGTCGAGTCCGGCTCGTCGCCGAGCCGGGCGGCGAGCTCTGATACCTTGAGGGTCGGCACGCGATCGACCGGCGTCCGCGCTCTCGGCCCGGTCCGGAGCGTCACGCCGGTGGCGGCGATGCCGTGAACCCCTCCGGCCAAAACCATCGTGTCGTGCCAGCCGAGCTGGCGGAGCCATGACGCCGTCATCGTCGCTCGCACACCGTTGTCGTCGATCAGGACGAGCCGGGCGCCGCGCGTCGCGACGTATTCGTCGGTCGCCTGGACCAACTGGCCACCCGGCGCATTCCGACTTTCGTCGACGTGGCCATCCTCGAATTCCTCGGGGGTGCGGACGTCGAGCAGGTAGGTGGTGCGGCCGGTGTCGGCGGCCCAGATGTCGACCTCGCTCGGCGTGCACGTGTCGACGCCGAAGCGCGCGCCGACGTCGGCGGCCGCAGCCTCGGCCCACGCCCGGGCATCGGGTCTGGGGTCGGGGGCGTGGACGTCTTCGCCTCGCGCAACGTCGAAGCCGGCGAGTTCCCAGCCCATCGTGCCGTTCTCGAGCGCGACGACCCGGTTCTCCAACCTGGCATTGATCAGCGACTGGGCGCCGATGATGCTGCGGGTGCGGCCGGCACAGTTCACGATCACCAGCGTCTCGGGGTCGGGTGCCATCTCCTTGACCCGATGGACGAGCTCCGCTCCGGGGCAGTCGGTCCCGGTCGGGATGGACATCCGGCGGAACTCGCCGAGCGGTCGGGAGTCGAGCACCACGATGTCGGCTTCGCCGCGGGCGGCGGCGTCGAGCAGCGCCTTGACCTCGGCAGCAGGAAGGCGTGGCGTGTCGAACGCATGCTCGACGTATTCGCCGAACGCCTTGGAAGGGACGTTGACACCCGAGTACAGCTCGCCGCCGTCGGCCGCCCACGACGTGGCACCGCCCGCGAGCACGGCGTTGTCAGTCCAGCCGAGTTCAGTGGCGCGGCTCGCAGCCCGCGCCGCGAGCCCGTCGACGGCACCGTCTTCATCGCACCACACGATCGGCGTCGATCGCCGGGGCACCAGGTCGTTCAGCAACAGCTCCAAATGTGACAGCGGAACGCACGCCGCATGGAACAGATGTGAGCGGTGGTAGACGCCTTGTTCGCGGGCATCGAGCAGCGCGAGTTCGCCCCCACCGATGAGCCGGTCCCGGAGTTCTCCAGCGGTGATGGAACCCGTCATCAGCGTCATCAGTGCTGCTGGAGGTCGGGCCGGGCGTCGTAGATGTTGCTGACCCCGCTGAATACCTTCCACCCCTCGTTGCGGGCGTCGTAGTAGACGCGCGCGTCGAGCCGCTCAAGCGCCAAGCCGTAGCAGTGGAAATTGAGCGACGGCGTGTCGATGTGGATCGAGTGGAGATCGTCGGGGAGCATGGCCACACCAGTACCGGCCTCGACCATGTGCTGGTGGGTCTCCGTCACCCCACCATCAGCTGTCCGTTCATAGAAACGGTTCAGCTCCTGGCCAGCGAAGCCGACGACGACGGCCCAGGTCGTGTGATTGTGGGCAGGAGTCGAGACGTTGGCTGTGCTCCGCTGGGCATACAGCGCGAAGCGATCGTCGGCGTCTTGTGCCAAGCGGTAGAGACGGCTCCGCTCGCCGCCATCCGCTGGTGGGCCGGGGAATTCGTCGAGCGGGAACAGCTCGCGTTCGGCGGCCAACACAGCCAGCCGATCGCGGATCGCGTTAACCCCGGACCGCGTGATGCCGAGGTTGTTCTCGATCGCACGAATGTCATCCATCGTTTCGGTGACCGCAGCTGTTCGGGCCACCGCCATCGGGGTTGGCATCAGGCCATCCCACCGTCTTCGCGAATGAAGACCGGCTGATCAGTGGACGAGCGTTCGGCGTCGTAGCGGTAGCCCATGTCGTCAAACGCGTTGAGGGCCTTCACCGACGTGACGCGGTTGCGGATGATCCAGCCGGTCATTGCGCCGCGGGCCCGCTTCGCGAAGAACGAAACGATCTTGTAGTCGCCGCCGTCCTTCGAATCGAGGAAGGTCGGGCTCACGACCCGGGCGTCGATCGCGTCGGCATGGACCGAACCGAAGTACTCGTTGCTGGCGAGGTTGACCAACACCCTTGCCCCCGGGCTCTCGGCCATGTCCGCGTTGAGTTGGTTGGTGATGCGATCGCCCCAGAACGTGTAGAGGTCCTTGCCGCGATCGGTGGCGACTTGGCTCCCCATCTCGAGTCGGTAGGGCTGCATGAGGTCGAGCGGCCGCAACACGCCGTAGAGGCCCGAGAGGATCCGCAGCGTCTTCTGGGCGTGGGTGTAATCGCGTTCGGTGAACGTGCCGCTTGGGTCCATCCCCAGGTACACGTCGCCGGTGAACGCAAGCAGGGCGGGTCGGGAGTTGTCGGGTGTGAACGGCCGCTCCCATTCCTGGAACCGTTCGTGGTTGAGTTCGCCGAGCGACTCTGACACCGACATCATTTTCGAGATCTCGGCGGGCGACTTGTCGGACATGACGTCGACGAGGGCCTCAGCGTCGTCGAGCATGCGCGGGTCGGAATGCTTCTTGGTGGGCAATTTCGAGTCGAAATCGAGGGACTTCGCGGGTGACACGACGATCAGCACCTCTCTTATCTACTCGCTCCGACGGGCCATTGCCCGTTGGTCGAAGTGGGCGTAGGTTCTGCCAATGAATTTCCCGAATCTCGGGGGCCAGAATCAGTGGTACCCCTTTATGGATCGCCCCCTGCCCGAGCAGGTCGATGGCGTGTTGCAAAACCCCTCCGTCGTTCCGCTCCATAACGTCGACGTGTTGCCTGCGAGCGCGAAGTACGTCGTCGTCGGCGCGGGTATCCACGGCATGTCGACCGCGTACCACCTTGCGATGGCGCTGGAGAAGAGCGGTAAGGGCAAGGGCAGCGATGTCGTCTTGATCGACAAGCAGGGCCCGGGGGCCGGCGCCACCGGTCTCGCATGCGGCTGTGTGCGCAATCTCTACATGACGGGCCCGTTGCACTCGATCCTGCGGGCGAGCGTTGAGGTCTGGGAGTCCGATCCGGTCAACTTCGGGTTCCAGCAGGTCGGTTACGTGTCGATCGGCGAGGAGAACCAGACCGAGGACTACATCACGCTCAACCAGAGCCAGATCGACTCGGGCTACCCCAGCGACCTCTACACCGGGGACGACGCTCACCGCTTCCTCACATCGCTGTGGCCCGACTTCAAGACCGACAAGTGCGATGTCGTGCTCCACGAGCACCGCTCCGGCTACGCAGGCACTCACATGGTCATGTGGGGCCTCGACCAGAAGTGCCAGCAGTGGGGCGTGCAGCGGGTCTACGGCGTTGAGGTCACTGGCTACGAGATGAACTCCGGCTCTGGCGGTGGCGGCGTTGGTGGTGGCTCGGTCACGGGCGTCGAAACCAGCGCCGGCACCATCAAGTGCGATCAGGTCATCGTGGGCGCCGGGGCGTGGACCCCGCGGCACTGGGAATGGCTCGGTGGTCCGAACACGCTCGACATCGTCTACCCCGACGGCCATGTCGCCGATGACCATGCGATGTGGACCTACTGGCGCCTGCTTGAGGGTGAGGTCTGGATGCCGCCGGGGGTCGACTACCGAACCGCCGACGGGAAGGATGCCCCGGTCCTGCATGTCGAACTGATGAACACGCCGGTGTACGGCGACGACGGCGAGATGATCCAGGATCACGTCTACACCTACACCCGCTACGCGGCCGAGCGGGTCGGCGGACCGGGCCTGCAAGGCGGCACGATCCCGATCCCGATCGGTGACTCCGCACAGGTCGAGCCCTACGGCCACCTGTCCGATGCTTACCAGGCCGACGATTGGTTCCCGGAGTACTACTGCAAGACGCTGGGGATGCTGTTCAAGCGCTTCGAGAACCTCGAGCCGTACTTCAAGGAGCGCCGCAACGGTGGCATCGGGGCTTTCACCCCCGACAACGTTCCGATCTTCGACCACGTCGCCGACAACGCGTTCGTCATCGCCGACTCGAACCACGGGTTCAAGATGATCGGGGTCGGCAAGCTCACCGCCGACATGCTCGTTGGTGGCACCAAGCCGTGGGAACTCGAGCCGTTCAACTTCGACCGCTTCGCCGACGGCACCACGTTCGGCGATCGCAACAGCAACTGTCCGTGGGTTTAGGGAGGGCCGGTTGAGCGAAGTCGTTCACCTCGCCCCCGATGAGTTCTCCATAGACCATCCCTGCACTGATCCCAGCCTGTATGAGGCCGATGAGCAGCTGCTCGCGTACATGCTGCAAGATCTGCGGGCCCTGGTTCGTCGTCGCCGTAGCGGCGAGATCGATCTGGAGCCGTACGAGGCGCTGGCTTGGTCGGTGCACGGCTTGGCGCGTCGCCAAGTCATCTGCGATCCGGCTGCACTCGAGGATCAGCGCAACGTCTGCATCGTCGGCTTTTTCGGGGAGCGCCGGGGCAACCCCGAGACCCAGCAGCGCATTGACCGCCTCGAGTCGGCCCTGCTCAACGAGTTCCGCAGCGTCCCCGGAGTGCTGAGCTACAGCTCGATGGAGTTGGTCGACGACTACTGGGCGAATCTCGTCGTACACGCTGCCGCGGCGGATCGTGAGGAGTGGCGCAACCGCGACGTTCATCGTGAGGCTGCAGAGGACGCATCGCCGGAGCACTACCGGAATGTGCGGATCCACCACGGCGTGCTGGCCGGTGGCGTTTGTAGCTCGAACATGATCCGGCTTGTCCGCACGAAGTACTGGGATTATGGCGGTGATCCGGTCTTGGGAACATGGACAGCCGAGCGTGAGTTGGCCGCGCCGGTTCCCTCGGTAGCCGGCGGGCGGGTCACTCGACCATGGGTGAGGTTCCTCGGCCGATCGAAACGCCGGACTCCTTCCTCGCCCTGACCTGCATTCCGCGCCGCCTCTGCGGTTCATGAGCGGGATGAGCCTCGTCGCCGGCGAGCTGGCATCGACCGCACTCGTCGCCGACGAGCCGGTGTGGGTCCGCCGCTTCTGCGACGACACCCGTCACGGTCTAAAGGACCATGATCTCGACGTGAGCCGCGCGCTGCTCGGCGGGATCGCCCAGGGCCTGGCTGGAAAGGTGTGGCGAGACAACGGGTAGAGTCCGCGCCCATGCCTGGACTCCTTCCCGACATCGATCCCGACGGACTTCTCGAGTACTCCGTCGTCTACACCGACCGTGCCGTCAACCACATGAGTGCATCATTCCAGCAGGTCATGAATGACATCTCGCGTGTGTTGCGCGATGTCTACAACGCCGACGCGGTTGCGGTTGTGCCCGGTAGCGGGACCTTCGGCATGGAGGCGGTAGCCCGCCAGTTCGCCACCGATCAACATGTGTTGGTTGTCCGTAATGGGTTCTTCTCGTTCCGTTGGACGCAGATCTTCGAGATGGGCGGCATTCCGGCCAGCCACACGGTGATGAAGGCTCGCCGGGCCCAGGCCGGAGCGCAGGAACCGTTTGCGCCAGCGCCGATCGACGAGGTCGTCGCGACGATCCGCGCCGAGCGGCCCGCCGTCGTGTTCGCCCCGCACGTCGAGACGGCAGCGGGAATGATCCTGCCCGACGACTACATCCGACAGCTCGCTGCTGCGGCGCATGAGGTCGGTGCTCTTATGGTGTTGGATTGCATTGCGTCCGGCACGATCTGGGTCGACATGAAGGCCACCGGGGTCGACGTGCTGATCAGCGCCCCCCAGAAGGGATGGAGCGGCTCGCCGTGCTCGGCGCTGGTAATGATGAGCGAGCTCGCTCACGAGCGCCTCGCAGATACCACCAACACGAGCTTCGCCTGCGATCTCCGCAAGTGGCGCGAGATCATGCACGCGTACGAAGGCGGCGGTCACGCCTATCACGCCACCATGCCGACCGACGCGCTGCGTTCGTTCCGCGATGTCATGCTCGAGACTGAGGCCTATGGCTTCGATGAGGTGAAGGCCGAACAGCAGGAACTCGGCGATCGCGTCCGAGCTGTGCTTGCCGCCCGCGGCATTGTGTCGATCGCAGCCGATGGGTTCGGAGCGCCAGGTGTGGTCGTGTCCTACACCGACGATCCCGGGATCAAGTCGGGTGCGAAGTTTGCGGCTGCGGGTGTCCAGATCGCGGGGGGCGTGCCGTTGCAGTGCGATGAAGGTGACGACTTCTCGACGTTCCGCCTGGGACTTTTCGGGCTCGACAAGCTCCACAATGTCGACCGCACCGTCGCGTCGCTGGAGTCCGTCCTCGACCAGGTGTTGTAGGCGCAGTCAGCGCCGACCGATCACCAGCGCACCGGGCCGCTTCAGCGTCGCCATGTAGTTCAGCATCGTCGTCCGCTCGATTGTCCAATCAAGGGCCGCGAAGCGTTCGGCGTAGCCCTCGTCGACGTACGGCGTGCCATTGCCAAACAAGATGATTGGCCCACCGGGCTTGACCGTGCGGAAGAGCTCGGCGAAATGCTCGGGTACGAGGTGGCCAGCACCCATCACCCCCGCACAGATCATCGCGTCGTAGGTGGCGTCGGGGATGTCGAGCGGCCGGGTTAGGTCGGCTTTGATCATCGCTCGGTACGAGCCCTTCTCTCGGCAGATGTCGAGCATGCCGGGGGAGTAGTCGACGCCGTCGATGGCAGGGTAACCCGCCGCGTGGAGGCGCTCGCCCACGAGCCCGGTCCCACAGCCGTAGTCAACGATCGACGCGTGGGTATCGGTGATGCGTTCGAGCAGCGCCTCAGCCGCAATCGTGTGGCCGGTGTAGCCGAAGTCACCGAGGAGGTTCGCGTCGTAGGTATCGGCCCACTCGTCGTAGATATCGTCAGAGCGGTCGCCCGCTCGGAGGAGCGTGACCTTCTCGAGCGGGCCAGTGCCGGGGTCTTGTCCCACGCCTACAGGCTGACACCGAACGGCACGTCGGTCACGGTCATGCCGGTGACAATGCCGGCGGCGCCGATGTCAAGGTACGTGCCGGGCTCGGCGTGCCTGCGGGGAATCAACGCCAGGCCGATGAAGCGAGTGAGCTTCGGCGACCACACGGCTGTGCGGAGGAAACCGGCCGGCTGTCCGTCAACCGACGCCGGATACGGCTGGTCAGCGGTCCAGAGCTCGTTGCGGTCGACGACGTCGACGTACACATTGACCAAGGTGCGACGATGCTCGGGTTCTTCGTGGCGGGCGGCGATGGCGTCGCGTCCGACGAAGGGGCGGTCCATGTCGCACCACTGGCTGAGCCCGGCTTCGATGGGGTCGGTGTCGTCGTCGGTGTCGGAGCCGTAGCTGAGCAACCCGTTCTCGATCCGTTCCATGTGGTGGGGCGTGCCGGGCGCGATGCCGTACTTTTCGCCGGCGGTGGCGACAAGCTCCCAGAGCGCCTGGCCCTTCGTGCCGTCGGTCAGGAACAGTTCATAACCGCCTTGACGACTCCAGCCGGACTTGCAAACCACCATTGCGATGCCGTCGAGCTCAACTTCGCGATGGTGGAAGAAGCCGAGGGTCTCGACAAGTTCGGTGCCGAAGAGATCGCGGGCGAGGTCGGCGGCCTTCGGGCCCTGTACCGCAAGCGGTGAGACGTCGGGCTCGAATACGTCAACGTCGAAGCCTTCCGAGCCGGCGATTGCCTGGCAGTGTTGCAGCAGGTCGCCGTCGGCGATCGAGAGCCACCAGCGTTCTTCGGTGAGGCACAGCGCAATTGGGTCGTTGATCAGGATGCCGTCGTGGTTGCAGATCGGGGCATAGCGGGCCCGGCCCGGCTTGAGCTTTGACACGTCGCGGGCGGACACCCGGTCGCAGAACGAGCGGGCGTCAGGGCCGAGAATTTCGACCTGACGCTCGGCGCCGACGTCCCACATGGAGACGCCGCTCGTGAGGCGGTGGTACTCGCCCAGGGGGTCGCCATAGCTGGTGGGCATGTACATGCGGTTATAAATCGTGAAGTGGGTGACGCCCGCCTCGATTGTCGCCGCGTAGAACGGAGATTTCTTGATACGCGATCCGATCGTGATCTCAGCCATGGGCACAGAGTATCGGCGTCTTTAGCCTCTGGCTAAAGCATGGTGATGCGTCGCGACGGTGAGCCACTGACAGATCGGCCTGAACGCACGTCCAGCAGTACCCTGTACGAGGTCATGGACTTCAACTTTTTCCTGTCGAGCTACTACCCCGACCCCTCGGTCGGTGGCGCCCAGCTCTACGCGGAGATGCTCGACGAAGCGGTGCTCGTCGAAAGCCTTGGCTTTACCAGCGTCGCCATCCCCGAGCACCACGTGATCAATGTGCTGCTCAACCCGGCGCCGTTGCAGTTCGCAGTGAAGGTCGCTGATGCGACCGAACACATCGACGTCGTCACGTCGGTGGTCGTCTTGCCATTGCACGACATGCGGGTGTTTGCCGGCGAGGTCGCAATGGCCGACATCTTGACCGACGGCCGGCTCGTGCTCGGCGTCGGTCGTGGGGCATTCGGTTACGAGATGGCCCGTCTCGGGACCCCGATCGATCAGAGCCGGGCCAAGTTCGATGAGTCGCTCGACGTTCTGCTTCGGTTGCTGACCGACTACGAGGTCGAGCATCACGGCGAGTACTACGACTTCGAGCCGATCACGATCATGCCCCGTCCCCTCACCCAGCCTCGACCGCGGATGATGGTCGCCACCATGAGTTACGACGGCATCCGACAATCGACGCTGCGCGGTTTCGACATCCAGACCACCCCACTCGCCGGCGATCCGTCGCTGTTCGAGATGCAGGTCGATGCCCACAAGGAGGCCAAGGCAGAGATGGGAGAGGCCGGCGATCACCTGCGCATCATGTTGAGCCGCGTTGCCTACTGCGCCCGCGACGAAACCGACCGGCGCGAGAAGCTCGAGATGGCGCACAGCTACTACAGCCGCTTCGACAACGTTTTCACCGGGCCCGGAATCGTCAAGGACGGCTGCATCGCCGCCCTCCCGCGAGAGCAGACAATCGACGAACTCGACCACAACATCCTCATCGCTACGCCCGAGCAGATGCTCGATGAGCTCGGCATGTACGCCCAGCGAGGGATCGACGAGTTCATCATGTCGTCTCACCTGGGCCAGTCGCTCGAGGAGACGACCGAGATGCTGCATCGCTTCCACACCGAAGTGATGCCTCACGTCACGGAGGATTCCCCATGAATGCGATCGACGTGTCGTACGAGGTTTCGGGCGACGGCCCGCCGCTCTACATGGTCCACGGTATCGGCAGTCGAAAGGTCACCTGGGACGGCATCCTCGACGCGCTCGAACCCCACTTCACCTGTGTCCGCTACGACCTACGGGGCCATGGCGGTAGCCCGATCCCGCCGGTGCCGTACACCCTTGATCATCTGGTCGATGATCTTGACGCGCTGCGGGCGAAGCTCGGCCACGAGCAAATCCATGTGATTGGGCACAGCCTCGGCGGCATGATCGGCCCTCGCTACGCACAGCGGTTCCCCGACCGGACTCTCACCGTGGGACTGCTCTCGACCGCAGCGGGGCGGACCGAAGACGACAGCGCGAAGGTGAAGGGCGTCGTCGCCCGCATGCGCGAGGAGGGGATCGACGACGTCCTCGCCACCCTGGTCAACCGTTGGTATACCGACGAGTTCGCTGCTGCGAACCCGTTGATCATCGACCACCGCATCGAGCAGGTGAACACGACTCCGCCCGAGGTCTTCTTGTCGGTGTTCGACGTGTATGCCGAAACCGAGATGGCGCCATGGCTGCATGAGGTGACGGTGCCGTGCCTCGTCCTTACCGGTGAGAACGATCCCGGTTGCAGCCCTCGGCTCAACGAGTTCATTCACGCAACGCTGCCCGACAGTGAGCTCGTGATCCTTCCCGAGGTCCGCCACTCGATCCTGGTCGAATGCCCCGATCTGGTTTCGGCGCCGCTGCTCGACTTCCTTCTGCGGCGGGGCTGAGCCGTCGGCCTCGTCCGAGCGAGCAAGCTGGCACGGTCGCCGGGGCGGTCGAGCGGTCCCGGGCCGTCGCACTCACCGAGTGTCGGTTGGAAAACTGACGAGAATCGCTGCGTTGGCGATCGTGACGCCCCCGGTCCCATCGTCATCGATGGGCGCGACGTCGAGCCCGCCCTTCTCAGCGCGCACGGTGACCACTCCGTAAGGCACCTCCTCAGCGACTGCGGCGGCATTGACCTGGTCGGGTTCGGCGCATCCGATCACGACATCGACGTGCATGTCGTCGCGTCGGACCCCAGCTGCGTTGAACAGGTTGAGCGAGCTGTGACGAAGTGCATCGAACACTGCACGGCGAGCGGCTTTCGTGTAGTCGCGGCCGCGAATGTCGACCCCCATACCCATCTCGGTGACCCAGCGAGTTGTCGTCGTCTCAGACATGGCGGCCAGTATGACGCTGGCCAGTGGTCTGCGGCTAGCTTCTGAGCGATGTCGTTGCGCCACGGCCGAGAGACGGTCGCTATTCCGGGTCCTTCAATCATGCCCGAGCGGGTGTTGGCTGCCTTTCGGAGAGCGATGCCCAACATCTATGAGGGCGAGTTGCTCGATGTCTCCGAGGAGCTGCTCGACGGCATGAAGCCGATCGCCAAGACCGACGGCCACCTCTTCGTCACGATCGGCAACGGCCACAGCGCGTGGGAGATGACCACGAGCAACGTGTTCAATGCCGGCGACACTGTCCTCGTTCTCGAGGGGGGCCGGTTTGCCACCGCGTGGGGCGAGGCGGTGGAGATATCGGGTGTGAAGGTCGACAGCGTCCCCGGGTCAGACCGAGCGCCCGTCGACGTGGGGGCGGTGCAGGAAAAGCTCACGTCGATGCCGGCCGACTACTACGCCGCCGTGCTCATGGTCCACGTCGACACCGCGACGTCAGTTCGAAACGATGTCGCGGCCGTGCGCGCTGCGATCGATGCCGCTGGATCGTCGGCGCTATTGATGGTCGACTGCATCGCGTCAATGGGGTGCGACGAGTACCGCATGGACGAATGGGGGGTCGACGTAACGATCGCGGCATCGCAGAAGGGGCTGATGACACCTCCCGGCCTCGGGTACGTGTGGGCGAGCGAGCGCACCGTCGAACGAGGTAACGGCAACGACCGCCGCAACAGTTACTTCGACTGGCAAAAGCGCATCGGCGCCGAGGCGATCTATCAGAACTACTCCGGCACCCCGCCGGTTTCGCACATCTACGCAGCGCGCGAAGCGCTCCACATGATCGACGAGGAAGGCGGGATCGAGGCGGTTTGGGCTCGGCACGCGGTCCTGGCTGACGCCGTGCGGGCCGCGGTCCGGGCCTGGTCGACGCCGCACGGCATTGACCTCCAGGTCACCGACCCCGAGGCCTATGGCAACTGCGTTACCACCGTGCGAACCGGTTCGATCGACGCGATCGAACTCGCTCGACGTTGCGAGGACGGTGCTGGCGTGACCATCGGCAAGGGGCTGCTCAATCCGGCGAGCATGTTCCGCATCGGCCACATGGGCCACACCAACCCTCCGACCATCCTCGGGACGCTGGGCACGATCGAAGCCGCGCTTCGCTCAATGGGGGCCCCGATCGGTGAGTCGGGTGTGGCCGCCGCAGCCGACGTCATCGGCGCGGCGCTGTAGATCGGGTCAACGACACCGAGAGCCGACCGTTCAGCGTCGCTGTGGCGGTTGGCGAAGCCACTCTCAGACGTCCTGGTTGAAAACCGGTTTGCGTTTCTCGAGGAACGCCATCATGCCCTCCTTTGCGTCGGGCGTGTCTGAGGTCAAGTGAACCGCAGCTCGCTCTGCTGCGAGCAGCTCATCGAGTGTTTTGTGCTCGGCATCGTGGAGTGCATCGAGCATGCCTTTCACGGCGAGGCGGGGCTGCGTGGCAAGGTCGACAGCCAGCGCTATCGCGCGATTCTTCAAGTCCGCCATGGGCCAGACTTCGTTGACCAGGCCGATCGCGAGTGCCTCGGGCCCGGTGAGCGTCTTTGCTCGCAAGATCATGTCGAGCGCATGGTGACGGCCGACCGTCTTGGCCAAGCGAGCACTGCCGCCCCAGGCTGGCGTCGATCCGAGGTCCATCTCCGGAAGGCCGATGTTGGCGCCTTCTTCGGCTGCAAGGCGAAACGTACAGCCGAGGGGGAGTTCGATGCCGCCGCCGAGGCAGTGGCCAAAGAGGGTCGCGACCGATGGCTTCCCCATCGTCTCGATGCGGCTGATCAGGTCGAGTCGCTGGTCGAAGAACGCGTCGACACTGCCAGCCCGCTTCAGACCCTCGGGCAACTGCTTGAGGTTCATGCCGACGGAAAAGTTGGTGTCGCCTTCGGCAGTGATGACGAACGCGCGGATCGTCGGGTCGGCTGCAATGTCTTCCACGACCTCGCTCAACATGTCGATGTACGCAAGGGTCATCCGGTTCAGCGGATCGTCATTGGTTGAGACGATGGCAACGCCGTCGTCGCGCTTGGTGAACAGCAGCGGCTCGGTCATGGTGATAAGCGTAGGTTGTGACGGTGCGTCGGATTACCCCGGTGCAACGCCGCTGATGCCCAGCGCAGCCTGATCGGCAGACGCCGTCAGAGTTCGTGAGGAAACCAGAGCCCCTGCTGGTTACGAATTGATCGCTGCGCTGTAGGAAGTGAGGTCCATCTTGGGCCAGCGTTCCGAGGTTCGATGCAACGTCAGTTCGGTCCAGAATGGGTCACCCGGTGCGGGAACACCGAGGCAGCCAAGCTGTTCGGGCGTGGCGTGGTTCATGACTAGCTCCCAGGGTTCGCGGAACCATCGAGGCCACGCCGACCAGCCGATCTGATCGTTGCCGGCGGCTTTGTAGCTCGCGGTGACTGTGAAGCGGTGACCATCGGGCGCCGTGAGGTTTGTGCCCCGGTGGTAGACGTCGATGCCGTAGGCGAAGACCGATCCCGCCGGGGCGGCACCGCTCTGCTCGACCTCCTTCAGCCGGTCGAGTGTGCCGTCGGTCTTGCTGGCGAAGCTCATGCGGTTGTCGCCGACGATCGGGTCGCTCGATGACAACGGCACGAAGTGGATAGCGCCGTGGGCATCGGTGACATCGGTTAGGTAGATCATGAAGTTGATCGTTCGGTCGACCGCTTGCTCGCCGGGCGCCGTGAGCGTGTGGTTCTTGAAGTCGCAGTGGTGAGGCTGATCGAAGTCGGTCTGGCCGGTGAACTTCGCCCAGGTGTGGTTCTGGTAGAGCCGAACGTCATCGGTTCCGAGTGCCGCGCGCGCCGTCGCGATCAAGGCGGGGTGCAGCCCGAGAAGGTTGACCGCGGGCGAGGCTGGAAACGGCATGTCCTGGGTGTGCTCGAACTGTTTGGCGCGCACCGTCGTCGAGTCGAACTTGCGGTGTGCATCGGGGTCGGTCGGTCGGAGGTGGCCGTACAGCGCCTCCATGTCGTCGATGACCGGCGCGAGCTCCTTGCCGGTGAAGAAGTCGTGCAGGATGACAGCTCCCTCGCGAAGCCAGTGCTCGATGTGTTCGTCGGTGTGGCGCACGGTCGTCACCGTAGGCGCTCAGCCGAAGCGCATCCCAGTGGCAGTGAGCGCTGCGAGCGCGGCGGGCACGTCGTTGGTCACCGCCGCGACATGGCGGTCGGGACGGACCAGCACCGTGACGCCAGGTTCGACCAGGCCAGGGAAGTGGGCCGGGTCGGCAACGACCCGATGCAGCCCCGCAGGCAGGTCCGGTTCGGTGCCAGCGGTGGTGACCGCGGCCCAGCCGTCGCCAAGCGTGGGGTCGAACCCGGTGCCGTCGATGACGGGCTGCGGAAACGGGTGCCCCACCCGCGGATGGTCGCCGACGATGCACCCACCTTCGAGGTGGGGGAATGACCGACCGCCGCCGTAGCCCGACTCGAGCGCCGCCTCGCCGCCACGAGCGATGGTGTTGATCAAGCGGCCGGCGTCGGCGGAGTGCTCGACCTGACCGCGGGCGTGGGGTCGGCGCTCGAGGTCGTAGGTGTCGAGCAACGCTTCGTCGGCGGTTCCGGACGCAACCGCTGCGAGCTTCCAGGCCAGATTGTCAGCGTCACGCATCCCTGAGCACATGCCCTGGCCGTTGAACGGTGGCATCTGATGGGCGGCATCGCCGGCGATGAAGACATCGCCGACCCGAAACCGATCCGCAACGGTCGCGTGGAAGCGGTAAACAGCGACGCGGTCGATCCGCAGTTCGGTGCTGGTACCCCAACGGGCCAGGAGCTCAGCAACCCGCTCGTGACTGCCCATCTCGTCGTGCGTTTCGCCGGGCAGCAGCTGGAACTCCCAACGTCGACGGGTGCCATGGCCGGGGACGAACGTGATGACGCGGGCCGGCTCGCAGTGCTGGATGCAGTTGCGAGGTAGCGGAAGCTCAGGGTCGAGCAGCGTCGTGTCGGCGACGACCCACGACTCGTCGAAGCCCTGGTCTTCGAGTGCGATGCCGAGGTGCTTGCGGACGAAGCTGCTGGCGCCGTCGGCACCGAGCACCCAGCGCCCGATGATGTCGCCCCCGTCGGTGTGCACTGTGGTGCCGGTGAGTCCGGTGACGTCGGTGCTGAGCCGGACCTCGACCCCGATGTCACGGGCCCGGGTGCGCATGAGCCGCTCGAGGCTTGGTTGGTCGAAGGCAATGACGGGCGGGTGACCGTTTGGACCGACGAGGTCAGGCGGGATGTCGTAGCCGATGACGCGTGTGCCGTGGCGGTCCTGGAACTCAGCCCCTGGCATCGGGGTCGAGCAGCCGCGTAGGCCGTCGAGCATTCCTGCCGTGGCGAACAAACGCTGGATCTCGTCGTCCATTCCGATGGCACGGGGGAGTGGGTAGACGCCGGTTAGCCGATCGACCGCGATCACCGTGAGGCCGTGCTGGGTAGCGCGGATGGCGGCCATGAGCCCGATGGGCCCGCAACCGACGACGACGAGATCGGCATCCATGTCAGGCCGGAACGTACTCGGTCAACGCCTCCACCGATTCACTCGCAGTCGGCCGGCCCCGACGTGGTTGGGTGTTACACCCGTTTGTTGATCACACTGTTCTCTCCTGGACACCCTCACGAGGAGACCTGATGGGATTCCGACTCGCTACCGTCGACGGCCGCGCTGTCCTGATCAACGGCGCCACTTGGCACGACCTGGCGGCTGCGTCCGGAGGTTCGTTCAGTGGAGATCCGATGGAGGCGATCGACCGCCACGCCGAGCTCCACGACATCGCCGCGTCGACCGATGGCCGCGATGCTGATGGCGTGGTCGACGAGACGACCTTCGGTGCGCCGGTTCCTGCGCCTCGCAACGTCTTCGCGATCGGTCTGAACTACGCCGACCACGCCGGCGAGGCCGACATGGATCTGCCCGAGAACCCGCTGGTGTTCACCAAGTGGACCTCGTGCATCGTCGGGCCCACCGACGACATCGAGTTGCGAAGCGGCGCGGCCGACTACGAGGCCGAACTTGTCGTTGTGATCGGTGACGGAGGCCGCGACATTCCTCGAGCCGATGCGTGGAACCACATCGGCGGGCTCATGTGCGGCCAGGACATCTCCGATCGGCGCTTGCAGTTCGCAGCCAAACCGCCCCACTTCGACCTGGGCAAGAGCCGCGACACCTATGGGCCGACCGGTCCGGTTCTCGTGTCGACCGATCTGATCGACGATCCTGCCGACCTCGACATCGTCTGTCGGGTCAACGGCGAGACCCGACAATCGTCGAACACCACGCACCTGATCTTCGACGTCCCGACGCTCGTGGAGTACATCTCGTCGGCGATCACCTTGGCGCCGGGCGACATGATCTTCACCGGCACCCCCGAAGGCGTCGGGGCGATGCAGGGCATGTTCCTCGCCCCCGGCGATGTCGTCGAGACCGAGATCGCCGGCCTCGGCGTCCTTCGCAATACCTGCGTGTAGCGCGCGGTGAGCTGGAGGAACGCTCGACGGACGAGCGTGAGTGCTCAGCCAAGGACCTGGAAGACGCTGATGACAGTGCTGCCGCTCCGGCTCTCGAAGCCGGTGTGTTTGGTCTTCGCCTCGGCCGCGTAGCTGTGGCCGGCCTGCATCTCGACGCCGTTGGCGATCAGGTCGCCCTCGAGCACATAGGTGAACTCGGCGTCCCCGTGATCGTGGACGCTGCCGATGTAGCCGGGCGCGAACCGAAACATCGCCATCAGGCGACCGTTGGCCATGCCTAGCGATTTCATCTCGACCCCCGACCCCAGCTCCTGCCAGGGCACCTCATCGCCGTCGGTGAATGTCCAACCGGTGATGTCATGTTCCATGCGCTGAGTCTTCCACTAGCGACCTTCGGTCGTGAGCTTTGCCTCCAGCGCAGCCTGGTATTGCTCGATTGGCTGGAACTCAGGCTTGTCGGCCAGCGCCGATCGCGTGTGCTCGAGAATCTCGCTGTTGCTCATCTCGATTCGAAGGCCCTCGAGGTAGGGCTGCGCGACATGGAACGGCGTGTCGGTGAAGCACTCGATGCCGTTGCCCTCCGGATCGGTGAAGTACACCGACCACGCATTGCCGTGCGAGACCGGTGCCACCCCTTCGACACCGGCTTCTTCGAGACGGGCCTTCACCGCACGAACCGCGTCGAGGCTGTCGACCCGGAAGGCCAGGTGGTCGGCAAACATGAATTGCGGGTCATTGTCAACCCCGCCCACCAGCACGACCTGGTGATGCTCGTTCGGGTCCTGCGAAATGAAGGTGATCTCGGCGTCATCGCTGACCTTCCCTCGGTTGGTGACATGGAAGCCGAGAACGTCGCAGTAGAAGGCGACCATCGTGTCCATGTCGCGCGCGGCGCGGGTTGAGTGGCTGAGTGTGAGGCGCGGTGCTGCGGTCATGGCTTCATCATCCGCTGCCGTCTTGCGTACTGTCGAGCCCGTGGCCGGACCCGTGACCTTTGACGAACAGCGAATCAGCTACTTCACGCGTCCTTCGATCGGACGTCCCGACGGCGCTGTCGTGCACGAGGCGGCGTGGCGGGGCGCTGACCTCGATGTTGACTCGTGGATGTTCGTGTTGACCGACAGGGAGATCGCCGACCTTGGGGGTCTCGCAGACCAGCTCCTGGAAGCCGGCACCGACATGGCCGCCATCGACCATGCATTGGTCGACCTGCCTGTGCTCCGTCAACGAGTCGAAGGCTGGCGCGCTGCACTCTATGACGGTCTCGGTGTGGTGCTGCTGCGCGGGATCCCGGTGCGGGAGTGGGGCGACGAGAAGACGGCCATGGCGTACTGGTGTCTCGGCCACGCGATCGGCCGGCCCGGGCCCCAGAACCCCAACGGCGAGCTGCTCGGCCACGTCATCGACTACCGCGAAACCGACCGACCGCTGGTCCGTCTCTACCGAACGGCCGCTGACATTCGCTTCCACTGCGACGCTGCCGACATCGTCGGCCTGCTGGCCGTCCGAACCGCGAAGGAGGGTGGCGAAAGCCGCATCGCCAGCTCGACGGCGATCTACAACGAGCTTGCCCGTCGTCGCCCCGACCTTGCCGCCGAACTGTTCGAGACATTCCAGATCGACCGGCGCAACGAGGAAGCGCAGGGCGAGTCGCCGGTATTCGAGTTGTCGCCCGCCGCGTGGGACGGCGAGATGCTCCGGGTGTTTTGGCATTCCGATTACTCGCGGTCGGCCGACCGTCATGGCGGTGTCGATATCTCCCCGCTGCGGCGGGAGTTGATTGAGACCTTCGATGCGATTGGCGCCGAGCCCGAGATGCGACTCGACATGGAGCTGTCGGAGGGTGACATTCAGTTCATCTCCAACCACACTGTGGTGCACTCGCGGGGCGCGTACGTCGATCACGACGATCCCGCAGAGCGCCGGCATCTCCTGCGACTCTGGTTGACGGTGAACTGATGCACACTGGTCGCGGCGATGCCGAACTCCGAGCCCGGAACCGCAAACGCATCCCGGTGAAGGCAGACGCGTCCGACGCATCCTGTGGCTTTTGCATCGGGCCCGACTTCGAGCGCTTCAGCCAGGTCGATGATGTTTTCAGTCGGTCGCGCTTCGACCCCGAAGTGCACAGTGACAAGGCCGATGCGTTCTACGCGACCTACCGACGGCCACTCGCCGATTGGCGAGCAGCCAAGGGCTACCAGCAGCACGACTACGCGTTCCGCAATGCAACGTGGCACGTCGCTGACGTGTTCGCCGAGATGTACGAGGACGGCGATCGTCGTGATGGCTTCCTCGACCCGCTGTCGATGCTGCGCGACGGCGCTGTCGAGCAGGTTGACCTCGGTCCGCCTGACCGGGCGGCGACACTCGTGAAGCACGCTGCCAGGGCGGCCGGCGCCGACCTGGTGGGCGTGGCGGCCTACGACCATCGGTGGACGTACACCGAGCGATTTTCGGTCCAGTCGGGTGGGCCGAAGCCCAACGACTTGCCCGACGACCTCGGCCAGGTGATTGTCGTCGGCCAAGCGATGGACTCGACGCTGATCGACACCGCCCCGTCGGCGTTGTCGGGCGCCGCGACCGGCATGGGCTATAGCCATGACGCCGTCGTGCTCCTCACACTTGCGCAGTACATCCGCAACCTCGGCTACCGGGCGATCCCATCGATGAACGACACGGCGCTCGCGGTGCCCTACGCCATCCAGGCCGGGCTCGGCGAGTACGGCAAGCACGGACTGGTGATCACCCCCGAGTTCGGCACGAGTGTGCGGTTCGGCAAGATTTTCACCAACTTGCCGCTCACCCACGACACCCCGATCTCATTCGGTGTGAAAGAGATGTGTGAGCGCTGCAACGCCTGTTCGAAGGGGTGCCCGTCGAAGGCGATCCCCGACGGTCCACCCACCACCGATCGTCACAACAAGTCGAATCTGGTCGGAGTTGAGAAGTGGACGATCGACGGCGAGAAGTGCTTTGCGTACTGGACCCGGGTCAATAGCGATTGCTCGGTGTGTGTGCGGGTTTGCCCATACACCCGCGATTACACCCAGCGAAGGAACCGGGTCTGGCAGCGGATCGCCAGCCGATGGCCTGGGCTGGCGTTGAAGATCGACGCCCGGCAGGGGAGGGGTACTCGCCGCCAGACCGAGGACTGGTGGCCACAGAGCTGACCGGCCAGACTCCGGGGATGGACGTCCTCTCAGCCATCCGTTCCAAGCGCGACACCCGCGCCTTCACCGACCAACCGGTCCCCAACGACGTGCTCGGCCGGGTGCTCGACGCGGCTCGGATGGCCGGGTCGGCCAAGAACCGGCAGCCGGTTCGGTTGATCGTGGTTACCGATCCCGAGGTGATCGAGGCGCTCAAGGGTCCGTGTGATTTCGCCGTGTGGATTCACGGTGCGCCGATCGTCGTGGTCGGTTGTGTCGAGCGCAGCGACAGCATTCGACTGCAGTTCGACCTTGGTCGCCACCTGCAGAACCTGATGCTCGCCGCTCATGCTGAGGGGCTCGCGACCTGCCCGGTCACGGTGCAGCGAGTCGCCGACGTGGCACCGATCCTTGGCATCCCCGACAGCCACGAAGCACTCATGTACATCCCGCTTGGCTACAAGGCGAAGGGTGGTGAGGCACCGGCGGTCATTGCGTCGCCGCGGCTGTCGATGGACGACTATGTCTCGCACGGGAGCTTCGACGGATGAGCACGCGGGCGACCGTGGAGGACACGATGCCCACACTGCTCGACCCGATGTCGTTCCCACGAGGTCCGACAATGAAGAACCGGTTCATGCTGGCACCGCTCACCAACTCCCAGAGTCACGACAATGGTGTGTTGTCCAATGAAGAGCAGCACTGGTTGACCATGCGGGCCGAGGGCGGATTTGGCTTGACGATGACATGTGCTGCTCACGTGCAGACACTCGGGAAGGGTTTCCCCGGGCAGCTCGGCGTCTTCGGCGATGAGCACGTGGACGGCCTCCGGCGCTTGGCCGATGGGATTGCCGCGGAGGGCAGCGTCAGCGTCGTGCAACTGCATCACGCCGGTATGCGCTCTCCGGCTGAACTGATCGGGGAAGCACCGCTGTGCCCGTCGGCCGACGAAGCGACCGGTGCACGCGCGCTCAGTCATGCTGAGGTTCTCAAACTCATCGACGACTTCGTCGCTGCGGCGGTTCGCAGCGAGCAGGCGGGCTTCGACGGTGCCGAGATCCACGGCGCCCACGGCTATGTCGTCGCCCAGTTCCTCAGTCCCGAGATCAATCGGCGCAGCGACGAGTTCGGTGGCAACGTCGAGAACCGCGCCCGAATGCTCTTCGCGATCATTGATGGAATTCGCGAGCAGTGCGACCCCAACTTTCTCCTCGGTGTCCGGCTCTCGCCGGAGCGCTTCGGGCTTCGTCTCGGCGAGATGATCGAGGTAACCAAACGGCTCCTCGAGGATCAGAAAATTGACTTCCTCGATCTGTCGCTCTGGGATGTCTTCAAAGAGCCAGAGGAGGAGGCGTTCAGGGGCCGCACACTGATGTCGTGGTTCACTGAACTCCCACGCGACGCGACGCGGCTCGGGGTCGCCGGCAATATCCGCAGCCCCGCAGACGCCGAACGGGCTCTCGCTGCGGGAGCCGACTGGGTCATGCTTGGCCGTGCCGCGATCTTGCACCACGACTTCCCGAACCGCTACGAGGCAGATTCCCGGTTCGTTCCCAGCGAAATCCCGGTGAGCCGCGAGTACCTCGCCAACGAAGGTCTGTCCGATGCGTTTATTGACTACATGGCCGGGTGGAAGGGCTTCGTCAGCGAAGCTGAGGGCTGAGCTGAAGCCAGGACGTTCGCTTGCTTCGCAAAGCAGTTGTTGAGATCAGCAGACCGGTGTGACCCTTGGCTGGCCGGTTGCAACCGCCTGTCTGGTTGACTGGAGTTATGGCCTCAAGCACGCCGACTTCCACCGATCCCATGCAGGCGATGTTTCGGTCGCTGAACCGGGTTGTCCGCCCGCTCGTTCGGGCTGGTCTCGGGTCGCCGCTTCCCGTTGGCCTGGGTGCCGTCGTCATGGAGAACACCGGCCGTGTGTCTGGCAAAACCCGTGAGGTGCCGCTGCTTGGCTTTCGGATCGGTGACCGAGTCCTCGTCTCGACCGTGCGTGACGAGTCGCAATGGCTCAAGAACATCGAAGCCGAGAGCGACACCGCCGTTTGGTACTGCGGTCGTCGACACGAAACGAGTGCCGCCGTGCATCGGGGCGCGTTGAACATCGTGACCCTCAGCCCCCGCAACGCAGACGAGGCTGGATCCAGGTGACGTCCGTCCCCGACGGCCCCATCTGCGTCATCGGTGCTGGCATTGCCGGCGCTGCTGCTGCCTTCCATCTCGTCGAGGCCGGAGCACGCGAGGTCGTGATCGTCGATGCTGCCGGCCCACTTGGCGGGACCACGCCGGCCGGGGCCGGATTCGTGGCCCGGTTCGGGGCCGACCACAACCGTCGACTGGGTGGGTGCACCGTGCCGCTCCAGGACTACGGCCTGGCGTTCTACCGCCGCCTACACGAAGAGGGGGCCGACCTCGAGTTCGCCCACAACGGCAATGTGGTCCTCGCACTCACGACGGGGGAACTCGATCGCCTGGCCACTGGGATCCTTGGGCATCCGGAGGTCAGGGACGGCACCCGTCGGCTCGGCCGTGACGAGGTTGCCGAGGCAATGCTCGGTGCCGTCGATCCGGCTGCGGTTGCTGGAGGGGTGCTGATGCCGGAGGCCATCCAGCTCACGACTGCCCTCGCGCAGCGGGAACTCCTCGACCGGCTTGACGCAACCGGCGTCGAGTTTCGGTGGGATACGCCGGTGACACGGGTGAAGACCACCGACGGCGCAGTCGTTGGGGTCGAAACCGATGACGGCATGATCGAGGCGACCACCGTCGTTATGGCGGCCGGCGGATGGAACGCCGCGCTCCTCGCGTCGGTTGACCGACGCCTGCCGTTGGTCCCGATGGTCGCGACCCGCTTTGTCTCCGAGGCCGCCGGGCTGTCGCCGCAGACGCCGACCGTCCAGTGCCCCGAGCTCCACCTGTGGCTGCGCGAACTGCATGGCGCGTTCTCGTGGGGCGGCAGCTTCGCCTACCGGCTGGTGTCGGCACTGTCGGCCGAAGGCCTCGAGTTCGGGTACGAGCGGCCGGTCTCGCAGACGCTGATCGATGCCCAGTACGCGGAGCAGGAGACAATCGCTGAGGTGTTCCCCGCCCTCTCAGGCCTCCCGAACGTCGAGTCGATCCAGGGGACCCCGGTCTACACCGTCGACGGTGGTCTCTATATCGGTGAGGTCCCAGAGATCGATGGACTGTGGGCGCTCGCGGGTGACAGTGAATCGGGGATCACCCATGGGCCGGGCATGGGCAAGCTGGTGTCGCAGCTGATCCTCGGCGACGAGCCGTTCGCCAACCCTGCACCCTTCCGGCTCGACCGCGTCGACCCTGCCGCCTACCCGGACGAGGCGGCACTGGTGGCGGCGATGGCCGAGGACCGTATCGCCGACGCCGCCAATCGGGTTTGATCGAGCATCGAGCGGGTGACGAGAATCGAACTCGCGTTCTCAGCTTGGGAAGCTGATGTTCTACCATTGAACTACACCCGCAGAAGCGGCCGATCGTAGCGGGAGGGTCGGTTCAGCACACTGCCGCAGTGATCAGGGTCGGGTTCCCCAGCTGCGCTGTCGACCTATCGATCGGTACTTCTGGGGAAAACCTGGGGCGGCGGCGACCACGGAGCGTTAGTAGGGTCCAGAGCGATGGCCAAACTGCGCTTCACCTTCGGCACGATGGGATCAGGCAAGTCAACGCAGGCCCTGCAGATCCACCACAACCTGCGCGCTCGCGGGCTCACCACACTCCTGATGACCCAGCTCGATCGGACCGAAGGGCGCGTGTCGAGCCGCTTGGGTGTGTCGGCCGACGCCGAGATCGTTGAGCCGGGTTCCGACCTCTTCGAGTTGGTCCGCCAACGGGTGGGGTCACTCGGCCACCTGAATGCGGTGATCTGTGATGAAGCTCAGTTCTATGATCCGGCGCAGTGCGACCAACTCGCTCGAGTGGTTGACGACCTTGGGGTCGACGTCTACGCCTTCGGTCTACTCACGACGTTTCAGGGTGTGATGTTCCCGGGCTCTGCCCGCCTGATGGAACTGGCCGACAACCGCACCGAGATTCAGGTCGAGGCCCGATGCTGGTGCGGGGCCCGGGCCACCCACAATGCCCGGTTCGTTGACGGGGTCCAGGTCATCAGTGGCGCCACGGTGGTCGTCGGCGACACGAGCAGCCCCACTGCCGGTGAGGTCTTCTACGACCTGCTGTGCCGTGCGCACTGGATGGAAGGTGCACGCGCTGCTCGAGGTGACCAGCTCGAACTTCTCGACGATGATGTCGCCCGGCCTGCTGATCGCCCCGATCGCAGTGGCCCGGTTGAGGTTGATCCCGATGCCGTTCCGATGCCGCTCCATGCAACCCAAGTCCATGCCACCCATCCCGCTGGAGACAACGCGTGATCCTTTCCGACCGCACCATCCGTGAGCAGCTCGATGCTGGCAAAATCGTTATCGAGCCGCTCGGGCCGAACAGCTTGCAGCCGTCATCGGTCGACCTGCGGCTCGACCGCTTTTTTCGGGTGTTTAAGAACCACACGATGGGTCACATCGATGTGAAGCAGAACCTCGAGGAGCTGACCGAGTTGGTCGAGACCGCAGGAGACGATCCGTTCATCCTGCATCCGGGCGAGTTCGTGCTCGGGTCGACGCTCGAGCGCGTTGCTGTGCCCGACGACCTAGTCGCTCGGCTCGAGGGCAAGTCATCGCTCGGACGCCTCGGCCTGCTGATCCACTCCACTGCGGGTTTCGTCGATGCCGGCTTCGATGGGCAGTTGACGCTCGAGTTGAGCAATGTCGCGAACCTGCCGATCACCCTCTATCCCGGTATGAAGATCGGCCAGATTTCGTTCCAGCAGATGACCACGCCAGCCGAGACGCCCTACGGTTCAGGCGCGTTGAAATCGAAGTACAAGTATCAGCAGGGCCCGATGCCGAGCCGCTACTGGGAGAACTTCGACTAGCGCTGGACGAGGGCCGTTATCGGTACTCGGTGGCGGTGATGATGCCGCCAAGGATCATGCCGAGGCCGAGCAGGAGGATGCCGTTGTTGGTGTCCCAGATCGACCCAACGTAGTTGAGCAGGATCGTGGCGATGCCGAGGCCAAGCAGGCTAAACATCAGAACTGGCACCCAGGTGGGGGATGATTCCCTCTGTTCATCGAGTCCGGTGTGGCTGAACGTCTCGGAGGTGTAACCCTCGGGACGGGTGCCCTTCGGGGTTACGCGGCCACCGGACACTCGACGCTTCGTTGGCTTCTGCTCGGACATGGCGCTGAGGATAGGCGCATCTCGACGAGGTCGGGAACCAAGGACGTCGAATCACATGCGTGTGATTTCTCCCCATGCTTATCCACAGGCTGTGGAAAGCTCAATCCTCGATGGGAGCGACGAGATCCATGTCCTCAAGGCAGTGTCGCGGTGGCTCGGGATCCTCGTGTGGGGCGATCGTCATTCGAACCTCGGCACCGCAGATCGCGCAGCGATACATGATCTTGACCTTGCGCAGCTCACCCGCAGGGGGTGGTTCGGGAATCGGCTGCCCCATGGCACCGAGCATCGTCATCCCCACACGCATGATCACGTAGAACCCGCCGATCGCCACCAGGATATTGAGCACGCCGTAACCGAACAGTTGCACGGTGTCAGCCTACGAGCGCCGCCAGTGGGAGATACCCGCGGCTCCACCGCCGCAGCGAAGTGCGGCGCCCTGGGCGCCCGCCTCGGCGGCGTGCAGACCATCGATGATGAGGCGCAGATCCTCTGCGGCGGCAGCGTCGCCAACGGCGATCGTGCCACCGTGCTGGTTGACCAGCGACTTGTCGATTTTGAGTTCCTGGAGCGCAAGCAGCGTCGTGGAAGCGGATGGTTCAGCGATCATCCAGCCACTGGCCGGCAACGGCGCCGCTCCTCTAACGATGTCGAGACCGCCGAGCGGGTCGTTCGGATCACCGGCACCCAGCGATGCCGACTCGAGTACGCCGAGCGGTTCGGCCGCCGCCGTCGACAGCACTATGACGGCCACCCCGTCGGCCGCAGGTGCAAAGCTGGCGGCTGTCGTGGTGCCGTTTGGATCAAAGATCGGCTCCAACTCGTCGACCGGGATCTGGCGATGCGCGTCGTCGGAGATCGGGGTGTCGCGCTGCACGGCCACCGACTCACCAGGACGGGCGCCAACCGTGACCAGCGCGGCTGGGGGGGCAACGCGGCGGTCGAGTGATCGCAGGCCCCACTCGTCCTGCTGCGCTTGGGTTATTCCTCGGGCGAGAGCGAGTCGGTCGGCGGCGGTGATTGGTGGGAGCAGGCCACCGGACTGGGCGTATCGCTGTTCGACTGAAGGTCCCCAGGGTCGGCCGTAGATCCGGCCAAGCGCACCTGCCCCCGGCTGGACCACCGATGCGCTATTGAGGCCGACGACGACGGCAGTGCGCGCTCGTCCGGCTGCGAGGGCATCGTGGGCTACCACCAGCGCCGCGAATCCCGATGCGGTCTCGGCATCGACCACGAGGCCCGGGATCGATGGCGGCCAGCCTGCGGCAAGTGCGCAGGCATGGGCCGCGTTCGCCCCTTGAGCCCCAACCGGTTCGGTGCAACCGGCCACGACGAGATCGACGGTGTTGGCGTCAATACCGGCTGCCGCAAGGGCGGCGTCCATCACGACTGCCGCAAGATCGACCGGGTGCCACCTTGCGAGCACGCCGTCGGCTTCGGCAAACGGGCTGCGCACGGCCGCAGTGATTGGGAGGGTCACGGTGGTGAGTCTCCTACAATGCGCGCCCGGAAAGGGAGTCCACATGCTCACAACGATTCTTGCCACCGACAGCTACGTCGCCCACCCCGATGCGGTGAGCATCGGCATGCTTGTCGTCCGGGTCTTCGCCGGTATTTCAGTTGCCGCCCACGGCTATCAGAAGTTCCTCAAGGGTGGGAAGATCGCCGGTACCGCTCGCTGGTTCGACTCGATGGGTATGCGCCCCGGCAAGCTCAATGCCTACCTGGCGGCGAGCACCGAGGTCGGCGCCGGTCTGCTGCTTGCGGCCGGTTTGCTCACCCCCTTTGCCGCAATGGCGATCGTCGCGCTCATGACCGTGGCCGGCTACACCGTGCATTGGAAGAACGGCTTCATGAGCGTCAACGACGGCATCGAGCTGAACGTCATCTATGCGGTCCTCGTTGTTGGTGTCGCCACGAGTGGCGCCGGCCAGTACAGCCTCGACTACCGACTTGGGATCATTGAAGACCTCGACGGTTGGACCGGCTTGCTGATTGCGGCCATCGGTGGTGTCGGTGCCGCATTGGCGCAGCTCGCCACCTTCTATCGCCCGCCCAAGGACTGATCTCGACGTACTCGCGCCTCAGTCGAGTTCATCGAAGCAACTCGGCTCGGCACCCTCGGGGGCACGTCCACCGCAGGTGCGGCCGTAGGCCTCGTACTCGCTGCCGATGGGGCTCGTGACGTGGAGTTCATCGCAGGCCTGGTCGTTGCCCCGCCGGCACTGTTCGGCGAGCAAGTCGAGCACTGGATCATCGCCGAAGTCGCCGTCGCTGGCCCGGTCGCCGAGGCAGGCGTGGATTGCTGCGCCCTGGTCTTCGGCTTCGAGAGCCCGAATCGCGCACCGGGCTTCGTTGCGGCTGAGTTCAGTGCCTTCTTCGGCGGCGCCGGCAATGAAGGAGTCAATAAAGCTTTCGATTGTGGCGAGGTCTTCGACACATTCGAGGGTGGCGGCGAGGACCTCACCATCCTGATCGGCGGTCAGTTCGTCGGCGGCGATTTGTGACACGGGGATCCCAAGCCTGTCGATGCCGCCAAGGATGCACCGTTTCTCGTCAACGGTCAGCGCAGCATCGACCAGCCTGTCGATCGCTTCGACCTCTTCAGTCGACAACGCATCGTCGCCACACGCAGCCGCAAGCAACCCCAACGTGCCCAGCAGCGCGATCGTTAGACGTCGGGCCATGAGACCTCCATGTTGAGTGACGGGGTCCGTACGGCGATGGCGCCGCGTACTTCGGGTGCCGGTCGAAAGGTTGCGAACGCCCACGAGGCCGCGTCGTCCTCCAACGATGGGCCGAGGTCGAGTACCGCGTCTTCGCCGACCGTGCGCGCAAAGGAGATGCGCGTCAGTGGAAGCGACACCCCCATCCCACGGGCTTTGATGTAGCTCTCCTTCAACGTCCAGTAGAGGAAGAAGCGATCGCGGCGCTCCTCCTCGTCGAGGGTCAAGAGGGAGTCGACCTCAGCGGAGGAAAACACGGTCGTGGCGGTTTCATAGATCCAGTCGTCGGGGCGGGTCCATTTCACGTCGACACCGACGTCCACCTCCTCGGCGACCGCAACGGCCGTCATTCCCCGTGTGTGCGAGCGGTTGAACTGGAGTTTGCCCGTCTCGATGTTGACTGGATGGGGCCTGCCCCAGGGTCCATTCGAGAAGCGCCAGTCCGACGGAGCGATACGTGGCCGACGTCGTGTGAGTGCGAGACGCGCCAGCGCATGGGCGGTGATGTACAGAGACCGGTCATCGTTGTGGTGGAAGCGGGCGGCGCGGTTGCGCTCGCTGTCGTCGACGATCAGGGAGAGTTGCTCGACTCGATACGCAGACTGCGGCGGAACCGCAAGCGCAAGGTCGATGACGGTCATGAGCTTGCGTCGACTCGATCTCCCACCATGATGGTTCCACCCCGGTCAATGAGCGCTCCGATACAGAAGGTGCCGTTTGGGCGTTTGGTGATGGTGCGCAGCACGCTGAGGTTGCGCTCGAGTCCGGGCTGCGGCCGGGTGACCATCACGCACCGATCGATGCCTTTCATCACGGTCGCCTCCACTTCGTCGCCGATCCGGATCGACGATCCGATGAACTCGTCCTCACCGTCGCCCTCGACCACGATGTTGGCGCGGAACCGACGGGCGTCCCAGTCGCCGAGCGAGCCGGTGCTGACGAGGCTGATGCGAGACTGAGCGCTGTCGTGCCACGCGTCGGCCGGACCCTGCCACGACATCCAGTTGGCCTCGTTCTCGATGTCGAGTGGGTTCTCGTAGGTCCCGCCGATGTTGCTGGCCTTCTCGAGACGAACGGACCGACCGAGCCACCCGCTCCAGTCAGCAGAGGAGCGCAACCGGTCGCCAGCGTCGGTCGTGGTGACCGGTGCACCCTCAAGAAGACGGCAGGTCGCCATCAGCAGCTTCGGTTCGCGCCGCGCAGTGAGGACATAACCGGTCGATTCGTCGACGAGACCCCAGCCCCGATCGCCAGCAACACCGAGGTTGCCGATGGTCGCCGCCTCCAGGTGTTCGCCGCCGACCGACTTAATCGGATATCGCCAGATCTGAAGCACCTGCATTGAGGTCACCGTAGACCGAGCCGCAGCCGGGCTCTGGCTATCCGACGCTGATCTGTAGCGTCAGCGAGTCGAGCGTTCCGATTGACGAGTCCACGGACGCGTCGGCGCCGAAGTTGTCGATGGCGGATGCTTCGAGCATCCCGATCAGCCCAGCCTCTTGGAACCGGCGGGCCTGCAGCATGAGCTGCGCAATCTCGACGGGATCGGCCGAGGGGTGGTTCTCTTCGGTGGCCGGACCGACCGACTCGATCTGGATGATGTGGAACCCGAACGCGGTCTCAACCGGGCCGATCACGTCGCCAGACTCGGCCGCGAAGGCGGCCTCCTCGAACGGCTGTACGAACTGGCCCTCGAGAACACAGCCAAGATCACCGCCGTTCGGGCCCGATGGCCCGGTCGAGAGCTCGATCGCGAGCTCGGCGAAATCCTCACCGTCGTTGAAACGTTCGAGTGCGGCTTCGGCCTCGCCGAGTTCGTTGAGGAGGATGTGGTTGGAGCACAGATACATAGGCGGCTCTGGGCCGTCGAGGGTCTCGAGCTCCTCGATCGACCAACGGCCGGCCGCCAGGCTCAACGCGTACGAGTTGGCAAGCAGATCTTGCTCGGTGTCGTTTCGGCCGATCCCCCGAAGTTCGACGAGCTCGATGCTGTCGGAGCGCTCCTCGGCGGTGGGAGCGAAGCCCCGTTGTTGGAGCTCGAACTCGACGACCTGAGCGAGGAGCCACTCGCTCACCGTCGACGCGATGCGTGTATCGACGGTGTTGTCACCGTCGGGGAGCAGATCGTCGAGCTGGCCGCGGGTGAGCTCGCGCCCGTTGATGGAGGCGATCACGGTGCCATCGGAACCGCTGTCAGAGCCGCACGAGGTGGCGAGAAGAACCAGCACCACAAGGGCGCAGACGGCGGAGAGGACTTGGAGCTGCTTCACGAAGAAGAAAGGCTAACGCCGCAAAGGTTCGTGCCGGGTCCGCGCCGAGGTTGCGAAGGGAGCGACAGGCGAGCGAGGCGGTCTGGGTTCGGCTCGAGGACCGGGCGATCCGCAGGCGCGACTGGTGCCTGTTTCCTGGCTACGTTCGGGTCATGACCATCGGATGGGAGACGCTCGGCGAAGCCCTTGAGCTCGGCCCTCAGGCGCTCGTTTCGTTCGTCGGCGGTGGCGGCAAGACAACGGCGTTGTTCGCGCTTGGCCGTTACCGTCAGGGCCGCACCGTCATTACCACCACGACGAAGATGGGGGTGGAGCGAACCGGTGGCCGTCCCGTCCTGCTCGACCCTGGCGATGCTGAGCTTGCTCGGGCCCTCGACGATCACGGATGGGTGATCGCATGGCAGCATGTTGATGACCACCGTGCAGTTGGGGTTACCCCGCAGACGTGTGACCGTTGGGGGGCATTTGCCGACACCGTTGCGGTCGAGGCCGACGGCTCACGGCGCATGCCGTTCAAGGCACCTCGCGACTATGAGCCGGTGATTCCGTTGGCATCAACGCATGTCGTCGCCTGTGTTGGCATGGCTGCAGTTGGCGTACCGATTCTCGAGGGCTGTCAGCGTCCAGAGCGGGTTGCGGCGCTCGCCGGCTGCCGCGAGGTCGATGAGCTCAGCCCCGAGCGGCTGGCCCGGGTGCTTCTTTCGCCGGCTGGGTCCCGAAAAGACGTGCCGGCCGGCGCCAGGTTCTCTGTGCTCCTGAACCGAGTGACCGACGCCGACGGCAGCCTGGTTGACGAGCTCCGTCGGCTGCTCGGCGCAGTGCCGCTCACGGCGGTAGCCGATCTTCCCGCAGACCGCTTGCCTGACTCGCCCTAGCTCATCACGATGGCGATCGTGCCTGCGATCACGATGGCAAGCCCGACCACCTGAGCGCGAGTCACGGCATCGCGAAACAGCACGCGGCCTATGAGCACGCTACCGGCCGGGAAGAGCGTGATCGTTACCGACGCAGCTGCAGCGTTCGCAGACAGACCGATCAGCCCAAGGACCGAACTAAGTCCGGCGAACAGGCCAGCACCGAGCGCGGCCGGCGCGTACTGACGCGGTGGGAGGATCGGGCGCTTCCGAGTGAGGGCGAAGGTGGCGATAGCGCCGAACGCAGTGATGCGCTGTATGACGATCGGCCAACTTCCGGAGTCATCGCCGACCTTGATCAACGCCAGTGTGCCGAGGCCGTAGCCGAGCCCGGACATGGTCCCGAACGGCAGACCCGCAGTGACGTTTGTTGCGGCTGAACCTCCGATCGTGACGAACATGAGCCCTGTGATGGCGAGTCCGGCTCCCAGATAGCCGAGTGCAGCCGGTGCTTCTTCGGCCACAGCTGCGTACGTGAACGGGATGAGTGCGGTGAGCGCGGCCGATGTGGGCCCGACCACGGCCGATGATGAGACCCGGACGCCCTGGAGGTACGTCGACATGCCGACGCCGAAACCGAGACCTGAGGCGGCACCGAGGAGTAGGTCACGGGTGACCGCCGAGCCGTCGGTGACAACTGCGATGACGAGCGCGGTGACTGCGGCGAGCAGGCTGGTGACCGATGCCGCAACGATTGGACCGACCTCGTTGGCGACCCGCCGGCAGAAGAACTCGGTCGTGCTGATCGACATCGCAGCCATCAGACCGAAGAGGGCGCCCATAGCTCAGACGAACAGATCGCTGATGCCGCGCGGCACAAAGCGCCCGTGGCCGGCTCGGCCGACATAGGACCGATCATCGATCACGAAGCTGCCACGTGAGAGCACGCTGCGGACCTGGCCCGTGACCTCGACCCCCTCCCATACGGAGTTGTCGAGGTTCATATGGTGCGAGTCGACGCCGAGGGTGTGTTGCACGGCTGGGTCGTAGACGACGATGTCGGCATCGGACCCCGGGGCGATGACGCCCTTTTGCGGGTAGAGACCGAACAGTCGGGCTGGGGTGGTGCTGCAGGTCTCGACCCAGCGGTTGAGGCCGAGCTGGCCGGCGACCACGCCGGAGTGCAACAGGTCCATGCGGTGTTCGATCGAGCCGAGCCCATTTGGCGTTACCCGAAAGTCGTCGGTTCCAAGCAGCTTCTCGTTGTCGCAGAATGGGCAATGATCGGTGGCGACGACCGCGAGGTCGTCGTGACGAAGCCCGTGCCAGAGGGATCCGTGGTGGTGGTGCTCGCGCAGCGGGGGAGAACAGACCGCCCGCAACCCGCCGAGGCCCTCATGATCGAGATGTTCGTCGATCGTCAGGTAGAGGTACTGCGGGCACGTCTCGGCAAAGACGTTCTGACCCCGGCCGCGGGCCCAGCGCACCTGCTCGAGTGCGTCGGCCGACGACAGGTGGACGATGTAGAGCGGTGCACCCGCTATCTCGGCGAGGGCAGCGGCCCGGTGGACCGCTTCGCCCTCGAGCCGGGTCGGTCGGGTACGGCCGTGCCACACCGGCTGCGTTCGGCCGGCCTCGACCGCTTGGTCGCGTAGGACGTCTATTGCGATGCCGTTTTCTGCGTGCATCATGACCATTGCGCCGAGATCGGCCGCTTTCTGCATGGCCCGCAGCAGCTTGCCGTCATCGCTGTACCAGGCCCCCGGGTAGGCCATGAAGTACTTGAAGCTGGTGATGCCCTCGCCCATGAGGGACTCCATCTCCTTGAGCGATGTGTCGTGAATGTCGCCCATCGAGAGGTGGAAGCCGTAGTCGATCGCACACTGTCCGTCGGCCTCGGCGTGGCGTTCCTCGACGGCGTCGCGCACGTGCATGCCGGCGAGCTGACCGGCGAAGTCGATCACGGTTGTGGTGCCGCCCCACGCAGCGGCGGCCGTGCCGGTCTCGAAGGTGTCGGATGAGGTTGCCTCGGGTGACATCGGCAGCTGGAGATGGACGTGCGCGTCGACACCACCGGGGAGGACGTAGCAACCGGTCGCGTCGACTACACGTTCGGCCCCGGCCGCAGCTGCGGCCGACATCGGAGAACCCGGCGCGAGGACCGCGGTGATCGTTTCGCCGTCGATGACGACGTCCGCCGCCGTGGCGCCGCTCGTCGACACCACGGATCCCCCACGAACCACGATGGTCATAACGCGAGGCTACTGGGCCGGGCTCCTGTGGGGGTTCTGCTGAGCGTGAGCACCGATCTCAGTCGGTGCCTCATTGGTGCCACCAGATCCAACGACCGTGGGCGTGCGCATGGCCGAGCGTGTGCCGTTCGGTGACTTCGCCGCCACGGAACAGCGTGGCGCCAACCACGCTGGCCGAGATGCCCTCAACGGCTGGAGAGTCGATCTCGGGCAACCCTTCGACGACGGTCGGGGCTTCGACACTGACCCAGCTGACTGGGCGATCGACACTGCCCGCAGCCAGCACGTCGACGAACGCAGCGCGGGCGTGATCGGGCAGGTAGGCAAGGGCCCAGGTAGTGGTGACGACGATCGGACCGTCGATCTCGGCGAGAAGGGCCGGAAGGTCGGTGACCGCATCGCCGGTCCGAAGTTCGCACGGGTGAGCGACAGCAAGATCGAGTGCGAGGCGGGTGCGCTCGAGCCGTCCGGTGTCGGGCCAGGTGCATGCCAGCAGCCAACGAGCGTCGTCAGGGTCATTGGGGTCGAGTGGGCGCCGGTCGAGGCCGATCCGTCGCGTTATCGCCGTCGGGCGTATCGGCGGGTCGCCGCGAAGAATCTCGCACTCGACGTGGACCGGACTATCGGCCGGGCCGAGTGTGCCCCGCTCGCCATAGTCGATCAGGCAGTGGGGGAGTGTCAGCGTCAGGCCTGCGCTGGTGCCGACATCGATCAGCGTGGTGGGTTCGTGTGTCACCAGTGTCGCCAGCGCAGGGGCGAGCACGCCCACGCGGCCGACCTCGTTGGTCTGGGTTCGGCGCGCTTCGAGGACCGGCACAAGTTCCTCCCATCGACGCAGCGCCACATCGACGAAGAGGGGTCCGGCGTCGGCGCCAGGCGGGGCTGTGCCGTCGTACAACGTGGCCAACTCGGGAGCCGCGCCCCGGAGCACGAGATCGTGCATCGTTGCGAGCAGCATGTTCGGCTGACGAACATGGTTCGGTTCAGCGAGGAGTCGATCGTGGAGATCGTCGGCCGCGGCTACGGCGTTGCTGATCGACTCATAAAGCGGTGAATAACCGCGGCACTCACGTTCGGAGAACCACTTCCACCAGGCCACCAGCTCGTCTCGCGTCGTCACCGTGAGTGTACCCAGCAAGCAAAGAGCGGGATCAGCACGACGAGGTCGTCGATAGCTGTACCACCGGTTCGGGATCGGAACCGTCGGGACGCGAATCGCTCTGGGTATCTGCGGTCATCAGTGCCCCCGGTGGGACTCGAACCCACGATCTTCGGATTAAAAGTCCGCTGCCGTAACCAGCTTGGCTACGGGGGCGACAAGATCCTAGTGAGCGGGCGCACTGACGCCGCTACCGTTCTTCATGTGTTGCCGGACTTTCGTCTCGAGACCCACTTTGCGAAATGGGAGTTCGTCGCGGAACACCACCTGACTGCGTCCGACGCCGAGTCGATGTCGATGCGCGAGTTGCTCGACATGGCGACGCCTGAGCAGCGGGCCGACTTCGACGATATGTGGCTCGGATACACCGAGACATGGGGCGCTCCCGACCTACGCGAGGCGGTGGCGGCGACGTTCGCAGGACGGTCGCCCCACGACGTCCTCTGTTTCGCCGGTGCATCAGAGGGGATCTTCGCTGCAAACCAGGTTCTGCTCGAACCCGACAGCCATGCGATTGTCGTCACCCCGAACTACCAGTCGCACGAAACATTGCCGCAAGCCATCTGCGAGGTGACGGGTGTGCCTCTCGATGGTGACGACGGATGGTCGCTCGATGTCGACCGCGTCGCTGCTGCGATTCGTCCCACCACGAAGCTCGTCACGATCAACTTTCCCCACAACCCGACCGGCGCGATTCTTCCGCTCGATCGGTACTGGGCACTGATTGCACTGTGTCGGCGACACGGCATTTGGATCCTTCACGACGAGATCTTTCACGGCCTCGGCCCCACCGGCACCCAGCATCTGCCGTTCATCGCCGACGAGTACGAGCGGGGGCTCTCGCTCGGCGTGATGTCGAAGTCGTACGGCCTGCCCGGCCTGCGCATCGGCTGGATCGCGTGCCAGGACCACGGCGTGCTCCGCCGCATGGAGCGCATGAAGCACTACTTGTCGATCTGCAGCTCGGGCCCGAGTGAGCGCCTGGCGATCATCGCGCTGCAGAATCGCGATCAGATCCTTGCTCGGAACAATTCGATCATCGACGAGAATCTGCCCAAGTGGGAAGCCTTCTTCGACCGTCACGCCGCCCTTTTTGCATGGCAGCGCCCTGATGGTTCGTGCATGGCTTACCCGCGCTACCTCGGCGCAGCAGGTGTTGACGTGTGGGCGCAGCGCCTGGTGGAGGAGGCGGGTGTGCTGCTGTTGCCGTCGACGATCTACTCGTCGGACCTCGGCCCGACGCCAACCGACCGCTTCCGCCTTGGGTTCGGTCGACGCGGTCTCGACGCTGGTCTCGCAGCGATGGACGCGCACATCTCGGGTTGAATCAGGCGAGCTTCACCTTGTTGGCCATGATCAGCACGACCCGGCCGTCGACCTTTCCCTGGATCGGATGATCGCCGGGAATGAGGCGGATCCCCTTCACCTCGGTGCCCACCTTGATACCGCCCGACTTCCCGTCGAGCTTCAAATCTTTGACGATCGTGATGTTGTCGCCCTCGGCAAGGAGCTTGCCATTGATGTCGCGCACCTCAGGGGCTCGGTCGTCGGCCCACTCGTGACCACAGTCGCGCACTCGAACCCGTCGTCGGCGAGCAGCGGCTCGGGCATGGTGCAGACCGGACAGGCGGGAACGCTCACGGCCCTCACTCTCCCATCACGAAAAGGCAGAACGGGTGTCCGGCCGGGTCGAGCATGACGCGGAGACGGTCGCGATCCCGGTCTCCAGGTTGCCATGCGGCCTCGGATCCCCCGTTTGTCAGCACGATCGCAGCCGCAGCCTCGACGTCGGTCACCAGAATCTCAAGGTGCAGCTGCTTCTGTGGATCGCCCTCGCTCGGGGGCCACACGGGTGTGACGAAGTTCGACTCGGCCGAAATGTTGAGTCCAACGCCGCGTTCTGGGTCGCGTAGCTGTGCCCACCTAGCCCCCCGTTCGGTGACCTCCCAGCCGAGGAGTGCGGCGTAGAAGTCGGCGACGATGTCGACGTCATGGCAGTCGATCGTCACGCTGGTCCAGCGAGCGATGTGGGCCGGCGGGTAGGCGCCGGTTTCGTCGTGGGTTTCGCTGCCGAGCAGCGCTGGCCGAAAGATGCAGACGATCCGAAGGTCTGTCGTCGCCTCGATCTGGTGCCGTTCGTGGCCGTCGAATGTGTACATCACGCCGGGCCGCAACTCGTGGGCCTCGCCGGTCTCGAGGTTGGTGAGCACACCCTCGCCATCGAGGACGAGGTTGGCTTCGATATGGTGCGCGTACGCCAGCACCTGCCGTGTCCCGGAGGCGACAGAGGTCTGCGTCATCGTGAACCCCACCTGGTCCTCGCGCAGCAGATACCGAGCGCTGGTGAACACGCCCGCTTTCTCGGCGTAGCGGCCGGTGGCCTGCAAGTCTTCGATTGAGCGGATAATCATGGGTCGATTGTCGCGGCTCGGACGTCGTAGCGTCGACGCTATGGCTCTGATCACCGACCTGCCGACGGCGGACGTGTGGTGGGTCCGCGAACGGATGGACGACTCGATCACGCTCGTGACCGAACCTCACGTGCATCCGTTCCTGCGCTGCAACGTCTGGCACGTACGGGGCCGAGACGCCGACATGGTCGTTGACACCGGGATGGGGATTCGACCACTCCGCCCGTTCGTCGAGCGCGAACTCGGGGGGTGCTTGCTTGCGGTTGCGACTCACGCACATGCCGATCATGTCGGTGGGCTCCACGAGTTTGAGCACCGTGTCATCCATGCAGACGAAGCCCATGAGGTAGCAGAGCCGCAGTTCGCAGCGCTGGAGACCTCGGCCTACGGGGCGACCACGGTCGGCGTGTACGAAGCCGGTGGCTACGAGTTCCCACCGCTGATGATTGATGCCGTACCGAGTGGCGACCCCATCGAGTTGGCCTACGAGATCGCTGCTTCGCCAGCGACCCGTGTTGTTGCCGAGGGCGAGGTCGTCGACTTGGGTGATAGGACCTTCGAAGTCCTCCACCTTCCTGGTCACTCGCCCGGCAGCCTCGGTCTGTGGGAAGAATCCACCGGCACCTTGTTCTCGGGCGATGCGATCTACGACGGCCCCCTGCTCGATGCGCTTCAAGAGTCTGACATCGACGCGTACGTCGACACCATCCGTCGGCTCCGCGAACTTCCGGTCACCGTTGTACACGCGGGCCACGAGAATTCCTTCGGTGGCGAGCGGCTCATTGATCTCTGCGATGCCTACCTCGACCGCCGGGCCTAGACGGCCGCCGCGTCGTCTTTGGGCGACTTCGAACGGTCGCTCTACGGTGGCCGCATGGACTTCTCGATTCCGGCCGACATCCAAGCGTTGCTCGACGAGTGCGACGCGTTCATCGACGACGTCATCAAGCCCATGGAGAACGAAGACGACAACATTCGTTTTTTCGATCATCGTCGTGAAGACGCACGCACCGACTGGGACCGCGATGGTCTCCCCAATGCCGAGTGGGAGGCACTACTTCGCCGGATGAGGGTCGAGGCTGACAACGCAGGCCTGCTGCGGTACCACCTGCCCGAGCGCTTCGGTGGCCGTGACGGTTCCAACCTGGCAATGGCGGTCGTCCGCGAGCACCTGGCTCGCAAAGGGCTCGGCCTCCACAACGATCTACAGAACGAGTCGTCGATCATCGGAAATTTCCCAACCGTGCTGATGATGGAGAAGTTCGGTTCAGACCAGCAGCAGGCCGAGTGGATCCCGAAGATGCTCGCCGGGGAAGCCCGTATTGGCTTCGGTCTGACCGAACCGCTTCACGGCAGTGACGCAACGTGGATGGAAACAACGGCCGTTCGTGATGGTGATGAGTGGATCATCAACGGCGAGAAGTACTGGAACACCGGGCTTCACCACGCGACGCACGACTACATCTTCGCCCGTACCTCTGGGAACCCGGGCGAGGGTCACGGCATCACGAACTTCATCGTGCCGGTCGACACGACCGGCTTCGAGGTAGAGGAGTTCATGTGGACGTTCAACATGCCCACGGACCACGCCCACGTCCGCCTCACCGACGTGCGGGTGCCGCATGCAGCGATCCTTGGGGAGGAGGGCCGCGGCCTGCAGACAGCGCAGTTGTTCGTCCATGAGAATCGGATCCGTCAGGCAGCGTCGTCGGTTGGCGCTGGTCTGCATTGCATCGACATGGCCGTTGAGCACGTCAACAACCGCATGGTGTTCGGCAAGCCGCTCTCGCAGAATCAGGCGATCCAGTTCCCACTTGCCGAGCTCTACACCGAGGCCGAGATGATCCGGGCGCTCATATGGAAGACGGCGTGGCAGATGGACCAGGGCGTCGACCATCTCGAGATCACCGACCGGGTTGCCATGTGCAACTACCGAGCCAACCGGTTTTGCTGTAACGCCGCCGATCAGGCCATGCAGGCGTGTGGCGGGTACGGCTACGGACGCAAGTACCCGTTCGAGCACATCTACCGCCATCACCGGCGCTACCGGATCACTGAGGGAACCGAAGAGATTCAGATCCGTAAGGTTGCGGGCAAGCTGTTCGGTATCTCCGGTCGGGCCAAGACTGGCTGAGGACGAGTGGGCGATGTGCGGCCCTTTGGTTGGGTCGCCGAGGTGGTGGGGTGGTCGGCACGATCGGAACCGGGAATAGTTCGTGTGTTCTACTCGGCGCAGCGCTACCTTGCCGCGCGTGACCGACACTGAACGCCGGGTGGCCGGCGATTGGGCGCTGCAACCCCGCTATCTGCCGACGCGGCCGGCGCCGTATCTCGTGTGGCCACCGCAGCCGGTTGAGGCTGCGAAGTACACCCTGAAGAATCACCTGTCGTTCAACGACCGCACCGTCTACATCGTGCTCGCCGTTGTGATGGCGTTCTGGCTCCAACCCGTCGACGGCGGCCAGGCTGACCTCTCGGTCGGTTGGGTCGCAGAGCTCCTGCTCCGGAACATCGTGCTCGCCGGTGTGATCATCGGTGGGTTGCACTGGTGGTTCTACATGCGGCGCGGTCAGGGGGACGAGCGCCGGTGGGACACGCGACCGCTCGGCAGAAACAAGCGTCGTTTCGCGTTTCACGACCAGGTCAAGGACAACGTCGCCTACACCCTGCTGTCGGGAATCCCCATTGCGAGTGGTTGGGAAGTGTGGGCTCGTTGGATGTTCGCCAACGATCATGTGTCGACGGTCGATCCCGGTGGGAACCCGGTGTGGTTTGTGCTCGCCTTCCTCGTGATGCCGGTATGGCAGAGCCTGCACTTCTACGTGACGCATCGGGCGATGCATCACGAGTCGATCTACCGCGCCGTTCACGCCGTGCACCATCGCAACGTCAACGTCGGGCCATGGTCAGGGCTTTCGATGCACCCGGTCGAGCACCTCGTCTACTTCAGCACGCTCGCCATCGTGATTGTCTTGCCGCTGCATCCGGCTCACGTGCTGTTCTTGCTGTTCTGGCAGATGCTGGGCGCGCCCTCGAGCCACTCTGGCTACGAAGGTGTGGTGGTCAAGGGAACGATGGTGCTGTCACTCGATGGCTATTTCCATCAGATGCACCATCGCTACATCCGCTGCAACTACGGCAGCGCCGAGTTCCCGCTCGACTACTGGCTCGGCACCGCCCACGACGGTACCGACGAAGGTGCAGCGCGCCTGAAGGATCGCCACACCTGAGCGCCGACTGAGCGGCGCCCCTCAGTCGGCCCAGCGCTCGTCGAAGGCCCACACCTCGTCGAATCCCATGAGTGTGTGCATCTCACCGATCGGCATGAGCGAGTTCGCCCCGGGACTTGCGCCCTCGGTGTGCAGTGCGCCGTAGGCCGAGCGCATCGCCGCGGTCGCAGCAAACAGACCCATGGTAGGGAAGAGCGCAATGGTGAAGCCGAGTCCTGCGAGCCGGTCGGCCGACAGCATCGGCGAGAAGCCACCCTCCACCATGTTGGCGACGAGCGGCGCGTCGACCTCTGCGGCGATGCGGGCGAACTCGTCTTCGGTCTCGGGCGATTCGACGAAGATCAGGTCGGCGCCAGCGGCTGCGTAGGCCCGCCCGCGGGCGATCGCCTCGTTGAGTCCGAGTGAGCTGCGCGCGTCGGTGCGCGCAATGACCAGGAAGTCGTCGCTCGAGCGGCTGTCGACCGCAACCTCAACCTTTTTCACCATGTCATCGGTGTCGATCACCCGCCGACCCTCGGCATGTCCGCACTTTTTCGGGAACTCTTGATCTTCGAACTGGATGGCGGCAACGCCAACGGCTTCGTATCCCTCGACCGTGTGGCGGACGTTGAGCAGTCCACCAAAACCGGTGTCGGCATCGGCGATCAGGGGAGCTGATGTGCCGGCGGTAAGGCGGCGAGCCTGATCGACCATGTCGGCGAACGACGTGAGCCCGGCATCAGGTAGGCCCATACGTGAGGCCGATACGCCGTAACCGCTCATGTAGAGGGCAGCGAACCCAGCCTGATCCGCGATCCTGGCCGATACCAGGTCGAAAACGCCGGGGGCGACGGTCAATTCGCGAGCCCGAACTCGGGCGGCGAGGGCGGCGCGACGATCAGCGAAGCTCATGGTGTCGAGTATGGCACCGGGCCTGGAGTCCCTGTCTGCTTCAGAGAGACTGGCAGAGCCGACGGGCTTCGTAGATGGCTGCCGCGATAGTGCGGCTCGCCACTGCGTCACCGACGCGAAAGAGTGCGTAGCCGTTGCTCTGCGTCGGTTGCGGTTGGCCGGCGGTCAGCGCGGCGATATCGAGCACGCCCCCGTTTGTCGACCTGTCGCGAAGGGAGACGTAGAGGTCGTCATCAGGCACCACACCATGCTCGAAGACAACATGGTCGACGATCCGAACGTGCTCGCGCCGGGTGTGGATGTTGCGGAGAACGGCGGCCAGCCCCGCCCCGTCAGCGGCCCGCTCGACCCGCACGAGCGCATGGTCGGGGGTCATCGCAACGCCGGCGTCGTACAGCATCTCAAGGTAGGCAGGGCCGGTGGTAGCAGCGAGGTCTTGAGCGACCAGTCGGTCGGGGGTGACGAACTCGATATCGGTGACACCGCGTCCGGAGAGGTACTCGGCGACCGAAGGAGCGTTCTCGCCACCATGGTCGTCGTAGAGCAGGACCCGACCAGTGGGGTCGACGTGTCCGCCGAGCACGTCCCAGCCACTCGATACGAGGTCTGCCCCGGAGGTGAGGAACCCGGCATCGGGCCAGCCGCCGGTGGCGACCACCACAACCGCAGGTGCTTCGGCGAGAATGTCGGCCGCGTCGACGGGTGTGCCGAGCCGGACATCGACGCCGGCATGTTCGACTTCGCGTTCGAGCCAACCGGTGATGCCGAGCAGCTCGGATTGTCGTTCACTCGCACGAGCGGCCAACACGACCTGGCCGCCAACCCGGTCTTGTGCCTCGAACAGCACCACGTCGTGTCCTCGCTCGGCAAGCACCCGCGCCGACTCGAGGCCGCCCGGTCCGGCGCCGACCACGACAGCCTTTACGCCAGCGCTTCCGGAGGGGGTGACGAGCTGAGGGATGTGGATCTCCCGCCCCGTCGCCGGGTTCTGGATGCACACCGACTCGAGGCCCTGGTGGAGTCGGTTGATGCAGAACGATGCTCCGACACAGACCCGGATGCGGTCTGCTTCACCGCGTTCGAGCTTGGTGACGATGTGGGGGTCGGCGATGTGGGCCCGGGTCATGCCTGCGAGATCGATCAGTCCCGACGAGATGGCGTGGCGCGCTGACGCCAGGTCGGTGATTCGGGTGGCGTGCAGCACTGGGAGGTCGATCTCGGCCTTGATCGACGCGGCCAGCGAAACGAAGGGCATCAACGGCGTTCCCGATGGCGGAATCGCCTTCGACAGGCCCTCCTCGGTGGCCAGTGACGAGCTTGCGACATTGATGAAGTTGAGGAGCCTCGATGTGGCCAGACGTTGCGCGATCTCGGCGCTCTCCTCGCGACTCAGCCCACCGATCTGGTCTTCGTCGGCGATCATGCGGATGCCGACCAGCAGGTCGGTTCCGATTGCAATGCGGATTGCGTCGAGCACTTCGAACGTGAAGCGCAACCGGTTGTCGAGGGAGCCCCCGTATTCATCGGTGCGGTGGTTCGCCAGCGGCGTCCAGAACTGGTCGATCAGATGGCTGGTCGCGCAGAGTTCGATGCCGTCGAGCCCACCCGCCCGGGCACGCACGGCCGCGGCGGCGAAGTCGGCCACTACCCGGCGAATATCGCTTTTCTCCATTTGCTTTGGCCAGCCCCGATGCATGGGCTCGCGGATCGGTGACGGTGCGATCGTGGGTAACCAGTCGCCATCGTTGGAGACGTTGCGACGGCCCATGTGCGTGATCTGGCACATCACTGCGGCCCCATGTGCGTGGATGCGATCGGTCATCGCCGCGAGCGGACCGATGATCGCGTCGGCGCCGAAGTACATCTGCCCCCACAGCGATGCGGAGTCGGGCGATACATTGCTTGACCCGCCGATCATGGTGAGGCCGATGCCGCCTCTCGCCTTCTCCTCGTGGTAGGCGACATAACGTTCGTTGGGGGTGCCATCGGTGTTGTAGCCGGGCGCGTGGCTACTCGAGAAGATGCGGTTCTTCAGCGTGAGATCGCCGATCGTGAACGGTTCGAGCAGGGGGTCGGCGCTCATGTCGGCGGCTCCTCAAGAATTTTGGTTGTGCGGCGGCCCAATCGTCGAGCGTTGCGGCGAGCGGTCACCAGCGGGCGTGAAGGGTTGTGAGTGGGCATCCGAGCACGGTCTCGGCCAGCGCACCGAACCGCAACACCGTGCGGTCAGACATAAACGGGCCGACCGCCTGCATCCCGACGGGAAGTCCGTCGGTCGCGCAGCCGGCTGGAAACGACACGGCCGGTTGGTAGGTGACATTGGCGATACCAGCCCAGAACCACTGCTCGGCGATCGACCGCTCGACTCCGTTGACAACGACCCGTTGCTGGGCGAAGGACCGCTCGTCGTGAGGCGGCGCGGTAGTCGCAGCGATAGGAGTCAGGAGAAGGTCGACGGTGCGGAAGTAGTCGCGCCACCGCAGACGGGTCCGCTCGCGTTCGTCGTTGAGTGACATCCATTCCCGATGGGTCATCCGAGAGGCGTGGGCGATGAGCGCGTCGTAATCCCGGCTGCCCTCGTCGTAACGGCCGACGTCGGCTGACGGCGGAGGAGGGTTGGGGCCTGACGCTGCGGCACGCCCGAGTTGTTGGCCGATGGACTGGCCGGTGAGGAGCAGGTCCATCGGCGGCGGCTCGGCGAGACCCAGACCGGCATCGCTGAGCTGGTCGATAGCGGCCTGGATGGTTGCCGTGACCGCAGCGTCCTGGTCGCCGACGGGGTTGTCGAGCAAGACGCCGACGGTGAAGTCCGACAGTGAGGCCTGCGAGGGGTCGCGCAGTGAGATGTACGGCTCATGCATGGGTGGCAGGACGAGTTCGAGGTCGGCGATCGTGCGGGCGATTGGACCGATCACGTTGTGGTCGACGGTTCCCTCCTGGCCAGGGAACGTGTGCCCGTGTTGCGAGATGAGGCCATAGCTCGGTTTGAGGCCGGTGATGCCCGTGTGAGCGGCCGGCCAACGTACTGAGCCACCGATATCGCTACCAACTTCGAGTGCTGCCATGCCGGTGGCGACCGCCACCGCTGACCCACCCGATGATCCACCGGGCGTACGATCGACGTCCCACGGGTTGTTGGTGCGGCCGTGAATGCTGTTGAAGGTCTGCCACTCGGCGAGATGCAGGGGCACGTTGGTCTTCCCCCACACAATGGCTCCTGCCGCGCGCAGTTGGGCGAGCACGCTGGCATCTTCGGTGGGCCGGTGGTCGCGGTATTGCGGATCGCCCCACGTGCTCGGCCTACCGGCCCAGTCGATGGAGTCCTTCACGGTGATCGGGAGGCCGTCGAGCGGTCCACCCGGGCCACCCCGTACTCGTGCATCGTCGGCCGAGCGGGCCTCGGTGCGAGCGGCGTCGATCTCCTCGTGAATGATCGCGTTGAGTGTCGGATTGTGGCGCTCATACTGGGCAAGGCACGCGTCGAGAAGCTCGACTGCTGACAGTTCGCCCTCAGCGACGAGGTGGCATTGCTCGGTAGCGGAAAGCAGGGCGACGTTCACGGCGCTCTGGCTACCAGCGATATGCGAAACGCGCCACCATTCGGCCAGACTATGGACCCCGCAGAAAGGGGTGAACCGGTGGGTCTGACCGACGAGCAACTTGCGCGCTATCTCGAGCACGGCTGGGTCGCCCCCATCGATGTTATGAGTGAAGCCGAGGCGGGCGAGCTGCTGGTTGCGCTTGAGCATGCGGAGGCCGAGCATCCCGACGATCTCCACCCCGAGCATCGCAACAACGCGCACCTCGCGTTCCCGTTCCTGGCTGATGTCGTGACCGATCCGCGGGTTGTCGACTGCGCCGAACAAATCATCGGGCCTGATATTTCGCTGTGGTCGACCGTCTTGTTCATCAAGGATCCGTCATCTGCGGGCTACGTCAGCTGGCATCAGGACGCTCACTACATGGGTCTTCAACCCGACCGCTTCGTGACGGCGTGGCTTGCCCTCAGCCCGTCGACGGTTGAGAGCGGATGTGTGTCGGTGATCCCGGGGTCGCACCGCACGCGAAGCACCCACATCGACCGCTACGGCGACGACAACATCCTCACTCGGGGCCAAGAGATCGACGGTGTCGAGGTGTCGACTGCCGTCCACCTCGAGCTACGCCCTGGCCAGATGTCGCTGCATCATCCATGGATCGTCCACGGCTCCCAGCCAAATCGCTCAACCAGTCGCCGGGTCGGCCTCGCGATGCAGAGTTTCCTGGCTGCCGACGTCAGGCCGGTACGGGGTGAACACCACGTCGCTTCGATCCGTGGCGCCACCTCTGATGTTGCGTTCGAAACGGTGTCACTTCCGACAAAGCTTGACGACGCAGGTCGAGCGGTGCGGGCAGCAGCCAACACGGCGCTCTCGTCGGTGCTCTATGACGGCGCCGACGAAGTGCGACACCTCTGAATCATGGGAGCGAGGAGCTGAACAACCGCCCGAATGCAGCGAGGTCGTCGTCGACCCCAGCCAGGCGAAGCAGGTGCCAGATGAGTGCCATGTTGCTCGACACGATCGGCACGCCGAGCTCGGTTTCGAGTTCTGGTGCGATCCCGAGCACACGCAGGCTCGTGCACGACACGAAGACGGCGTCGCAGTCACCCTGCTCGACGATGGAACGCACACCATCCGCAATCGAGGCCGACGAGATTCGGGCCACGACGAGATCGCTCGACTGGGTGAACGAACCGAGGCCGGTGACCTCGAGACCAGCCGCTAAGAAGCGTTGTGCCACTGGTGCCGTGACCGCTGCCGTGTAGGGCGTGACGATCGCGACCCGGGTCGCGTCGAGCGCGTGCATTGCGGTGATAGCGGCGGTAATCGGCTCGGTGTTCGGCACCCTGGGATGGGCGGATTCGATGCATTCGGCCACGCCGTCGGAGCCGATGAGGGTCGACGCCGATGTGCAGCCGTAACCGATCGCATCGAACCCGAATGCGTTCGGCAACAGCCCCGCCGCTTCGGGCAGGCGGGCTTTCATTGCGGTCAGCGTTTCGCGGGTCACCTCGGGCTCCATGCGGATCCGGGAGTGATAGATCGTGACCCCGTCGAGACGGTGGGTGACGGCTTGCGCTTCGGCCTCGATCGTCTGGTCGGTCTCGAGCACGATCAGCCCTAGCCGCGCTCGATCGCCGTAGCCCTCGTCGGTCTCGAAGCCGAGTGGAACGAGCGGGGGAATTGTCATGTGGTTCTGCGGACGCGCCCGTCCTTGTCTTGCTGATCGAAGAACGACGCAGTGGTCGGTACCTCGGGATACGCCATCTCGTAGGTGGAGCATCGGACCCGATTGGTGCGTTCACCGCGCACTACCTCGCCGTCGTATGGCGATGGCAGATGGTTGACCTGCAGCGGCTTGGAGTCTTCGGCGCGGTATTCGCTGATGAACAGAGTGCGGGGTTTGTCGGAGTGATTGGGTGCCGAGCCATGCAGCAGGCGGGTGTGCATCAGGCACGCCGATCCCGCTGGGCCGTGCACGGGGATGGCCTGGTCGACGTGGGCAGCCTCAACCTGGGGGGCGACGGTGCCGGTGTACACCCCGTCGTGCCAGTGATCAAACATTGGGCCGATGTGGGTGCCTGGCACGACGTTGAGTGGTCCATTCTCGGGGGTGACGTCGTCGAGGAAGAAGAGGCACGTAACGAGGTCTTCGTTGGTGTGGGGCTGGAACATGAAGTCTTGGTGGTACTTGACCTCGGTGGCCGTGCCCGGATGTTTCGCGTTGATCTTCGAGTTGTTGAACTCGATGTTCGGGCCCACGAGTTGGGTGACTGCGTCGAGGGCCCGGTTGTCCCGCATGGCTGAGAGGTACGCCTCAGAGACATCGACGGGGGACGCCACTCGACGCAGGGCCGGATGCTCGGCGCAGTGACCGGGTTGGAGGTCGAAGCGGGCGCGGCCGTCCTCGGTGACGCCGAACGGTTCGACGTGTGCGCGGCTCTCGTCAACCCATGCCGCGAAGTCGGCGCGCAGCGCGGCGAGTTGATCAGCAGTGAGCGCATCGGGCACGAAGACAAAGCCGTCGCGCCAGTAACCGTCGATCTCGTCCTGACTCAGGACGGGGTCTGCGGAGACGTTGGTCATATCGATCCTCCTCAGATGATTGGGAGTTTGGGGGCGGCTCGGCGGCTGAGCCACTCGGAGCCGTCAGCGCCAACGACGATGTTCTCTTCGTGCACCATCGCCTTGCCCGGGGCCCACAGCAGCCCTGGTTCGAGGGTGAGCACCATATTCGCTTCGATCGGTGTCTCGTCAGTGGCGGTGTGCGATGGCCACTCGGTGACCTGCATACCAAGGCCATGGCCCATACGGCCGACGTCGTTGCCGAGCGAACCGTTAGCCTTCAGAACCTCGTTCATCGCCCGGAACACATCGCTCGTGGTGGCGCCGGGCCTGCATGCTTCGAACCCGGCCTCGGTCGCCTCCCAGACAGCGCAGTACGCGTCCTTGGCTGACTGGTCGGCGTGGGTGAAGGCGAAGTTGCGGTCGAAGTCGGAGAAGTAGCCGTCGATCGTCGATCCGGTGTCGAAGATCAGGAGGTCGCCGTCGGTGATCACTCGGTCCGAGGGCTGCCGGATGATGTCGTCGATTCCGCCGGGCCCGGTGGCACCGACGAGATAGGGCACGTCATCGGCCCCCTGGTCCAGGATCTCGGCCCGGAAGGCTTGGAAGGCCTGTCGCTCCGACATTCCGGTTGACACGATCTCGGGAAGTCGGTCAAACGCGTCCGAGACGATGCCGCAGATCATGCGGTGCTTTTGGATCTCGCGTTCGGTCTTGACCATCCGAAGACTGCGAATGATGTCGGTGGCGTCGACGAAATCGCCAAGCAAGACGCGGAGGCGGTCGAGATCGGCGAGCGGCATGCGTACGTGCGTCTCCGGGCCCATCGGCAGGCCGATGGTGGCGTCGGGGCCGGTGAGCTCACGCAGGGTGTCGGCCAGCAGCGTCACTCCGTCGTCGTCGGGCCGTGGCGACGACCATGTGCGGACGTCATCGATCCATGTGGCCGACATCGAAGGGCCGCCGATACCGGGGATCACCGCAACCGGCTTGCCCGCGGCGGGGACGATGGTGAACCAGGGCCGGGTTGGGCTCTGCCAGAACGGCGTGTGGAAACCGGTGAAGTAGCGGACTTCGGGTTCGGTGCACACGAGGATTGCGTCGAAGCCACGCTCGGCCATGAGCACTTGGGCGCGCTCGGTGCGACCGGTGAATTCTTCGGGCGGGAATCCACGTTTGTGAGCCATCGTCTACCTCGCGCTCCCCGTTGTAAGTTGACGCGGTGAGCACACAATTCTCCCTGGAAGCAGTGCGGGCGGCAACCCCGGGCATCGAGAACGTCATCCATGTCAACAACGCCGGCTCGGCGCTGCCACCGTCGGTCGTAACCGACACGGTCGTCGACTATCTCCGCCGTGAAGAAGCGATCGGCGGCTATGAGACGGCCGACGAACGCCACGGCCAACTCGAAGCCGTCTACGACTCACTCGGTGCGCTCGTCGGCGCGCCTCGCGAACACATGGCAGTGATCGAGAACGCCACTCGGGCATGGGACATGGCGGTCTACGGCTACCCCTTCGAGCGGGGTGATCGCGTCGTCACCTGTCGGGCCGAATACTCGAGCAACGTCCTCGCCTTCCTCCAACTCGAACGGCGTTTCGGCATCGAGATGGTGCTGATCGACGACGACGACTACGGCCAGATCGACCTTGCCCAGGTGGATACCGAGCTTGCTGCAGGTGCGGCAATGATGGCGATGACCCACATCCCGACCAGCGGCGGTCTGATCAACCCGGCTGAAGAAGTGGGCGCGCTGTGCGCCAAGCACGGGGTGTTCTACGTGCTCGATGCCTGCCAGTCGGCCGGGCAGGTGCCGCTCGATGTCAACACGATTGGTTGTGACGTGCTCTCTGGTACGGGTCGGAAGTACCTGCGTGGCCCCCGCGGCACCGGATTCCTCTACGCCGGCGAGCGAGCCCTCGAGGTCCTCGAGCCGCCGTTCATCGACCTTCACTCGGCTGACTGGACGCAAGCCGACGACTACGAGTGGAGGCCCGATGCTCGCCGGTTCGAGAATTGGGAGACCTACTACGCCGGAAAGGCGGGTCTTGGGGTCGCCGTCGACTATGCGCTGAGCCTCGGCATCGAGACGACAGCTGCTCGCATCACCAACCTCGGCGCCCGCTTGCGGGCCGGGCTCGAATCGCTCGACCGGGTCGGAGTGCACGACAAGGGTGCTCGGCGGGGCGGCATCGTTACCTTTACCGTCGATGGGGTCGATGCTGCGTCGGTGCAGGCGCAACTATTGCTTCGTAAAATCAATACATCGACGTCGGGTCCCGACCGCGCTCGTCTTGATCTCGAACCGCGCGGTCTCCCCACCGTCATTCGTGCGTCCGCGCACTACTACAACAGCGAAGACGAGATCGACGCGGTGATTCAAGCCGTCGACGCGGTGCGTTGACGCTCCCGGTCTTCTCCCGCGACGACACTGTCGCTGTCGCCCTCGCCCCGGGCGTTGGGCTCGGACTCGCAACCACGGACGAGCACTGGGCCATCCCAGCGGCTGATCCGGCCACGATTCTTCGCGAACTCCACGGTGATGTGGGACCCCGCTGGGTGTGGTGGGGAAGAGGGTCCGCTGCAGACCCGATTGCGATGGCAGGCGTTCCGATCGATCGCTGTTGGGATGTCACGGTCGTGCATCGCCTGCTCAACGGCACGTGGCGCGCTCCGCTCGGGGTCGTGTGGGCCTCCTTGCAGAAGCTCGATCTCGACACCCTGCCCAAGATGGGCCAGCTCGGACTACTCGACGCGCCTGCCGTTGAGGGTGACCGCGGTCAGCCGATTCGGCCCGACGGTCATCTTCGCCCCGAGTGGATCGACGGCGGCTTCGGAGAGACGCCTGATCGGCTCGCGACCTGGGCCGCTCTCGCGCTCGATGCGATGCATGCCCAGGAGCACCTCCTCGCCGGGCGAGTCGACCCGGACCGGGCCGCATCGACGGCCCGGTCGGAATCGGCAGCGGAGCTGCTGTGCGCGGAGTTGACCACGAACGGTCTCCCCATCGACGAAGTCGAAGCCCGCCGGCTGATCACCAAGGCGACGGGTGCCCGTCCTCGCACCATGGCCGAGGAAGACGAACGTCGGGCCGAACGCGACGAACGTGTCTTCCAGCAGCTCGAACCCCGCTGGGAGATCAACCTGCGAAACCCGGCGGAGGTCAAGGCGATGCTCCGTCGTCAGGGGATTGACCTACCCGACACGAGGGCGTGGCGGATGGAAGCGCTGCGTGAGGACGAGCCGGTGATCGACGCGCTCCTGGCATGGCGTAAGGCCGAACGTATTGCCACCACCTATGGGTGGCAATGGCTCGACGAGCACGTCCGCGGTGGTCGCTTGCGTGGTGACTGGTCCGGTTCCGACGGCGCGGCTGGCCGCATGACCGCGTCTGCCGGTATGCACAATCTCCCAGCTGCGATGCGCCCGCTCGTTGCCGCAGCCCCGGGCTACAAGCTGGTTCGGGCCGACCTCGGCCAGATCGAGCCGCGAGTGCTCGCTGCCGTATCGGGCGATGCGGGCTTCATCGGCGCGACCCAGCAGGACGATTTGTACGCACCGGTCGCCCGAACCCTGGGTGTCGAGCGAGACATCGCCAAGGTGGCGATCCTTGGCGCAATGTACGGCGCCACCACCGGCGAATCGGCGGGCGCGCTCGCCGGGCTCACGAAGAACTACCCCGCGGCGATGGGGCTCCTCGAGCGGGCAGCAGAGTCGGGTAAGCGCTCAGAGGACATCTTCACCGTCGGCGGTCGACGGGTACGCATGGGCACCACCGCTGACACCGAGGGCGACATCGACCAGGCGGTGTCAGCTGCAGCCGCACGTGGCCGCTACGCCCGCAACGCGCTCATCCAAGGAGCTGCGGCCGAGTACTTCAAGATTTGGGCAATCACCGTGCGTCGCCGGGGCCGCGCGCTTGGCGCCGAAGTCGTCCTGTGTCTGCACGATGAATTACTCGTCCATACGCCGGCAGAGCATGCTGCTGCGGTTGCGGTCATGGTCGAGGCCGCGGTACACGAAGCGGCGCACTATTGGTCACCTCGGCGCGAGGTGCGGTTCGTCGCCGATGTTTGTGTGATCGACCGATGGTCCGAGGTGAAGTAACGCTCGGCTACTTGCCAAGAAGCTGTTTGGCTGCGTTTCCAACGCGGTTGTTCAGATTGGCTTGACCAGCGACGAGGATGAGCTCAGCTAACTCAGCTTCGCTGAAATGGGAATGCAGCTCCTCGATGAGTAGTGACGGCAGCGACGACACGTCGCCTGACATCTTGTCCGCTAACTCGAGCACCACCCGCTCCTCATCGTCGAAGATGTTGGCCCACGTGTCAGGGACGTGGACGGCATCGATTTTTTCGTCGGTGACCCCTCGTTGCCTCGCCGAGGCAACATGACTCTCGAGTCAAGTAGGGCACGCGTTTACGACGGAGCTGCGGAGGAAGATCAGCTCTTTGAACGTCGCCGGAACCGCGCGGTCGTTAGACCACAGAGCCTTGCTCCACGACTGGTAGTCGTCACCAAGGCCCTCGACTTGGTGCAGCGTGTAGCCGAGCGGTGAGCCGGTCAGTTTCGGTTGGATGTTCATGGCACCAGTATCCCTCAGCCGATCGCGATCAGCGCGACTGCCAGGCTCGCCATGGCAAGGCCGACACCCTGCCACCACCGCAGCGGTTGACGGTGCAGCATCACGCCGAGCAGAACGGCGACTGCCGGGTACTGCGAACCCATGACACTGACGACGGCCAGGCTGCCGCCGGCCTGGATCGCGAGAACAAAGAGGATCACGGCCCCCGTGGCAAACAAGCCGACGATAAACGAGGCCCGCCGGTCGGCCCAGGTCGCAGGGAGGATCCGAGGCCCGGTCAGGCGGGTGACGGAGACGGCGACCACGAGGCCGACCGTGCGCTGAACGAACAGCGGCGATCCTCCGGCGTCGCTGCCGATTTCACCCAGCAGGATCAACAGGATTCCGAACACGACTCCGGCGACAATCGCGAGGTTGGCGGCGAACTGATCGTCTTCGCCGCCATCGGGTTGGTACGACGTGAATCCAATTGCGGTGAGCCCAAGCCCGATTCCCACCCAGACGAGGAGCCCGGGCACTGAACCGACGGTGAGATTCCACAGCACCGGTACCGCCGACATGACGACACCTGCCGTTGGCGCCGCTGAGCGAAGGCTCCCCCGCGAGTACGCAAGGTAGAGGAGTAAGATGCCGACGCCGTTGGCGACCCCGGCAAGTGCGCCGAAGACGAGATCGTGTGTGGTCGGATCGCCCCGCCATGCGAGCGCCAGTGCTCCGGTGAGCAAGGCCCCTGACGCGAGCATGCCCGACGTAATTTCGTGTGACCGCGTCGACTTGGTGGCGCCTGCAGCGAGGTGTTCGCCGGCACCGATCGAGAGTGTGCAGAGGATTGCAAGAAGGATGGCCATCGGATGATTCGATCGTCAGACGGCACAGGCGACGCATCGAACCGCCCACGGCAGTGCGTCGAGTCGGGCGGCAGGAATGGGCCCACTGCAGCCGTCGCACCGCATCGGCCCGCCTTCGTTGAGCTTCTCGAGCGCCCGTTTGATGTTGGCCAGTTCGGTCTGCAGACCCTGGTGCATCGACACGTCCTTGAGTCGCTCGACTGCGATGTTCGTCCCTTCGCCAATTCGTTTCCCGAACCCGATCCCACTGGTGGCCTTCTTCGACTCGCGTTCGATTTCCGCAAGGCGCTGCTCGATCTCTGCCGCCCGGGCGTGAAGCGTTTTGTGTGCGGTCACTTAGGTGCAGTCAAGCCGGTTTGGCGCGGGCCCGAATGAGACGCCTTGGATGGCCACGGGTTTCCCCCCTGGGTCCACATCGTTGTCTACCGATCAGTCCCGGTAGTCGGGGTCGGTCTGGTCGAGCTGTGCCACCCGCTGCTCGAAGTGGGCGTCGCCGAGGCCGCCGAACTGCTTCCAGCCCTTGGCGACCTTCGCGGCCATGTCGTCGTCAAGCACGCTCAACGGCTGCCCAGTCGAGTACGCAAGCACGAGGTTCTGACACGCTTTCTCGAGGTAGTACATCGACTCGAACGCCTCCGCCACGGTCTGGCCGACCGTGGTGACCCCATGGTTACCCATCATCAGCACACTCTTGTCCTGAAGCACCTCCGCAAGGCGGTGGCCCTCTTCCCCGTCGTCAGCGATGCCGCCGAACTCGAGGTCGTAGGCGACCTCACCGAAGTAGCGAGCAGTGTTCTGATCGATCGGGAGGATGGTCGGATCAGCGAGCGACGCGATCGCGGTGGCGTAGGGCGGATGGAGGTGGATGAGGACCCGCGCCCGAGGCGATGCCATGTGGATCTGGCCGTGGATGGCCCAGGCCGACGGGTCTGGCGCGTCGGGTCCGGCCATCACCGAATCGTCGTTGGCGTCGAGCAACAGGAGTTCGGATGCTTTGATCGTGCCGAAGTGTTTCCAGCGCGGATTTATGAGGAATTGTGTGCCGTCGTCGGACACTGCGGCGCTGAAGTGGTTGGCAACGCTTTCGTGCCAGCCCTCGTGTACGGCGAGGCGGAATGCAGCCGCGAGCTCGACCCGGACCTGTGCCTCTTCGGTTGGACGATTGCCATCAGCCATCGTTGATCACCTCACTCGTGTCGCCAGCTTCTGGCGTGTTGCGTCGCCGCTTCTTCATGAGCTCGTGGGCCTCGAGGCTTCCGTCGTGGAAGGTTCCGAACCACGCGTCCATCGGGACGAGGAGCGTCCCGTAGTTCACCTCGAAGTACCGGTGGTGGAGGTTGTGGAAGATGTCACCGCCGTGGACGTCGCGGGTCGTCCCAAGCTTGAACCGATGGAAGCCGGAGTGCGACGGTGATGGCGAGATCAACAGGTAGATGAGGCTGAACGTGACGAGGAACGGCGAGCCGGGGATGACAAGAAAGACAAAAGGCAGCGATAGGTAGAGGAGGTGTTCACCGGGGTGCATCGAGATGCCCGTCCACGGCCCCGTATTGACGTTTCGGTGGTGCAGGGCGTGGAACCACTGGTAGAGCGGGTCGACATGCAGGAGACGATGGTTCAGGTAGAAGTGCACACCTTCGATGAAGAACACGGCGATCGTCATCAATGCGATCGCCCAGAGTGCGTCGAGTTGGGGGATCGCCTCGGCGGCGTACAACCGGAACAGGATCGCCTCGTAGAGCGCAGCGATGCTGCCGCCGCTTACGAGGGTCCAGAACATGTTGTCGCGGGTCTGGTCGTTGAACGTGAAGCTCTTGCGATTCTGGGCGAGCCAGCGGCCCTCGTACTTGAACTCCATGCCCTGGGCCCGGCGGATATGGAGCCAGTAGTGCTGCCCGCCAATGACGACGAGCATCACGACGACGTTGCGGGCCCACAGGATCGCGATGTCGTCGACGCTCAGGCTTGAAAACCGATCGAGGCTGGGGGTAAGGACGTGGTACGTCAGGGCGCCAAGGCCGATCCATAGCAGCGACTGGGGCCACATGAACTTCGTGATGAACCACGGAAGCATTGCGCCGGAGCGAGCGGGCGATTGGAAGATGGGTGGCAGGTCGAACGGCTCCGGGTCGTAGCCTTTTGCTCGCTGCATTCTGGTGCGGGATCGCTTCATTGGCCGCATACTGAACGATCGTTCAGGAAAAGGCAACCGGCACATTTCCAGGAGGGACACATGGAGATCACGGGATCCGTTCTCGACGCTGTGCCCGACGAGACTTTTGCCATCGGTTGTTGCTGACCCGATGACTGGCTGCCGATGAGCAACTTCAGTCCCGAGGTGCGGCGGGCGCTTCCTGCGCTCATCGTGGCTCGATTCGCAATCAACGTCGCAATGCGGATGGCCTACACCTTCCTTCCGGCGTTCGCCCGCGGCACAGGAATGAGCGTCGGCGCGACGAGCGCGGTCCTCAGTGCCCGTGAGCTCACCGCGCTGAGTGCACCGCTCATGGGTCGGTTCAGCGATCGTTGGGGTGCGATCAGGGTCATGGGCGTCTGCGGGCTCGTCGCCGGTGGGGGTCTGCTGATCGCAACGCTCGGCGCGCCTGGGTTCATCGTTGGGTTCGTGATCGTCGGCTTCGGCCGCACTGCCAACCAAGTGTCGCTTAACTCGTGGGTCGGCGCGGTTGTCGCCTACGAACGACGAGGCCGGGCCACCGGGCTCGTCGAGCTGACCTGGGGCGGTGCAGCGTTGGTTGGTCTCCCGCTGGTCGGCCTGCTCATCGATGGCGTTGCGTGGTGGGCACCCCAGGCCGTACTGGGTGCGTTATTGCTCGTCGTTGGTCTGAGCATCCTTCGCCGTGAGTCGGGGGAGGAACGTCCGGTTGCCGTGCAGACCCGCAAGCCGCGTATGACCCGTTCGGCCGTCGCTGCGTTGGCGACGAACGGGGCACTCACCGCTGCCGCCCAGTTTCTCTTTCTCACCCACGGCCTATGGCTCGAGGACAGCTACGATCTCGACACCACCGAGGTCGGCCTGGCTGTGCTTGCGGTTGGTGCGGTGGAGGTCGTCGCCACCGTGGGATCGAGCCGACTCACCGATCGCGTCGGCAAGCGGCGATCGATCATCGGTGGAACACTGCTGATGACCGCAATGATTGTGCTGCTCGGCATGGTCGACGCGCCTCCGCTCGGCATCGGCTTGGCCGTGCTCGTAATTGCGTTTCTCGGGTTCGAATACGGCATCGTCTCGGCGATCCCGTTGCTGTCGGAGCTCGACCCGGGTGCTCGAGCGCAGATGGTGGGTCGCGCCGTGATGGTGACCACGTTGGTCCGCGCGCTGATCACGCCGCTCGCGACCCTCCTCTACGTCCGGGTTGGGTTCTCGGCAACGATGTTCACAGCGGCTGCCTGCGGCCTTGCCGCTCTGGTTCTGGCCGTGTTCGTCATGGCGGAACCGGGCGAGTCGTGATGGCAGATAGGAAGTGCTCAGCTGTCGAGTGGGCATGACCTTCTGATCGGGTGGTGCGGCATCGAGATGCTCGATGATCGTGGTCGAGTCCCACAGCAGGGGCCCGTCCGGGTCGGTGACGACGGGGATGCCAGCGGTCCAGCCCGCTTCGGCGTGGGGATTTGGCGGGCACGGCTCGAGCCGTCAGGGTCGGCCAGTCTCGTCGAGGTAGCTCGCTACCTTCCGGGTGAGGTCGGAGCGGGTCAACCCGTGCACGGTGCATATGCCCCGACGCGACGCGAACGATGATGTGCCAGAATGATAGGCACTATGTCGACGCAACCGGAACTCGTGATCCGGGGAGCACACAGCTCGCCCTACAGCCGCAAGATGCGCGCTGTTCTCCGGTACCGCCACATACCGCATCAGTGGGTGGTGCGGGGCATGAAGGGCGATGACATGCCGGACGGCGCAGTGCCTGTTATCCCGGTGATCGGCTGGTGCAATGACGACGGTAGCTACCGAGACGTCATGGTCGACTCATCGCCGCAGATCACCAAGCTCGAAGCGGAGTACGCCGGCCGCAGCATTGTCCCCGTCGACCCGGCTACGGCGTTGCTCGACTTTGTGCTCGAGGACTTCGCCGACGAATGGGTATCGAAGGCGATGTACCACTACCGCTGGGCGAACGAGGAAGACACCGAGAAGTCGGGTCGGCTCCTCCCGCTCGACGCATCACTCCGGCTACCAGATGACCGGGCAGCCGCGGCCCACGACTTCATCATCCAACGCCAGGTCGCCCGTCGCGCCCTGGTCGGCTCGACGGACGCAAACGCGAACGCCATCGAGCGCTCGTATGAGCGCACCCTCGATGCGCTTCAGGCTCATCTCGCCGACCAGACCTTCTTGTTCGGCGATCGTCCCGGCCGCGCCGACTTTGCGATGTTTGGCCAGCTGACTCCGCTGGTGTGGTGGGACCCCACGCCCACCGCCGTAGCCGTTGACCGAGCGCCACGGGCGATCATGTGGGTCCAGTGGCTCGATGATTTGTCGTGGTGGGCGGTTGAGGACGAGGAGGGAGGTTGGCTCGACATCGAGGACGTTGTGGCGACCACGAGAACCCTCTTTGAGGAGGCCGGTCGTACCTACGCGCCGTTCATGATCGCCAACCACGAGGCGATCGCGGCGGGGGCCGATGAGGTCTTTTGTGAGATGGAGGGCGCTGCGTTCCGGCAGGCTCCTTTCTCGTACCAGGGCAAGTGCCTCGACTGGATCCGAGCCGAGTACGCCGCACTGACCGACACCGACCGCAGGCGGGTTGCTACCTTCCTCGACGGCACCGGCTGCGAGTTGCTGGTGTCATGAGTGCCGACGTTGCGTTGTTCGGTCACTGGATCTGCCCGTTCTCCACGCGGGTTGAATGGGCGCTTCACCAGCGAGGGATTGGGCACGAACTCGTGTCAGTTCCCCCTTCGGCCGCTCGCCCCAACGACTTTGTCATCCCGCAGGAGTTCATCGATCACAGCCCAAAGCTCGAGGTCCCGATGGTGCGGGTGGGCCACGAATATCTGGCCGAATCGATCCCGGTGCTCGAGTGGCTGGAGGAACGAATCGACGCACCAAGTTTGCTCCCGTTGGACCTCCCGGCCCGCGAGCTGGTGCGCGAGCGGGTTGCGTGGATCGATCAGAACGCGTTCCGGCCGATGGTCGGTGTGTATTACGGCGTCGAGCGCGATCGAATCGAACGGGCTGGGCAGAAGCTCGTCGCAGCACTCGACATCATGGGTGGTTGGGCCAACGAGACGGCGTGGCTGGCCGGCACCGAGGCCTCGCTCGCCGAAGCGGTGGCGATGCCGATCCACGTTCGACTTGCCGGCCTGCAGCGCCTCGGTCTCACCGCACCCATTCCTTCCTCTTGGGCCGCGCACGGGGAGCGCTGCCGCGAGCTTTTGGGCTGGGATGCGGTCGAATGGACCCAGGAACAAGAGGATGAGTTCGTCGGACGTTTCGAGGCGTTCCGCCGGATGCAACGACGCAAGTAGGAAGAAGCAGACGCATGACCGATCACCCCCTCGTTCTCGCTGGGGCTTACGGATCCCCGTACACCCTGAAAATGCGCAGCGTCCTCCGCTACCGACACATCCCCTTCCGGTGGGTGTTGCGCGATTCGAAGTGGGATGACCTCCCAAAGGCCCCCGTTCCGATCATCCCGGTGATCGTCTACCCGAACGCCGACGGCTCGCACGGTGACGTGACGGTCGATTCGTCGCCTCAGATCATGCGCCTTGAAGGCGAGTACGAGGATCGCAGCATCGTGCCGACGGACCCGGCGCTGGCATTCATCGACGCCCTCCTGGAGGACTTCGGTGACGAGTGGCTCACCAAGGCGATGTACCACTACCGCTGGGCGTACGAGGATGACATCGACAAGGCCGGCCAGCTGCTCCCCACGTCGCGAAGCCTCAAAATGGATAGCGACGCAGCACAGCAGGCGTACGACTTCATCACCCAGCGCCAGATCCGCCGGCGCGAACTCGTCGGTTCGACCGATCTCAACGCGCCAATCATCGAGGTTTCTTACGAACGTGTCCTCGACGCGCTCACCGCGCTGTTCTCGACCCATGACTTCTTGCTCGGTGATCGACCGGGTCGTGGTGACTTTGGGATCTTCGGTCAGCTGACACAGCTCGTGAAGTGGGACCCGACGCCGACGGCTATCGCTGCGAAGCGAGCACCCAAGGTCATCACGTGGGTTGATCGTCTCGACGACAGCAGCTGGCTACCTATCGACGGCGACGAGGGGTGGGTCTCGCTCGACGACCTGCCCGAGGGCACGAAGCGCATGCTCTCTGAGGCGGGGCGCTCCTATGCGCCCTTCATGGTCGCCAACGCCGAAGCGTTCATGAGCGGTGTCGACGAGGTCGTCTGCAACATCGACGGCCAGAACTACCGACAGGGCCCGTTCAAGTACCAGAGCAAGTGCCTCGAGTGGTTGCGAGCCGACTATGCAGCACTGAGCGACGCAGATCGTGAGCGCGTTGACGCCGTCCTTGCCGGTACGGGCTGTGAGGTCATGTTCGTCTGAGCCGGGTCGCCGCGCTACCAGCGAGGTACGCAATCGAGGAACTCGAGTGCAGCGTCGATGAACCCGAACTGCTTCGGTAGCGAGAAGTGGTCAACCCCCGGCAGGATCGTTACCTCGACGTTCGGCAGGAGATCCGCCAGCGGCTCGGGTGGACCAGCGAAGTCCTCGGTGCCGATCACCATCAACACCGGCTGGGTCACGGTGGCCAGTTGCTCGGCGGTGAAGTAGCGGTCGTCGCGAGCGGACTGAGCTTCGCCAACTTTCTGCAAGATGGCAGCGGCTTCTTCGCCAGCTGTGCGGAGGAGCCCTTCGAAGCGATAGTCGGCTCCAGCGCGATCGGACCCTTCGCCGAGCGCCGAGCCCTCGACCAGGTTGCGACCCACACCGCTCAAAACGAGGCGCCGGACGAGTTGCGGGTGCCGTAGCGTCAGGTCGAGCGCAGTGCGAGCGCCGAGCGAGTAGCCGACGATGTCGATCTGGCGCCCTTCATCGACGCCGAACGGCAGTTGATCGACCAGCGGGGTGACAAGGTCCTTGTAGGCCTCGACGTCGTCAGGCTTGTCGGCCTCGCCGTGCCCCAACAGGTCGTATCCGAGGGGCCGGGAACCACCCTCCTTCACGAGCTCGAACCAGCCGGGTTCGACCCACGTCATCTGGGTGGAGGTCGCCCAACCATGCAGGAAGACGATCGGGACGGGCGCTTCTGTCGACCAAATGCTCACTGTTGGCTCCTGATTCTCCGCTTCGCGTTCACGAGCGCGCTCCGTGGCCTGCCCTGTCGCCGAGCTCGAGACGTTCGATCTCAAGCAGCCGGCTGAAATGTTCACGCAACTTGGACCGGCGACCGACATCATTGGCGAGATTGATGAGCTCGTGCGGATCGTCGCTCGGTTCGTACCACTCGTGGTCGTGGTCTTCGAAGGCGGCGTCTTCGCCGAAGAGCTTCGGTCGCTCGTCCACCGTGCCGTCTCGTTCGATGCCGCCGCCAATGCCGTAGTAGCGGGCGTATTTGGTCTCGCCATCGAAGAAACCGCGGACGGCGTAACGGGTGTTGGCGATCAGGCCCGACTGGGCCGAATCTTGCGAGAAGAACACGTAGTCGCGCGGTGAGGCCGAGGGGTCGCACAAGGCAGGCGAGAGGTCGACGCCCGACAGCGTCGGTGAGGCATCGACATCAACCCCGCCAAGCGCGCACAATGTTGTCGCAAGGTCGACGTGGGTGGCGAGCGCGTCGGACTCGGTGCCCGCCGTTGTCATCCCCGGCACTTTCATGATGAGCGGCACACCCATGACCTCCTCGTACACACACGGCAATTTCGCCCGGAGGCCGTGACTCCCGCAGGCGTCACCGTGGTCAGACGTGTACGCGATGACGGTGTCGTTGTAGATATCGAGTTCGTCGAGAACATCGAGGATCCCCTGCAGATTGTGGTCGAGCTCTCGGTGCAGCGCGGCGTAGTAATCGAGCTGGCGCAGCCACGCCCGCTCGTCGTTGCGGTCAATGTGCCCGACGAAGTGCTCGGTGTTGCGCACCTGGCGCCATGCCCGCTGGATCTCTGGCTTGGTGTGGAGGTCGTCGTGGAAGTTCTCGGGGAGCGTGTCGAACAACTCGTCGTAGTCCTCCGGCATCGCTTCGACCGGCACCCCTTTCAGGCGCAGCTCCTGCATGAAGTCGAACACCTTCTTCATGTTCGGGTGCGCGTTCTGAAACGTCGGGTGGTCGATTGGAAACCACATGATGTCGTGTGGGTTCACGAGGGCAACCGTGAGATGCCATGGCTCGACGCGAGTGCCGTGTTCGCGCAGCCACTCGATTGCGTCACCAGCGATGATCGGGTCGAAGTGGCGCCCACTCCACGCCGACCCCGTGTAATGCATGTCGTTGCCCTTGAAGTCTCGGTACCCAAACGCCTCCATGTCGGGGATCGCATCATGGGTGAGGTGGAACTTCCCGAGGTAGGCCGAGTAGTAGCCCTGTTGGTTGAGCAGCGACCCAATGGTGGGGATGGTCGGATCGAGCGCGGTGTGCCCCGGGAACGACACATTGTTCACCACACCATGCTCAGCGAGATAGCTCCCGGTGTACAGCGACGCCCGGCTTGGCGAACACGGAGAGGCGTGCGTGTAGTAGCGGTTGAACGTGAGGCCGTCGTCCATCAGCCGCTGGTGGGCAGGTAGGTCGACCTTTCCCCGCAGCCAGTCGTTACGGCGCTCCTCATCGGAGACGATGAGCAGCTGGTTGGGCTTCCTTCCCCCGTTCATGGCCGTCGACGTTACGGGTGGGCGAGCATCGTTGCCATCTGGCTCCGAGCCTCGGCGATCGCTTCACTGTCGGCCAGTCCGTCAACGGAGTACGGCGTCCCCACCCGGATGTTGACCTCGGGCCGGTTGCGTAGTCGAAGCTTTGGCAGCGCTGCCCGACTGCCCCATACGCGGTCGGCGTTGGTGATCACGATCGGAAGGATGCGGGCATCGGCTGTCCTTGCGATAGTGATGAAGCCGTCGCGGAACTCACCCATGCCGTCGTCGGCCCGTTCGTCGGGCGGCACGATCCGGCCCTCGACCATAACTGCGATCGGAAAGCCCGTCTCGAGGATCTTCACACCCTCGGCGACGGCGTCGGTTCCGCCGCCACCGGCCGGGACACAGCCGACATTGCGGAGGAACGCGCCCATCAACGGGTTCGCGAAGTAGGAGTACCGAACCAGACAACGCGCCGGGTACTTCCAGTCCGAAAGGGTCGCAATCGCGAAGAAGACGTCAGACATGCTTGCGTGGTTGGCAGCGAAGATGATCGGGTCGTCGCCGAGCTCGGGGAGTCGTTCACTGCTGGGTCGGCTCAGGAGCCGACTCACGAAACGGAAGACTTTTCCAGAGATACGGAATTGCCATGTCGTCGGCAGCGCGCTGGGTGAAGTTCCGGCGTAAGACACGGAGGATGTCTACTCGGCTGGAATGCGGGTCCGGTAGCAGGCGAGCAGTAGCTTGCGCTCGGTGACTGCCCCCGCCGCCACCGAACGCGTCTACACGCCGCGCATCCTGGCGGTGTTCGGGGCCACGATGCTGTACTTCGGTGTTGCCGGGGTGGCCTTCCCGGTCCTGCCGCGGCTGGTCGAGCGCGAGCTGGGCGGTGGCTCGGCCGAGATCGGGCTCGCTTTTGGGGTCTGGGCGATTGGCATGCTCGTCGTCCGCCCGTTCGGCGGCTACATGCTCGACCGAGTCGGCCGCCGCCCGGTGATGATCGGGGGAGCGCTCGCGCTCGTCGTCACCCAGCTGCTGCATACGCCGGCTGCCGAGACCGGTGAGCTGTGGCTGTTGCTTGTGGTGCGGGTGTTCTCCGGTGCTGCCAGTTCGGTGATGTACCTCTCGCAGGCCACCGTCGCTACCGAACTGCCGCCCGTCGAGCACCGCGACCAGGTGTTTGGCCTGTTTTCGACGGTCGTGCTCGTCGGCTTCGCAGTTGGCCAGGTCTTTGGCGAGATCATCATGCAGGCCCACGGCTTCAGCTGGGCGTTCGCGCTCGCCGCCGTGTTTTGTGGTTCCACCGCAGTCGTTGCCTTCTTTTTGCCTGAGACCCGCCCTGACGATGCCGTCCCCGCAGCGAAGATGAGCGACCTGTTCCATCCCGTTGCGGCCCGTATTGGCATCGTCAACATGCTGGTCTTCGTGGGCTTCCTTGGCTTCAACGCCTTCATCGCCGACTACGGCGAGGAGTTCGGCATCGAAGACGCCCGTTGGCTGTTGCTCACCTATTCGATGGTCGTGATGGCGATGCGATCGGTGAGTGGTCGCGTCTTCACCCGTTTCCCCCGTCGGCAGCTGGCGACGTTTGCACACGGCACGGTGATCATCGGCGCGCTTCTGCTGGCCACGGCGTCATCAACGGCATGGCTCTACGCCGCCGCCGTCGTACTTGCGATCGGCCTCGCCTGGAATGTGCCGCTGATGATCCTGATCGCAGTCGACTCCGCTTCTGATGCAGAACGATCACGGGCCGTTGCGACGGTCACGACCTTTGGTGATGTTGCCAATGCGCTTGGAGCGCTCGCCCTTGGGTTCGTCGCCGACGCGTTCGGCTACGACAGCATGTACGTCGTGGTTGCCGTTTCTGCGTTCGCTGCGCTGGCGCTGATGCGCAGCCGGTTTCTCGTCGGCGCTGGCGGGCTGCGACGTCCAACCCATTGATCAGACGTTCGCACCCGGCTCGAGGCACATGCTCATGGCCCAGGTACATGACGGCTGGTCACGGGGCGGCATTCCGTCGCTTTGAGCGTCTGCTCTGGGGACATCAGCGCCTCGACGCGATGCTCACCGAGTTGTTGCGCTACTCGACCTCGGCGCGCACGAGTGTTTCGTACAGCTCTTCGTAGAGCCCGCCCGAGCGGCGCAACTGCTCGTGGGTGCCGCGCTCGACGATCCGGCCGTCGTCGAGCACAAGGATCTGGTCGGCATCAGTGATGGTCGACAGACGATGTGCGATCACGAGCGAGGTGCGACCCTCGAGCGCGCCAGCCAGTGCCTCTTGGACGTAGGCCTCGTTCTCAGTGTCGAGATGGCTGGTCGCTTCGTCGAGGATCACGATGGCGGGATCCTTCAGCAGCATGCGAGCAATGGCCAGGCGCTGCTTTTCGCCACCCGAAAGACGGTAACCCCGTTCACCGACGACGGTGTCGTAGCCGTCGGGGAGGTCGGCGATCACATCGTGAATCCGTGCAGCCCGGCAGGCCTCGACGAGTTCAGCGTCGGTGGCGCCCGGCCGGGCGTAGCGGAGGTTCGAGCCAACCGTGTCGTGGAACAGGTGTGGGTCTTGGCTGACGACGCCAATTGTCTTGCGCAGCGAGTCCTGGGTCACCGAATCGATGTCGTGGCCGTCAATGGTGATCGCGCCGCTCGTAATGTCGTAGAGCCGAGGGACGAGCGACGTCATTGTGGTCTTCCCGCTGCCGGATGGACCGACGATGGCGACCATCTGGCCGGGTGTGACGTCGACGTCGACCCCGCGCAATACATCGTCGAGCGAGCCGGTCTGCTCTCGGCCGCCGAGCGACTCAGGGGTTCCCTCGGCGGGGTTGGGGTAGCGGAAGGTGACGTTCTTGAACCGGATCTCGCCTCTGGCGGGGCTGGGGAGATCAACGGCGTCGTCGGCGTCTTGGATGACGTTGGGGGTGTCGAGTACCTCGAACACCCGCTCGAACGAAACGAACGCCTGCATGACGTCGACCCGGGCGTTCGAGAGCGACGTCAGGGGCATGTAGATCCTCACGGTGTACAGACCGAGCGCGACAAGGGTTCCGGGGGTGATGTCGCCATCGATCACCTGGTGACCACCCCACCAGTAGACAAGGGCGGTGCCGATGGCGCCGACGAGCGTGAGCGCGGCGAGAAAGACTCGCGAGTACATCGCTGAGCGAACACCGATGTCTCGCACCCGGCCAGCGCGGTCGCTGAAGTCGTCGGCTTCCGCCTTATGCCGACCGAACAACTTCACTAGCAGCGCGCCGGCAACGTTGAATCGCTCCGTCATCGTGTTGTTCATCGAGGCGTTGACGTTCATGCCTTCGCGGGTGATGTCGCTAAGACCAGCACCGACTCGACGAGCGGGCAGCACAAAGAATGGCAGGATCACGATTGCGAGCAGGGTGAGCTTCCACTCGAGTAGCAGCATTGCAATTAGCGTGCCGGTGAGTGCGATGACGTTGCCGACAACCGTGCCGAGCGTGCCGGTGAACGCCCGCTGGGCACCGATCACGTCGTTGTTGAGGCGGCTGATGAGTGTGCCGGTCTGGGTCCGGGTGAAAAACGCGATCGGCATCCGCTGCACGTGGTCGAAGAGCCTGACTCGCAGGTCATAGATGAGACCCTCGCCGATTCGGCTCGACAGGTACCGCTCGACCAGGCCCAGGACAGCCTCCCCGAGCGCCGCGGCGACCAGGAAGAGGAAGAGGATGTTGATGTAGCCGCCATCGCCGTTGACGATCGCGTCGTCGAACACCTCACGGATCAGCAGCGGGGGCAGCAAGCCGAGGAACGTCGAGACAATGATCGTGCCGAGGAACCCGAGGATCGATCGCTTGTAGGGCTTGGCGAAGGCGAAGACGCGAGCCCGGGTCTGTTTGGTGATGGCCTTGCCATCGAGCGCTGAACGGTCCGAGGTCATTGAGTGCATGATCTGGAACGGGCTTGTCATGGTCCGGATCAACGTATCGGTGCGATGAGTATTCCGGCAGGGGACGTGCCCGGTGTCGCACGGACCTCTGGCATCACGACAACGGCCAGCGCGCCCCCGGCCGCTAGCGTGAAAGGCGTGGAACGGCCCACGTCGGCATTGCTGACTGATCACTACGAACTCACGATGGTCGCGTCGGCCTTGCAGTCGGGCGTTGCTCATCGACGTGCCGTCTTCGAGGTGTTTGCCCGCCGGTTGCCCTCGAACCGGGCGTACGGTGTCGTCGCTGGTATTGACCGTGTCCTCGACGCCGTGAGCCGGTTCCAGTTCGACGATGCGACCGTCGAGCATCTGCTCGATTCGGGGGTGGTGGCCGAAGGCGAGATGGCCGATTGGCTTCGCGCGTACCGGTTCAGCGGTGATATCGCCGGCTACGCCGAGGGCGAGCTGTTCTTCCCCTATTCGCCCGTGCTGACGGTCACGGGAACGTTCGCCGAGTGCGTTGTGCTCGAGACGGTGATGCTGTCGGTCCTTAACCACGACTGTGCCGTCGCCAGTGCGGCGGCCCGTATGGCCGATGCCGCCGGTGGTCGTCTGCTCATCGAAGGTGGCAGCCGCCGTACCGATCCCCAGTCGGCGGTCGCCGCGGCGCGGGCGGGGTTCGTTGGTGGCTTCAATACGACGTCGAACCTCGAAGCCGGCCGCCGCCACGGCATCCCGACCGGTGGTACCACTGCGCATGCCTTCGTCCTCGCCCATGCGACCGAAGAAGAGGCGTTCGAGGCGCAGAGCGAAACCCTCGGTGTCGCTTCGACCTATCTGGTCGACACCTTCGACGTGATGGAGGGCATCCGACGGGCGGTAAATGTCGTCGGCCCCGACATTGGTGCCGTCCGTATCGACAGTGGCCAACTCGAGGAAGACAGCCGGGCCGCCCGCAACCTGCTCGACAGTCTCGGTGCCACCAACTGCCGCATCGTGGTGTCGAGCGATCTCGACGAGTTCAAGGTTGCCCAACTCGAAGCGGCGGGCGCACCGATTGACGCCTACCTCGTCGGCACCAGCCTCGTTACTGGATCCGGCCACCCGACGGCGCAGATGGTCTACAAGCTCGTGTCGATCGCAGACTCCGACGCTCCGGACGCCGAGCTGCGCGCAGTTGGCAAGTTGTCGCCCGGGAAGCGGACGCTTGGCGGCCGCAAGGACGTGCACCGCATCGTTGATGCCGACGGTCGTTTTACCGGTGAGGTTCTCTCGGTGCTGCCAGTCGAACTGCAAGACGACACGATGAACCCACAGGTGCCGCTCGTGCGCGACGGCGAAATCGTTGCCGATCTCACGAACCCCGAGGAGGCTCGCCAGCGGTGTGCCGAGCGCCGCAGCCGGCTCCAGGACGCCGACCGAACCCCCTGGCCGACTCACTCGCCAGCGATCCCCACCATCTGGGAAGGTGTAGAGGAACCGCTCTCGACGCCAATGCCTACTGGAAGAGCTGCACCGTGACGACAGCGACAAACGCGAAGGCAGCCGATGGAGAACCCACGACAGCGCTGGTCGTAGTCGATGTGCAGAATGACTTCTGCGAAGGCGGCTCGATGGGTGTCGATGGCGGTGCCGCTGTCGCCCAGTCGATTACCGATGTTGTTGGCCTCGACCGAGCTGGTGGCGACTACGCCGTAGTTGTAGCGAGCAAGGACTGGCATGTGGATCCGGGTGAACACTGGGCAAATGGTGATGAGGTGCCGAACTTCGTCGACACGTGGCCGGTGCATTGCGGGGCAGACACCCCTGGTGCCGAGTTCCATCAGAACCTGCAGATCGCGATCGACGAAATCTTTCTGAAGGGCCGCGCAACCGCGAGCTATACGGGGTTTGACGGTGGTGCAGCGGCCGACGAGTCGGTGTTGCTCGGTGCGTGGCTCCGGCAACGTGGTGTTACCCACGTCGATGTTGTGGGGATCGCCACCGACCACTGTGTTCGGGCGACGGCGCTCGACGCGAAGGCGAACGGCTTCGAGACCCGTGTTCTGCTGGCCCATTGTGCAGGCGTCGCCCCCGACACCACCGAAGCGGCACTCGAGGAGATGACCGCCGCCGGCATCGACCTGGTGTGAGCAAGCAACGCTCCGATCCTGGCTGGCGGCCCGTCATCCGCCTGCTCCCAAAGATGTTCATCCCGTTCGTCGGGATGCGTTCGATGGCGACCCAGCCGAGCGCACTTGTCGCCTTGCGAATGCTTTCGCTGTACGTCGCTCTTGCGATTGTGCCGGTGTGGGCGGTTGCGATCGTGATCGTCGCCGACCTCGATCAGGCCCAGTCGGTTGGCATGTCGGTGGCGTTTGCGGTTGCGGCCGGGGTTGTCTCGGTGGCGGTTGGCCGGATGCTCGCAGCACGGGTCGGCTACCGCTCTGCGGAAGCTTTCGCCCACTCCTATCCGCGCAACATGATGTTCCAGCTCGTGGCCAGTGGCATGGCCGCGCTGGCCGGGTTCGTGCTGATGGTTCTGAGCGCGTCCCTGTGGCCCTACGCGGTCGGGTTTGCATTTACTTGCGTTGGGCTGGCGCTCTCCATTCCAACGGCGGGTCGACTGGCGCGCGAACAACAGACTGCGGATAAGACCGGGTCGTCGATCGACGTGGTGACGGTGCTGATGGAAAACCAGCTATTCCGCTAACTCGGCGCCAGTGCCGATCGGGAGCTCCGCTCCACCGACAGCAGGTCCAACGGGTTTGGCCGTCGTGGCGGTGCTTTCACGCGTCGAGGTGGTGGATCACGGCGTCCAGAGCCGCAACGTAGCTTCGCTTTCCGAAGCCCAGCACGACCCCAAGACACACTGCGCTCACCACGCTGTGATGCCGGAACTCTTCCCGCGCATGCACATTGCTGAGGTGCGTCTCGACCACCGGCAACTCCGAGGCGACGATGGCGTCGCGCAGCGCGATCGAGTAGTGGGTGAACGCGCCGGGGTTAAAGATCACTGCGTCAGCCCAGCCGCGAGCGTCGTGGAGCGCATCGATCAACGCACCCTCGTGGTTCGACTGCAGGTGGCGGATCTCGGTGTTTCGGTTGCGTGCGAGGGCACTGAGTTCGGCGACGATGTCGTCGAGCGTGTCGGATCCATAGATCTCGGGCTCGCGCGCGCCAAGCAAATTCAGGTTCGGTCCGTTCAGCACGAGGATCTGGTGCGCCATGGCTGCCACAGTACGAGCTGCATCTTGCATTGGCGGTGACTTTCGGCCGGTTACGGTCAGGCCATGACCGACAACGAGCTCGATCTCGATGACGTAGATGCCGCAGTCGAGCGGCTCGCGGGTGTCGCCCACGTGACCCCTGAGGTGACCAGTCGAACGCTCGATGACCTCGTCGCCGCTCGCGTCCGGCTCAAGGCCGAGTGCTTTCAGCGGACTGGGTCGTTCAAGTTTCGCGGCGCATACAACGCGGTGGCATCGCTATCGCTCTCGGCGCGCGCTGCCGGGGTGGTCACGTTCTCCTCAGGCAACCATGGCCAGGCGTTGGCGCTCTCAGCTGCGCTGCACGACATCCCGGCCGTGATCGTTATGCCCCACGACGCACCGGCGGCGAAGCGCTCAGCGGCCACAGGGTACGGCGCCGAGATCGTCGGCTACGACCGCTACCGAGAATCCCGCGAAGCGATCGGCAATGCCATTGCGGAGGAACGCGGCCTCACCCTCATCCCGCCGTTCGATGCGTGGGCGGTCATGGCCGGTCAGGGGACCCTCACCCGTGAGCTGTTCGCCACGGAACCGGTCGACACGCTCATTGCCTGTGTTGGTGGCGGTGGACTGATCTCCGGCTGCGCCACGGTGGCCAAGGCGCTCGGCGACGTGCGTGTGATCGGTGTCGAGCCGGCTGCCGGCGACGACGTAAAGCAGTCGCTGGCTGCAGGGGAAAGGGTGTCGCTGTCGGAGACGCCGGCGACGATTGCCGATGGCCAGCAGACGATGTCGTGCGGTGACAAGACTTTCGCAGTCATGCGCGAGCGCGTCGACGAGATCGTGCTGGTGACCGATGACGAGATCGTCGCTGCGATGCGCTTTGCGTTCGAACGTCTCAACGTCGTCCTTGAGCCGTCGGGGGCGTCAGCGCTGGCGGCCGCGCTCAGCGGGAAGGTTGATCTTTGCGGGCAGCGTGTTGGCGTAACCCTCAGCGGTGGGAACGTCGATCTCGCCCGGTTCTCGACCCTCACCGCTGAGTAGTGCTTCCCCCGTATCGGTTTCGCGATCTTGAGCGAGAACATCGTGCACGACGTCAGCACGGTCCACCGGCCGACGGTTGTGGTGATCGCGGTGGCTCAACGTCGGTGTTGCCGCGGAACTTCTCCGGCGATGTACCGATCCAAGGCGTTTGCCGTCACCCGGCTGACCAGTGGATCGTTGAGGCCGAACGTCCAGTCGGTCGATCCGACTGTGACGACCTCGCCGCCAGCGGCGAATGGGCGACAGGTGAGCATCGCCGCATTGCCATGCCGGGCCTTCGCCTTGTTTTCCTCGGTGACGCCACCGTGGATGCGGTCCGCGATGAACTCGAGGTCGCCTTGGTCAGACAACGCAGCGATCGACTTTGGGTAGTCGCCGACGCCGAGGTTGCTGGCTGGCACCAGGCCCACGATCTCGATCTCGGCAGGGAAGTCATCACGGTCGCGGGGCACCGGCAGGCCGAGATCATCGATCTGGATCGGCAGCCCGACGGTCTCGTAGCCGACGACGCCGGCGTCACGGCCGAGCACGTCGCCGTACCCGAGGCTGGTTCCGTCGAGCAGCCAGTGCTCGGGTCGATACACGATGAACCCGCCGACTCCGCGGGCGGTCGCGTTGCCGAAGCGGTGGTAGAGGCCGAATGCTGAGCCGGCACCGAGGAACGACCACTCGGGGCGCTGGACGAGCGGGTCGGCCCACATGCCGGTGATAGCGCTGGGGTCGGTTGCAGCGGCTACATCAGTCTCGTGAGCGGAGTACTTGTGGCCCACCATCGTGGGACCGCCATTGAGCCCTTCCTCAACTCGGACTTGCCAGAACATCGTGTTGCCGGAGAACGACACAAAATGCCCGCCACCGGCAACGTGCCGTTCGAGTGTGTCTCGCTGGTGGGCTGACCAGTACTCGTCGTGGCCGACGCTGAGCACCAGGTCGTAGCCATCGAGGGCCGAAGGGTCGTGTTCGAGGTCCGACGAGGTCGCATAGTCGAAGGCGTAGCCGCCGCGTTCGGCCCACTCGGCGAAGCGGCGCTCGTGGGTAAACCAGCCGGTCGATCCGATTGCGGATGGGTAGTTCCGTTCCGTTCGGTATGCCTGGAAGATCAGGCCGTCGGCATCGGGCTCCTCGCCGGTGTACACCGGCCGGGCCTTGCGGTCATCGCGTTCGACCTCGGGTCGATCGAGCATGCCGCGACCGAAGGGGCGGTGGAATGAGACCTGCTTGCCGCCCGTGTAAAGGCTCTTGCCACCCCAGGTGTTGTAGGCGTTCCAGGTATTGGTGCCGAGGACGAGGATCGCTCGCCTGGGTTGGCCCGCGGTTCGGATGACGAAGCCGGCGTGAGCGACGCGCCGATCGGCGGGGCCTCTGTCGGCGGTGAGAGTGATGAGGTAAAAGCCTGAACGCCACGAGGAATCGGTTGGGATCTCGATCGTGACAGGCCAGCCGCAGCCGTGTGCATCGGCGTCGACCGGAAGCTCGTGGTGGGTGCCGGTCCGACCCGTTGCCGACCACACGGTCTCTCGTTCGGCTCCCCACCGTTGCACGGTGAGGTCGAAGTGATCTGCGGCGGTGGAGATGCAGACCTCGACCGTGTCACCCGCTCGAACGCTCAGTTCGCGGCAATAACCCTCAATGAGATCGTGAAAAGTCTGGTCGTCGGCCACCGCCGCAACGTAGGTGCCGTTCGAGGAGGTGTCCACGAGCACTCGGTGGTGCGACGCCCGAGTTCTTTGTGTTGTGACGCCGCCTACGGGTCGAATGTCGCCTCGGTTAATGACTCTGTGGTCAAGCCCGACGCTGAGTCCGCAGCGCCGGGGAACCCCTGGCGTCGCCAGGTGTCGTAGACGACAACGCTTACGGCATTGGCGAGGTTCAAGCTGCGGCTTTCGGCCTGCATCGGGATGGTGAGCATCCGGTCGGCGCCGATTCGGTGACGAGCACCGGCGTCGAGCCCGGCTCGTTCCGCGCCGAATACCACGGTGTCGTCGGCAGCGATCGGCGCGTCGGTGTAACGCGTCGTTGCCTGTGACGAAAAGCCCCACCATCGGCCAGGCAGCGCAGTGGCGGCGGCGTCCAGCGACTCGTGTACGACCATGGTCGTGTGCTCGTGGTAATCGAGACCGGCTCGCTTCAAGAGGCTGTCGTCGAGTGAGAATCCAAGCGGTTCGACGAGGTGGAGCCGGGCACCGGTGTTCGCGCAGAGCCGGATGATTGCGCCCGTATTGTTTGCAATCTCGGGGTGCACGAGGACGACGTCCATGACCGGACCCTAGTGTTGGGCTGTGACCGGCGAGCAGTGCACCGAGGTAGAGCAGTCGACTCACCGGCTGACCCGAACAGGCTCGACGAGTCCGGTCGGTTTCGCTCCGCCCGAGAGGCGGTCGCGATCGTGATGAACGGCACCGTCGTCAATCCCATGGAGATGATCGGCTTCGAGAGCGATGAGCGAGTCGACATCGTGCTCACTATCGGCTGATGGGCGCGTCCTTCTTCAAGAACGAGCAGATCGAGGGAGCCGCAGTCGTACCGGTCCGCGATGCGGCGACCGTGATGGTGGTGCGCGACGGGCCCGAGCTCGAGGTCTTGCTTGTGCAGCGGGCAGGCAAACTTGCGTTTGCGGCCAATGCCTGGGTCTTTCCCGGTGGCCGAGTCGATCGAGCCGACGCCGATGATGCCGAACGGGTTGGCGTCAACCTCACCGACGCAGCAGCGTCCGCTGCGTTACAGATCGACGAAGGTGGGCTCGCTTGGTGGTTCGCTGCCATTCGCGAGACCCTCGAAGAGGTCGGGATGCTGCTCGGGACACCGTCGATCGAGGTGTCGATGCTGCCCGGCCTGCGAGCTGCGCTGGACGAGGACAGCAAAGCCTTCACCGATCTGCTTGTCGAGCACGACATTGCGCTCGACCTGAGCACGTTGCACGAGGTGGCAAGATTTGTGACGCCGGTCGGCCCTGCCCGACGGTTCGACACGCGTTTCTTTCTCGCCTCTGCGCCATCGGGGCAAATCCCCCACCCCGACGAGTCCGAGATCATGGCGCACCGTTGGGTCACGCCTGCTCAGGCGATGGCTGAATGGCAAGCCGGCGAGTTGACGATGATGGCGGTTACTCATCGCATGCTGTCGTGTCTCGACCGGTTCCCGACTGCGGCAGCGGCGATCGGCCGAGCCGCTGAGCAGGCCGAGCCTGTCCGCCTCCGTGTCGACGATCCCGACGGCGAGTACATCGTCTACCTACCGAACGATCCCGGCTACGAGGCAGCCGAGCTTGAGGTCGAGCACGGCTCGATTCGGTTGTACTGAGGGGCCGGCGGCCACGAAGTCGGACGGCATGTGGCATTTTCTGCGTTGCAGCGCGCGCCGGCGCCGAAATCGACTGATGCCGGCCCCGAGGGACCGGCACCAGGTGTGGCGGAAGGTATGGGATTCGAACCCATGGTGACCCGGAGGCCACAACGGCTTTCGAGGCCGCCCCATTCGTCCGCTCTGGCAACCTTCCGGCGATGAGGTTAGCGGCGCCCTAGGGCGTGGCCCACCCCCAAGTTGTCGCAGAGCGGTGTGGTTGGTCGGCGTCACCGACGATCTGCACGCGAGTAGCGCCACGGGAGGTCTTGTCGACGAAGATCGGGTCCTGGAGGCCAAAGTCGCCGAGTACAGGGCGAGGGAACGCGTCGAGCACTGTCGGGGGTTCGGATGACGGTGCGGCCTGCGGTAGTCTCTCGGATCTTGGCGTCGTTGGCGGAGACAGCGGGCGACACTATTGACGGGTGAGGTCATCAGCTTCGTTACGTGCGGACTCCTAGGGTTGAGCTCATGGCCGACACCGCAGTCGTCACGCCCGCTTCGTTCGGTGAGGAGTTGCGTCGATGGCGCGATGCTCGCCGGTATTCCCAGCTAGCGCTCGCAGCAGCGGCCGCGGTGTCGCAGCGGCATCTCTCGTTCCTTGAGACCGGACGCAGCAAGCCCAGCCGCGACATGGTTCTGCACCTCGCCCGCACACTCGAACTGCCGTTGCGCGACCAGAACGTGCTCCTTGCAACCGCTGGCTACGCCTCTGAGTACGCCGAACGAACCCTCGATGACCCCGGCCTCGGTGAGGTGCGCCACATCCTCGAGACTGTTGTCAACGCTCGCGCTCTGATTCCCGCGTACGTCATCGACCGGGGGTGGGACATTGTCCTGGCCAACCCGGCATTCGTGCAGATCACCGCGCTGAGTGGGATCGACGTGCCATCCCACATTGGGCTGAACGCAGTACGTCTGTGCTTTCACCCAGAGGGCATTCGACCTGCGATGGTTGACTGGGAGCGGTTTGCCGCAGTGTTGCTCCACCGACTCGAACGCGACGCGCTCGAACGGCCCTTTGACGCTGGGCTCGCTGCACTGATCGAAGAGGCCCGAACCTACCCCGATGTCGCCGACCTGTCGGACCGTGATCCCCTCCCATCAGGGAACGACGCGATGGTCCCACTAGTGCTCGAAACGCGGGCCGGGCAGCTGCGGTTCATTTCGATGATCGCAGCGATTGGTGGGCCGTTCGACGTCACGGTTGATGAGCTTCGTCTCGAGATGCTGTTGCCCGCTGACGGCCACACCGAGACCGTTCTCCAACGCGAGATCTGTTCGTGAGGAGGCCGCTATCCGCTGTGGCTGTGCGGGAGACCTACCTGTTCTCGTGTAGGTGATCTGGTGGTGGGGTTGCTTGCGCCTAGGTGTGTGTGGGTTGGAAAAACTTTTTCGGAAAAGTGTCCAGTAACGGTTTGGGCTTCATCTGGACCCTCGAACGGCAGCCACTCAGGCGGCCCAAACGAGGAAGTCCAGAACTATGAACACCCACGATCAGCTCACCTACAGCATCGACAAGACGAGGCTCCGCAAGGGCGCCGCAGTCGGT
>JAQWLJ010000063.1 GCA_029247365.1 Acidimicrobiales bacterium | reverse complement strand
CTCTGGCGCTGATTCCGAAACGACCTGAATCCAGCGGCTGGGCCAGTCGAAGTAGTCGGGGCGAGCCAGACTCGTCGAGATACGGGCGTCGGTCTCGACCGCAAGCGGCACGTCGGCTTCGCTGGTGAGTGCCTGTCCCAGGTACGTCGCTTGGCTGTCGCCGGCCACGTACACCCGTAACGGGCTGGCCTCGGTCACCAACCGACCGACGGGAACCGTGGTGGTGCTCGTGGTGGTGGAAGTCCTGGGCGTCTCATCGGTGGCCGGCAGAGCCGCCGATGTGGTTGGCACCGCAACGGTCGTGGTGGTGATAACCCGTGGGACATCGTCGGGGCTGTAGTCGCTCCCGGCCCACCGCAGGTCGCCCACGAGGTCATAGGGGCGATTGAGCGAGAGGAAATTGGAGACCCGGTCGACCGTTTCGGCCGCGCCAAGGGCCCGGTCGCGGCTCTCACCGAACTCCATTCTCGACGCGATCTCGACGAGCTTCCCCGACGTCAGCAACATGGCGAGCAGCAGGCAGCCGATAACGGCCGCAATCATCGAACCGACGGGCACGGTCCGCTCGGCAAGGTCGGATTCGCGGGCCGCGCGGAAGTCGTCGTCGGTCCATGTCCGCACCGTAAATGGCGCCGTCGTGGCTCGTTCGAGGGGGTCGGTGTGCTCCATGTCAGAATTGGAAGTAGATGAATTCGCTGACCCCTTCGGGGCCAAGCGCCACGACGAGGGCAATCCAGAAGGCGAAGGCGATCGCTACGGAGAGGGGATGAATGGTGGAGAACATTGCCGCGACCTGGCGGGTGAGCAATGGAGGAACGAACTGCACGGCAAGCGCGCCTGCGATGACGATCGCAACCAGCGGGTTGAGCAGTTCCGGTTCCTGTATCCAACCCTGACCCAGCGCTGCGAAAACGTCGAACGCGCGACCGAGCCCACTCCCGGGAATAGTGCCTGCGTAGAACACGACCCAGCCCACGCACACGAAATGGAAGGTCACCAGTCGACCGAGCCAGAGGCGGCGGACTTCCAGCGGTGAAAACGGGACGGGCGAAGCGGGATCCTCACGCCACGCATCGACATCGGCACCGGAGCGAAGGCGGGCAAGCTCGCGGATCCGAACGTCGGCCGGATCGAACTCAAGGTCGGGCTCGCCCCGCCGCTCCCCCAGCCATCGCTCAGCGGCGAGACCCAGCCCCTGGTACAGACCCCAGATCACAAACGTCCAGGCCGCGCCATGCCAGAGACCCCCGAGCCCCATCGTGATGAGCAGGTTGCGGTACGTAGCCACGCGACCCACTCGATTGCCGCCCAGCGGCACATAGAGATAGTCGCGAAGCCAGCGCGACAGGGTCATGTGCCAGCGGCGCCAGAAGTCTTGGACCGACACTGCGGCATAGGGACGGTCGAAGTTCTCTGGAAACCGGAACCCCATCAGTAATGCAATGCCGATCGCCATATCGGTGTAGCCAGAGAAGTCAGCGTAGATCTGTATCGCATAGCCGTAGATGCCCACGAGCACGTCAAGTGCGCCGTACTCCCCTGGCGTGCCGAAGGCGTCCTGGACGATCGCCCGACCGAGGAAGTCAGCCACGACAACTTTCTTGAACAGGCCCCGGCCAATCAGGATCACCGCTCGGCTCATCTCAACCTGCCCGGGAACCTGCCGACTGCGGAGCTCGGGGAGAAACTCTGTCGCTCGTACGATCGGGCCGGCGACGAGTTGCGGAAAGAACGAGAGGTAGACGGCGAAATCCAGAAGCGGCGCGGGGGTCGAGTCACCGCGGTGGATGTCGATCACATACGACATCGCTTGGAACGTGAAGAACGAGACGCCGACCGGCAACACGATGTCGAGGGCTGGCCCGTTCCAACCGAACGACTCCTCGAGGCTCGACACGAAGAATCCGTAGTACTTGAACAATGCGAGCACGCCGAGGTCGAATGCAATAGCGACGGCCGTCAGCCGACCTCGGAGCGTTCCGTCGCTGCGATGGACCGCCACTGCCGCCACCTCGTTGACGACAGTCATCGCTACAAGCAGCGCGAGAAAGCGCCAATTCCAGTACCCGTAGAACACATAGGAGGCGGCAAGAACCGTAAGTTTCCATGCGCCAGGGCGCGACCGAACTAACCAACTGACCGGCAGCACCACGGCGAAGAACGCCGCGAACGTGAACGTGGGGAACAGCACCCCTGATCGACCTCCGACGCCCGCTCCGTCCGATACTACCGCTGCGCTCCCGCTGTTTCCGTGATGGAAGAAGGCGACATCTGTTCGTCTCTGCTTAAGCGGTGCGTGTTTACCAGGGCTCGCTGTTCGGGACCTCCGAGCTGTGCAGCCGCAAACTGATCGAACGCAAGCACCTCGACGACGTCACCTGGATCGGCCGCGCCACTGGTTGGCTGAGCGGAGCCGACGAACTCCTCACTGCCTCACTCCCTTGGAGAGCAGGCCGGCGCCCGGTGTTTGGGCGACTGGTTGACGAGCCCCGCCTCCACCCAGTCTTGCTGCCGATCTCATCGCTGCTCGACCTGCACTCGGCGCCATTATCGACGCGCTCGAAGCCCGCTACGGCAAGGGTCTCACCGCCGGGTTCGTGAACTACTACCGCAATGGGTCCGACAGCGTGGCCTGGCACGCCGACCGCGTTGGGGTCCACCAGAGCGACCCGATCGTCGCGATCGTCGCGATCGTTAGCCATGTCGGCCCACGCCGCTTTCGTTTGCAGCCGATGGATGGGGGCCAGCTATCGCCTGGTGCTGCACTCCGGCGACCTACTGGTCATGGGTGGCGCCTGCCAGCACGCGTGGGAACACACCGTGCCAAAGATGCGCAGCGCTCCCCCACGGATGAGCCTGACCTACCGACATGTTCCCGATAGACCAGAAGGTGCCTGGTGGTCCCGTGCGGCCCACGCACTCGACTCCGTCGCGCATGAGTAGCGCACCTTGCGCCGGTAGGGCAGGCTACGCCGATGAGGATCACGGAAATTCGTGTTTACCAGCACAACATCACGGTCGCGGGCGGTCCGTACGAGATGGCAATCTCTGCGGTGGACACACTAGACAGCACCGTCGTCGAGTTGATGACCGACGAGGGCGTCTCAGGCTTCGGCGAGACCACACCGCTCGGCCCCACCTACCAGCCACAGCACGCCCTCGGGGCCAGGGCGGCTATCGCCGAGATGGCACCGCAGCTCATCGGCCTGAACCCGCTCCGGACCGAGCTAGTGCGCCGTGCCATGGACAGCGCACTGACCGGCCACAACTACGCGAAGTCGGCGATTGACGTCGCCTGTTGGGACCTGCTCGGCAAGGTCCGTGGTGAGCGACTCTGCGACTTGCTCGGGGGAACGGAGCACCACTCGGTGGCGTCGTACTTCGGTGTAATGCCCGATACCGCCACCCGAACTGCGCACGCCGCTCGTACCCGTGAGGACGAGGGGTACTCCCGGCTTCAAGTCAAGGTCGGCGGCCGTCCCCTCGCCGACGACATCGAGGCCACCCGGGCCGTTGCCGAGTCGATCTCACCGTCAACCAAGCTGCTCGTCGACGCCAACAAGGGCTGGACCATGCGCGACACCATCGAGTTCAGTCTTGCCTGTCGAGATGTTCGACTCTCGATCGAGAATCCCTGCCGAACCTACGACGAGCATCGCGCCATTGCCGGCAAGCTCAACCACCCGCTTTTCCTCGACGAGTGCACCACCGACCTCAACACGATCACCCGAGCGATCACCGACGGCACCGCCCAGGGCTTCGGTATGAAGCTGTCGCGCGTTGGCGGCATCACGCCGCTGCGCACTGTCCGCGATCTCTGCGTTGCCCACGGCATCCCACTGACGATCGACGACACGTGGGGGGGCGACATCACGGCGGCGGCCACCGTGCACATGGGAGCGACCATTCCCAACCCGTTCTTCGAGGGCACGTGGATTTCGTACCCGTATCAAGAACAGGCCTATAGCTGTGCCACCAGCCCGATCAGACCGAGCAACGGAACGATCCCGGTGCCCAGCGGCGATGGACTGGGTGTGCAACCCAAGCTCGACGACTGGGCTCCCCCAGTTGCGACCTACAGCTGAGAAGGTCGATGAATGAACCTCGAGTCGTCGTGATGGGGGTCTCGGCCGTGGGAAAAACCTCGGTGGGCGTTGCGTTGGCCAACCGACTCAACGCCCAGTTCGTCGATGCTGACGACCTTCACTCCACCTTCAACGTGGCCAAGATGACCGGAGGCGAACCGCTGACCGATGACGACCGGGGTCCATGGCTCGAGGCGGTCGCTACCGCCTTGCGGGCTCCAGGCAGTGTCGTGGTCGCCTGCTCCGCCCTGAAACGGTCCTACCGCGACCAACTGCGCGGCAATGACGGCATCGAAATCAGCTTCATCCTTCTCGACGCTCCCCGGCCTGTTCTCGTTCGGCGTATCGAAGCCCGAACCGGGCATTTCATGCCGCCGCGCCTGCTCGACGATCAGCTGGCGACCCTCGAACGGCCGGGCGTAGACGAAAGCGACGTGGTTCTCGTCCTTGCGGCGGGTCCACTCGACGCCGTCACGCAAGCTGCGGCCGCCTCCCTCGAGGTCAACTGAGAACGTCGGCGGCGGAGCCGCCAACAAAGATGCCCTCAGCTTCGACACACAACGTGTCACCTCGGTGAAACGTTGCCGCCGCGAATGTCTTGCGCCCCTCGACCCTCTCGACCCATCCCCGCATGCGGATCGGCTGCTCGACGGGTGTCAGTGCGCGGTATTTGATCGTAAGCGTTCCGGTGAATCCGCTTACATCGTTGATCACACACACCGATCCAAGAAGTTCGTCCATCGCTCCGCTAATGACTCCACCGTGAACTGCGCCAGGGGGACCGTTGTACAGCGCACTGAAGGTGTGCTCGACCTCGATCTCCGCCCATGGCTCACCAGGCACCACTCGGAACTCGAGCGGCGGGGCGATTGGATTGAGGGGCCCGATATAGGGGCTGTACGGGAAGAAGTTCTTAAGTCCAATCTCCATCGCCCGCGACGTCCGATCCGGCGGCGGGTTCGCCAACCGCTCCTGCAGGCCGTCGGTACGCAGTGTGATCTGCATACGGACATCATCGACCGCCTCGGCCTCGAGTCGTTCAGCAATCGCATGCAACGATGCTGTGTCTGCTGCCAGATCGATATCCGGCAGCTGCGCAAGGTCGGCCACGCGTGCGGCACGGATCACTCGCCGCATAGCGACGATCAGATCAGTCGGCTCAGTCACGGGCCAGGACGGTAGGCGAACCGGCGAACGACATTCGAATCGCAGCGATTGATCACCACGTATACGATCCGCGTCAATGACTCGCTTCACCGAAAAGACCGCATTCCTCACCGGCGTCGCCAGTGGCGTCGGCCGCTCAACCGCGATCCGGCTTGCGTCCGAAGGTGCGTCGATATTCGGCGTGGACATCGATGAGGGCGGGATGGCCGAGACGCGGGCGACCGTCACCGAGATGGGGGGATCGATGGCGGCGCGGACGGTCGATGTGGCCGACATTGATCAGATCCAGGCGGCCGTCGCTGCGTGTGTCAGCGCCCTCGGCGGGATCGACGTGGTTGGCAATATCGCCGGCATCGCCAAGCAGCATCATCTTGCCGATGTGAGTGAGGCCGACTGGGACCTCATGAACGCGATCAACCTCAAAGGACCGTTCTTTATCGCCCAGGCCACGATGCCGCACCTGGTCGAACGGTCCGGCGCCCTTATCAACATCGCATCCAACGCCGGCCTCATGGGGCAGGCCTACACCGTTCCGTATTGCGCCACGAAGGGCGGCATCGTCAACCTCACGAGAGCCCTGGCGATGGAGTTCGTGACGACCGGCGTCCGAGTCAACGCCATCGCTCCCGGAGGTATCGACACGCCCTTGGTGCACAACTTCGAACTTGCGGAGGACATCGACTTCAACCTGATGCAAAACCACATCGGATACCGAAGCCCAAGCTCACCTGACCAGATTGCGGCGTTCTTCGCGTTTCTCGCCAGTGACGAGGCCAGCAACATCCACGGCAGCATCCTGAGTGCCGACGGTGGATTGACTGCGGCCTGAGGTGGCCGATCTCGACGCGTTCGTCCTCGGGGTCGACCTCGACGGGGTCTGTGCCGAGCACACCCTCGGTTTCCGCACGATCGTGGCCGAGCGCCTCGGGGTGGAACCGGAGTCGTTGCCGCTTGAACGAGGGTGGGATTTCGCCGAATGGGGCTTCGGTCCTGGAGTGTTCGAAGACCACCACCGACACGCCGTCGTCGAGGCGCGAATGTTTCGCGATCTTGCCGTGATCGACGGTGCTCCTGAAGCGCTCTGGCGGTTGAGCGACGCTGGCGTGTGGATCCGGATCATCACCCACCGGCTCTACGTCAATTGGGGCCACCAAGCGGCGGTCACCGACACCGTCGAGTGGCTTGATGCCGCTCGAATCCCCTACCGCGACCTCTGTTTCCTTGGCGCGAAGCCCCAGGTTGAGGCTGACCTCTACATCGATGACTCCCCCGGGAATGTGTCAGCGCTGCGGCGCGCGGGCAACGAGGTCATTGTGTTCGACCAGCCTTACAACCGATCGATGGACGGACCGCGTGCCTCGACGTGGGACCAAGTCGAAGAGATCGTGCTCGACCGTTACACGAGATGGTCGGGAATCCACGGCGTGGAGCCCACCCTTCCCGGGGTTGTGGAGGGCGACCGATTGTTCGGACGGCGCCCAGCCGACGAAGGATAGGGTCCACCTGTGGCCGACGACCTCGAGCAACTCGACTCCGCTATCCGACGCGATATCCGCCGGTTGGGTAACCAACTTGGCGATGCGTTGGTTCGTCAGGTCGGATCCGAACTGCTCGACCAGGTTGAGGAAGTCCGCACCCTGGCCCGTGCCGTGCGCCAAGGCGACGACGGTGTCGGCAGCGCGCTTACCGACTCGCTGCGCAACACACCGGTGGTGCGAGCGATCGAGCTCGTCCGAGCCTTCACAACCTACTTCCACCTGGCGAACACGGCTGAGCAGGTTCATCGCATCGACGACCTCGCCGAGAACCGCACATTGCGTTCGAAGCGCTTCTACGAGACTGTCAACCGACTCATCGAAGACGGCTTCGAGCCCGACGAGATCGCAGCGGCGACAAACCAGGTCCAGCTGTACCCGGTGTTCACTGCGCATCCGACCGAGGCCTCTCGTCGCAGCATCCTCGACAAGCTCGCCGAAATTGCGATGCTCATCGAGCACCGGCCTACCGAACAAGATGCAGCGGTAGTCGCCCGCATCGACCGTCGGGTCGATGAGCTGCTCGACATGATCTGGCAGACCGACGAGCTTCGACGCGAGAAGCCCGACCCGGTCGACGAAGCCCGTTCGATCCTCTACTTCCTTGGCGAGATGCTCGAATCGGGTGTGCCCGAGCTGCTCGATGACATCGATGCGGCGCTCGCTGGCCACGGTTACAGTCTCGACCCCGATGCTCAGCCCGTGCGCTTTGGCTCATGGGTCGGAGGCGACCGGGACGGTAATCCGAACGTTACGCCAGCCACCACCGGCGAAGTGCTCGACTTTCAGCGGGAGCGAGCACTCCGCCTCCTCATCAGCGAGATCGAGCAGCTCTCTGCCGAGCTCAGCATCTCGACCGCCGTGCGGCCGATCTCCGATGAGCTCCAAGTGCAGCTCGACGCCGACGACGAAGCGTTCCCTCAGGTGAGAGCTCGCTTCCGGGCCCTTTCTGCCGGTGAGCCGTACCGCCAGCGCTTGTCGGTGATGCACCAGCGGCTGCTCGCTGCCAGCCAGAGCGCACCCGGGCCTCAGGCGTACACCCGGCCGAGTGAACTCGCTGATGATCTCGCAGTTATCGCCCGCTCGCTCGGCGCGGCCGGTGGCGCGCTGATCTCGAACGGCAGACTCGCTCGGGTGCGTCGCCTCGTCAGCATGGTCGGCTTCCACCTCGCAACCCTCGATATCCGTCAACACACCGAGAAGCATCACACGACGCTCTCCCGGCTGTTCGCCGCAGTTGGCACTGATTACGAGTCGCTCGACAAGTCAGCGCGGGCGGCCCTCCTCGCTGAGGAACTCGCATCGCCTCGACCGCTCTCGGCCCAGCAGAGCGGCACTCCCGATGAGACCCGCCAACTGTTCCAGGTGCTTCGAGACCGCATGGACCGGTTCGGCGACGACATCATCGAGAGCTACATCGTCTCGATGACTCAAGGCATCGACGACATTCTTGCCCCCGCTGTGCTGGCCCGCGACGTCGGCCTCATCGACCTGCCGGCCGGCGTCGCTCGTCTCGGGTTTGTCCCCCTCTTCGAGACCATCGGTGATCTACAAGCCATCGGGGCCGTGCTCCGAGAGCTGTTCGCCATACCGGCGTACCGGGAGCTGGTAACGCTGCGTGGCGACGTGCAGGAGGTGATGGTCGGATACAGCGACTCCAACAAGGACGGCGGGATCACGACCTCGCAGTGGGAGATCCACAAGGCCCTGCGAACGATCTCCGAGGTCGCCGACGAAACCGGAATCGCCATCACCGTGTTCCACGGACGTGGTGGCACGGTCGGCCGGGGTGGTGGGCCAACTCACTCTGCGATCCTCTCGCAGCCCGCAGGCGCCATTCGCGGCGCCATGAAGACCACCGAGCAGGGAGAGGTGATCGCCGACAAGTACGGCCTTCCCGAGATCGCCAATCGCAACCTCGACCTTGCATTTTCGGCGGTTGTCGAGGCCTCGATCGCCCATCGAAAGCCTCGTAACTCCCCCGCCGACGTCGGTCGCTGGAACGACGTCATGGAGACGATGTCGAACGCAGCGTTCGCCCGCTACCGAGCCTTCGTCGAACAGGATGGCCTCGTGGCGTACTTCAACACGGCAACACCCGTCGAGGAGTTGGGGGCGATGAACATCGGCTCGCGCCCGTCGCGACGAAAGGGCAGCAGCGACCTGTCAGACCTGCGCGCCATCCCGTGGGTCTTTGGCTGGACCCAATCACGCCAGATCATCCCAGGCTGGTTCGGAGTGGGCACGGCCCTGCAGGCAGCGCACGATGCCGGACATGCCGACGATCTCGCTCAGATGCACGAGCAGTGGCAGTTCTTCCGCACATTCATTTCAAATGTGGAGATGACGCTCGCAAAAACAGACCTCGTGATTGCGCGCCACTACGTGACAAACCTCGTCGACCCCGCGTTCCACAGGATCCTCGATGACGTTTCGGCCGAGCACGCACTGACGCTCGATCACGTGAGCGGTATCACCGGTGGCGATCTCCTTGACGATCTGCCGATCCTGCGCCGCACCCTCGCCGTGCGCGACATCTACCTCGATCCCATCAACCTGCTGCAAGTTGATCTCCTCGCCCGGTGCCGAGCCGGCACCGCTGACGAAACCGAGCAGGCACGCCTTCAGCGCGCGCTGCTCTTGACGATCAACGGCGTAGCGGCAGGCCTACGCAACACCGGCTAAACGGCCTACGTTCGCCGGAAGTTGGGTGAGCGCTTCTCGGCGAACGCCTTGGGGCCTTCCTTCGCATCATCTGAACGCATAACGTCATTCGCGTACTGCGCCTCGTGTTCCCAGGCCTCGGTCTCGGTCATACCCGAGGTTTCGTGCATCGTGCGAAGTACGGCCTCGACAGCAAGCGGACCGTTGCCGGCGACGATCTCGGCGACCTCCATCGCATGGTCGAAGGCAGCACCATCCGCGACGACACGGCTGATAAGACCCATTGCCTTCGCCTCAGCTGCGGTGATGTGTTTGCCGGTGAGGAGGATGTCGGCCGCCTCCGCGTACCCGATCTGACGTGGAAGTCGCACCGGCGAGCCGCCGCCCGGATAGAGCGACCAGCGCACCTCGGACACACCGAACATCGCCGACTCGGCCGCAATCCGAATGTCGGTACCCTGGAGGATCTCAGTACCTCCGGCGATCGCCACCCCCTCGACTGCAGCGATGATCGGCTTGGTCGGACGGTAGGTCTTTGTCAGACCCTCGTAGATCCAGGCTGCGCCGTGCTCGGCCATCGCCCCCTTGACGTCCCAGTCATCATTGTCGTCGGAATCACCGGCGAGGCTGCGGAGGTCCATTCCAGCGCTGAAGTCGCCGCCGGTACCGGTCAAAACAATGCACCGAATGCCGTCATCAGTACTGGCGTCCTTCCACGCGTCGCGCATCCGGCCGAACATCTGCAAAGTCATCGCGTTCTTGCGCTGTGGACGGTTCATGGTGGCGATCATCACGTGGCCGCGCTTTTCAACGAGAAGGTCAGGCATGCCGGGGACGGTAGGTCTCGATGACCGAGGTCACCAAACGGCGCGAAAACGAGATCGAGGTCACCCTGATCAGGGCTGCGAAGGCAGGGCCTCGATGCCCCCGACCGACGCGGCACCACATGGCGCCGGTTCACCGGTGGATTCGAGTTGACTCGCACCTACCGATTCCAGACCGAGTCACACGTCGCGCGGTGGCCTCGACGCGATCTGAAGGGCGTAGATCGCTCCCACGACGGCGCCCAACCCGGCGAAGAGCGTGTGTTCGATGAGGAGCGATGTGCCTCCGTCGTCCCACAACGTCGGTCCCTGTAGATCATTCTTTGCGTTGAGAATCGTGATCGTTGCCAGCGCGGCGACCAGCCCTCCCAATGCTGTGGTGATGACGCGATGCTGAGTGAGGCCTGCGCCGATGGATCCATTGACGACGACTCCGCTCCCAGCCACGATCATCGGAGCGACATGGAACGTCGAATCCGGTGAGTCCGATGCCAGATTTGCCCACACGACAGCAAAGACGAGGGTGATGAACAGGCCTGCGAGGCTGCGAAGCTCACGGAGCACGGGCCGCTCGTGCCTCACGGCCCTCGACAGGCCCCATAAACTGACCGGCCGCCTTCTGGATGCCGTAGCCCCACGTTGGATAGGCGTGAACAGTCTGCGCCAGACGTCCGGCGAATGAGCCTGACCGCATCAGGAGGGCGATCTCGTTGATCATCTCGCCAGCCCGTGGCGCCACGATCGTTGCACCGATGATCCGGCCGCCAAAGAGCCGACGGGTCAGCCACTTCGGTGCTGCGATTAGCTTGATGAATCCGTCTTCGGCGCCGTCGGTGATGGCTCGATCCATCTCACTCATCGGAAGGTAGGCGACCATCCCGCCCATTGACACCGCTTCGGCCTCGGTGACCCCCACCCGAGCGACCTCAGGCGACGTGAAGGTGACCCAGGGCGTGTGATCGGTGCTGTAGCGACCCCCGTATCCCTTGCCGAGCGCATTGCTCGCCGCTATGCGGCCCATCTCATCGGCCGCGTGCGTCAACGGGAGCTTGCCGGTAACGTCTCCGGCTGCGTACACACCGTTGACCGACGTCTCCAACCGGCGGTCGGTCTGGATAAACCCACGGTCGTCCACCGTCACCCCAAGTTCGTCAAGGGCAAGCCCGGCAGTATTCGGAACCCGCCCTACTGCGACGAGCAACTCGTCAACCTCGACCGGGTCAGAGCTCGAGTAGATGCGGATGGCACCATCAACCCGCTCGACAGCTGTGCTCGTCCGAATATCGACACCGAGGAGCCGAAGTGCTGCGTCGACAACCGACGACGCTTGGGGCTCCTCGCGGGGCAGCACACGGTCCTCGGACTCGAAGAGCGTTACTGACGTGCCGAGGCGAGTGAACGCCTCGGCCATCTCGCACCCGACCGGTCCACCGCCGATGATGCCGAGTGTTGTCGGCCGCTGCTCGAGGTCGAACAGCGTCTCGTTCGTGCGGAACGCAATGCCCTCGAGCCCGGGGATCGGCGGAATAGCCGGTCGCCCGCCAGTGGCGATCAGGATGCGTGAGGCTGTGATTCGCCGCTCCCCCACAACGACGGTGTCGTGGGTCGCGAGCCGCCCCCTGCCATCGACGACGTGGGTGCCGTGCTCGCGCAGCACATCGCTCGTTTCGGTGGCCGCGATGCGCTCGACAGTCAAGCGCACACGCGTCATCGCCTCGACGAAGCCAAGGCCGTCGCGAGCTGCACTGAGCAGCGTCTTTGACGGCACACACCCGGTGAACGTGCAGTCGCCCCCAGGCGGCCCATCAGTCACCATGAGAGTGTCGGCCTTGCTCCACTGACCGATCCTGGCCGCGCCAAGACCTGCTGCGCCGCTGCCAATGATGATTAGATCGTGATCCATAACGCCGGAACCAGACTCAGTCGCATCCCTCCCCATGCTGACAGGCCGAGGGTCAGTTCGCGTGTCAGGTGTCAAGTGCCGCGCGGAACTCGGCAATGAGCTCGGCGACACCTTCGGGTCCAGCACCGTCGAGCATCCGCTGCACGACGGCTGAGCCGACGATGGCACCGTCGGCAACCTCGCTGACCTCCACCGCCTGCGCAGGCGTTCCCACACCGACGCCCACCAGCACAGGTTTGTCAGTAATGGCCTTCACCCGTCCGGCGATCTCAAGCGCAGACGACGCAAGGTTGGCGCGCACGCCGGTGATGCCAAGCAGCCCGACCGCGTAGACGAAGCCGCCGGCCCGTTCGGCGATGCGGGGCAAGCGGTCGTCAGGGGAGGTCGGCGCAGCGAACATCACGGTCTCCACGCCTGCCTCGTCGGCCGCCGCGGTCCAGTCGCGGGTCTCCTCGAGCGGGATATCCGGGAGGATGCAACCGCTCACGCCAGAAGCGCTGAGTTCGTTCATGAATCGATCCCAGCCCATGCGGTAGACGATGTTCGCATAGGTCATGACAGCGATCGGTACGCCGATATCAGCGTCGCGCAACGTATCGAGGATCCGCTGGGGTGTCGTACCCGACGCAAGCGCCCGATCGTTGGCCTCTTGGATTGTGGGCCCATCCATAACCGGATCACTGAACGGCACGCCGATCTCGATCGCATCGGCCCCAGCGTCGGCGACAGCCATGACGGTTTCGAGCCAATTGTCACCCAGCCCACCCGTCAGGTAGGGCACAAGGCATTTGCCATCGTTCTCGCGGCGGGCGCGTAGTGCAGACTCGATCCCGCCGGTCACCCGAGGATGTCCATCATCTGGTTCACATCTTTGTCACCGCGACCGCTGAGATTGATGAGGACCGATTTGCCCTGGAACTCGTGCTTCGCCTTCGCAATCCATGCGATCGCATGCGCTGACTCGAGGGCCGGGATGATGCCTTCGGTACGCGACAACAGCTGGAAGGCATCGACGACTTCGGCATCGGTGACCGGTTCATAGCGGGCGCGACCGGTGGCAGCAAGGTGGGCATGTTCAGGACCGATACCCGGGTAGTCGAGCCCAGCGGAGATCGATTCCGCTTCGAGGACCTGCCCCCATTCGTCCTGCATCAGATAGCTCTTCGAGCCGTGGACGATCCCCGGAACAGCTCGCCCGACGGCCGCGCCACCAGCTGGCTCGGCCCCCACGAGGACGGCATCGGTGTCGGCGAACCCAGCGAAGATTCCGGCGGCGTTCGACCCGCCACCTACGCAGGCAACGACAACATCGGGTACGCCATCGAGGAGGTCACGGCACTGCTCGCGGGCCTCGTCGCCGATAACCCGATGAAACTCGCGCACCATCCAGGGATACGGGTGCGGACCCATGACCGAGCCAAGGCAGTAGTGGGTGTCTTCCACGGCCGAGACCCAGTAGCGCATGGCCTCGTTGACAGCGTCCTTGAGTGTCTGTGAACCGCTTTCGGCGGCAACAACCTCCGAGCCGAGCAACTTCATCCGAAAGACGTTGAGCTTCTGCCGTTCGATATCGACAGTGCCCATGTAGACGACACATTCCATGTCGAAAAGCGCCGCAACGGTTGCGGTCGCAACGCCGTGTTGACCGGCTCCGGTTTCGGCGACGAGCCGAGTCTTCCCCATGCGCTTGGCCAGCAGGCCTTGGCCGAGCACGTTGTTGATTTTATGACTGCCGGTGTGGTTGAGGTCTTCTCGCTTGAGCAGGATCCGACAGCCGAGCTCTTCGCTGAGGTTGGCGCACTCGGTGATCGGGGACGGCCGGCCGGCATAGGTCCTAAGGAGGTAATCGAGTTCGTTCCGAAACGACGGATCGGCCCACGCCTCGCGAAATGCCTTATCGAGCTCGATGCATGCGGGAACGAGTGTCTCGGGCACGAACATTCCGCCGAAGTCACCAAAACGACCTTCGTGAGTTGGATCGGCCATGGTCATGACAAGAAGTCCTCTTCCCAGTCGTACGGGGCGTGTTCGGTATACGGAGCATCACTCTCCGCTGGACGCACACGGGCGCCAGCCGCTTTCGCGTTGGCGATGAACTCCCGCATCTTCACAGCATCCTTGCGTCCTGGCGCAGACTCGACGCCAGTGGCAACGTCCACACCCCATGGACGCACCCGCTCAACGGCATCGACAACGTTGCCAGCGTGAAGCCCGCCGGCAAGCAACACTCGGTGTCCTGCGGTCGGCGAACCCTCGGCGAGGCTCCAGTCGAAGACCTCGCCACTGCCGGGCTCGGCACCATCGATCATCACGATGTCGGCTCCGTACTCACCAACGTTGGCAAGCCCCGGATGGCCAGCAGGGAACGCTTTGATCACGATCGGCACCTGCGATCGCACCAGGCGAGTCTGTTCAACCGACTCGTTGCCATGCAGTTGGGCGGCGCGAACTCCGGCGCGCTGCGCACGTTCGACCACGCGGCCCGGAAGTTCGTCACGGAAGATCCCGACTGTCAGTGTCTCTGGTGGGAGGCGGCGCACGATCTCGCGGGCCTGGTTGGGCGCGATCTGACGCTTGGAGCCGCTCACAAAGTTGAAGCCCAGCGCATCAGCCCCAAGGGCGACCGCAAGGAGTGCGTCTTCCTCAGAGGTCAGCCCACAGATCTTCACGAACACGGCCCCGACGCTACCCGCACTCCGAGGGCTTGAGCCCAGCTTTGCGGTACTCAGGCAGGGTCACGTAAGGCCGCGCAGGAGACGGATCTCGAGCCCAGGATCACCGCTCTTCACCAGCGTCTCACCGACGAGCAGGGCGTGGTAGCCGGCGTCAGCGAGAACTGCGGCGTCGGTTCGGTCACGCACGCCCGATTCGGCGACCCGTACGACGCCGGCTGGTATCTGGGGTGCCATTCGCACGGCACGCTCTTGATCGACCTGAAACGTCACCAAATCTCGCTGGTTTACACCAATGAGGTTGCCGTCCACCGCAAGGGCCCGTTCGAGCTCCGCCTCGTCGTGGATCTCGATCAGCGCATCGAGGCCGATCTCTGCGGCGAGCGCATGGAAATCGCGAAGCTCAGCATCATCGAGGGCTGCTGCGATCAGCAGCACACAGTCGGCCCCCATAATGCGGGCGTCTACGACATCACGAGCATCAACGGTGAAGTCCTTGCGGATGACCGGTAGCGAGGTGGCGTCCCGTGCCGCCCGTAGGTCGGCGACCGATCCGCCGAACCAATCCTCATCGGTCAGCACGGAGAGACAGCTCGCTCCCCCTCCCTCGTACGTTCGGGCAAGCGCAGCCGGGTCGAGATCGGCGAACAGATCACCCTTTGATGGTGACCGTCTCTTGACTTCGCTCACGACTGCGACACCCTTGGAGGTGTCGGCGAGCGCGGCCCGAAAGCCCCGGGCAGGTTCAAGCAGCGCCACCTCCTCCAGGAGCGCGTCGATCGACCGAGGGTCGGTTACGGCCGACTCGCGGTGCGCCTCAAGGATGCGGTCCAGGTAGGTCTCGGGCAGGACTCAGAGTCCCTTGCCGGTCTCTGGGGTAAGACTGATCAGTTCAGGCATGCCGCCGAGCAGATCGCCGATCGCGCCTTGAAAGGCTTTCATCGCATCGGTGCCACCATGCTGCTTCAGCGAGTCAACATCGCGGTAAAGCTCGTAGATGTAGGCGACATTCTCGTCCTTACGATCGAAGTGGAGAATGTAGATCTCGGTCCCCACTTCTTCGACCACCTGGGCGTTCATCCCTTCATAGGCGGCGAGAAAGGCATCACGAGCGCCCTCCTTGAGTGGGAGCTTGGCAATCATTGCGGTTTTCGACATGACCAGCAGGTTACGGCTCGGCCTACGGGTCGAGCGAATCAACGCCGAGCGCGTCGCTCGCCCCGAATCGCTGCGCTGAGGGCAACGATCGGCGCCGCGACCAGAAGCAGCACACCCGCAGCGATCATTGACACGATCCCGAGGCTGATTATCCGCCCGGCTCCAAGAATCGCACCGAACAGGATCGCCGCAAAACCACCAAACAGAAGGCCGGCTGGCCCTATTGCGAGCCATCGCGGGAGCGCGCTATCGGTGATTGGCCGATCATCGGCCTCATCGAACTCCTCGTCCGGACCGTCGTCGAACGGCCGAAACGCTTCGCCACTGTGGCGGACACGGTGATGCCGGGGCCCGGGCTGAGGTGGAGATTCGCGAAGCCGCTGACGGTCGTACGCAGATCGCTCATCGGGATCGCTGAGCACTGCCCACGCCTGGTTGATGCGGCGCATGCGGTCCTCAGCAGCGCGGCGAGCGGCTTCTGAGTCGTTGTGAAGGTCGGGATGAGCGACTCGAGCAGCGGCGAGATACGCCCGCTTGATCTCGGCCATCGATGCCTCCGGCGCGACGCCGAGGATCTGATAGTGCTTGGATCCACGGCTATTCACAGAACGCACCGTACTTGTTCACCGATCTCTAACACCTGTGAGGGAAGATGATGGAGTGAGTGAGAATGCTGTCATCGTCGTCGTCGAAGACGACCCGAATATCGCCGACCTCGTCGAGTTGTACCTCCGTCGTGACGGCTACCGGCCGTATCAGGCATCAACCGGGGAGCGGGCGCTCGAGGTCATCGCCGAACGACGACCCACGCTCATCATTCTCGACGTTGGTCTTGCCGGTGACCTCGACGGACTCGACATCTGCCGCGCCGTGCGCGCCGAGTCCGACGTGCCGATCATCTTCCTCACCGCCCGCGACGACGAGATCGACCGCGTACTTGGGCTCGAACTCGGCGCCGACGACTATGTCACGAAGCCATTCAGTCCCCGCGAGCTTGTTGCTCGGGTGAAGGCCATTCTGCGCCGCACCGAAGGTGCCGCCGAGCGGGGCGGTCACGAGCGTCCCGACCCCATCGAACTCGACCTTGGAATCGTGGTCGACCCGGCCCGACGAGAGGTGACGGTCGCAGACAACGCTGTCGCCCTCGCCACCCGCGAATTCGACCTACTCCACTACCTGGCCAGGAACCGGGGGCTCGCGCTTTCCCGTCGCCAACTGCTCGATGCCGTGTGGGGCGAAGGCTGGGTCGGTGACGACCGCACCGTCGATGTGCACGTTCGCCAGCTGCGCAAGAAGCTCGGAGACGGCCTCGTGCTGGAAACCGTGTGGGGCGTCGGATACCGGCTCGACTGACATGCGTCGTCGTCTCGCCATCGCCATCGTTGGCCTCGTGGTTGCCGCATTGTCACTCACCGGCATCGGAACGATCGTGCTGGCTAGCGTCGCCAACCGCGAAGACGCCGAGCTCGATCTGCGCGAGCAGGTCGAAGCGATCGGCGATCTCCTCACCGAACTCACCCTCGCTCCCGCGCCCGCCGACAGCGACGAGACAATCCGACAGCGTCTCCAGCGAGTCGCGTCATCGATATCTGTCGAGGGGGTCGGGCTGCTCGTCCTGCCTCGAAACAGCGACCCGATTGGAGAGCTACCGGTGGGATTGACGCTCGAAGAGCTCGACCTCGCCGCGCTTCGGGCCGGGGAGACGGTCAGCAGCCGCACGGGTGACCTCATCTGGGCAGCACGAGGCAGCACGAGCCGCCAAGGCATCCCTCAGCTTTTGGTTCTCACCGCTGATGCGGACCCCATCCTGCTTCCCGGGTTCTCCTGGTTCCTCGTTGCGTCGGCAACAGCGATCAGCCTTGCGATTCTGGTCACCGTCCGCCTCTCCCGCCGCCTGACCGAGCCGATCCGCGAGGCCCGCGACGTCACGGGGCGGCTGGCGGAAGGCGACCTAGGGGCCCGGATCCCGCCGGAGGTTGGTGACGTCGGGGATGAGGTCGGCGATCTCCTGACCTCGATAAACCAGATGGCCGACAGCCTTCAGCGATCCCATGCGCTCGAACGCCAGTTCCTTCTGTCGGTCAGTCACGATCTACGCACACCACTGACCTCGATCAAGGGCTACGCAGAGGCTCTCACCGACGGCGCCGTCGATGACGTCTCACGGGTTGGCGAAATCATCGAGTCCGAAGCCAAACGTCTGGAGCGGCTTGTGGGCGACCTGCTCTTGCTGGCTCGGCTGGAGAGTACGGACTTCCCCCTGCACCTCACCATGATCGACCCGCGTCTGACCGTCACGTCGGTCACCGATGGTCTCCAACCAGAGGCGGTCGAGCGGGGCATCAGGCTCACCGCGCTGGTACCTGACCACGACGTCTCGATCGAGGTCGACCCCGACCGATTCGCGCAAATTGTCGCCAATCTCGTCAGCAACGCCTTGCGCTATGCATCACAAACGGTGTCGCTCACCCTGCGGGAAGCGGAGGGCCGCATCCATATCGCCGTCGGTGACGACGGCCCGGGAATCCCCGACGCTGACCTGCCGTATGTCTTCGACCGCCTCTACACCGCGAGTGCAAATCCAGCGGTGAAGGAGTCGGGGGCCGGACTTGGCCTCGCGATTGTGCGGGACCTCACCGATCGCATGGGAGGCTCGGTGATGGCGCGTCGCAGCGCACTGGGCGGTGCCGAGTTCGTGGTCAGCTTCCGGCCGGCTCACTGACCACCGCCGGTACCCCACCGACCGAAACCGATTCGCCGATCTCGACCTTCCGCATCAGCGGCGCGAGCGCAACAGTACCTGCGGCGGAGGTCACGCGGCCGACTTCGTCGCCGTCGGCCGTCACCGCCACGCCGACTTCGAGCGAGTCTCGCGCAACCAGAATACGAATTGGTCGGGGAACGTTGCCGCCACGACTGTCGATACGGGCCACGAGTTCCTGGCCGGTGTAGCAGCCCTTGGAGAAACTCACGCTGAGGTCGATGAGGCGCTGTCCTCCCTCACCGGGGATGGTGTCCTCGGTGAGCTCGACCCCCATCCGAGGCATGCCCGCGCGGATGCGCTGCTCCTCGTCGGCTGGGTCATCGAGGCCCGGCCACTCCAGCGGCGTCGGAATGGCTGTGTCAACGACCTCAATCACCGCATCGGTTCGAAGCTTGAATCGTTCGAGACGGGCGATCAGGGAAGCGGCGTGGCCGGTATCGGTATCGAGTAAGAAGTCGGCGTCGGCTACCCGGTGGATCCGAAACCATGACGACACCTTGCCGTTGGGCTGCAGAACAAGCGACCACGCAGTGGCGCCCTCGACCAGCCCATCGATGTCCTGAGAGATCTGGCCTTGCAGGTACGTGGCGGCGTCGGAGCCATGCACTCGGACGGTGTCTCGTAGGGTCATTGCTGCGCCTCCTGGCGTGCGGCAGTCATTTTGCGGGCGGCAGGGATCGCGGCCAACAACGCCTTCGACTTGTTCTGACACTCGAGGTGCTCGTCCTCGGGGACTGAGTCGGCCACGACCCCGGCCCCCGCTTGGACCGAGCCCCGGTTTCCGCTGATGAGCATGGTTCGGATCGTGATGGCCGTGTCGATATTGCCCGAGAAGTCGAGGTAACCGACAACTCCGCCATATGGCCCGCGCTTGACCGGTTCGAGCTCATCGATGATTTCCATCGCCCGGACCTTTGGTGCCCCCGACAGCGTCCCGGCGGGCAACGTCGCCCGCAGCACGTCGATCGCGGTCTTCCCCGGTCGCAGACTGCCTGAGACCTGCGACGTGAGGTGCATAACATGGCTGTACTTCTCGAGCGTCATCATCTCGTCGATTTGTAGCGACCCAAACTCGACAACGCGGCCTACGTCGTTGCGGGCAAGGTCGACGAGCATGACGTGCTCGGCAATCTCCTTGGGGTGCTCGATGAGTTCGGCGGCCATCCGCCGATCCTGCTCTTCGGTGGCTCCTCGCTTTCGAGTGCCGGCGATTGGCCGACTGATGACCCGATCCCCGAGAAGCTGGACCATTGGTTCAGGCGACCCACCGACAACCTCGAGGTCGGCATGGCGGAGGAAGTACATGTAGGGGCTTGGGTTGACCTGCCGGAGGACCCGATAGACGTCGAAGGCATCTGCGTCGAGCTCAAGGTCGAAACGCTGCGACAAGACGACCTGAAAAATATCGCCGGAGAAGATGTACTCGCGAGCGGCTTCGACCGCAGCGCAGTAGTCGGCTTCACCCATGGTCGACGTGACCTCGGGCATGGCCTCGCCGGGGTCGGGCAGGGCCATCAGCGGCTCGTCGAGAGGCTTCGCCCCGTCGGCGGCAATCTGACCGATCCGATCGACTGCGTCGGCATACGCAGCATCGAGATCGGTGCCGTCGGCGACGAACACGTTTGCGATGAGCGTTGCCCGCTGTTTCCAGTGGTCGTAGACCGCGAGTTCGCCGATCATCGAGACGACCGCATCGGGATAACCAAGATCGTCGGGAGGAACGTTGGGCAGGTGCTCGACCTCACGAACCACGTCGTAGCCGAGGTAACCCACGAGCCCACCGTGCAAGGGTGGGAGACCGTTGAGATCCGGAGACCGGTAGTGGTCGAGGAGGATCTCGAGGGCATGGAGCATCCCTCGGTCAGTCGGCAACTCGATGCCCACGTCACCGATGATGTTGAGTTCGCCACCCTTGGAGACGATCGTGGCTTGCGGGTTGCGCCCAATGAACGACCATCGACTCCAGGTGTCGCCGTTATCGACCGACTCGAGCAGGAAGCCTTCACCGTCACCAACGACGCGTGCGAACGCAGCGACCGGGGTGGTGAGGTCAGCGAGCACGTCGGCCCAGACGGGCACGACCCGGTGGTCGGCGGCCAGCGCCTTGAACTCGTCGAGCGTCGGACGGAGCTGCATCGATCAGTTGAAGCGAAGCGCCTCGGGGCCGTCGACGGAGCGGTAGTAGCACGTCTGGCGAGTGTTTCCCGCGTGGTCTTTGGTGTGGCACACACCTGTCCCAGCCTTGCGCACCTTGTAGATCAGACTGTTCTGTTCACAGTTCACAGCCACCTCGACGAGGTCGAGTACATCACCCGAAGTGGCGCCCTTGTGCCAGATCTCTTTGCGGGAGGTGCTGTAGAGCACGGCCGAGCCGCGGGCCAACGTCTCGCGGTAGGCCTCTTCGTTCGCGTAACCGATAAAGAGCACGTCACCAGAGTCGACGTCCTGCAGCACGACCGGCACGACCTGATGGCCGGCCCGGCCGATCTTTCCCACCTTGTCGAAATCGAGCTGGACGGCGAGCCCTTCTTCAAGTGCGTTCACGTCGGACATGGCTGGCAGCGTATTGGGTTCGTCCTCAGGCGAGTGCCTAGATTCGCCAGGATGCGCGCCGAACTCGCCCGCCTCGACGCCGTCGCACTCGCCGCCACCATCCGCCGGGGCGAGGTTTCAGCGACGGAGGTCCTCGAGTCGACGATCGAGCGCCTCGACGCGATCGACGGCGACATCAACGCCGTCATCCATCGTCACGATGCCGATGCGCGGGCCGCTGTGGACGCTGGCTTGCCTCTGGGGCCGTTCACGGGCGTGCCGATCCTGATGAAGGACCTGTGGGCCTGTGAGGCAGGCCGACCCCACCACCAGGGCGTTCAGGCGCTGAAGGAGCACCGCGCGCTCGCCGACCGGGACGCTCACCTGGTCGAGGCCTACCGAGCCGCCGGGTTCGTCTCGCTCGGCCGAACCAATACTCCCGAGCTCGGCGCAGGGGCCACGACCGAGCCCCTTGCCTACGGCCCAAGCCGCAACCCATGGGACCTCGACCACGGCACCGGCGGCTCGTCGGGCGGCGCGGCTGCGGCGGTCGCTGCGGGCGTTGTTCCTGCGGCAAACGCAAGGGACGGGGGTGGCTCTAACCGGATTCCCGCTGCGATGTGTGGCCTGGTCGGACTCAAACCAAGCCGAGGTCGCATATCGATGGGTCCACACATGGACGAGTGGGAAAACAGTGTGCAGCATGTCGTCTGCCATTCCGTCCGCGACAGCGCTGCGATTCTCGACGCCACCATGGGCGCCCGCCCCGGAGACGGCGTCATTGTCCCCCCCACCTCGGGCGCCGTATCGGGTGCTGGCAACACAAGATGTCGCGTCGCTCCGGATCGGTTTTCTCGACCACGCGATCCGAACCAACACCGAGATTGACTCCGAGGTCGCAGCAGCCGTCCGATCGACGGCGCAGCAACTCGAGTCATTCGGCCACACCGTCGAACCGAGCGTCCCCGCCCCATTGCTCGACGAATCACGAAGTCTGGCGTGGAGTCCCGCCTTCGTCGCCGGTACCGCAGCCAACGTTCTTGCGATCGAGCGAACAATCGGGCGGGAGATCCGCGACGGCGATATCGAACCGTGGACGCGCTTCATTGCCGACCGGGCCGCCAACGTGAACCCGGCTGCGGTGATCGCGGCCCAACAAGCGATGACCTCGTTTCGTCGCGACACGGCACAGTGGTGGGCTGACGGCTTCGACATCCTGTTGACCCCGACGTGCCTTCGGCCGGCTCCTCGTCTCGGCGAGATGGCGCCCGACAACGAGGACCTGATGGCCGTTCAGAACACCACCCTGCACTACAGCCAACTGACGCAGCCGTTCAACATCACCGGCCAGCCGGCGATCTCGCTTCCACTCACCCGATCGTCAGACGGACTGCCCATCGGGCTGCAATTCATCGCTGCCTACGGGCGCGAGGCTCTTCTCCTCCAGCTTGCGACCCAGCTCGAAACCGAATACCGGTGGGCCGACCGTCGCTCACCACTCCACCCCTAAGAAAGCGATAGGGCGGACCCGACGGGAGGCGCTCGCTTCGCTGACCCTGGTGCGGCCGAGGCGGCTCAGAGATACAGCCCGGTAGAACCTTCGTCGAGCCGTTCGGCGGCAACCGCGTGGATGTCCCGTTCGCGCAGCACGATGTAGTCCGTGCCGTGGACCTCGACTTCGTAGCGATCCTCGGGGTTGAAGAGCACCTGGTCTCCGGATTCGATCGTGCGGACGTTCGGCCCCACGGCGATGATCTCGGCCCAGGTCAGCCGCTTTCCGACCTGCGCGGTCGCCGGGATCAGGATGCCACCACTGCTGCGGCGTTCGCCCTCGGCATCACCGAGCTTCACCAGGATGCGGTCGTTCAGCATTTTGACCGGCAGGCGGTCGTTGTCGTGGAGCAGTCGTTTCTTGGCGGTCACGGGGCACAACGCTACCGCTACGGTGCCCGCATGGAACCTGCCCTCGAGTCGATGCGATTGCTGCTCGATGACGCAGTCTCGCTCGCCGTTGATATCCAGTCGCCGGCTGAGCCGCTCGGTACCTTCGTGGCCTGCCACCCTCATCCGCTCTTCGGTGGTTCACGCCATGACACCGTGGTTACGGCCATGGTTGGTGGCGCCTTGGCTGCGGGGTGGCGGGTGGTGCGATTCGACTTCCGGGGTGCCGGTGCCTCCACCGGCAAACACAGCGGAGGCGAGGCCGAGCGCGTCGATGTCGTAGCTGTGCTCGACAGCCTGGGCGCCAACGATCGTCTCGTCCTTGGCGGCTACAGCTTCGGGGCCGACGTGGCCCTTTCGATCGCCGACGAGCGCATCGAACGATGGGTTTGCTCGGCACCTGTGCTCAACGTCTTCGACCAGTTCGCGGCGGCCACCGATCCTCGACCCACCCATCTCATCGCCGGCGCGCACGATCAGTTCCGGTCGAGCAGCGCACTGCGTGAGGCGACGGCCAGGTGGCACTCGACCGACATCTCCGAGGTAGCCACCGCCGATCACTTTTTCGGTGGGGCCCACGCCAAGGTCACCGCCTGCGTGAGAGAGATTCTGGCCGCGAGCTAGCGGCCGGAAGGACGTACGGTCACACCCGCGTCCTGCATGGCTTCCTTGGCCTCAGCCACCGTGTGCTCGCCAAAGTGGAAGATGCTCGCCGCGAGCACCGCATCGGCGCCGCCGTCGGTCACCCCTTCGACCAGATGGTCAAGCGTGCCCACACCGCCGCTTGCGATGACCGACACGTTGATCGCCTCACTGATCGCCGACGTGAGCGGGATATCGAAGCCGTCCTTGGTGCCGTCGCGGTTCATCGACGTCAACAAGATCTCACCTGCGCCCAGGCGGACGACCTCCTTCGCCCACTCGACCGTGTCGACCCCGGTGCGGGTCCGGCCACCATGGGTGAAGACCTCGAAGCCGGACGCGGTATCAGGACTCGATCGGGCATCGATCGCCACAACGCAGCACTGAGCACCAAACTCGCGGGAGATCTCTCGAATGAGTTCCGGACGTTTCACCGCCGCGGTGTTGATCGACACCTTGTCGGCGCCTGCCATCAACAGCTTGCGGGCATCGTCGACGGTGCGAATGCCACCGCCAATCGTGAACGGGATGAATACCTGCTCGGCAACCGCTCGAGCCATCTCAACGGTGGTGTTGCGTTCACCAGACGAGGCGGCGATGTCGAGGAAGACGAGTTCGTCGGCGCCTTGCTCGTCGTAGCGGGCCGCGAGCTCGACCGGATCCCCGGCGTCGCGAATATCAACGAAGTTGACACCCTTCACAACGCGACCTTCGTCGACATCGAGACATGGGATCACCCGTATAGCTCGAATGGTCATGCCCGACCTCCGAGCACGGCAACACCGTCTTCGACGGTGAAACGGCCCTCGTAGATCGCCTTTCCGGCAATTACCCCGGCCAGCTGGCGACCTGCGACGGTGAGAGCGCGGAGCGCTCGGAGGTCATCGAGGACGCCCACTCCCCCGCTCGCGATCACGTCAACGGGGGTCGCTTCGACCACATCTCGCAGGCCGATGATGTCGGGGCCTTCCAGTGTGCCGTCGCGGCTGATGTCGGTCACGACGAAGGCGTCGACACCAGCATCAGCGAAAGACCGGGCAACGTCGAGGACGTTGCGGCCCGAGCCCACAAGCCACCCATCAGTTGCGACCTCGCCCGACATCGCGTCGAGGCCAACGGCAACGCGATGGTCGCGGGCCAGTGTGCGGACGAAGTCGGGGTCGGAAAGAGCGGCGGTACCGATCACCACCCGCTCCACGCCCGCCGAAAAGAGTGAATCGGCGGCGGTGGCGTCTCGCACGCCCCCGCCGGTCTGAACCGGAATGTCGACCGCGTCGACGATGGCTTCGATGACGGCGCGATTCGAAGGCACCCCCGTGCGGGCGGCATCGAGATCCACGACATGAACCCAGCCGGCGCCGGCCTCGGCGAATGCAACCGCTTGCGCAACCGGGTCAGCCCCGTAGACAGTCTCCTGGCTGTAGTCGCCCTGGTGAAGCCGCACACACTTCCCGTTACGGAGATCGATGGCCGGGAACAGGTGCATCATGCGGCCTTCGCCGCCGCGACGAAGTTCTCAAGAATACGGATGCCGTTTCGACCGGACTTCTCGGGATGAAACTGGCACGCCCAGACGTTGTCTCGAGCCACTGCCGCCACCAGATCACCGCCGTACGCGCAGGTGGCGAGCACGTCGTCACCCGGTTCGGCGCTGTACGAGTGAACGAAGTACATCCACGCGTCGTCACCTAGGCCAGTGAACATCCGATGACCTGCATCGATGTACTCGAGGACGTTCCACTGCATCTGCGGCCGCTTCACGCCGTCGGGTATCCGCACGATGCGGCGGTCAAACACACCGAGCCCCGTATGGCCACCGGCCTCTTCGGAGCCGCCAAACAGGAGTTGCATGCCGATGCAGATCCCGAAGAAGGGGATGCCAGACGCCACCCGCTCAAGTGCCACCTCATCGAGCCCGCGATTGCGCAGGGCATCGATACAGGGACCGAACGCGCCAACACCGGGCAGTACCACACCGTCAGCAGCCTCGATGTCGGCTGCCTCGGCGGTGAGCCGGACATCGGCACCCGCGTGATCGAAGCCCTTCAGGGCAGAATGGAGGTTCCCGATCCCGTAGTCGAGGATCGCGAGACGGGGCTGGTTCACGTCAGAGCGTGCCCTTGGTGGACGGCAACGTGTCGGACTCGATCCGCACCGCGTCGCGCAGCGCCCGGGCGACACCCTTGTACAGCGCTTCGATGATGTGGTGGGTGTTGCGTCCCCGGTGCATCACCACGTGCAGCGTGATGCCAGATGCCATCACAAACGCACGCCAGAACTCCTCGACCAACTGGGGGTCGAACGGTGGGTCACTGAGGATTTTTTCGCCGGGGAAGTCAACCTCATAGTGAAGGTAGGGGCGACCCGAGAGGTCGAGCACGATCTCGACCGCGGCCTCATCGAGGGGCACCGTGTTCGACGCAAACCGGCGAACACCCTTCTTGTCGCCCCACGCGTTGCGAAAGGTCTCACCGAGCGCGATACCGACGTCTTCGACGGTGTGATGGGCGTCAATCTCGAGGTCGCCCGCTGCGTGGACCTTCAGATCGAAGCCACCATGTCGCCCGAGTTGGTCGAGCATGTGGCCAAAGAAGGGAAGGCCCGTCTCGATATCGGTCGTACCCGAACCATCGAGGTCGACCGAGATCGTGATCGAGGTCTCCTTTGTGATGCGTTCGTAGCTCGCGCTTCGTGGGCTTGTGGGGAGAGAGCTCACGCAAGGACCTCCGTGAGAGCGTCGAGAAGACGGTCGTCTTCTTCCGGGGTACCGATCGTGATCCGCAGGCAGCCGTCGAGGCGGGGCCACGTCGCACAGTTGCGGATGAGCACAGATCGGTCGACCAGACCCTGCCAAACGGCGTCGCCACTGTGGTTCTTGGGTCGGATCAGAATGAAGTTGGCGCCTGACGGCCAGACATCGAGCGGCAGGTCCTTCAGGCGAGCCATGAGACGGCTTCGTTCCTCGACGAGACGGCCAACCCGCTCCTGCATGGCGTCGAGGTAGTCAAGGGCAACCGTGCCGGCGATCTGGGTCATCGCGTCGAGGTGATACGGAAGAACGACCTTCTCAAGCTCGGACACGACCCACTGCGGGGCGAGGAGGTAGCCGAGTCGTACCGCAGCCATGGCCCACGTCTTGGAATAGGTGCGGCTCACAACCAGGGGCGTGTCGTCGCCGAGCAGTTCGACAGCCGAGAAGTCGCAGAACTGGCCGTAGGCCTCGTCGACGCAGAGCAGCCCACCCGAAGACGTCACCATGTCGAGCACCGAGCGGATCGTCTCGGGTGGATCGACGACGCCGGTGGGATTGTTGGGCGAACACAGGAACACGACGTCGGGCTCGTGTTCGACAATGGCCCTTTCGGCTTCATCAAGATCGATCGAGAAGTCGTCGGCTCGTTCACCTTGAACCACAGTGGTGCCTGTCACGCGGCTCAGATGGCTGTGAAGGGCATAGGTCGGTTCAAAGACGATGCTGGTGCGCCCCGGCCCGGCAAACGTCAGCAGGAGCGTCTGCAGGACCTCGTTGGACCCATTGGCTGCGAAGACCTGTTCCGCCCGTAGGCCATAGCTTGCCCCGATACGCGAGCGGAGCTCGGTCGCTCCCCGCTCGGGGTAGCGGTGCCAACCAATCGCTGCGATCTGCTCGGCGACCGCCTCGACGAATCCGTCGGGCGGTGGCTCCGGACTTTCGTTGGTGTTCAGCCGAACGTCGACCTCGATCTGGGGTGAGTGGTAACCCGCCATCAGCGCAACCGACTCGCGTGGGGTCGGCCGATTCATCGGGTGGCTCCTCGCCGGATTCGGATCGAGGCGGCGTGTGCGTCAAGGCCTTCGGCGCCCGCAAGCGCTTCGACGGTGTCTCCGAGGGTTTCGAGGCCATCTCGGTTGACATGGATGACGTGGAGATCCTTCATGAAGTCGCGCACCGTGAGAGCGCTGGCGAACCGAGCGGTGCCATTCGTGGGCAACACGTGGCTCGGTCCAGCTACATAGTCGCCGAGCGAGGCGGGCGCATTCGCCCCACAAAAGATCGCACCAGCGTGCCGGACGAGCGGCAGGAGGGCATCGTCATCGGCCGTCTGGAGCTCGAGGTGCTCGGGCGCAATGAAATTTGCAACCGCCATTGCTTGCTCAGGCGACCTGCAGACGACAGCGATGCCCGACGACTCGAGTGTGGATTTAATATCGGCTCGGCGAGGTGCATCGGCCACAAGGCGCTCAATCGAGGCAACCACCTCGTCGGCGAACTTGTCGTTCCACGTAACGAACCATGCCAGCCCATCGGGTCCGTGTTCGGCCTGCAGGATCACATCGACTGCGGCGAAGTCGGCCGGTACCGAACCGTCGGCGACAACCACCACCTCAGACGGCCCGGCGAACGATGAGGGGACGCCGACAACGCCGGCGACTTCCTGTTTGGCCAGCGCGACATAGACGTTGCCAGGGCCCACAATGACGTCGACTGGACGAATCGACTCGGTACCGAACGCGACCGCACCGATCGCCTGCGCCCCGCCGACCGAAACGACCTCACGGACACCGGCGACAGATGCCGCCGCCAACACCACGTCGGGCACAGCCCCGTCAGGACCAGGCGGCACGCACAACACGATCTCGTCGACACCTGCGACCGACGCCGGGACAGCGGTCATCAGCACCGTCGACGGATAGACGGCCCGGCCACCCGGGACGTAGCACGCTGCCCGTTCAACAGCTCGATGCTTGCCCTGGATCGAGATACCGGGGTGTTCGACGCTGACCTCAGCTGGCATCTGTGCTTCATGGTAAGAGCGGATCCGTTCGGCAGCCTGCTCGAGCGCGCCTCGAACCTCTGGATCGATGCGGTCCAGCGCGGCATCGATCGTTGCCGGGTCGACCGTGAGCGCGTCGAGCGACACGCCGTCGAACCGCTCGGTGAACGCACGAACTGCCTGGTCACCGTCCTCGCGGACCGCAGCAAGAATCTCCCGCACGGCATCAACGGGACCGCCGGACGGCGTCTTCGGCCGGGGCAGTACCTCGTCGAGTTCGGCACTGGACGTGCGCAGGTCAATGCGGCGGAGCACCGCTATAGGTTACCGCTGCGACTGTCGCTCACCCGCCGGTTTCCGGCACACTGCGGCATGGACTCCGACGCTGCCGAGATCTCCTCGCTCACCACCGTCATCGCCGATGCCGCTCAGCGGATCGGCAAACTCGCCGAGCGCCGGACGTCGGACCCTGACGATCCGGTGGTCGGCCGCTTGCACGAGATCGAGCGCCAGCTCACGACCGTGCAGCGGCGGCTGCGCGACGTCGGCCGCGCCCTCTACTGAGGGAGCTCACAGCGCCGAGCGCTACGAGAACGCCTCCCCAGCGGTACGGCTCGGCAAACAGCCAGTCGCCAACCGAGGCGCCTGCAAGCACCACAATCACGATGCTCGGGATGATGCCGATAGCCGTTCCGACAACGAACGGCGTAAGCCGCACGGAACTAACCCCGAGGAGCCAGTCTGCCGGCGTGATCTGGCCCGTGAACAGTCGAAACAGGGCCACCTCGCGCACCCCACCCCCTTCGAGGCGGTCGTCCCAGACTCTGAGCCGCTCGGTCAGTCGCCCCTGAGCCCAGTCGCGCGCTATCCACCGAGCGAACCCAAACGCAACGAAGCTCGCCCCCATGTTGCCAACCCACGACAGCGCCATCGCTACCGGCGCCGACCATACGAGCGACGCGGGGATCATGAAGACGGGACCAGGGAGCAGCAGCGGTTGCAGCATCCACATCGCCGCCACGAACACCAGTGGACCCAGCCAGCCTCGCTCGAGGAGCATGTCTTCCACATCGCTTGCCGTGATCGCCTCGTTCAGCATGATCACCGCCGCGGCGATCGCTAGCGCCGCCAGGACGATCGATACTCTTCGCACGGTCGTCAAGTGTGCCGGGAAAAGGAAGCGGCCACCCCCGAAGAGGTGGCCGCCGACAACACAGGGCGGCGGATCCCTTGTGTCGCCTGTTGGGCCGAGCGGCGGACGCTCGGCCGAGGCGCAATATACCCCGATTGAGTCGCTCGGAACAGAAACGCGATCCCCGACCCTGCTTCTCGATACGACCCCGCTAGCACCGTTCGTCAACACCGGTGGCTGACTCCCCGCCGACGGTCGGGCTTCTGGGCGGCTTGCTTTCACAGGAGCGCTTCTGGGACCTCACCTTGTCGATACCCTGAGGGCGTGTCTCTCGACGTCACCGGGCCATCGGACGGTCCATTCCGCTGGAGCATCGTGGTCCCTGAGGGTCGCGACAATCTCGACATTGACCTCGCTGCGGCGCTCGCCGTAACCGACGGCGGCCGCGTGCAGCTCTGGATTCGCGAGGTCGACGACACCGCCGACGCCCTGGCTGTCGAAATGGGTTTCCGTCAGTATCGCGATCTATGGCAGTTGCGCTGTGTCCTTCCCAACGCGCCAAGCCAGCTCGCCACCCGTGGATTCACGATCGACGATTTGGACGAGTTCGTGGGAGTCAACAATCGCGCCTTCCACTGGCATCCCGAGCAGAGTGGACTTAACCGCCGGGCAGTCGAAACCATGATGAATGAATCGTGGTTCGAGGCCGATGGCTTCCGGCTCTATCACGACGACGCAACGCTGGTCGGCTTCTGCTGGACCAAGATCCACCGCGACGTGGAGACGCATCTTGGGGAAATCTTCGTGATCGCTATCGACACCACGCACCACGGGCGTGGACTCGGAAAGCCAATGACGCTCGCGGGGCTCGAGTGGCTCGCCGAACAGGGACTCGAGCACGGAATGCTGTATGTCGAGTCCGACAACGCGCCCGCGAACGCCACCTATGCCGCGATCGGCTTCTCCCGCCACCACACCGACCGGGCTTACGAGCTCGACCGATCGTGACCACACCCGTCATCCTCGGCCGATCGCATCGCGACGCGCCCACGCTTCGCTACGACCCGACCCGCACCGAGCTCGCCGAACTCCTCGCCGACGAGCCCGGCTACCGCGTCGACCAGGTGTGGTCCGGCATCCACCAGCGCGGCGCCGAGATCGAAGATCTGAGCAACGTGCCGAAGGCGCTGCGAGCCCGACTCGCCGAGGAGTTACCACTCGGGCTCACACCCGAGCACGAGTCGGTAAGCGACGACGGTGAAACCGTGAAGTGGCTCTGGCGGCTCCACGATGGGCACCACATTGAAACCGTGCTCATGCATTACGACGACCGCACCACGGTCTGCGTGTCGTCGCAGGCGGGTTGCGCGATGGCGTGTGGCTTCTGTGCCACCGGCCAGTCGGGTTTCGACCGACACCTGTCGGTGGGCGAGATTGTCGAGCAAGTGGTTCGGGCTCGCCGACAGTCGGCACCGCGACGCGTCTCGAACATCGTCTTCATGGGCATGGGCGAACCGTTCGCCAACTACGACCGGACCTGGCACGCGGTTGAGCGTCTCAACCATGACCTCGGCATTGGCGCCCGACACATCACCATCTCGACCGTCGGCGTCATCCCCGGCATCGAACGCCTCGCCGACGAGTCACTCCCGGTCAACCTGGCCGTGTCTCTCCACGCCGCGAACGATGCCGATCGAGACGCGCTCGTACCACTCAACAAGCGCTATCCACTTGCCGATCTTGCCGCAGCGTGTAAGCGGTACCTTGCTGCGAAGAACCGGCGGCTGTCATTCGAATGGGCTCTCATCGATGGGGTCAACGACCGTCCCTCCGACGTCGACGAACTCGCCGACTACGCCCGCTCACTGCGCGCTCACGTCAACCTCATTCCACTCAACCCAACGCCTGGGTACCTGACCCAAGGCACCCCGCTCGATCGCGTCTATGCATTCCGCGACGCGCTCAATGAACTCGGGGCCAACGCAACAGTGCGCCGCACCCGCGGCACCGACATTGATGCAGCCTGCGGCCAGCTTCGCGCCAGCCGTAAGATCGTCGATCCGCCGCGGCGCCGCTGAGCTGCGCGTCGGGCGCATAATGGGTGGGTGACCGATCGAACGTTCGTCAACCCCCGCCAGCCGCAGACGCTCTATATCTCTCAGATCCTTCTCTACATCACGGCCGTTGGCGCAGTGCTGTTCCGCTCCGTTGGCGAGGGTTGGGTCGAGGCACTTCCACTTCGTTACCTAGTCGTGGCGCTCATGACTATCGGCGCTGCGGCCGGCGCGTACGGCATCGCGAACTCCCGAAAATGGGGCTATCAGCTCGGTATTGCCGCGGCCCTCGCACCCTTCATCATCCGGGTCGAGATCATCCGCCGGGTTGACGTCTTCGAGATGTTCGGTTGGAACCCGATCGGGCTGCTGTTCGACATCGCGATCGTCGCAGCGCTCCTGCACCCAGAGAGTCGCGCCTACCAGAAGCAGTGGTTCGAGTGAGCGGTGACTCCCCGATCCTCGAAGAGGGCGTCACGCTCGATCCGAATGCGTTGCCATCCGGAGAACAGAAGCGCCGACAAGTGCGGTCACTGTTCGACACAATCGCACCCCGCTACGACTTGGTGAACCGCATCATGTCGTTCGGGCTCGATGTTCGGTGGCGCAAGGCATCGATGAAGCAGCTTGGGCTTCCAGCTGGCTCCGTCGTGATCGACCTTGCATGCGGCACCGGCGACTTCTGCCGCGAGATCGAGAACAGAGGTATGGCGGCGATCGGTCTCGACCTATCGATGGGGATGCTGGTCGAGGCCCGAACCCAGTCACCACTGCTGCATGCCGACATCCTGGCAATGCCGCTGGCCGACACGACAGTCGACGGTGCCACCTGTGGCTTCGCGCTCCGCAACCTGATCGAGCTTCCCGGCTTCTTCGACGAAGTCGCACGCGTCGTTCGTTCGGGCGGGAGGATCGCGTTCCTCGACGCCTCCCCTCCCGAGAACAAGCTGCTCCGGTTCGGTCACGGCATCTACTTCAACCGGGTCGTACCGATGATCGGGGGCCTGCTGAGCGAGGGTCGGGCCTATCGCTACCTGCCAAAGTCTGTCGCCTACCTACCACCCTGGCCCGAGCTCAAAGCCCAGCTCGAAGCTGCCGGCTTCGTCGATGTCGAGCGGACGGTATTTTCCGGCGCGCACCTGTTCACCGCCACTCGAGGAGCCTCCTGATGGTCGCTAACGCCGTTCACCACGTCTCACTCAACGCCTCGGATATGCCCCCGGCGATCCAGTTCTACGAGGCGCTCGGCTTCCGCGAGTTCGAGCGGCCCGACCTCGGCTTCGACGGCGCATGGATGACACTCAACGGAATGGGTGAGCTCCACCTGCTCGGATTCCCGCCGCCCGACGCCGTCGGCCAACACTTTGCGCTGCAGGTCGACGACATCGACGCAGCGCTCAACGAACTCGCAACCAAGGGCATCTCGCCGACCCGTACCGGCGAGATCGAGGGGATCTGCCGTCAGGCCTTCCTCCGCGACCCCTCCGGCAACGAGGTCGAACTCAACCAACCTCTTTGAAGAGCGGGCCCGAAACTCTTCGGGCCCTCTTCTTTCAGCCGCTAACCGCGAGGCCGATCGCAAAGCCGAGACCAGAGATGAGTTGGACTTGGCCACTGAGGCCAAGCACCTTGATGAGTGCGTGGCCGGTGGCCCCCTTGGCCACATCAACGCAGGCCTGGATCATGAACGCCAGCCCGAAGACCACGATCAGTCCTGCCCAGCGATCGTGCACAATGCTCGCCGCGATTGCGACGCCTAGGGCTGCCAGGTGCATCACGACGAAGACCACCCGCGTCGCCGAGGCGCCGACCCGAACAGCCAGCGTGTTCTTCCCGGCTTCGGTGTCACCCGGGATATCTCGGAGATTGTTGACCACCAGCAGCGCGGTCGCCCATAAGCCAACGGCGACGCTGGCAGCCAGCGAGAGCGCTGTGATCTCCTCGACGAGCACGTAGGTTGTGCCAACCGTGGCGACCAAGCCAAAGAAGACGAAGACGAAGACCTCACCGAGCCCCAGGTACCCGTAGGGCTTCGGTCCGCCGGTGTAGGTCCACCCTGCGAGCAGGGACATTGCCCCGACAACGAAGAGTTCAGGGCCGACGACAAGCGCCAAGACGGTCCCGGCGGCTCCCGCAACCGCGAACGCGATGGTCGCTGCTCGCTTCACCATTGCCGGGTCAACCAGGCCTGACCCAACAAGACGCAATGGTCCGACCCGCCGCTCATCGTCAGTGCCGCGGACGCCATCGGAGTAGTCGTTGGCGAAGTTGACGCCGATTTGCAACGCGAGAGAAACGACCAGTGCCAGCCCCCCTCGCCACCAAACGGCACCGGACTCGTGGCCGACAGCCGCAGCTGCACCGACGGCGACTGGTACGACCGCAGCCGGAAGGGTGCGCGGGCGAACCCCTGCGATCCAGAGGGCCATACCGGTCGGTGCGTTCTTGTTCATTGTCCCCGGAGATAGTCGGCAATGGCGTCCAAGAACAACTCGTGCTCGACTGCGTGAACCTTCGCTTCCAGCGATTCACGAGAGTCATCCGGAGCGATGTCGACGCGCTGCGAGGCGAGGACCGGTCCGTTGTCGACCCCTTCATCGGGGACGAGGTGCACCATCACACCAGTGTGGTCGAGCCCCTCAGTCTCGTGCGCAACCCACGCATCGTCGATCGCGTGAGCGCCGGGAAAGACTCCCGGTAACGCCGGGTGGAGATTGATGACCCGATTGGGAAACCGGTCGAGAAAGGCTGCAGTGAACACGTGCATCCATCCGGCGTGCACGATCAGATCGGGCTGCAGCTCGGCGATCTCCGCAGCGAGTGCGGCATCGTAGGCCTCGCGTGCCCGGCGAGGATCGTCGGGGAACTCGTTGCGGAACGGGCCCATCGGCCGATAAATCGCCGGCACACCGACTGCCTCGGCTCGGTTCGCTGCGAAGGCGGAACGACGGTTGACCACGACGAGAACGACCTCAGCCTCGAGTCTGCCGCTGGCGCATGAATCGAGAATCGCCTGGAGGTTCGAGCCTGAGCCGGACGCCAAGACGGCCAGCCGGAAGGTCACCGCCAGTCCCCGACCAACTCCACATCGCCAGAACCCGACTCGATCAGCTGGCCGATAACGGGGTGTCCGGCAGCAGCAGCCGCCCCGGCGTCGGCCGCGTCGATGGCGACAACTAATCCGATACCCATGTTCCAGGTCCGGAACGACTCAGAATCGGGAACCCCACCCCATTCGACGAGCTGCCGAAACCCGGCTGGGACACCCCACGTGCCGAGCTGGATCTGGGCCGCGACACCCTCGGGCAGCACCCGCGGGATGTTCTCGAAGAAGCCACCACCAGTGATGTGGGCGAGCGCCTTGGGCTCAACTCCGAGCGCCCGTAGCTCGTCGACGTTGCCCAGGTAGCTCTTGTGGGGGGTGAGCAGCCACTCGATGAGCTCGTCTGGCGGGTTGTCACTGTGACGGTCGAGCAGCAAACGGATGAGCGAGTACCCGTTCGTATGGGGGCTGTCGCTGGCCATACCGAGCAGGAGGTCACCTGCCTTCAGGACGTCAGTGCGGGGCCAGAGCGCGTCGCGATGCACCGCGCCGACGATCGTGCCGGCGATGTCGACCGACCCTTCGGTGTAAACACCCGGCATCTCGGCGGTCTCCCCACCAAGGAGCGCGCAGCCAACATCGCGGCACGCGTCGGCCATGCCGGTGACGATCTCCGCCACGATCTCTGGGACGAGCTTGGCGGTTGCGATGTAGTCGAGGAAGAAGAGCGGTCGGGCGCCCTGAACCAGGATGTCGTCGACACAGTGGTTGACCAGGTCACGACCAACGCCATTCCAACCCCCGTAACGCGCCGCAAGCTCGACCTTGGTGCCGACGCCGTCGGTCGACGCGACGAGCACCGCGCCTGCGCCCAGGCCATCGGTCGAGAAGAGCCCCCCGAACGCGCCGAGCTCCGATAGGACCGCCGGAGTGTTGGTCGAGCGAACTGCGTCGCCCATGAGTTTGACGGCTCGGTTGCCGGCATCGATATTGACGCCCGCGTCTGCGTAGTGGGTCATGTGCGTACCTGGGCCGTTTCACGGGCGATGTCGGGGCGGTGCTGCGCACCATCGAAGTCGATCGCTGCGATGCCCGCATGAGCGGCCTCAGCCGCCTCTGCAAGCGTCGCCTTAAGCGAAGTCACGGTCAATACTCGGCCGCCGCTGACATGGACGACGTCGTCGATGACCTTGGTGCCGGCGTGGAACACCACACAGTCGTCAGCGACGTCATGAAGGCCGCTGATGGGCACCGGAGGCGTGCTCGACACCGGATAGCCGTCGGAGGCCATGACGACGGTGACAGCGGCCTGATCGGCCCACACAACGTCAGTGGAGTCGAGGCGTCCCTCGACGCATGCCACCAGCACCTCGTAGAGGTCAGTTTCGAGCAGCGGGATAACGACCTGGCACTCGGGATCCCCGAACCGACAGTTGAACTCAATCACCTTCGGCCCGGCATCAGTGAGCATCATCCCGGCATACAACACGCCCTTGTACGGCCGTCCTTGGCCTGCGAGCCCGGCAAGCGTCGGCTCGATCACGGTCTGGACGACCTCTGCGATGAGGGCGTCGTTGGCGATCGGCGACGGATGGAAGGCTCCCATCCCGCCGGTGTTCGGACCCTCATCGCCGACCAGCAATCGTTTGTGGTCCTGCGCAGCCGGCATCACCGCGTAGTCGCTCCCGTCGCAGAACGCGAGCACCGAGACCTCGGTACCGGTGAGGCGTTCCTCGAGCAGCACCTCGTTGCCGGCGTCACCAAACCGCCCATCCACGAGAATCTCCCGAATGGCGTCAGCCGCCTCGTTGCGGGTCTCCGCGACAATCACCCCCTTGCCTGCCGCGAGGCCATCGGCCTTTACGACGGGGACAGCCTCCAGGCTGTCGAGATACGCAAGGGCTTCGTCTGCGTCGGTGAACGTGGCTGCAGTGCCGGTAGGGATGCCGTGGGCGACAAGGAATTCCTTGCAGTGCGACTTCGATCCTTCGAGCTGAGCCGCTGCGCCCGACGGGCCGAACGCCGCGATCCCGACCTCGGCCAGCCGGTCGACCAGCCCTGCGACGAGCGGATCTTCAGGACCCACCACCACGAGTGAGACCGCTTCGAGTTCTGCCAGCGCAACGACGGCATCAACGTCGCGAGCCGACGTCTCGGGGACACAAACACACCCGGGTTCCGCATCCATTCCCGGGTTGCCCGGAGCTGCGATGACCTCGTCGACCTGTGGGGAACGCAGCAGCCCCCAGACGAGCGCGTGCTCGCGCCCACCACCGCCGACCACCAAGACGCGTTCGCCCATCAGTCGCCCCAGACGTTCGCGAACTGCTCTTTGGAGTTGAGCGTCAGTTGCACAAACCGCTCGGACTCGAATGGATACACTCCGGTGAAGCAGGCATTACAGAACCCGTCGTCCGCGTCGAGGCCCCGCATCATCGCATCGATTGACAAGAAGGCCAGCGAGTCGGCGCCGATGTGCTCACAGATCTCGGGGATGCTCTTGTGCCCAGCGATGAGATCTTCGCGGCTCGCCATATCGACGCCCATGTAGCAGGGGTCGGTGATGGCCGGGCAGGCCACACGGACGTGCACCTCAGTTGCTCCCGCATCACGCAACATCTGCACGAGTGGGCCCGATGTGGTGCCGCGCACGATCGAGTCATCGACCATGACGACCCGCTTTCCGCGCAGGTTGTCGCCGAGCGGGTTGAACTTCATGCGTACGCCGGTTTCACGCAGCCGTTGCGTCGGCTCGATGAAGGTCCGGCCGACGTATCGGTTCTTAATGAGGCCCTCGGTGTACGGAATGCCCGCTTCTTGAGCGAACCCCACTGCGTGCGGCGTGCCCGAGTCGGGCACGGGAACAACGAGGTCAGCGTCAACCGGCGCTTCCCGGGCGAGTTCGCGCCCAAGGTTCTGGCGGGTGCTGTGAACCAGCTTGCCGTGATGGATCGAATCGGGCCGGGAAAAGTAGATCTCCTCGAACGTGCAGAACGCCTTTTGCTTCGGCACCGCCCCTTGCTCGACGTGGTATCCCGCGTCATCGAGCCGAACGATCTCCCCCGGCTGGACTTCATGCACAAGTTCGGCGCCGATCGCCGAGAAGGCGCAGGTCTCCGATGCAAGCAGGTAACCATCGTCGAACTGGCCGACAACCAACGGCCGAAATCCCCACGGGTCACGTACGCCGTAGACGGCGTTGCTGGTAAGGATTGTGAGGGCAAAGGCACCCTCAGCCTGTGCCATCAGCGTCTTGATTCGATTGGTCCAGTCGCCGCTGCCAGCGGTGAGCAGGTGGACCATCACCTCGGTGTCCGACGATGTCTGCAGGCCCACACCGCGCTCGAGAAGCTGGCGCCGAAGGATATTGGCGTTGACGAGGTTGCCATTGTGGGCAAGGCCGAATGGCCCGTCGATCGTCTCGATCATGTACGGCTGGGCATTACGCAGCCCCGAGCTGCCGGTCGTGCTGTATCGGGTGTGCCCGATCGCGAAGTCACCCTTCAACGTCGACAGGTTGTCCTCGTTGAACACCGCTGACACAAGCCCTTGGCCCTTGTGGATGTGGGCGACCCCATCGTCGACCGACGCAATGCCGGCCGCTTCCTGGCCACGATGTTGCAGCGTGTAGAGAGCGAAGAACCCGAGGCGGGCGGCATCTCGGCCGGGCGCGTGGATGCCGATGACACCACACTCTTCCTTGGGTTGATCATCGGTCTGGTACATGGATCACCGTCCAGTGAGCGCGTTGCGCGCCTCGAGCACTCGTTGGAGTGCATGTGCGGGGTCATCGCTCACACAGGTGAGGTGCCCCATCTTGCGGCCCGGTCGGGCCTCGCTCTTTCCGTACAGGTGCAGATGCACATCACGCTGGTCCAGCATGGCCGACCAGTCGGGCTCACCGGCTGCCCAAAGATCACCGAGAATCTGTGCCATCGCTGCCGGTTGGCATGAGCCGTCGCCGAGGGGCATACCTGTGACCGCGCGGAGTTGCTGCTCGAACTGTCCGGCCGCTGCGGCCTCGATCGTGCAGTGACCGCTGTTGTGGGGCCGAGGTGCGATCTCGTTGACAATGATTCCGTCGGCGGTGTCGAACAACTCGACGCACAACACACCGACGAGACCGAGCCCTTCGGCAACCAGGTGAGCTGTCTTGCGAGCGGCCTCGGCAGTCGCGTCGTCGACCATAGCCGGAACCACCGTGGTGTCGATGATGTGATTGATGTGCGTATTTTCCATTGCCCCGTGGTCGACCACCGTGCCGTCGACGCTGCGAGCAACCACCACACTGAGCTCACGGTCAAACGAAATCACCGACTCGACAACGAGGCGGGCGCCGCCAAGTTTCTCCCATGCTGCGGCCACGTCGGCCGGGTCGTCGATCCGGACCTGGCCCTTGCCGTCGTAGCCAAACCGGGCTGTCTTGGCGATCACCGGCAGGCCCAACTCCGCGACTGCGTTTTCGAGTTCGGTGGCAGTTTCGGCCCCCCGCCACGCGGCGACACGAACACCAGCGGCGGTGAGCGCTTGCTTTTCGAGGTTGCGGTCCTGCGCTGCAGCGATGATCGAGCCCGACGGCCGCACGGGCACACCGGCGGCCTCGGCGGCGTCGGCCAGGGCAACGTCGACATTCTCGAACTCCCACGTCAGTACATCAACCATCTCCAGGAAGGCCGCGACCTCGTCAGCGTCGTCGAAGGACCCCGAGAACTCATGGTCGGCAAGCACACCAGCCGGCGAGCCAGAGCCACCGCCGGTGAACACAGCGACGCCGTAGCCGTGCTGGCGGGCCACCTGAGCAAGCATGCGGCCAAGTTGTCCACCTCCCACGATTCCGATGGTGCTGCCAGGGTCGAGCGGAGCGGAGGGCATCAGGTCAGCGGTCGAGTTCGATCGATCGGACCTGCGCTGCTCGGTCGGCTCGAAAGTCTCTGAGGGCTCTGGCCAACGACTCATCATGACGGGCGAGCATCGCGACAACGAACAACCCGGCGTTCGTGGCCCCGGCATTACCGATTGCCATGGTGGCCACCGGTACGCCGCCGGGCATCTGCACAATGGAGAGCAGCGAGTCCATGCCATTGAGAGAGCGACTCTTGATCGGGACCCCCACAACGGGGACGATCGTGTGGCCAGCGACCATGCCAGGCAAGTGAGCTGCACCGCCAGCTCCTGCGACGATGGCCTCAAGCCCCCGTTCCTCGGCAGTCTCGGCGTATTCGACCATCCAGTCGGGGGTTCGATGAGCTGAGACCACGAGAGCCTCATGGGCGATACCGAACTGATCGAGGACATCCGCGGCGCGGCGCATCGTCTCCCAGTCGGAGTCGCTGCCCATGATCACGCCAACTTGCGGATCGTCTGCCACGGAACCCGATCCTCTCCGGAAGCCCGCTCCAGTCTGCATCCTCGCGCAGCCAGCGAGGCGCGCGTGGGATACGAAATCGCGCCAGTTTTTCGGTCAGTCGACAACGGCATGCAGCGCAGCGACTACTCGCTCGGCGGCCGGGTACGAAGCGGGCGTGAACGAGCGACCAGTGAGCGCTGTGTACGTCTCCCGGTAAATGCCAGCGGCCTCGACTGCGAGCGACTCGGGCAACGGCCACGGATCGGAGAGCTTGTCATAGCCGTTCCGCACGTACGCGAGTCGCACATACTCCTTATCGAGGTTCTCGGGCTCCTCGCCCGCTGCCAGCCGTTCGTCGACCGTTGACGCCCGCCAGTAACGAGACGAGTCCGGCGTGTGCACTTCGTCGATGATCGTGAGTACGCCGTCGGCGTCGAGCCCAAACTCGTATTTGGTGTCGACGAGCACCAGGCCAGCATCGGCCGCAACGTCACGCCCTCGCTCGAAGACGGCGAGCGCGACCGTACGCACCTGCTCCCACAGCGCTCCATCGACAAGGTTGTCCGCCACGATGTCGGCCTCGGTGATCGGTTCGTCGTGGCCGCCCTGCTCGGCTTTGGTCGTAGGCGTGATGATCGCCTCGGGCAGCGGATCGTTCTTCTGCATGCCGTCAGGAAAGTCGATTCCATAGATCGTCCGCTCCCCCGCCGCGTACGCAGTCCACAAAGCCGTCGACGTCGAGCCCGACAACTGACCGCGAACGACGACCTCCACGGGCAGCGTCGTGCACTTCTTACCGAGCGTCACGTTGGCGTCGGGGACGCTCACGACGTGCGACGGAACGAGGTCGGCGATGCGTTCGAACCACCACGCCGCCAACTCATTGAGGACCTGCCCTCGATACGGCACCGCACCCAAGACGTGGTCGAAGGCGGAGATGCGGTCGGTGGCGATCAGGGCGATCGTGTCGCCGAGATCGATGATGTCGCGGACCTTGCCGACGACGAGTGGGCCGAGCGCTGCGACCGCTGCGGCATCGACCCCCGTGAACGGGTGAGCAAGCGCGGGTTCGAGATCAAGACTCATCGGGCGCCAGCGACGAACGCCTCGAACAGGGGAAGTCCGGAGCCCCCCTCGGGGCCCGAGGGCCGCTGCCAGGCCAGGACATGATCTTCGGGGTGGGGCATCAAGCCGACGATGGTGCCCTGCTCGTCGCAGATCCCCGCAATATCGTTGACCGAACCGTTGGGGTTGGCAGGGTAGGCACCGCTGGCAGCATTGGGGTGGCTCGAGGTCGGCCGCGTGCCATCGGCAAGGTAACGAAACGCCACCAGGCCGTCTTCGAGCCGATCGGCGGTGGCCGCATCGGCGACGGCCACGCGACCCTCACCGTGGGCAATCGGACACCGGATCGTGGTGCCGCCCACCGACCCGAGCCAGCCACTCCGGCACGATGCTTCGATCCTGAGCGTCACCCAACGACACTCGAAGCGCCCCTCGGCATTCTCGGTGAGAGTGACCGAGCGGGGTTTACCCATCGGCCCGGGCAACAACCCAGCCTTTACCAGTACTTGGAAGCCATTGCAGATGCCGAGCATCGGCTTGCCCGCCGCAGCCGCAGCGGCCAGTTCGTCGGCAAACCAGGTGCGGAGCTCAAGCGCAAAACGTCCGCCGGCTCCCAGCGCGTCGCCATAGCTAAACCCACCGGGCAGCAGAATCGCCGCATAGTCGGCGATCCTCACCTCGCCGCTTCGTAGCTCGTTGACGTGGGCGATGGTTGGCATGCCCCCTGCGAGCCGGATCGCCTGGGCAGCCTCCTCATCTCGGTTCGTACCCGAGGCATGTGGAATCAGGACGGGTGGGGTACTCATCCGACAAGTCCCTTCGTGCTTGCGGCGACAGCTTGGTCAAGCGGCACCACCACCTCGCCCAGGGTGACCGACGTATCACCTGTCACCGACCCAATCCGGCGGCCGTGCTCACCGAGCATCGCTGCCACGGCTGGGCGTTCCGCTACGCTGGCCGTGAGCACAAGCCGACCCGGTGCCTCGTTGACCAGCGCCGTCGCTGGGTCGAACCCGTCGGCAGGCACATTGATGGTGACCCCGAGCCGGGCCGCGATCGCCATCTCGGCAACAGCTACCGCTAGGCCGCCGTCGGAACAGTCGTGGGCGGCAGAGATCAGTCCCGAAGCAATCGCAGCGTGGATCGCTCGGTAGCGCGGCAAGGGGTCGTGAAGCGGAGTGGGAACGTCGGTGGCGCCCAGATTGAACTCGTCGGACGCCAACGATCCACCCAGCGCTCTCTGATGCTCGCCAACGAGCCACACATCGTCGCCGTCGGCCATCCCAGCCGAGTCGATCGCACGGTGCAGATCGGGCACGAGCCCGAGTGCCGAGATGAGCAGAGTGCCGGGAATCGCTTCACCGTCGAACTCGTTGAACAAGCTGTCCTTGCCGGAGATGAACGGCATCGAGTAGCGGCGGGCGCCTTCCGTGCAACCCTGCACCGCCCGGACAAGCGAGCCGAGCCGGTCGGATTTCGTGGGGTCACCCCAGCAGAAGTTGTCGAGCACGGCGACCTGATCGGGATCGCCGCCAACCGCAACGAGGTTCCGGACCGCCTCGTCCATTGCGAGCAATGCCATCGCATAGGGATCGTGGCGCCCGACGGATGGACAGATGCCGTTGCTGAGAACGACCGCCTTCGTTCCGGCGGTACCGAGTGGCTTCAGGACCGCAGCGTCGGCTGGACCGTCGGCCTCGGGGCCGACATAGGGACGCACCACGGTGCCGCCGCGAACTTCGTGGTCGTAACGGCGAATGATGTCTTCTTTCGAGGCCACGTTCGGGTGTGCAAGCAGCCGGAGGACGTGTGACACGCCGATCGCGGGTACGACCACGTCGGTCGGTGCTGAATCAGCCCATGCGGCGTCCATCTCGCGACGCGGGATGCCATCGTGGAGGAAGGCCATCGGCACATCGACCACGGGGGTGTCGCCGTAGCGCACCACGAGACGCTCACTGCCGGTGAATGTGCCAAGATCGGTGACCTCAACATCCCACGCGCCGCACAAATCTCGGAGCATGTGGAGTTTGGCCGGCGGTACCGCTATCACGATTCGCTCCTGGGCCTCGCTCAACCAGATCTCCCAGGGTTGTAGCCCGGGGTATTTGAGCGGCACAGCCGACAGATCGACATCGACACCCAGATCCTCCCCCATCTCGCCGACCGACGACGAGAAGCCTCCAGCGCCGCAGTCGGTGATGGCGTTGTAGAGATGGGCGTCGCGCGCCCGCTCGATGACCTCGATAAGACCCTTTTCGGTGATCGGGTCGCCAATCTGTACCGCAGAGCCGACATGGTCAACCGTGGATGCGTCCATTCCAGCCGATGAGAAGGTCGCACCATGAATGCCGTCGCGGCCCACCCGCCCACCGAGCGAGATGATGCGATCGCCGACTTCTGGCTTGGTGGGGTGCGAGCCGTGCGGCAGGATGCCAAGCGCCCCGCAGTACACAAGCGGGTTGGCCGTGTAGCCCTCGTGGTACAGCACTGCGCCGTTGACTGTCGGAAGTCCGAGTTTGTTGCCGTAGTCGCCAATACCGGCGACCACCCCGTCGCGGATTCGGCGCGGGTGCAGCACGCCGGTGGGCAGTTGGTCGTCAGGCAGATCGGCCGGGCCAAAACAGAGGACGTCGGTGCACGCAATCGGCCGAGCCGACACACCGATAACGTCGCGAACGACTCCACCCACCCCGGTATTGGCCCCACCGAATGGCTCAAGCGCCGACGGGTGGTTGTGGGTCTCGACTTTGAAGGCGATATCGAATTCGTCGTCGAAGGCAACAATGCCAGCGTCGTCGACGAACGCCGATCGAAGCCATGGTGGATCAAGCTCCTCGGTGACTTCGCGCAGTGCCGGCAGCAGCCCATCGTGTTGGGTCCTGGTGACTGTCCCGTCGGCCGCTGTATGGGTGAGATCGATCGTGGCCCGGAATGTCTTGTGCACGCAGTGCTCGGACCATGTCTGGGCCAGCGTCTCAAGCTCGGCGTCGCGCGGATGCCGACCTTCGGCTGCGAAGTGCGCCTGGATGGCCTGCATCTCCCTGAGGTCGAGCGAAAGCACCCGCTCGTGGCTGAGCTGGGCTAGCTCATCATCCGACAAGCTGTCCAGAGGAACGAGGTCCACCCGGACATCGGCTTCGGCCGCACCAGCAAACTCGGCTGGGAGTTCTCCTTCGGTTGAAATCTCGATGGTGTCATTCGCAAGCAATCGACGGGTGAGGGTGGCGACATCGGTGTCGGAGAGTTCGCCGATGAGGTCGTAGCGCCGAGCGGTGACAACCCGGATCGCAGGAAGCCCCAGATTGCGGGCCGCCTGCTCAAGTTCTCGAGCGTCGGGGTCGGTGGCTCCTGGCATCAGCGCTACCTCGACAACTCGACCTTGGGCTGGCGTCACACCGTCAACAATGCTCGAGTCGACTACCGGGTCGACGAGCACCTGCTCGCACAGCTCGGCGATCTGGGTGGCCGTGACATCGCCCTCCACATGATGCACCCGGGTTACCCGGCAACCAGCCAACGCCACAACTCCAACCAGCGGGGCGTTGGCAACCACATGGGCACCTCGGGGGTCATCGGGGGCGGTGACGTCGATGCGCACGGTCATTGGTTGGAACCTAGACCCGCGGCGCCACGCGCGGGCGGCATTCCGACGCTTTCCGCACCTCTCCGACGCAGCAGCAAATGCGGTGACGCTTCCATCCCCTTGAACAGCGTGGATCGGGCCGAATTGTCCTGCGTCGCGTCGCCAAACCCCCACAGACGGGGTGACGGTGCCTCCCAGCGTCACTATCAGCGAGCTCATGACCGTGGGTTGGGCGCAAGTGCGCAACGACGTCGGGACCGGCCACCCTGGTTTCCTGTCTACGGTTAGTGCCATGCGCCGGGACCTCGTTGAGCAGCGCCGTGCCAGCGTGTCTGAGATCACCTACCCGGCCGACCTCCCGATCGCCGATCGCCGCGAGGAGATTCTCAGCGCGATTCGCGACCACCAAGTCGTCGTGATCGCGGGCGAGACCGGTTCTGGCAAGTCCACCCAAATCCCCAAGTTCTGCCTCGAACTCGGGCGCGGTGTCGAAGCGATGATCGGCCACACCCAGCCTCGCCGTCTGGCGGCACGATCGATCGCCGCTCGTATCGCAGATGAACTCAGCACCAGCATCGGCGATCTCGTTGGCTATACCGTCCGCTTCACCGACGAGGTGAGCGATCGAACGCTCGTGAAGACGATGACCGACGGCATCCTCTTGGCCGAGCTGCAGCGTGATCCCGACCTCCGTCGCTACGACACGATCATCATTGACGAGGCGCACGAGCGGACGCTCAACATCGACTTCCTGCTCGGCTACCTCCGCCAACTGATCGAACGCCGCAATGACCTCAAGGTGATCATCACGTCGGCCACAATCGACACGGAGAAGTTCTCGGCTCACTTCGACAAAGCACCGATTATTGCTGTGTCGGGTCGGACCTACCCGGTCGATGTCCGATACCAGCCGCTTGGCGACCCCGATAACCCCGATGCACCGGTGCTCGACACGACCGAGGGCATCGAGCAGGCCGCTCGTACCTTGCTACGCGAAACACCGGGCGACATCTTGTGCTTCCTTCCGGGTGAGCGTGAAATTCGCGAGGCCCAAGATCATCTCGCGAAAACGATGGGAGAGGTCGAAATCGTTCCGCTGTTCGCTCGGCTCTCCTCCGCCGAGCAGCAACGCATTTTCCAGAGCCATCGCGGGCGTCGCGTGATTCTCTCGACGAACGTCGCCGAAACGTCGCTGACGGTGCCAGGCATTCACGCCGTCATCGACACCGGTACCGCCCGCATCTCGCGGTTCAACCGACGCACGAAGGTCCAACGACTCCCCATCGAGCCCATCTCGCAAGCCTCGGCCGACCAGCGAGCGGGCCGATGCGGCCGACTCGGCCCCGGCATCTGCATTCGCCTCTACGACGAGTCCGGCTTCCTTGACCGACCTGCGTTCACCGAACCCGAGATCCAACGCACCAATCTCGCCTCGGTAGTGCTTCGCATGGCGTCACTCGGGCTCGGTGATGCAGAGTCGTTTCCGTTCGTCGACCCCCCGGACGCACGCGCAATCCGCGATGGCATCACCCTGCTCGAGGAACTCGACGCGATCGACCCAAACCACAGCGGCACGGACGACTGGCTCACACCACTTGGTGCGCAACTGGCTTCGATCCCGATTGACCCAAAGCTTGCCCGAATGCTCCTCGAAGCCGATGACCATGGCTGCGTGACCGAGGTCGCGATCATCGTGGCCGGGCTGTCAGTACAGGACCCGCGTCTTCGACCGACCGGCGTCGGCAGCGGATCCGCTGCTGAGCGGGCCGCCCAACTCCACGCTCGCTACACCGACGAGTCTTCGGACTTCGTTTCGTGGCTCCTGCTGTGGGCGCACATCAAGGCCGAACGCAACGAACGCTCCGGCAACAGCTTCCGCAGGATGTGTCGCGATGAGTACCTGCACGTCCTTCGTATCCGGGAGTGGGAGGACGTACATCGTCAACTGCGCCAGATTGCAAAGGATCTCGGCCTTCGCTTCAACGACAACCCGGCACCTCCCGACGCCGTGCATCAGGCGCTGCTGTCCGGACTCCTCGCCCAGGTCGGCTTTTACGACAACGAAGCAAAGCAGTACCGAGGTACGCGCAATGCCCGCTTCGTGCTCGCCGGCAGATCTGCGCTCAAGCGCAGAACTCCGAGCTGGGTGATGGCCGCTGAACTGGTCGAGACCAACCAGCTCCGGGGTCGGATGGTTGCCCCGATCAATCCCCAGTGGCTTGAGCGCAGTGCGTCACATTTGCTGCGTTGGGAGCACTCCGATCCCTGGTGGAACGATGAGCGTGGCGCTGCAATGTGTGATGAACGAGCCTTGCTCTACGGTCTGCCTGGAGTCCCCAATCGACAGATCCACTTACATCGTGTCGATCCGCCCCTGGCCCGCGAGCTGTTTATCCATCATGCGCTCGTGCTCGGCCAGTGGAACCGCCACTATGCGTTCATCGCGCACAATGACCAGGTCCTTGCCGAGATCGCCGGGTTCGGCGACCGGTTGCGTCGCGACATCGCTGTCGACGAGCACATCCTCGGGGCGGCATTCGAATCTCGGGTGCCTTCGGACGTGGTCTCGGTCCGTCACTTCGACAGGTGGTGGAAGCACAAGCAGCGTGACCATCCTGGAGCGCTTGACCTCTCCGTCAACGAGCTGCTCCGCGGATTCGATGTCAACGGTATTGAGGCTTGCCCCGAAGAGTGGCCCTGGGGCAACCAATCGTTCCGTATCGACTACCTATTCGACCCTGCCGCCCCCGACGATGGAATCACGATCGAGATCCCGCTTGAGGTCCTGTCACGCGTCGATCCAGCCTCATTCACCTGGCTGACCCCACTGCTGCGTCGCGAGCTCGTGACCGAACTGCTCCGAACACTGCCCAAGGCAGCCCGTCGACCCCTGGTGCCCATCCCAGAGACGGCTTCTGCGATCCTGCCCGGCCTCGACCCTGCCGGGCCGCCACTCATCGATCAATTGACCGCGGCGGTGAACCAAAGGGGAAGTGAAACCAACGCGCAGGATTTCGATCCTTCGGGCTTGGCTGCCCACCTTCGTCCGCATTTCCGGATTGTCGACGCGGGTGAGGTTCTGGCCGAAGACAACGATCTCGAGGTACTCAAGCGCTATTTCCTCGATCAAGCACGTGCATTGCTCCATGCCGATAGCCACGATCTCGAAGTCACCGGTGCCACTGCATGGTCTTTCAGCCGAATCCCCCACACAGTCAGCGCGGAAGGTCTCGGCCAGGCCGTCACGAGCTACCCGGCCCTCGTCGACGAGGGTGAAACGATCGGCCTACGCCTCTTCGCCACAGCGGATGAGCAAGCCGAGCAGATGTGGCTCGGAGCTCGCCGCCTCCTCTCGCTGGCCCGTCCACCCTTGGGAAACGTCCTTCGCCCATTGCTCACCAACGAGGCGAAACTCATCATCGTCCAAAGTCCTTACAAGGGGCCGCAGGCGTGGTTCGAGGACTGCGTGGTCGCCGCACTCGATCAGGTCATGGTCGATGGCGGCGGCCCAGCGTGGGACGATGCCGGTCACGCTGCCCTCGTCGGGCGCATGCGCAGCGATCTTCCCGGTCATGTCCGAGAGATCGCCCGGACCGCAACCGATGTTCTCGACGTATCCGCTGTGCTGTCTCGACGATTGACAACAACAGACAACAACGTTTTGGCCGCTGCCATCGCCGATATTTCGGCCCAACAGAGTCAGCTCGTCTACGACGGATTCATCACCGCAATCGGAAGCGAACGACTGGCCGATGTAGGTCGGTACCTTCGCGCTGCGCTTCACCGCATCGATCGACTACCCGATACTATCGCCAAGGACCGCGACCGGATGCGGTCGGTGCAAAGTGTCGAGGCTGAACATGCCGTCCTGGTCGACGAGCGCGGCGCAACTGCCGAACTCGAAGAGCTTGCGTGGGATCTCCAGGAGCTCCGCGTGAGCTTGTTTGCGCAACCGATCGGAGTGGCTCGTCAGGTGAGCGCTAAGCGAATTCGCAGCGCCCTGGAGACGATCCGGCGAAGCTGAGGTGGTGTGCAAACAGATCTACAACGACGACTTCGCCGTCCGTTGGTTCGGAGCGGACAGCTGTCCTACCGATCAGTTGTGATCGCCCGTCTTTGGCCCGAGCCGTTCCATTGAACGATCCGGTCTCTCGGTAATGCTTCTGTCACCGATGTCGCTTGCCGGACCACCCAAGTCCGCTCAGCGGCGCTCAAGTTCGTTCTCGGAGTGCGACGCCGTGCAGTGGCGCTCGCCGCCGACCCAGAGGGCCGGCGGCGACCACAAGAGCTTTAGATCAGACCGCGCGGACGTTCTGAGCTTCCTCACCTTTACGGCCAGGAGCGACGTCGAATTCGACGAGCTGACCCTCTTCGAGCGACTTGAAACCGTCGCCAGCGATATTAGAGAAGTGAACGAATACGTCGTCACCGCCATCTCGAGAAATGAAGCCGAAGCCCTTTTCGTTGTTGAAGAACTTCACTGTTCCTTGCATAAAACCACTTTCGCTTCGATCAGACGTTGTGTCAGATCTGCCCAAGAGCGTATGGGCTTTTCACAAGAAACCAAGCAGCGATGTGAGCCAATAGGGTCTTTTGCCGCCCGAAGTCGCTGTTTGGCTCGTCGCCTATCCCCAGATCGCCACCGGTTTGGGGCGAGGAATCAACAGCCGCCGGCACGGAGGATCCCTCTGTTCATTTGCCCCTCCCCAACGTGAACGTCGCAGCAGCCGAGCGAGCGCGGCTGGGCTCGCTCCTCAGCAGCGGGGGCCATACAGCCCACTGGCGCCTTGGTCGCCGCCAACACCGACGGCCCCCCCCCTCGAAGACGTTCACATGGACGGGGTGGAGACCGCGACGACCCTCCTCAGCGGAGAGAGGTCGTCTCTTCGTAGGGCAGGCAACCCCGCTCCCTGATTGAGGCGCCGACGGAGCCGTACCGGAAAGGGTTGCGATGAGAGCGACAGAGGCGGTTGGGTTTCTGGCTGCAGAAATACTGCTGGCCTGGCTACAAGCCGAACCAAAACACGGCGATGGCAACGATCCACACCAGGTTCTTGATGCACGCGACAAGGCACTCGGCCGACTCTTCCCCGTTTCGATCAACCCGGGCAGTCTTCTCACCGCTGAATTCATTGAGGGCGACTCGGGCGAATATGACTGTCGAGCCGATGGCGAGGGACCAAACGGCCGCCAACGTGACGAGACCGCTCCATGAGGCACCACCGGCCCATGCGGAGTCGCAGGGATCAACCGCTAGGCGAAGGACCGGGTTCGCGGCGGATCGCTCACCAACCACACGAGGCACAGCGCTACCGCGCCGCGACCGGTCCATAGCAGCGTGCGGGTGAAGTTCGACACCATCAACGTGTCGTGGCGTTCAGGGTCAAATCCATCGAGCAGTTCACCGTGAACAGGCGCTGCCCAAATCACGGTAACAACCAGAATCGCCGCCATGAGGGCGGCGCCGATGAACGCCAACGCCCGCATCGTTCGGTCTTGGGTGATTACAACAAGAGCGACGATCGATAGCCCTTCGAGGGCCCAGGGCACGACGAGCAATGCACCGATGCGGTCGATGTGGCGGCTTTGATATGCCGGGTAGGCGTCGGCGCCTACGTTTTCGAACAGTGGATAGTGAACGACCTGCACCGTCCAGATCAGGCCCACCATGATCAGGGTTGCCGCTGCGTGGGTCGTGACGACGGCCGCCAGCGTCCGCTCCGAGGTCAGGCGGGAAGGCAACCGATCCGTGTGCATACCGATGACGCTAGGTGCGCGAAGCACCGCTGGGCGGGTCGCGTTCTCCACACAGTTCCCGATAGACGCCTCGCAGCACTCCGCTATTAGGCGACACCTCGCTCACCAACCGCCTCGGTGGACGATCTCATCGAACGCGCCCCGCTCACGTTTGGCCGATGCCGACGGACGGTCTTGCGCCGCGTGGCCGAGTGCGATCCCTCCGATGGCTCGCCGTCCATCCGGCACACCGAAAGCGGCTCGAACCGCGTTCTCGTGTTCGAATAAGCCGAACAGCAAGGCCCCGAGGCCGACAGCTTCGGCGGCCAACAGCAGCGTCATTACCGCCGCTCCCCCGTCCACCCACCAGTACGGAACATCCCATGCATCCTCGCTGGCGCCAAGACCAGTCGAGACCTTGTCGGCCTCGCGGTAACGGCGAACGTACGCATCAGGCTCCACCCACGGAATAACCAGCACCGGAGCATCGAGCAAGTGGGGCCACGGGAAGCTTGAGCGCCGCTCCGGCGCAAGGGTTGTGTCCCAATAGCGAGCCGTCTGCTCACCCTCGAGCACAAGGAAGTCGAGCGACGCCGTCTTACCGGCCGACGGACCTCGGCGAGCGAGATCAAGCATCCGGTCGATCACGTCGGGATCGACCAACTCGTCTGTGAACGAGCGCGTCATTCGACGCCCTCGGACGAGGCGCTCGAACTCCGGGTCCACGATCGCGACCGAGGTCGACTTAGAGGAGCTTCTCGAGATCCTCGGCCATCGCCCAGCCGAAGGCGATCAGCGTGTCGCCATTGTCGATGTCGAGGCCAGCGAACTGCTCGGCAACCGCAGGATCGATCTTTTCCGGCTTCGACGACTCGTGATCGAGCACCGGCGCCTGGCTGCCGTCACCGCGGGCGGTGAAGGCGCGATCTTCGTAGACCGACGCGCCGATGCCGAAGCGCTTGGCAAGACGACGACCCCAAGCCCGCTCCTCACCCGACGCCTTATGGTCGGGACGGGGAACGATGTCGTCGAGGCTCTTGAAAGCCTCGAACGCAGCCGGGTCGTTCATCTGCACGCCAATGAGAACATCTTCATCGGGGAACGCAAGCACGGCGCGGCGCATCTGATCGGTAATGATCGCCCGCAGAACGGTGTCGCGCTTGGTATTGCGGCAGATATGGCCCGCGCCGACGAGCACCGACGGGGTGCCGCCAATGCGCTCGAGCGTGCAGAACGAGAACCCGCGGACCTTGCCGCTTTCGGTGGCGACCGTGCACAGAACCCACGCTTCGGCTTGCTTTGACAGTTGACCGACCTCGAAGACGTTCGGAGAGTCGGCGCAGAGATCGGCCATCTCGGCCAGTTCCGCGTCGCTTAGCGCCGTGCAGTCCTTGGTTTCAACCTCGATTGCCATGCGTTTCGTCCCCACTCGCTCGCGAAAATAAGTATCTCCAGTCTCAAGCCTGTGGACAAATTTCGCAACCTGGCAAACGCCAGTTCTGGCCCGCTGGTGAACCGACATGCTGAGGCTGGGCACACGACCCACCGACGTGCGTCAGTTCAAGAATCGGCGGAGATCAGACGAGGATGGCATCGGGACCGAAAACAACCCGGAGTTCTGCGACCACGCCGTTGCTGCTGTCGACCGCGAATTCGTCGGGCAGACGCAAGACCTGCCGTTCGCTCAGATGTACCTCGACTGGTGCGTCGCCGGGGTGAGCCGACAGAATCGACTTGAGTTCGTCGATGCGTTCCGGTTTCTGGTTCTCGGGCGAGAGCCGTAACCGAACCGGCTGGTTGTCGGACAGATCTTCGACAATCTCGATGTCTTGAGCGAAGAGCTTTGGGAGATCGTCACCGTTCTCGGTGCGGCCCCGAATCATGACGATCGCGTCATCCCGGAGCTTTGGACCGTGCTCCTGCATGGTCCGCGGGAAAACCATGACCTCGACCGAACCCTCGAGATCTTCGAGTTCGAGCACCGCCATGAGGTCGCCCTTACGGGTCCATTTGCGTTGCAGGTTCGTGATGACACCGCCAACCTTGACGATTGCCCCGTCGGGCATCTCGGCCAGGCCGGCGACGCCGGTGTCTGCCTTGCGGCGCACCTGGGCCTCGAATCCGAGCAGCGGATGATCTGAGATGTAGAGGCCAAGCATCTCCTTTTCATTGGACAGGCGCGGCATCTTGTCGAACTCGACATCGGGGACGTCTGGCCGCTCGTCGAACGTGGGCCCTTCATCAAGGTCACCAAACAGTGACATGACGCCCATGTCGTGCTCTTTGCGGCGCTGCACGGTGAGGTCGATGATCTGCTCGTAGACCTGCAACAGGCCCTTGCGAGGATGGCCGAGGGAGTCGAATGCGCCACCCTTAATCAGCGACTCGATCGTCCGCTTGTTCAACGCCTCGATCTCGACCCGCTCGACGAAATCCACGAAGGACTCGAATGGGCCCGCCGCTTCTCGGGCCGCCAGGATCTTCTCGACAATGCCCTCGCCGACGTTTCGGATCGCCGAGAGACCGAAGACAATGTCACCCGGCGATGTCCCGCCCTTCGGGTCGCTGCCTGGACGATACGGGCCTCCGTCCCACTCGGGATTTGGGCCAGGGGTGAAGTCGGACTCAGACCGGTTGATGTCGGGGACCTCAACGGTGATCCCCATGAGGCGGCATTCGTTCAGGTAGACCGCAGCCGATTCAAGCTTCGTCTTGACCGATGTGAGGAGCGCCGACAGGTACTCGACTGGATAGTTCGCCTTCAGGTAGGCGATTTGGTAGGCGACATAGCCGTAGCCGTACGAGTGCGACTTGTTGAACGCGTAGTCGGCAAACTGGGCGATGATGTCGAACATCTCGACCGCGAGCGAGAGTTCGTAGCCGTTGGCGACGACACCGTCGGTAAACTTCTGGCGCTCCTTCTCCATCGCCTCGCGAATCTTCTTGCCCATAGCCTTGCGAAGTGAGTCAGCCTCGGCGAGCGAGTAGCCCGCGAACTTCTGCGCCATTCGCATGACGCTCTCCTGATAGATCATCAGGCCGTAGGTGTCGCCGAGGAGCTCCTCTGCGTCGGGATGGATGAACTCGATCGGCTTCCGGCCGTTCTTGCGATCGGCGTAGTCGTTGTGCATGTTCGCCGCCATCGGCCCAGGTCGATAGAGCGCAACGAGCGCTGCGACGTCGTCGAAGCTGGTGGGTGCCAGTGAGCGAATGAGTGCTCGCATGGGTGCCGACTCGAGCTGGAACACGCCGATCGTGTCGCCCCGCTTGAGAAGCTCGAACGTCGGCCGGTCCTCGAGCGTGATTGCGTCGATGTCGAGATCGATCCCCTTCGTGTCGTTGATGAGCTCGAGGCAGTCAGAGATGACGTCAAGGTTTCGAAGCCCAAGGAAGTCCATCTTGAGCAATCCGAGATCTTCGACGCCATGCATCTCGTACTGGGTGACGACGGGTGCCTCCTCGAGCGGCTTACCGGCTTCGGGCTTGCGCTGGATCGGGAGGTACTCGGTTAGCGGTTCCTTGGTGATCACCACGGCGGCCGCGTGAATGCCGTCCTGGCGACGGAGGCCTTCGAGGCCCTTGGCCACGTCGACCACCCGCTCGACGTCGGCATCGGCGGCGACCATGTCCCGCAACTCGCCAGCCGACTTGTACCCGTCGATGTACTTCGGGTGCTCCTCGAAGCAGTACTTCAGCGGCGTATCGCGACCCATGATGAGCGGAGGCATCGCTTTGGCGACCTTGTCACCCACTGCGTATGGGTACCCGAGCACACGAGCGGCATCGCGCACCGCGGCACGTGCCTTGATCTGACTGAACGTGACGATCTGAGCGACGCAGTCACGGCCATACATGTCAGCCGCGTAACGGATCATGTTGTCTCGGTAGCGAGTATCAAAGTCCATGTCGATGTCGGGCATCGATACTCGGGACGGGTTCAGGAAACGCTCGAACAACAAGTCGTACTTAATCGGATCGAGATCGGTAATCCAGAGCGAGTAGGCCACCGCACACCCAGCTGCGGACCCACGACCAGGTCCGACCCGGATGTCATTATCGCGAGCGAACGTGATGAGGTCCCAAGTGATGAGGAAGTACGCCGAGAACCCCATGTTGTCGATAACGCTGAGCTCATAGTCGAGCCGTTCGGTGATCTCCGCCCCGAGTTCATGACCCCAACGCTTATGTGCGCCTTCATAGGTAATGTGACGGAGGTACTCGGTGTCGGAGGTAAAGCCTTCGGGGAGCGGGAACTCGGGCAGCTGCGGGTTGCCGAACTCGATCTTGACATCGCACCGCTCGGCGATCCAGAGCGTGTTGTCGCACGACTCCGGCAACTCGGCGAAGAGTCGCCGCATCTCGCCAGCCGACTTGATGTAGTGCCCGTCGCCGTGAAACTTGAAGCGATCGGTGTCCGAGAGGAGCGATCCGGTCTGCACGCACAGCAGGGCGTCGTGGGCCTGCGCATCGTGCTGGTGGGTGTAGTGCGAGTCATTGGTGGCGAGGATCGGCGCCGCAATCTTCTTGGCGATCTCCAGCAGTTGCGGATTGGTGGTTCGCTGCTCGGGGATCCCCTGGTCCTGCAGTTCGATGAAGAAGTTGTTGCGGCCGTAGATGTCCTGGAATCGAGCCGCATGCTCAAGCGCCGCGTCCTCGTTGCCGATCATGAGCGACTGCAGCACGTGGCCACCGAGGCAGCCCGAGGTGGCGATGATCCCCTCCGCGTGTTCGGCCATCGTCTCCCAGTCGGCCCGAGGTTTGTAGTGAAAACCGTCGAGGTACGCCTTGGAGGAGAGATGGATGAGGTTCTGATAGCCGATGTTGTTCTCGGCCATCATGATGGCGTGGTAGTAGAGCTTCTTGCCGCCGCCGACATCGCCGCCTGAATCGTCTGACTTACCACGCCGGCTGGGCCGTTCGTGGCGGCTCTCGTGCGCGAGATACATCTCGGTCCCGATGACCGGGTTTATTCCGGCGTCCTTACAGCCCCGGTAAAAGTCAAGAACGCCATACATGTTGCCGTGGTCGGTGATCGCCATAGCGGGCTGACCATCGGCCACAGCAGCAGCGATCGCCTCATCAAGCCGCGAGGCGCCGTCGAGCATCGAATACTCTGTGTGGACGTGAAGGTGAGCGAACGAGTCCGCCACGCGCTGCTCCCGGATACTTGTGGACACGGCTGTGGACACCGTGTGGACAAATCACACGGGTGTGATTTCGACCATAGCGGTCACAACTCACCGTGACTAGTGGCTCGTAGGATCGTTTGATTCCGATGTCTGCCCCCATCCTGCCCTGCCCCGCCGACAGCCTCGATCCAGCTGTGATCAGGCAGGCCGGAACGACGCTACGCGACGGCGGACTGGTGGCGATCCCAACCGAAACGGTCTACGGCCTGGGAGGCAACGCCCTCGATCCTGATGCGATCGCGTTGATCTTCGCGGCAAAGGAACGCCCGTCGACAGATCCCCTCATCGTCCACGTCGACGGCCTAGCAATGGCTGCCGACGTTGTCGCTGGGCCATTCCCGGTACCGGCAACAATCTTGGCAGAGGCGTTCTGGCCGGGCCCTCTCACCCTCGTACTACCCCGACGCGCGTCGGTTCCGGCCACGGTTTCGAGCGGATTGCCCCATGTCGGTGTCCGTTGCCCGTCGCACCGGACCGCACTAGGAATTATCACCGCAGCCGGTGTGCCAATTGCTGCACCGAGCGCGAACCGTTTCGGTCGCATCAGTCCGACTCAGGCGAGCCACGTCGCTTCCGAGCTTGGCGACCGGATCGACCTCATTGTTGATTCCGGACCCTGCGCTGCGGGCATCGAGTCGACGGTTGTGTCGTTCGACGGCGACACGGCCGTGGTGCTCCGCCATGGGGCGATCCCGCTCGAGTCAATCGCCCGCCACGTCGTTGCCCGGTCGGTCGACACTGCGGCCGAAGAGGCGCTGGCCTCACCCGGCCACGATGAACGCCACTACTCCCCCGGCACACCGACCACCACCGTCATCGCAGCCTTCGATCCGTTGAGAGCTCCGGCAGGCAATGTCCTCTACCTCGGTTACGAGGGTGAAGCACCACCGCTTCCAGCAAACTGGAAGTTCGCGTCGCTCGGGTCACGCACCGATCTCGCGACCGTCGCCCACAACCTCTACGACGCACTCCGGCGCGCTGACGCCGAGGCTCCAACCCGGATCATCGCCGAGCTGACAGGGGTGCCCGGACTCGGCAGAGCGATCGACGACCGCCTGACCCGCGCCGGGTCGAGTCGCGTCGCTCGGTCAGTCGCTGACCTCTAGAGGTAGGTGCCCGGCCGCGGCTCGCCCTCGGCGGTCTCGCCGGCACCAATCTCGCCGCGCATCGACTGCAACTGCTGCTGAGCGGCCATCTGTTGGGCGAACAACATTGCTTGCATGCCCTGGACGAGTCCTTCAAGCCAGCCAACGAGCTGTGCTTTGGCGATCTGAAGTTCGGCCGCAGTGGGCGTCTCGTCACCGTTGAAGGGCAACGCCAGGCGGCCGAGTTCGTCGGCTAGGTCGGGCGACAGCGCCGAACTGAGTTCACCGACGGAGCGGTCATAGATCTCGCGCAGGCGCTCGCGGCTCGGTACGTCAAGATCGGTCGACCGCAACTCGTCGAGCAGCTGCTTCATCATGGCCCCAATCCGCATCACCTTCGCCGGGTGATCGACCGTCTCGTCGATCTCGGCTTCGGGCTCAGCCGGGTCGACCACCTCCACCTCGGGGCGTTCGATCTCCGCCCGTTGTGACTGCGGCTCGGGCGGATCACTAGGAGTGTTCACAGGCTTTGTTCCTCGTAAAGGTTGGTGGTCAAGACCAGTGGCAGAGCATTGGGACACGCATCTCACCCTCGGTGAGTGAGCCATGGCGTCCGATCAACCAGTCTGGTGTCGCATCGGCCCGATCAGCGAAGAACCAGTGATCGCGTGCGACCACGGCTACATCACCAAGCCGTTTGAGCGCGACCTCGGACACGGAACGGCCGAACCATCGCTCATCGACCGCCTGCTCGACGGAGACGATCCATGCCCGGTCGCTGTGGTAGTCGCGTGCTGCGTCAAGAAGATCTCGGCCTCGACCAGGCTCGGCGTGGAGCCAGCGGAACCGGGCTTCGCCCGACGAACGATCAGTGATACGCCAGATGTCGTCATGCAGTTCGGTGCGCCCGCCGGTGCAGTCGACAAGTCCGTGGTCAGCAGTGACCACGACGGCCACACCGCGCGGGAGCATCAACAGAAGATCGCCAATCATGCGGTCGACGGCTCCGAGCTCGGCTTGGTAGTGCTCACCAAAACCAAACTCGTGGGCGATCTTGTCGATGCCGTCGTAGTAGGCGTAAACAAACGGCTCACCCGCAGCGATCGCTTGCCGAACCTCGACAGGGAGGGTCGGCAAGGTCCGCCAGTTCTGTTGCCGGGCACCGCGTAGGTGAGCGCGGGTGAAGCCCGTCTTGTGGAACGGCGCGTTCTGAATCACCACTGGCCGCTCACCTTGGAAGGGCTCGATGGTCTGGAACGATTCGGGAATGATCCGCTCTCGAGCATCGCCCGAAGGGGTCCGCCACGACAGACAGTTGAGATTCTGCCCCTCTACATCGACGCGATAGCCGACGATGCCGTGCTCCCCGGGGGCGCTGCCAGTTGCGATTGAGGTGAGAGCCGCACTAGTGGTGGACGGGGCGACCGTGGTGATCGGACCGCCCTGGAGCATCGACAGGGTCGGGGCGACCGACGAGAACTGCTGCAACTGATGCCAGCCAAGCCCGTCGATCACCACGAGCACGACCGCTGAGGCATCGACCAGCGCGTCGGGGGCGGCGGCGGGGAGCCGTTCATCACCGAGTAGAGCGGGGACGAGGTGAGTCACACAGCCGCCAGCCCAGTCGGGAAGAACAGGATCGTTGGCGACCATCAACCGATGCTACCGACGCGTCTCGGCACACCGCGCAACAGGGCGGGCCTGGAGTCCACCCCGATGCGTGTCTCGACTCGTGGTGACTATGCAGCGCGGGCGCTTTTATCGCTCGCGCTCCACCCCAAATCCTCTCCCACCTCGCTGCGCGAGATCGCCGAACGAACCGTACTTCCCCAGCCATGCCTCGAGCAGCTCTTTCTCGCCCTCAAAGGTGCCCGCCTCGTTCGTTCGAAGCGGTGTGTCGGTGGCGGCTACGTGCTCGCTCGGGAGGCAACCGATATCCGACTCTCGGAGATCATTCGAGCGGTTGACGGTCCCATCACCGCAGGAGATTTCGGCGAGCCCCACACCGACGCCTCGTGCGATCATGAAGGGCAGTGCGTGCTGCTCACGATCTGGGGCGATGCCGGCGCTCGCATGCGAGAGTTCCATGCGATAGTTCCTTGACTAGTTCTCACTTGCTGACATCGCCGGCAGGGCGAAGAGCACTGGGTCTCACGAGCGGTCAGCGGCACCCGGCGAGCACGTCGACAAGGTCAGTGGGCAGCGGCGCCTCGGCCTCGACCGCGTCGCCCGTGCGTGGATGAGCGAAACGCAGGACTCGGGCGTGCAGGAACGGGCGACCCGGGTCGAGGCCCGGTCGCCCGCCGTCGTATTCGCGGTCACCGACGACTGGGTGTCCGATCGCTCGGAGATGGACTCGGATCTGATGGGTGCGCCCGGTCTCGAGCCGGCACTCAAGTAAGGCAGTCGGGACCGGCTCGACATGGCGGGCGAGAACCGAGTAGCGGGTGACGGCGAGGCGGCCGTCCGGGGTGACGGTCATTCGTGTGGGATGGCGGGTAGAGCGGCCGATCGGGGCATCGATCGTCCCGGTGTCGCGCTCGGGCTGCCCCCAGACCAGCGTCTGGTAAATACGTTCAGGCTCGTGCGCCGCAAGTTGGCCGACGAGCGCCTCGTAGGCATCGTTAGTGCGGGCGACCATCAGCACCCCAGAGGTCCCCCGGTCGAGGCGGTGGACGATTCCCGGCCGGTGTTCCTCTCCGACGTTCACAAGTTCGGGGTAGCGAGCGAGAAGGCCGTTGACGAGCGTGCCGTCGCGCTGCCCTGCGCCGGGGTGAACGACCAGCCCGGCAGGTTTGTCGATCACGATCACGTCGGCGTCCTCGTGGACCACCACGAACTCGACGGCGGGGTCGGGTTGGGGACGCTCATCGACCGGTGGCGGCAAGTCAACCACAATCCGGTCAGCGACATTGATGCGAACCGAGGCCGACGTGATCTTCCGGCCGTTGTGGGTGACCCGTCCATCGGCGATGAGGGCCTTGACAGCCGAACGGCTTTCACCCGTGACGGCCGCAACAAAACGATCAAGACGGTCGCCGCCGAAGGCCGCAGGAACGGTGTCCTCGACCTTCTCGGTCACGATGATGCTCCGTTCGTCTCAGTCAGAGCCGGCCGAGCCCGCCGACCTTGTACTCGACCCGTTCGGCCGCCCACGGAATTGCTTTGAGGCGTTCCTGGGGGATCGCGAGTCCCGAGCTGGTGCAGATGCCATAGGTGCCAGCCTTGATGCGTGCAAGGGCGGCATCGATTTGTTCCACGGCCTGGCGAGCCTGAGCCGACAACGCAAGATCGCGCTCGCGCTCGACGGCCAGCGTGTCGCCTTCGCCCGACTCCTCATCGAACTGGACATCGCCGGGCTCGCGCCCCTCAATCAGCGCGTCGGCCTCAGCGCGGTAGTTCTCCTCGGAGTGAAGGTACTTGGCACGCTCCTCGGTGAGGCGGACCTCCATTTCGCCGATGAATTTCTTACCGAACGGCGACTTTGCAACCTTCTTCGCAGCACCGCAGCCTCCGCTGCTCTGTCCCTTTCCTCCTTTTCCCTCTCCTGTAAGGCTTGGACTGATTCCTTTCTAACGTCATCCGCTGTCCGTCTTTTTCTACGTCCAATAATCAAATTTTTCAAATCAATCCCCCTCTCCGGCTCCTTTCGTTTGGTACCATTACCACCTCCCCTATGTTTTTTTAAGTATTTTCCTTTTTTTTTCGTATATTTTCTTTTTCTTGTATATTTTCTTCGCATGTTTATATTATAGAAATATTATATTCAATAACTCTTGATTATAAATTTAGAGTAATAAAGACCTACCAGCATTGTAATAATTTACTCTTATACCACCTTTAATTTTTGGACCCGGTGTATTATAACATGTAATAGTATCCTTATATTCGCTATTTTTATAAATTGGTTTGTTCATATTTAGGTAATTATTTGAAAGAACAGACGACTTTCTTCCCAAATCTTTTACTAAACTCTCTCTTCCCTTTTTTATATTATGATCCAAAATATATTTTATTAAAAAAACCAATCCTAAAGTTAAAACCAAACTAGTTATCAATACCAAAATATTTTTATTTATTTTATTTTTCCTATATATATATAAAAATATTTTATTTATAATTATTTAAAATTATAGTGATATAATTAGGAATAGAATGAATTCTTCAATGAAATCAGAAATGCATGTTATTAAACGAAATGGGCAATTGGAAGATATGTCATTTGATAAAATTCTAAAACGAGTCAAATCTCTTGGTTTAATTAACCATCTCTCTATAAATTATACTACTCTTGTTATTAAAATTATCGAACAACTTTATGACAATATTGAAACCTATCTTATTGATGAATTAACAGCACAACAATCTGCTTCTATGTCTAGTA